>NZ_GL883754.1 GCF_000205025.1 Parasutterella excrementihominis YIT 11859 | reverse complement strand
TGAGGCTAGTCAACTAGAGGCTTTTTCAAGCCCCGGCCTTGAGGCCGAGGTAGTTGACTTGATCAACTCAAGGTATCGAGTATTAAGCACCAATCCAGCCAAGCCTTGCGCTTTTCCTGAGGAGAGCGCAGGAGGTAAGAGGGATGATAAGTCACGATGACCTTCCGGGGCTTGCCTTGTACAGTCAAATTGTGCACTTTGCCTCGATAAGGATTGAGCGTTTTGAGATCCGGGAAGAACCAGGATGCGGCCGGTTTGCCCATTGCCACAATGACTTCCGGATCGATCAGTTCGATTTGACGCTCAAGGAACGGACGGCAGGCCATGGTTTCGGCTTTTTCCGGCGTGGCGTTCAGCGGCGGACGGCACTTCAGCGTGTTGAAAATACACAAATCCTTCTCGCGGTCGAGCTTTGCTGCTTCAAGGATCTTATCGAGCAATTTGCCCGAGGGGCCGACAAAGGGCTGTCCCAAGCGGTCTTCTTCTGCGCCCGGCGCTTCTCCGATCAGCATCAGCCGGCAGGGCGGGTAGCCTTGTCCGAAAACCGGATGCAGTCGGCTGGAAGAGATTTCGCAGGCACGGCAGTCTTGAACGAGCTGCTTTAAGGTCTGCCAATCTGCTGTTGCGATCTGGTGAATACGCGCTTCGGTATAGGCTTCCGGTCGAACTCCGCGGGCCTCGCTGGCACTGCGATAAGCAGGTTTCGCAGCCGGCTCAGGTCGTGCACTTCTGGGCGGAGGAGCGTTGCGGTCGGAAATACTCGACGTGACGCGAGAGGGCGTCGTTGCAGAAGTACTGGCGACAGGCTTTGTGACAACCTCAGAAGTTTGAGGTGCACGATTGGCAAAAGAAGAAGCAGAAGCGGCAGCCGATGTGGGAGCCTGCGGCTGAGAATTCGGAGAAACAGCCGCAGCCTGCGCCTTGGCCTTTACAGCTTCTTTAGCAGCTTTAGCAAGCTTAGCAAGCTCATCTCGTTCGATCCATTGCGGACCGATCCCGAGCGCTTTCCATATTTCCGACTTCCTTTGATCAAGCACGTTTTATTTCTTCCTATATGCGTGCATCGTGATGGCGTCTTCCCGACCGTTGGGGGCAGTGTAGTAGCCCTTGCGTCGTCCCATCATGATGAATCCGAATTTCTCGTAGAGTTTAATCGCTCCGAGGTTGCCGGCTCGAACTTCCAGAAACCAATGCTCAATATTGCGTTCGCGGCCGAGTTTGCTCAGCTCATTCATGAGCATCGTGGCATAACCTTTACGGCGAGACAGCGGATTGACGGCGATGCGAAGCAGTTCGCCTTCGTCAAAAATACTGCTGAAAATCGCATATCCTTCAAGCTCACCGTCTCGTCTGAGAATCAGGCACGTATCTTTTTTGAGCGAGCCTGAGAATGACGTTCGCGCCCAAGGATCATAAAAAATGGAGCGGTCAAGAAGGACGACATCATCAATGTCATCCGAAGTCATTCGGGTGATAAGGAGATCTTCAGCCATAGGATTCTCAACGGGATTTTTCTGCTTTGCGTTCTTCAATCGTCAATGCGACATGATCTCGAACGTAAAGTGGGGACGCTTCTGCGGCGTCCACTGTTTTATTTTCTTCAAAATATTTTCGGGCGAGCGGTACGATCATTTGAGCGTTGACGTCGTCCGTAGAAAGAAGTTTCTTAGGAGCGGGATCTCTGATTTCATCGGCATAGATTCGGAAAGCATTTCCGCACAGGAATTCGGCGCCGTTGTCGTCTGCGATCGCTAAAAGCTCGGATGGTTTGCAAAGCGCTGGTGCCGTGACTTCCTTGAATTCATGATTTTCGTAACGGAAGACAGCGCAGTAGCACTCATGCATACGTGCATCGATCGCGGCCAAAAGGCGGGAGCCTTCTTCCAATGTTTCATGGTGGATGTAGGCGAGCGCGAGCAGGGTGTTGACGGGAATGAGCGGGATATTGAGCGCCCAGCCCAAACCCTGAGCCAAGCCGCAGGCAACGCGCAGTCCGGTAAAGGCGCCGGGGCCGGATCCGAAGGCAATTCCCTGAAGTCCTTCACGGCTGCCGCCTGCAGCAGTCAGACAGCCGCGGATCATTCCGAGAATGACTTCTGTGTGTTTTTGTCCGGGCTCGGATTGAAGGTAAGCCTCATGATCGAAACCGGTGACAGCGACGGAACACAGATTTCCGGAAGACTCAAGACAAAGTAATGCGCTTGCCATACAACACTCCTTATAGTGCAGAGTATTTTAGTCGGTCTGTGACTAAGGAGAAACGCGGGCAGAAGCACTCTCTTGGGCGGCAGGCGTGACCTTTTGATCGGCAGCCGCCATACTTTCCATAGCAGACTCCTGAATCGTGACGATGACCATCTGATGATTCAAATCGTTCATCTCAGCGAGTTTTGAAAGGAACTGATCTTCGTACTCGATCTGGGCGGGCGTCTTGAGCATTTTGGAAAGGACAAGCTGTTTGTTCGCCTGACGCACTTGCTCTCTTAACTCGCAGAGCTCTTGTTTTGAGAGGCGCTTGTATAGGACGTAAGGACGATCGTTATCGCGCGCATGCTGATGATTTGTCACAAAACGTTCACGCAAACGGCGTCTTTCCATCTTCGGAAGGAAAGACCGAAGCTCGGCGCGCTCTTCACTGGTCATGAGCCGCCAATGGTAATCACGGTGCCTGGCCGATAACGTCGGCCAAACAGAAGCACGGCCTTCGGCGTCCAATTTATCCCAGTGACATTTGGGAACGTTAGGATTAGAAGCTGCGTTTGGCGCATGCGGGCGAGGAATAGAGCTGTTTTCCTCGGCGGAGGAAGCGTCAATCACGACAGTTGCAGTCGTTTCTGACGGTGACGGATGTTCCGGATTATGAGCAGAACCGACTACGGGCTGCAGCAAGAGCAAAACAACGGGTAGATATCGGATCTCTTTCAAAATAAATGCCTCTTTCTTTTATTTTCATAATCCTATTCAACTTATTGCCCAAAAGGAATAGGGGCATGTAGCAAGAAAACCAAAAAGAGGATAAATTTTGTAGCATCATGTAATTTGTAAATCTTCCGACAGGAGATGCTATGCAAGAATCAGAGACATTGAGAAAAGACGGCGGAGCCCTCAGCAACAAGCGTCCTCCGCGCATCCTCGTGGTTGACGACGACAGCCGCTTACGCGATTTGCTTCGTCAATTCCTTACAAATAACGGTTTCCACGTATCTGTGGCAGAAAATGCCGAACAGATGAATCGTCTGTGGCTAAGAGAACGTTTTGACGCTGTGGTTTTGGACGTCATGATGCCGGGCGAAGACGGAATTTCCATTCTGAAGAGAATCCGTGCTTCCAATGACACAACGCCGATCCTGATGCTTACCGCTAAAGGAGAAGACATCGATCGAATCTTGGGCCTTGAATTGGGCGCCGACGATTATCTCCCGAAACCCTACAATCCCCGCGAACTGCTGGCCCGTCTGCATGCCATTCTGCGCCGCAGAGAGCCGGTTGATCCTCCCGGAGCACCGAGCAAAGAAGATGAAGTCGTTCGTTTCGGCAACTTCTCTCTTGATCTGGGTACTCGCAAACTTTCTAAAGGCGATGAAGAAATTCCGCTTACAACCGGTGAATTTGCGGTTCTCAAGACATTTGCACGTCATCCGAGAGTTCCGCTTTCCCGCGACAAGCTGATGGAAATGGCCCGCGGCCGCGAATACGAAGCCTTTGACCGTTCTTTGGACGTTCAGGTTTCTCGTCTGCGTAAAATTATCGAACCTGATCCTTCCAAACCTCGTTATCTCCAGACAGTTTGGGGCTTAGGCTACGTGTTTATTCCTGACGGCGCTTCCGACGCTCAGGATAAGAAATAATTTGTGATCGGAAAGTGAGGCAATATGGCAGACAAGGCCGGCAAGGAGGGCTTCGGTTCGCAGTTTTTTTCCGGGTTGTTTTGGAAAACCTTCGGAGCGCTCTTTATTCTGGTGCTGACCAGCGTCTGCGCTTGGCTCTACGGCTTGGCTGTCTTGAATGAGGCGCCGCGAGCCCAAGCTGCCTCACTGCGAATTACCGCAATTACGACACTGACCCGCTATGCGCTGATCAGTGCCGATACGAGTTATCGTTTTGACCTCATCATGGCATTGGCTCAGCGTGAGGGTCTGACGATACTCCCGAAAGAACCGTACGACCGTATTGTTCCGCTGGAAAGCGACAGTCTCAACGATCTGATTCTTGATAATGTCCGTTCGTCTTTGGGCAAGAAGACCATTCTTGCTCAGAGCCTGAACGGCATTCCCGGTTTATGGGTCAGTTTCGAGATCGATGGGGACGAATATTGGATCCGAGCAGAACGAACGGCCGAAAACCCTCGATTGGGTGCCAACTGGATGTTTTGGTTCGCAGGGATGCTGCTCATCTGCGCCCTGTTTACGGTACTTTTAACCAGCCGTTTGATTGACCCTCTCGCAAAACTCAGTGAGTATGCGCGAGAGCTCGGCCGCGGCGTTTTCCCGCAGCCCCTGCCTCTCGACGGTCCAAGTGAAATCCGTGAAGTTAACGAAAGCTTTAACGTGATGGTCTCAGACCTGAAGCGCTTGGCGAGCGACCGCGAGCTTCTGCTCGCAGGCGTCAGCCACGACCTTCGTACACCGATTACCCGATTAAGACTTGAAGTTGAATTAGCTCCGCTTTCCGAAGAGACGCGAGAAGCCATGTGCAGCGATCTTGATCAGATGGAAAGCATCGTTAAGCAGTTCATGGCATACGTCCGACAGGGCGAGGCCGAACTTGAAGTCGTCAATATTTCCGATACCGTCAGGCATGTGATTGCCGCCAATCGTGTAGCCTCACAGCCTGATATTCAGCTTCTTACTTCGATTGAAGACGGTTTGGAAGTCCGCGCCAATCCGACGGATTTAGCGCGTGCTGTTCAAAACATGATTGTCAATGCCGGCAAGTACGGCCGCAGCTCCGACGGCATTCTCCGTCTGTCCATTACGCTTCGCTATTTGAAGAAGCGAGGAGCAGCCGAATTGATTGTTGCCGATGACGGCAAAGGTCTCCCGGAAAGCGATTTAGAACGCGTTCTGCGTCCGTTTGAGCGCGGCGATACTGCCCGCGGAAATGCCTCAGGGACAGGATTGGGCCTGTCTATTGTCAACCGCGTCGCTAAGGCCGGCGGAGGTTCCGTCCGCTTAGCCCAGAATATTCCGAACGGTTTGAGCGTTCAGATGACGATTCCGGTGGTTCCGAAGGCTTCCGTCGTCAGAAAACTCACCGAAGGCAAAGAAACGCCGGAAAAGGCTGACTAAGCCCGAGCCTCAAGCAGGATGACTGCTTGAGCCACAATCCCTTCTTCTTTTCCCTCAAAGCCCAGCTTTTCATTGGTCTTGGCTTTGACGTTCACGCAGTCAGCGGGAAGCTGCAAAATAGCGGCCAAAGAGGCGTTGATCTGATCCATAAAGGGAGCAAGTTTCGGTTTTTGAGCAATGATTGTGCAGTCTACATTCACCGGTTTCCAGCCTTTATCCCAAACTTTTTTCAGAGCTTCCGAAAGCAGCTTGGCGCTGTCAGCGCCTTTATAAGCCGGGTCGGTGTCCGGAAAGTGTCTGCCGATGTCGCCCATGGCAGCGGCGCCGAACAAGGCATCGGTAACGGCATGAAGCAGGACATCGGCATCGGAGTGTCCGTCCAAGCCTAGAGAATGCGGAATCTGAACGCCGCCTAAAATCAACGGGCGTCCTTCGACTAAACGGTGAACGTCATAACCCTGGCCGACTCTGATTTTGCAGTTACTCATTATTTTCCTTTTCTTTGCGAGCTAAAAAGATGGCCCGTGCGAGCCAGAGATCCATCGGACGCGTGACTTTGATGTTGGTCGGAGTGCCCTCGACCAGTGCCGGATGCTTTCCGACAAATTCCATGGCGCTGGCTTCGTCCGTGACGGCCGATCCTGCTTCATTCATGGCCCGGGTTAATTCGCCGACAGGGAAACACTGCGGGGTCTGAGCAGCCCACAACCCGTCTCGACTTACGGTGCAGGCGATCGTTCCATTGTCGCCTTCTTTTTTGAGTGTGTCATTGACCGGAACGGCAAGGATGGCGCTTTCCTGATGCCTCCGGCAGTAATCCATCAGTTTGGTGACATCGGATGTCAGCAGGCACGGGCGGGCCGCATCATGGACTAACACCCAATCCGAAGATTTCAGGTTAGAAAACAGTATGCCGTTTTTAACGCTGTCGGCCCGTGTCTGTCCTCCTACACGTGCGATGCGGACGCGCGGATCTTCAAATGTCAGTCTCTGACCGATCATGTCGGCCGGGGAAATGACGACGACGAGCTCTTTAATGCGAGGCTCGTCGAGAAGCACTTGAACCGAGCGTTCCAGCATCGTTTTGCCGCCGATAAGTTCATATTGTTTCGGGCTGCCGGTGCCCATTCTTGAACCGACTCCTGCTGCGACGACGACTGCGCCGAAGACGGGTTCTTCCTTGTCCGGATTCATAGTCATAAATCAATGAGTAGAATTGGTTAGTAGTTTAGAACAAACCGCCAAAGTGGACTTAATCGCTCGTCGGCTCAAAATCCGCAGAAGCGTCAAGCTCTTGAACGCTGCGACTTCTCGGCGGAACATAGCGGAATTCAGTATGCTCGGACGCTCTTTCAAGCAGAGCCGCTTCTCGTCCCGCAATTCTGCCGAATACCACGGCATCGGTTAAGCCGATACCGCCCAAACGATCCTTTCCGTGAACGCCGCCGGAGGCCTCACCGGCAACGTAAAGGCCGGCAATGGGTTCATCGGAGGTATTTAAGACTTGAGCTTTTTCATTGAACTTGAGGCCGCCGCAGCAATAGTGAACGCCCACTCGTTCTTGTCCGACGTAAAAAGGCGGATAACTGATGGTCTGGAGCATAACTTTCTTGCCGAAATCCTTGTCCACGCCTTTGAGAACAAAGTCGTTGTATCTGGTAACGGTTTCTTCCAGAGTCTCTGCCGGACAGCCGATGAAGGCAGCGACCTGACGAAGAGAATCAAATTTTTTAACCGCTCCGTCAGCGAGTTTGTTCTCAAGAGACAAACCTTTTTTAGACTGGGAGTCAGTGATCACCCACATTGCTCTTTGCGGCTGCTTTAAGAGTTCGACGAGCACGTCTCCGTGAGACGCCCCTTCATTGACAAACCGAAGACCGTTTTTGTTCAGATAGATGTCTGCGCCGGTGTAGTCGACCAAGCGGCCGCCCAGGAAGCAAATCTTTTGAATCTTATCCAAATCAACCGTTGCTGCGTGGAAGGGTTTGGTGAATTCCAACGCATCGCCCCAAGCTCCGTCAAGATATCTTCCTCCGGGGTTCGCCGTCGAGGGCATAAGCGCCGAGATTTCAGAATTGAATTTGCGGCATAAAGCGTTGTTTGCCGAATATCCGCCGGTCGCAATGACCACGGCATTGCCTCGGATGTAGATTAGTTCATGGTTTTTGCTTTTAACAACGACACCGTTGACGTTGCCGGAAACAGGATCCTGAAGGAGGTCGGTGACCGGCTGGTCATACAAAAAGCGGACGCCGCGTTCGCGTGCTCTTTGGTTGAGTTTGAAGATGTAGTGAGAACCGGTGAAACCTTGGATCGTTCTGAAAGCGTAGGCCGAGGGAGAGCCGACGGCGACATAAGGTTCCGGGTTCCAAACCAGGCCGTGCGTTTCCAGCCAATCCATGGCCGCATCACTCTGAGAGAGCAAAATCCGAGCTAAATCTTTGTTGCCGATCCCGCCTCCGACCTCCATCATTTCTTCCAGAACAGCGTCTACTGATGTGTGGATTCCAAGCGGTTCAAGTCGCTTCGGGGAGACGGCTAAGAAGGAGCCGGTTGATAAGCGCGAGTGGCCGCCGAGTACGGGAAGCTTTTCAATAACGAGAATGCGATCGGCACCGTTTTCAGAGGCGGATAAAGCGGCAGACAGACCCGCTAAGCCGGAGCCGATTACAATGATATCCCATTGCTGCCCGAGGTTCATCGGAGTCTGTGCAAAAGAGATGGCGGGAGCCGCAGCTAAAGCGCTCAAACCCGTCAAGCCGGCGAGAAACTCTCTTCTGATCATTTCGCGGTAGCTTCGTTAAGAAGGATGAGCGCACGCGTGATTTCGGCGACAGAATCCGTTGCAAGTTTTTCGGAGGCGCGGCTGCGATGCATTTTGATCGTGGGGACGGAAAGTTCAAGGCGGTCAGCAATCTCTTTATTGGTCAGCCCCTCGGCGACCAGAGACAGCACTTCTTTCTCTCGGTTGGTGAGCTGCCGATAGCGGCGTTTTAATGCATTTAATTCGTTGACTTCTTCCGCTCGTCTGATGCCCAGCTCTACTGCACGGGTGACTTCTTGGTTCAGCCGCTCAGGATCGACGGGTTTTTCTAGGAAGGTCAGGGCGCCTTTGCTCATGGCGTTCACTGCCATTTGAATGTCGCCGTGTCCGGAAAGGAAAATCAGCGGGAAATGAGCAAAGCCGCGCTCAATGAGCATTTCCTGCACTTCAAGCCCGGTCATCTGCGGCATGCGCACATCTAATACTGCGCAGCCGGGAATGCTCAGGTTGTCGCGAACCAAAAACTCCGTCGGAGAGTTATAAGCAGCTACTTTCCAGCCGAGGGCCTCTAGCAGGATCTTGGTAGAAAACAACAAACTTTCGTCATCGTCGACGAGGCGGATCAAAGTATGTTCTTTATTCATTATTTTTCTCCGGATCTTTGGTCGCTAAACGATCAATCATAAGTTCGGCGCGTACGCCGCCTTTTGCCAGGCGTTCGAAATGCAGTGAAGCCGAATGCATGTCGGCAATTTCTCTCACAATGGAAAGGCCTAGGCCCAGACCTTCAGGCTTGGTGGACTCGGCGGCATGCTCCAATCGCGTGAACTGTTCATCGCTTAGGACCAGACCGTTATTCCAAACGGTAACTTTCCAGCGTTTGCCTGCCGGCTCTAAAGAGACGCCGAGCTTGGGTCGACCGGATTCTTTACTGGCAGCTGCGGCATTTCGGATTAAATTCAAAATTAAAAGTTCCAAGGAAAGAGGATCAGCTAAAACCGGCGCCGTGGCCACATCCGTACGGAAGGGAACTGCCGTTTTTGCTTCTTCCTGCTGATGGAAAGTTCGGATCGCCTTTTCTACGATTCGAACTAAATCGTATTCGATATGCGCGGGCTGCTCTTTCTTGGCGAATTTACGAACTGAATCCACAATGTGAGAGATGCGTCTGGTTTCCGCATCCATATTCTCGACGACCGTCTTGGTCAGCGGATCTTCCGTCATCCTGTCGTTTAGTCGCAGTTTCAAGACAGCTGCATAGTTCAGCAGTGCGCCTAAGGGCTGTTTTAACTCATGCGCAATGATGTTTGACATCTGCGAGATGACGCCTGAACGCTCGATATGCGAGAGACGTTTGCGTCCGAGCACAGCCTCTTGTTCGGCGGCGTTTTTAGCCTCTAGGGCGCCTTTGAGTTCAGCTGTCCGCTTGTTGACCAAATGGTGTACGCGCAGTTCGTTGCCGATTAAAAAGAGCAGGATGGTGAGCAGGATCAGCAGCTCAGTTTTATACCGTTGAAGAAGGGCGCCTAAAGAGTAGTCTCTGAGGTTCTCGTACATACCGAACTTTAGATCTCTCATCAGTCGGAGCACTTCTGTGTAATCGTAACCGGCAGCCCATTCGTTGCCCTGGAAAGGCGGCATTGTAAAGAGCGTACGAACGACGTCTTTGACGATGTCGTCAGGTGCATTCGCCAGCGAAGAGATCACAATGCCGGGATAAAGCGCACGAGTAGAGCGGCGGCAGTAGAAGGGCGACTCATCCTTGGCATTATCGTATGGATCGATCACTTTCAGCGAACCCGGAGCTACGAACCCTACGCCTTCGTAAGCTTCGAGAAGACAGGTCGGAAGAATGCCGACATCACTCGAGCCAGCAAGAACTTCTTCTACCGCTCCGAGATGACGTTCTCTTGTGAAACGCTCGCCTCCGAAGAAGCGATTCGGAGTATAGCCTCGCTCTTTCAACTCACCTAACGCCGCCCACCATTCACTTAAGTTTTCGTCGTTGGCGGCAGCTACGCGCTTGCCCTTCATATCTGCGATCGAGTTGATGTCATTGCGGTCAGCTCGGGTAATAAACACCGAACCCACAGACGCACTGGTCTTAGACGAGAAAACCGATTTCAAAGCAGCAATGTCGTGCGCGTTCAATTGGGGAATCGCCGCCAGCTGAAGATAAATTTCGCTCGGTGCAAAGAGCAAATGCGGCTTCAGGACATTGATTTCTTCTAAGAAATCATGGTTTGAAATATCAAAAAGCTTGAATAGGTATTTGTGCCCGAGCTGTGACTTTAGAAAATCGAAAGTCGGGTAGACGGCGTGCTCAGTGGTTTCAGACGGCAGGATTCCGATGTAGGCGACTCTGACTTCCCGAAGCTGAGTGGGTTCCTCCGCCTGAAGCGGATGAGCCGCCAGCAGCGCGCCGGCGCATAAAGAAAGCCAGAGTTTCCTAAACAACATCAAATCCTTGGGTGAAAGTGGTGAACTTATTATCTAAAAGGCTCGCGTTCAAAGAAAGTCGAGAAAACGAGCATGACGCCATACTCCGATTGTCCAAGAACAGCAGTTATGGGCAAAAGAAAACCGCCTAGAAAGGCGGTCTCAGTCGGTTGATTCTAAAAATTAGCCAGGGAATTTGTCCAGATCGAAGAAGATCTTGCTCTGTTCCAGACGAGACTTCGGACGAGTACGGTTGTGGTCGTCTTCGGCGTCGTAGCCCAAGGTCACGACGAGGACGGAATGCACACCGTAGTTATCAAGATTCAGGAGTTTATCCATCTTGTTTTCATCGAAACCTTCGATCGGTGTGGAATCGATGCCGAGGGAGGCAGCGCCGTAAAGCAATGCTGTCATTGCGATATAGGCCTGCTTAGTTTCCCAGTTGAGAGTTTGGCCGGAACGTTCACGCAGATCAATAAAGAATTTTCTGGATTCGAAGCATTCTTTGGCAATTTCTTCGTTGGCAATGCGGCCGTCTTTGATTTCCTGGTCGAGAAGGGTATGCTGGAATTTGTCGTCCAAACCTTTTCTAACGGCGATCACGACAAAGTCGGAGCAAGTGTCGATGCGGTTCCAGTTGAAGTCGGCAATTGCCGGACGAACGCGTTTCTTGGAATTGTCGCTTGTGCCCCAAAGGAAGACCCAAGGCTGGCTGTTGACGGAAGAAGGAGAGAGCTGAAGAATTGTCTTTAATTTTTCGACGTCATCACGAGGAATCTTTTTGTTGACATCGAATTTTTTAGCGGTAAAACGCTGTTCGGAAAGCTTTACGAAATCCATTATCGCGTCCTTTAAAAATCTTTAGTTTGAGAATAATCCAAGGAAATATAACAGTCTAATCATCCAAAAGTAAGACTGGAAGTCTCTGACATCTCAAAAAAAGAACATTGATGTTATGAATTCGGCCGCTAATCGACAAAATCATTAATACCAATGGCCAAGAAGGAATTACACTAAAGAAATTGTGCAGCGTTAAATTTATATGAAAAAGATTTTGGTGACCGGCTCCAACGGCTATATCGGAAACGCCTTGGTGCTGGCTTTGTTGAATCGGAAAAAAGAATTTACCGTGCGGGCAGCTGCCCGCAGAGGTTCGATTCTTAATTCCAAGTCCTTTGAGACGGTTCGGCTCGGAAGCCTGGAAGAAAGTCCGGACTACGTTGAAGCATTCAAAGGCTGCGACGTCCTGATCCATTGCGCTTCCCGCGGTTCGATGCGCGGTCACGAGGGCTGGCTCGACGAAGCTGCGCTGCACAGAATTAATGTCTTAGGGACGGTTCACATGGCGCGCGAAGCGCACCGCGCCGGCATCAGCCGTTTCATTTTCCTAAGTTCTCTGCAGGTGAACGGTCCCGAGACCCCGGCCGGGAAACGTTTCTATGCTGACTCTTTGCCTCGGCCGAAGTCTCCGATCGGCAAAGCGCTCCTGGAAGCAGAAAAAGAACTGATTCGCGTCGGCGAAGAGACAGGCATGGAAATTGTGATCGTCCGTCCTCCGCTCATTTACGGGCCGGATTGTCAGAATCTTTTCGGCGAGGTCAAGATCATGGTGGATTACTGTCTGCCGCTTCCGCTGAGATCCTGCAAGAGAAATCACCGTTCTTTAGTCGGCATCGATAACCTCGTCGACTTCCTGATTTGCTGCGCGACGCACCCGGATGCTGCCAACGAAACTTTCTTAGTTAGTGACGGAGAGGATCTTTCGACACTCAATATTTTTAAACTGCTGGCTAAAACGCACCATCGGCCGTGTCTGCTGTGGCCATTTCCGCCGATCCTTGTCCGACTGTTTAACAGTTACATCGGACGTCAGGCTTGGGAAGAGTTCTTCTTCCAGAGCCAAGTGGCCGACATTCATAAAGCTCAGCTGGTTCTCGGCTGGACTCCTCCGCTTTCGGTTGAACAGTCCTTCCGACGCTCTTGGGACGAGAATTTCTACCTCGGTTCTCACACGAGCTCGAAATAACCGTCATTTTTGAATTTGTTTCTCCGATTGTTTTAGATTAATCGTCTCGAAGAAGGAATGAGATGACGACTCTTTTGCAAATTCTTGCGGCGACTCTTTTATCGTCGGTTCTGTCCATTGTTTTAGCCGGACTGATCAGCTTTAAGTTTCTTGATCGATATATGAGTAAGATGCTCTGTATCTCGGCCGGTTTGTTATTGACAGTGGCTTTTACCCATTTACTTCCCGAGGCATTTGAAATTCATGAGAATGCAGCCTCGGTGGGCTGGACGCTGCTTGTGAGCGTGTTATTTCTGTTCTGCCTTGAATTTGCCTTAAGTCATCAGCATCATAGTCATGTAAATCCTCCGGAACACACCATTTCTGAATACATCAAGGGAAGCCAAAAGAGAAGTTCCGGCGCCGGCAACGCCATCTTGATCGGTGATGCGTTCCATAACTTTACGGACGGCATTTTGATTGCCAGCGCATTCATGGTGAGTTCAGGCCTCGGCTGGGTAACGGCGCTCGCAATTTTGGCTCATGAGATCCCCCAGGAAGTGGGCGACTTTATGGTTTTGCTCCATTCCGGATTTGAGCGCTCGAAGGCGCTTCTTTGGAATGTTATTTCCGGCCTGACTTCCATGCTCGGCGGTATTGCAGGCTACTTCCTCTTAGACCGAGTCGAATGGATGGTTCCGTACGCTTTTGCCATTGCTGCTGCTAGCTTTATTTATATTGCACTGTCTGACCTGATGCCGGAAATTGCGCACCAGGAAAAACCGGAACGTTTTTACGTACAGTTATTCTTTATTTTGATCGGTATGGCCATGGCTGTTTTGGCGACCGGAGGTCTGCACGAGCACTGATCTGTAGCAGTCATCAAACGCAAAAAAAGCCGCTCTCGAACATTACCTTTGATCCGGAGCGGCTTTGCTTGCTAGGCGATTACTTTCCGGTTGCTACAGGATTAGCGTCATCGTCAATCCACTGACTCCACGAGCCGACATAAAGTTTCGATCCGTAAAGACCGCTTAAATCCATTGCAAAGAGGTTCGCGGAAGCGTTGACGCCGGATCCGCAGGAATTGATGACCTTGTCCGGTGTACGGCCGTCCAGAAGTTTCAGGAATTCTTCACGCAGAACAGGCGCAGGTTTGAATCTTCCGTCGGGAAGGAAGTTCTCGGAACCCGGACGATTGACGGCGCCGGGGATGTGGCCGGCTTTGTGGTCAATCGTTTCGCCGATGCCTTGGAAGCGAAGGGCAGGGCGTGCGTCCACTTCTAAAAATTCTTTCGTCTTCAGATTGTCCTGAACGGTTTTCATCGGAACCGGTACTTCAAGCGGCTCAAGTTCAGGGATCTTTCCGTCTTTTAACGGCTCGGTCAGCTTGTCTGTCACCGGAAGCTTTTCTTTTTTCCAGGCCGTAAAGCCTCCGTCTAAGACGCAGACATTTTCCAGGCCCAGCCAGCGAAGTTCATACCAAAAGCGTGTCGCAAATCCGAGGGCGCCCTGATCATAAAGAACAACCTGACGATCGGGACGGATGCCGAAATATTCCATGGATTTGCGGAATGTTTCTCTGTCCGGCATCGGATGGCGTCCGGTTCCGTGCGCTACCTTGCCGGTGACGTAGCGGTCAAAGTCAACAAGAACAGCACCAGAGATATGTTCTTTGACATAGAGCTTAAGCCCAAGTTCCGGGTCTGCAATGCTGCAGGAGCAGTCGAGAATGATGATGTTGCTGTTTCCGCTGACTTTCTGATTCAGCATGAAAGTATGCAGCTCACGAGGCTCGATTAAAGTCGTAAAAATCATCACATTTAGGCGCGGAGACCTCTGCCTTCAGGCAGGGGAGGAAGCGCCTCCTCCTTTCGAATTTCTGTTAAATAGGTTTGTCTCTTTTCCAGCAGACGCAGCTTTTTATAGCTGATACCGGCTGAAACGTGGGTTCCGTCAAGTTTTCGAACATCAAAGTACCCGGATGATCGACGGCCGAAAATGAAGCCTTCTTCTCCCTTGCAGGCAACCTTGTCAAAAAGACGGAACCCCTTGACCTCAAAGGGAACTTGATTGCGCTTTCGAATGCCGCCTTTGAGGATGGAGAGTTTGTGAATCTGTCGGTTGTTCCGGCGGGTCTGCTTCTGGAATAGGAATTCGCAGAGCCTTTCGGCGCCGAGGTTGCCGGCGATGCAGAAAGCATCTGCACAATGCGATTTGGCAATACCATTCACGATCCGTGCATGCTTGGTTCGGTAGCCGTAGGTGTTTTGCACCTCTAGCTTCGGATGCGACGCCTTCAGGCGGTCCAAAACCTCCCAGCGCATAATTCCCATGAAGGTCTCCGCACGGAATGATTGTCCGCGCTTTGCCTTCAGCGTGATTTCACCGCGATGAAGGGCCTTATGGCACGTCTCACAAAGCGTAATCAGGTTGCCGGGCGAATCACCGCCCGTACGTCTGCTCTCCAAGTGATGAACATTGAGCACCGGGTCTTTCGATCTGCCGTGACAATGCTGACAAACGTGCCCGTCTCTGAAAAGAACGTACTCGCGGACGTTCCAGAAGCCGAGCTGTTCGCTCTCTTGGCACTCTTTCCCTGCAATGTCTGAATTCTTCAGCAGCTGCATGTCGAAGGAGGTCGTTTCCACGGAGATCTTCGTGACCGGCAGCAGTCGAATAACCGTTTCTATGCGCGACAAGTGCGCGTTGATTCGGTTTTCAACCGACGGAGCAAGCCAGCCTTTGCGCTTGGTGCGGATGCGGTTGTCGAACCTCGGAGCACGGTAGCGCATTTTGCGGTTACGGCGGGACTGCCGTAATGCGCGACGAGCAGAGAGCAGATCGGTGATGTCCTGTCGGAGCTCGACTTCGGATGCATAAAGTTCAGCCTTTTCAGTTGAAGCGGAAAGGCCGACATGCTTGTATCCGGCATCAACACCCAGGCTTACCGGCTGTTTGGACTCGCCGGTCGCAATCGTCAGCTGTATGGTGAAAGGCGTTCGCCTCTTCACAATAGCTTTCTTCTCTTTAAGCAGAAGGCGCGCTTTTGCCGGTGAACAGGGCATCAGCGGTTTTCCGCGTTTGTTCCAAACCAATACTCTCAAGTTTGTCTCCTCGGTCTTTCGACCGGTTGTGATCCTTCGCCAATGTTGGAAGGGGTTTCAAGCCGACAGCACCGCTCCTACCTCTCAGAGCTTTTAACCATCGGCCGCAGAGCGCGGGACTAGGATCTGCATCCCGCGGTGCCTGTGCATTCCCGACCAACGTAGTCCCCGAACAGCGGACTGAGGCTAGTCAACTAGAGGCTTTCACAAGCCTCGGCCTTTAGGCCGAGGTAGTCGACGGAACACCTCTTTTTAGTGATTAGTCGATTTTAGGCTTCATTACAAATCTTCGAAGGCTCATCCGCTATGAATAAGTACACTTGAGCGCTTGAACGATTTTTGAGCAAACTAACGCAAAAGCTTACATTTAGTGCCTCAGCTTGAGTGAAAACCGTCTAAATATCGAGATATGCCTGTAGGATTGTCAAAAAGTTGTTCGCTAACGTCTAAATGAGCGAAAATGCTCATGACGCAAACAAATATAAGGATTATCGGAAATGGGAGAAAAGGCCCCTGAAATTTCTTCTCTGTCTTTTGAAGAAGCTCTTAAGGAACTGGAAGCCTTGTCGCAGCGCCTGTCTCAAGGCGGTCTGCCTCTGGAAGAATCTGTTGAAGCTTATGCTCGCGGCTCTGAACTGCGCAAACACTGCAATGACTTGTTAAAACGCGCAGAAGACAGAGTACGTGAACTGGATCAAAAGTTCGGCAATCAGCAGGATGATGACGAACCTGAAGAAACCCCGGTAAGCCGCCGTTCCCGTCGAAATGACGACGATATCCCTTTCTAAGAAGTTATGACTGTTGCTTTTAAAGATTGGGTAAAGGCTTGCCAGCAGAGGGTTGAAAAAGCAGCTGAAAATAATCTTCCTCAGGAAGCTCTTATTCCCCAAAAACTCCATTCGGCTATGCGCTACTCCGTCATCGGAGGCGGTAAGCGCGTGCGTCCGCTGCTTGTTTATGCCGTCGGACAAATATATGATGCCGATCCCGAAAACCTGGACCTTACGGCCTTAGCTGTTGAATGCGTCCATTCTTATTCCTTGATTCACGATGATCTGCCGTGCATGGATAACGACATACTGCGCCACGGTAAGCCCACTACTCATGCGGCTTTTGGTGAAGCAGTGGCCATGCTTGCAGGCGATGCACTCCAGCCGGAAGCCTTTCTGTTCTTAGTCAGAACGAAGCTGCCTGCTGAGCAGAGAATTAAGCTCGTCGAGCTTTTGGCCTACGCATCTTCCACGCGAGGCATGTGTGGAGGGCAAGCGATTGACCTGAGCGTCGTCGGCAATCAGAAGATGACGATTGAAGAGCTGCGCCTAATGCACTCGATGAAAACGGGGGCGCTCCTTAAGGCCTCAGTACTTCTGGGTGCGTTTGCCGGAAAAAAGACTCCTTCACAGCACGATCTTTCGCAGCTTGAGGTTTATGGAAATGCTATCGGTTTGGCTTTCCAAATCGTCGATGACATTTTGGATGTCGTCGGCGATACGGCTGAGCTTGGTAAAACAGCCGGTAAGGATGCTTTAGGAGATAAACCGACTTACGTCAGCCTGCTTGGCCTGGAAAAAGCCAAAGAACTTGCTGAAGAACAATATTTAATTGCCGCCAAAGCCGTTGAAGGGCTCAGCGAAGATTTGGACGGCAAAGAACGTTTAATCGAAATCGCTGATTTCATCATCAGAAGGACTCACTAAGAAGTAAGCAGCGATGACTACCATTCTCGAAACTATTAATTCTCCGGCCGATTTAAAGAAATTGTCGATGCCGGAGTTAAAACAGCTTGCAAACGAACTTCGTACTTTCATTATCGATAACGTTTCCAAGACAGGCGGCCACCTTTCGTCTTCTCTGGGAACCGTCGAGCTGGCTATCGCTATTCACTACGTGTTTGATACGCCGGAAGATCGGTTAGTTTGGGACGTCGGCCATCAGGCTTATGCGCATAAGATTCTGACGGGGCGTCGGGACCGCATGTCGACGCTTCGCCAGTACAAAGGCTTGTCCGGCTTCCCGAAGCGTTCGGAAAGTCCGTATGACTGTTTCGGAACGGGTCATTCTTCCACTTCTATTTCCGCGATTTTAGGCATGGCCGTCGCGGCAAAGACCTTGGGAAAGAAGGGTAGAAGCCACATTGCTGTCATCGGCGACGGTGCAATGACCGCGGGTATGGTGTTTGAGGCCTTGAACTGCGCGGGCGACATGAAGGATCTCCGCCTGCTGGTGATCCTCAACGACAATGACTGTTCTATTTCTCCGCCGGTCGGGGCTCTAAAGAATCACTTTACACAGCTGATGAGCGGACAGTTTTACGCTCAGGCCCGAGACATCGGCAAAGCGATTGTGCGTCCGTTTCCGAAACTATTCGATCTAACGAAGCGTGCTGAAGAGTACAGCAAGGGTATGGTGGCACCTCACTCCACGCTGTTTGAAGAATTCGGAATGAACTATCACGGTCCGATTGACGGTCATGACTTAGAAGTGCTGATTCCGGTGCTTCAGAACATGAAACAGCTCAACGGGCCGCTGGTACTTCACGTTGTGACGCAAAAGGGTCATGGTTATGCTCCGGCTGTCGACAATCCGACTAAGTATCACGGAATTTCTCCGTTTGATTCAAGCAAGGGAATCGTTCCTTCTCCGCATGCCAAGACCTACACTGAGGTATTCAGTGACTGGCTCGTGGATATTGCGCGCAAGGATCCGGGCGTGATTGCGATCACGCCAGCGATGAAAGAAGGCTCCGGATTGGTGGCTTTTGCCAAAGAGTTTCCGAACCGTTTCTTTGATGTTGCGATTGCCGAACAGCATGCCGCTACTTTTGCAGCCGGTCTTGCAGCGGAAGGCTTAAAACCCGTCTGTACTTTCTATTCAACTTTTTCTCAGAGAGCTTTTGACCAAATCGTCCACGACGTGGCTATTCAGGATCTTTCGGTTCTGTTCCCGCTGGATCGCGGTGGTTTAGTGGGTGCGGACGGTGCAACGCACCACGGATCGTTTGATTTGTCTTTCCTGCGCTGCATCCCGAACCTTGTGATTATGGCGCCGTCGGATGAGAACGAATGCCGTCAGATGCTTTATACCGGATACAAGCTCGATCATCCTGCTATCGTGCGTTATCCGAGAGGCAGAGGACCCGGCGTTCCGGTTGATAAAGAAATGCATGAACTGCCGCTCGGCAAAGCTCGTCTGGTGCGTACCGGAAATGCACCGAAGGGCGCCAGAGTTGCAATGCTGGCTTTCGGAAGTATGCTCGCTGAGGCCAAAGCAGTGGCAGAAAAAATCGATGCCACCGTGTACGACATGCGTTTTGTAAAGCCGGTTGACGGCGATGCGATCGAAGAAGCTGCAAAAAATAATGATCTTTTAGTGACTCTGGAGGAGAATGTCATCATTGGGGGCGCCGGTGATGCATGCCTTGAGGTTTTAGCCGCAAAAGGTATTCCTGCGGATGTATTTCAGATCGGAATTCCCGATCGTTTCATCCAGCAAGGAGATAACTTACATCTTTACCAAGAATGCGGTATGGATGAAGAATCGATTTTGAATAAGATTGAAGAACGTCTCAAAAGAATAGGGTAATTTTGGAGCCTTCTTATGGAGCTCAAGACTGACGAACATATTAAAAAGCTCAATACCTTCGGTGTTGACGCAAAAGCGAAGAACTTTGCCGAGATCCGTTCCATTGAGGATTTAAAACAGGCAAGAGAACATCTCCGGCAGCAACCTCAGGACTTTATGGTCATCGGAGGCGGCTCTAATGTATTGTTTAGAGAGGATTATCCTGGCTTCCTGCTGCGGATGATGATTCCTGGTTTTGAGAAGATCAGAGAAGACGACGAACATTATTTCGTTCGTGCCGGAGCCGGCGAGGTTTGGCACAGCTTTGTGCGCAAAATGCTTGATGCCGGAATGCCCGGTCTTGAGAACCTGGCTTACATTCCCGGTACCGTCGGTGCGGCTCCGATTCAAAATATCGGTGCTTATGGCTTAGAAGCCGCAGAGTTCATTGATTCAGTTGAATGCTTTGATATGGACACCGGTGAAGAGCGGACGCTGACCAATAAGGAATGCGACTTCGGCTACCGCCACTCAACGTTTAAGAAGCCGGAAAACCGTCATTTGGTCATCACTGCTGTGACGTTCAAGCTTCCCAAGAATTGGGTTCCCAACACTTCCTATAAAGCGCTTGCCGAAGAGATCGAGATCAACAGCTTCCCCGAGCTCTCTCCCCAAGACGTTTACTCCTGCGTGATTTCACTGCGCCGCAGAAAACTGCCGTCTCCGGTGAAGTTCGGAAACGCCGGAAGTTTCTTCAAGAATCCTGTCGTCGACAGAGAGACTTTTACAAGTCTTCTTCGGACCAATCCTTCTTTAGTTTCTTATCCTTTGGCCGGCGGTCGTTTCAAGCTTTCCGCCGCCTGGCTGATCGACAATGCAGGTCTTCGCGGTTATCGCATGGGCGACGTCGGTGTTTGGGAAAAGCAGCCGCTTGTTCTTGTGAATTACGGACAGGCAACGGGTGAGGATATCTACGCGATGGCTCAAGACGTGAGACTTCGCGTCAAGAACTGTTTTGGCGTCAAGCTCGAGCCGGAAGTTGCTATGGTCTAGGTGAGTTTCCGCAGGCGAAGGCTCTGCGGAACTAATTCGTCCAGTCTTTTTTATTAAAGCCAAGGGAGGGACCGACGTGGTCCAAGAGTTCCTTGGCTTTTTCAATTCCTTCGTTCGTGAGGACTCGAGAATGCTTACGTATGCATTTCGGTTTCTCGATAAAACCATCGTCCACTAATCGGTCCATTGCCGTCCAATCGTGACTTTTCCAAGACATGCGGACATCCGGCTTGCCTTCTTCGGTAAAGGAAGTCAGATAAAGAAGAGCCAGCGTCAGCTCGTCGATTAATTTGTCGCGTTCTGTTTTTTCCAAGACAATCTCCTCCAATTCACGAGACATTCAGTCTAATCTTCAAGACTTTTGTTCATAAAATGAGGAGGCCATTTCGGTCGCCACCGCAGTGGTAGACGATCTTGAGTTTGCGCTAAGAAGAACGTCAATCTCCCCAATCTTCTTTTTTGAAACCAAGTGAAGGACCAATTTGCTCCAGTAGCTCTTTGGCTTTCTCAACACCTTCGTCGGTCAAGTAACGAGTGTAGTTTTTTCTGTTGTGCGGAGGAACCATGAAACCGTCCTCTGCAAGATCGTCTAATGCCGTCCAATCATGCGTCTTCCAGGCCATACGGACATTAGGACATTGCTTTTCGGTGAAAGATGTCAAATAAAGGAGCACAAGCGTCAACTCTTCAGTCAGCCTTTCTCTTTGGGATCTTTCCATAGATACCTCCGACAAACTGGTTTTTCTTAGTTTAGTTGCATCCGATAAATTCAGGAAGTATTGAATGCGATAGAACGTCAAAAAGCCTCGAGAGCGGAATACTTTCGAGGCTTTCAAAATGCTTTAACAGAAGCTAAACGTCTTCAATTCTGCCTAAAAGCAAATATTCCATCAGTGCTTTTTGAAAGTGCAAGCGGTTTTCAGCCTCGTCCCAAACGACAGACTGCGGTCCGTCGATGACTTCGGAAGAGACCTCTTGCCCGCGGAAGGCGGGAAGGCAATGCATGAATAAAGCGTCTGGTTTTGCCGCTTTCATGACCGTTTCATTTACTTGCCAGCGAGCCGATTTGGATTGCCGTTTGGCTTGATTTTCGTCGTAACCGCAAGATCTCCAATTGTCCGTGGTCACAAGGTCGGCGCCTTCTGCGGCCTCTTCCGGAGATAGGAAAAAGTCATAGCAGTCATCGTTATCCGGAACTTGTGTCGGATTGATCGAGTATCCCGGGGGCGCCGAAATATGCACCTTAAATCCGAGAATGGAGGCTGCGTAAAGCCAGGAGTAGAGTACGTTGTTCGCGTCTCCGATCCAAGTCACGACGGCGCCCTTAATTGAACCCCGTTTTTCTATGAAGCTCATGATGTCGCCCATGACCTGGCAGGGATGACTGTCGTTGGTCAGGCCGTTGATGACCGGCACCTCCGACTCTTTCGCAAATGCCTCTAATCGGCTATGAGGGCCTGTTCGGATCATGACAAGGTCAACCATACGGGATACGGCTCGAGCAGTGTCCTCAATGGTTTCTTCATTTTTCAGCTGAGTTTCGCTCGTGTTCAGGTAAATCGAGGTTCCTCCGAGCTGAGCCATGCCTGCCTCAAAGGAAACGCGGGTGCGGGTGCTGGCTTTTTCAAAAAGCATCGCCAGCACTTTTCCTTCAAAGGGACGGTAAACCTCCCCGGCCTTGAAACGAGACTTGAGTTTTATGGCCCGGCGGAGAAGGTAATTTAACTCGTCCGCCGAGCAATCTTTAAGGCACAGAAAGTTCTTGTGCATGAATCACCTTAGATCTTCGGCTGTGCAAGGAACGATCTGATCACGGGAGTGATTCTCTTGACGAGTTCGTCAGCCTCGGCTTCAGTGATTGTCAAAGCGGGAACGAGACGAATAACGTTTCCGGCAGTGACACTGAAGGTTAAACCGGCTTTCAGACCGAGTTCGAGAATGTCGTGGGCATCACGGTCAAGAACGATACCGAGCATCAGGCCTTTGCCGCGAATACCGCGCACGCCTGGGAAACCGTTAAGAGATTTAGAAAGTGCTTTCTTGAGTTTCTTACCGACTTCAAGGGCGTTTTCGACAAGTTTCTCGTTTTCGATGATGGAGAGCGTTTCGAGGGCTGCACGCATAGCAAGAGGGTTGCCGCCGAAAGTTGATCCGTGATTGCCGGGTTTAAAGATATTCGCCTTTTCGCTCACGATGACAGCGCCGACAGGAACGCCGCCTGCCAAACCCTTAGCCATCGTGATGACGTCGGGTTTGATTTCAGCCCATTGATGAGCGAACCACTTGCCGGAGCGACCCATGCCGCACTGGACTTCGTCGCACATCATCAAGAGGTCGTGTTCGTCACAGATTTCACGAATGCCTTTGATGACGGAAAGATCGATAGGGACGACGCCGCCTTCGCCGAGAATCGGTTCAAAGAAGATAGCGACAACATTTTTATTTTCTTCAACGATCTTACGGATTCCGTTCAAATCAGACTCATCGACAAAAATGAAGCCTTCTGTATATGGAGAGAAATCTTCTCTGACAGAGGGATTGCCTGTAGCGGAAAGGGTGGCAATGGAGCGTCCGTGGAAGGCGTGTTTTAAGACAATAATGTTAGGAACTTCGATGCCCTTGGTATGCCCAAATTTACGGGCGATCTTGATGGCACATTCGTTGGCTTCGAGACCGCTGTTGCAGAAGAAAACAGCCTCAAGACCGGAATGTTCGACTAATTTTTCTGCGACTTTTTCCTGAAGGTCGATGTTGAAGTAGTTTGAGCAGTGGATGAGCTTGGAAGCCTGGTCGGCAATGGCTCGAACCAGTCTCGGATGAGCATGGCCGACGGAGTTCACGGCGATGCCTGCTAAAGCGTCCAAGTACTTGTGGCCTTCTTTATCCCAGAGCCAAACACCCTGACCGTGATCAAAAGAGACAGGAAGGCGACCATAGTTATTCATCAGATGAGACATGCCTGAAGATCCTTTATTAATAATTTGTTTCAAAGAAAGTTAATTTTTCAATTATATGTCCGAGAGCACGCAGTAGCTCAAGGCCTTTCGGAATATTGCCGAAACTACGGAAGAAAAAATCGGACCGAGAGTCAAAGCCCCGGCCCGATTTGTCTATCAGAGAAAATCTGTGGTTAGAACATCTTTTCCTGACGTCCTGCAATGTCCATATGGCTTGCAATATAACGAACTTTCGGTTTGGTACCAGCGGCTTCGTTCAATGCGACGGACTTGTCAACCAGGGCTTTCTGTTCAGGGGTCAGATTGTCGTAGTCAACGAAAGTCAGAGCCTTAACAGCGCAGGCTTCGACGCACTTAGGTACTTGACCGTTGGAGGTGCGCTGGACGCAAAGCGTGCATCTTTCGGCTTTGCCGGGAGTGCGCTGCTGATGCGGCTGAAGCGGAACGGAAGCCAAGGCCGGGCCATCCCAGTAAGATGTCTTGCCGCTTCTGTTGAACTTCGGAGCACCGTACGGGCAAGCCATGGCGCAGGCGCCGCAGCTGATGCACTTGGATTGATCAACAAGCACTTCTCCGTGCGGGCCTTTATAAATGGCCTTAGCAGGGCAGACCGGCAGGCAGGCCGGATTGTCGCAGTGCTGGCAGCTCACGCGGAAATAGTTGATGATGCGGTCCTGCAGATTTTCTGCACGATGGATCTGATTCCACTGGATTCCGGGAGCAACTTTATTTTCTTCTTTGCAGGCAACGAAGCATGCCTGGCAGCCGATGCATTTATCGACATTGACGATTATTCCGAACTGGCTCATCGCTTAGGCCTCCTTCGTGATTTGAACGGTTGTTTCAAAGTAGGGTGCATAGCCCGAGAGTTTGTCCCATTCGCGCGGGATCAAAACCTGGGTGTTCTGGTCTCCTCGCCAGCCGTACTGCATGCCGGCGGTTCCCGGAGGAACGATGATGGAGACTCGAGCACGAGCTCTTGCCTGACCGTACTGGTTCTTGATCAATACTTTGTCGCCTTCGTTGATGCCGCGGGCCTTAGCATCTTCGGGGTTGATGTCCACGGTGGACATCGGTTCGATTTCAAGCAGATACGGAGAGTCGCTGCGGGTCTTGGAGTGCGTAATGTACGGAGCGCGAGTACCGTTGATCAGTTTGATCGGATATTCGGCTGTCGGCTGATACGGTTCGACATAAATAGGAATCGTGCCGAGGTTGTGCATCTTCGTAATATTGGAAGACAACTCGATCTTGCCGGACGGTGTATCGAAACCTGGCTGACCGTCGTGACGGAGAAGGCCTTTTTCGTATTTGAGCGGCTGCTGTTTTGCACCCTGAACCTGAGTCATATTCGGCAGGTTCTTCTGAGCGTCGGCATATGTGGTGCCCCATTCTTTCAGGATGGAGTCGCATGCCTTGACAGGATCGCCGTCAAAGAAGTGTTTCGGATCATCAACTAAGCAGCCGAGCTGCAGTGCGATCCACCAGTCTTCCTTGGCTTCGCCCATAGGCTTAACCGGAGTTCTGACAGATACCTTGTTGCCGGCATGTGTGCCGAACGGTGCATAGCGTTCATAGTTCATGGCGGCGGGCAAAATAATGTCCATGTCGTGGTGGGTTTCATCACGGTAGAAGTAGTCCGTTGCGCAGGAGAAGTCCATGTTCTTGATGGCTTCTGCATAAACCTGAGGCTGCGGCCAAATCATGACGTTAAAGCCGAAAGCGACCATGCCGCGGAGTTTGCCGTTCTTGACGTGTTCAGGCAGCTGGTTCGGGTTGAACTGAACCTGAGTGTGATTCCAAACAGGAACGAAGTCTTTGTCGAGACGGTCTTTCTTGTGAGCCTTGAACCAGTTGTAATCAACGAAGTCTTCTGTGAGGCCGTTGTCGTGGACGATATAGCCTTTAGGACCGACACCGAAGAGAGCACCTCCGGGGATATCGACGTAACCCAGGATTGCGGGGATGTTCAGCAGAGCGCGTGCGCTGTTGACGCCGTTTCTGGAGTGAGAAAGAGACTGCGAAGTCAGAGCGAAGCTTCCAGGGCCTTCGGCGTACATACGAGCGGCCTTAACGATAAGGTCGGCAGGAACGCCGGTAATGGCTTCGGTCTTTTCAGGTGTGAAGTCTTTGCAGTAATTTCTGTACTCTTCAACGCCGTAAACCCACTTGTCGCAGAAGGGCTTGTTGTACAAACCTTCTTCGAAGAGGACGCGGCAGATACCGGCGCCTAAGGCGGCGTCTGTGCCCTGCTTGGGCTGGAGATGGATGGTTGCGAGTTCAGCAACTTTAGTGCGGCGTGCGTCAATCACGATGATGTTGACACCGCGCTGCTTAGCAGCACTGATCATATTCCACCAGCCGTGCGGTTTAGACCATGCACCGTTGGTGGCCATTACCATGAAGGATTTTGTCTTCGGGCCGCAGCCGCCGCCGGCGTACTCGCAGCCGAAAACAAGCTGTTCAGCCAGCAGAGAACCTTTACGGCAGGCAACAGAAGATTCGGTACCGTAGTGATAGGTGCCGAAGTAGCGTGCCAGGCGCATAGCGGCAGGACGAGGTTCTTTCGGGTCGCCGCAGAAGATGAAAAGTTTTTCTGCACCGTACTGATCACGGATCTTCTTCATATTGGCAGCAATCGTTGCCAAAGCTTCCTGCCAGGAAATACGAACGAATCCGGGATCGACACTTCCTTTCGGATTGGTGCGCTTCATCGGATAGAGCAGGCGGTTGGGGTTGTAGAGGCGCTGTAAAGTAGCCAAGGCTTTATTGCACAACAGCTTGCCGCTGTGTTCTTTCCAGTTTCCGACGGAAACTACGGTGTTGCCCTGTCTATGGAAATGAATACCGCACATCGGCATTTGGTTGCAGTTGTCGCAGATCGTGTATCCGTCTTCAAGCGGCTCTTGTGCGCATGCTGCTTTTGTGAAGAAGCTGCTTCCCGCGCTGATGGCGGAGAGGGCCGGGATCGTTTTGAGGATGGATCGACGAGTAACTTTCAATCCTTGTGTTTTGTCCATTGTTGAATTCTCCTCTTGGGGTAGAGTGGCGCGTCGGTTTTGATGGTATGTTCCGACGACTTAAAAACTATTTTCAACAAAGGAAAAAAGATCGCTACCGCGTCATTATGGGATGTCGAGAAAAAGGATTAGAACAAACCCAGGACGATCAAAATTGAGAGAGCTTGTCAAAGATGAGAAAAGTCAAGAGAGACAAGGCCCTAAAAAGGGATTTTTATAAATTTAAATTTTAGATAATATAAGTAAAAATACCTAGGTAATTTAGATTAAATTTTGCCTAAAAAATTAAAGGACGCTATCAAAAATGATAAGACTCTTGCGGTTTCTCCCGATGGTATTTTGCAATAACAGATAACAAAAAAGCCCGGGAAATTTTCCCGAGCTTTTGGAATCTTTGCTCTGCTTCAGAGCGAAGCAGACGGAAAAGATTGATTAGGCCATTGCCTTGATAGCAACAACCAGGCGGCTCTTATGACGAGCAGCGGCGTTCTTATGAAGAACACCTTTGTCAGCCATAGAGTCGATCACAGACTGAGCTGTGACGTAGAGAGTCTGAGCAGCAGCTTTGTCGCCGGCGAGAATAGCCTTGCGAACGTTCTTGATAGCTGTGCGATAGCGAGAACGCTGTGCAGAGAGGTGCTTGTTGCGAGCAACTGCCTGGATAGCGCGCTTGCGAGCTTGCTTAGAATTTGCCATTGTTTCTTTCCTTGCCTATGCGAGTGGCGAGTTTTCTTACTTTACCGGTCGCCACTAGCAATACTACGGGCTCGGCCGGTTTGGTTAAACAAATAAGGTAATTCGGTCCTCGAACCGAATCCCACGAAAGTGCAGAATTATACGGAAAATCTCTTTTGTTTTCAACCGCAAACTTATGCCGCTCTGGCGTTCGGCTGATAGAATTTTGACTGACCTGAATCCAGTTGATTTCAGGCTTTTTTCTTTTCGAGATCGCAGTGAGTATTTTCCGTAATGCAGCCGTTATTTCGGCAATGACGCTTTTGTCCCGAATCACAGGTTTGATCCGGGATATTTTGATTGCCCGTGTCTTTGGTGTCAGCGGTGACACGGACGCATATTACGTTGCATTTCGATTACCGAACCTATTGAGACGTCTTTTTGCAGAAGGTGCTTTCCAGCAGGCCTTTGTGCCGATGCTGGCAGATGTGAAGAGCAATCGTTCTGCGGAAGAAACGAAGTCCTTTATCGATAAAGTTGCCTCTCTTCTCGGATTCATTGTTCTTTGCGTCAGCATTTTAGGCGTCATTGCTGCTCCGATCCTCGTGTTTGTGATTGCTTCCGGTCTTGTGGAAGAACCGGCTACCTTTGATACGGCAACGCGCCTGACGCGCTATATGTTTCCTTACATATTCTTTATGTCTTTGGTGGCTTTGAGTTCTTCGGTACTCAACACCTGGAAGCATTTTGCGATTCCAGCGGCCGTTCCGATTCTTCTCAACCTTTCTTTGATCACCGCGACATTGTTTGTTGCGCCGTTGTTTGATCAGCCGATTTACGCCTTAGCGGTCGGCGTGATGGCAGGCGGTTTCCTGCAGCTGGCGGTGCAGATTCCGCAGCTTGCTAAGCTCCACTTGCTGCCGAGATTTGTGAATCCGTTTAAAGCCATGAAAGACCCGTCGGTCAGACGAGTATTGAAGCTCATGGTGCCGGCACTCTTTGCGGTAGGTGTCGCGCAGATCTCGATCTTGATTAACACGAATATCGCGTCTTTTCTTGCCGAAGGCTCGGTGACTTGGCTGGCCTATGCCGACCGTCTGATGGAATTCCCGACAGCGCTGCTCGGCGTTGCGCTGGGTACGGTTCTTTTGCCGAGCTTGTCAGCGGCTTTCGCCAAGGGCATGACGGATCGCTATAACGCACTGCTCGATTGGGGCTTGAAGCTCGTGGTGGCTTTTGCCGTTCCTGCGGCCATCGGCTTAGCGCTTCTCGGGGAAGGACTGGTATCCGTGCTGTTTCAAAGCAGCCGTTTTAATGTGAATGATGTTTATCAGACTGCGACTGCCGTGATGGGTTACTCCATCGGATTGATCGGTCTGATCGGAATCAAAATCCTGGCGCCGGGCTTTTATGCCCAGAAGGACATTAAGACACCCGTTAAGGTTGCCTGCGCTGCTTTAATCGTGACGCAGATCTTTAACTTAGTGAACGTTCCGCTGTTTTCTCATGCAGGTTTGGCGCTTTCCGTGGGTCTCGGTGCCTGCTTTAATGCCTGCTGTTTATTGATTATCCTGCGTCGCCGCGGTGTGTTTACGCCGCTTGCCGGCTGGAAAAAACTCTTCCTTACGGTGATTCTCGGAAGCGTTCTTTTGACAGCTTATCTTTTAGTTATTCAGCATTATTGTGACTGGACGCAGATGGCATATCCCTGGGCGGTTAAATTGGGTCTCGTGCTCGGCGTGGTTGCGGGTGCAGCCGTGCTTTACATCGGTACGCTGGCGGTTTGCGGCTATCGTTTATCTGACTTGAAGGCCAGCGAAGTCGACTGATCCGCTGGAGCTTTCACAAATGAAAACGGCTTGCTTAGTTGATAGAGCAAGCCGTTGTTCTTGCGGTTACTGTACTTCGTCTGGTTTTTCTTCGTCTTTTTCTTCGAATTCAACCTTGTGCTTCAAAGGCAAGACGGATGGGAATGCAACGAGTTCATCGTCCGGCATGGACAGAAGGGCGTCGGGGCCGTCTTTGGCGCTGTTGAATGCATAGTTCAGCTTTGCGTAGACGTTGGCGATGTTTTCTTCCAAGATTTCTTTGACTTCTTCGGGACTGTCTTCGACCTGAGCGATCAGATCTTCCAAAGCTTCTTTAGCGTCATTCAGTGTTGCAAGCGTCCACTCGGGGTCGTATTCAAGTTGTTCTTCACTCATTTGCGCCTCTTATTTGTTCTGAGTTCAACAGTTCATTGTATCGCCGCCGGCGAGCGTTCTTTGCATCAGGACGGAATCCAGCCATCGATCGAATTTATAACCAACGTTTTTGAGGACGCCGACATGACGGAATCCGCAATGTTCGTGCAGTTTGATGGAAGCCGTATTTTCGGAGTCACCTATCACGGCGATCATTTCCCTGAAGCCCCGGAGGTCGCACTCAGCAATGAGCGAGGTCAGAAGCTGCGTGCCTACGCCTAATCTGCGGCATTCCGGATGAACATAAATTGAGTCTTCCACCGTGTAGCGATAAGCCTTTCTCGGGCGGTACTGACCGGCGTAGGCAAATCCCAGGATTTGATGTTCCAGCTCTGCGACTAAATACGGATAGTGCCCGGCTTCAATTGTCTGCATGCGAGAGAGCATTTCCTCTTCGGAAGGAGGCGTGACTTCAAAGCTGGCGGTACCAAGCAAAACGGCTTGTTCGTAAATACTGGCGATCCCGCCGATGTCGGCCGGTTCAGCTTTGCGAATATTGACAAAAAGCTTTTCCATACGATTTACTCATCAATTGACATCAGAAATTCTACGTGTTTGGGATACAATTTTTTACGTTCCGCTCCCAAAAAGGAGCATAACTTCGAGGAATTTTCAATGCCGGGTTCACGTTTGGGCGAATACTTTTCTGTGATTAATTTTGGCGAGTCTCACGGACCGGCTATCGGTTGTGTGATCGACGGCTGTCCTCCGGGCATGGAGTTAAGTCAGGAAGATATCCAAAAAGAGCTTGATCGGAGACGTCCCGGAACGTCACGTCATGTCACTCAGCGCAAAGAAAGTGACACGGTTGAAATCCTCTCCGGGGTTTATCAGGGCAAAACCACCGGAACTCCGATTGCATTGCTGATTAGAAACGAAGATCAGAGAAGTAAAGACTATTCTGCAATCGAAAATTTGTTCCGACCGGCCCACGCTGATTACACCTATTACAAAAAATTCGGAATCCGTGATCCCCGCGGGGGCGGCAGAAGCTCAGCTCGTCTCACAGCCCCGACGGTCGCAGCAGGAGCTGTTGCTAAGAAATGGCTTGAAGAAAATCTAAATATAAAGATTCGCGCTTGTCTGATTAACTTGGGCGGGATCCCGCTGGAAGTTAAGGATTGGACGGCGCCAGACAACAATCCCTTCTTCACCGCAGATCCGGAAAAAGTTCCTGAATTGGAAGCTTGTATGGATGAGCTTCGTCGGGCCGGAGACTCTGCCGGAAGTGAAATCTATGTTGAAGCACAGGGTGTTCCTCCCGGACTCGGAGAACCCGTTTACCGAAGACTGGATGCTTGTTTAGCCTATGCCTTCATGGGTTTGAATGCGGTAAAAGGTGTTGAGATCGGAGACGGATTTGAAGTTGTAGGCAGTCGAGGAAGTCTGAACGCGGATCGTATGGGTACGCAATACGAAAACGGCTTTGCTAGCAACCATGCGGGCGGCATCTTAGGCGGAATTTCCACAGGGGCCCCGATTACCGCTCGAGTGGCGATAAAACCGACGCCTTCGATTCGTCAGGAAATGTCGACGCTGACCGTCGACGGCAAAGATACGATCGTCTCGACTAAAGGCAGACATGACCCGTGTGTCGGTATTCGTGCGACACCGATCTTAGAGGCGCTGACAGCTTTAGTATTGATTGATCAAGTAATGGCTCAAAGGGGCCAGTGCGGCAGAATTTGAGCTTCTAAAAATAGAAACGGGACCTAAACGGTCCCGATTTCAAACTTAATTGGCCTTTCTGCGGCGATCTTCGTCTCGCGGCCAGCAGTGAACGCCTTTCTTGTCGGGAAGAATTCTGGGATCAAAGATCGGATCCAAAATGCCTCTGCGTTTCTGCGCGTTGTAATCGCGTAAAGCCGCAATGGCGTATTTGCCGAGCATGAAGATAGCAACCAAGTTCACGATAGCCATCAAAGCCATGAACAGGTCAGCCAAATCCCAAACTAATGAGAGTGAAGCGACTGAACCAACGAAGACCATCACGACAACGAATACTCGGAAAATCGGCATCGCATATTTGCTCTTAGAAATGAACGGCATGTTCATTTCGCCGTAGAAATAGTTGCCGATAATGGAGCTGAAGGCAAAGAACAGCACGATGACGGTCATGAAGAAGTTTGTCCATTCACCGAGCTGGCCGGCAACGGATTTCTGAACCAGTGCAATACCTGTCAGCTTGGAACCCATCATCCATTCCGGAGAAAGAAGAACCAGCATTGCGGAGGCAGTGCAGACAAACAGTGTGTCGAAGTAAACGCCCATTGCCTGGATCAGACCTTGTTTTACCGGGTGAGAGGCGTCCGCTGCTGCGGCAGCATTCGGAACCGCACCCATACCGGCTTCGTTCGAGAAGAGACCGCGTTTAATACCGGTCATCAAGGCAACACCGATGGCAGCACCTGTGATGGAGTCAAAGCTGAAGGCCTTGGTCACGATCATGAGCAGAACGCGAGGGATTTCCGTGATGTTCATGCAGGTCACGACAAAAGCAAGCAGCAGGTATGCGCCGGCCATGAAAGGAACCATAAAGCTGGCAACCTTGGCGATACGGGTCATGCCGCCGAAGATCACTAAGCCGGTAAGAACGGCAAGGATCATTCCGGTGTAAGCGGGCTTAAGTCCCGTCGTGGTTTCAATGGACAGAGAAATCGTATTGGCCTGGACGGAATTGAAGATTAAGGCATAAGTGACGGATATCAACACGGCGAACACACCGGCCCAGAAAGGCGAACCTAAAGCGTTCTTGATGTAGTAAGCAGGGCCGCCCATGAAACCCCCGCCGGGTTTCTTTACCTTATAAATCTGAGCCAGTGTGGACTCAATAAATCCGCTGGCTGCGCCTAATGTGGCAATGACCCACATCCAGAAGATGGCGCCTGGACCGCCGGTAACGACAGCGATAGCAATACCGGCAATATTGCCGACGCCGACGCGGGAGGCGGTGGAAATACAAAAAGCCTGGAAGGGAGAGATGTGTCCTTCAGGCCTTGGAGTGCGGGACCCTTCCAGAACACAGCGGAACATTTCTCTGACGTTGGTAATCTGGACAAAACGAGTGCAGAAGGTGAACCAAAGGCCGACGCAGATCAGAAGTCCGATCAGGACGTAGGACCAAAGGACGTTGTTTAAAGAAGAAACGATTGAGGCGAACCAGTCCATTTGATAGTGAAATTAAGCGATTGGAAACGAGAGCGCTCAAGACGTACCTGGTTTGCTTATACTGAGCTCAGGGCCGGATGTTTTTTATCATGGCGGCTGTATTGACATCTAAGAGATCTCAAAGAAGAAACCGAGTAGGACTTTTACGTTCCGCAATGCGGAAAAGCACTGCAGGACAAACACTCAGCCCTCCATTCTAATTGCTCATACCATCCGTCAACGGAAGGGTGCGAAAAAAATCGCAAAAAAATTAAAAATTTCGGAATTCGTTAGCGTCTCGGTGAAATTGCTGACCGAAGACAGTCAGAAAATCTTACAGATTTTTATTCGCCGTGCTTTTCGGTGGCATACTCAAAGAATTACTTCAAAAATTTAGTGATACCAGTAAGAAATGAGAACACCGGAATCTCCTAAAACACTCTACGACAAAATCTTTGACGAACACGTCGTCCGAATGGAAGAAGACGGCACTGCAACCCTCTACATCGACCGTCATCTGGTCCACGAAGTGACCAGTGCCCAGGCTTTTGAGGGACTGCGCATGAACAACCGTCCTTTGTGGCGCAAGAGCTCGATTGTGGCCACAGCCGATCACAACACACCGACGACCGGTTGGGAAGCCGGAATGGAGGGCATTACTGATCCGATCTCCAAGCTGCAGGTCACGACATTGGATGAAAACATTCGTCAAAACGGATGTGCGGCGTTTTTCCCGTTCCTGTCCCGCGGACAGGGCGTCATCCACGTTATGGGACCGGAAGAGGGTGCAACGCTTCCCGGCATGACTGTCGTTTGCGGTGACTCTCACACGAGCACCCACGGAGCTTGCGCAGCAATTGCCTTCGGTATCGGAACGAGTGAAGTTGAGCACGTGATGGCAACCCAGACGCTGCTCACGAAGAAAATGAAAAACATGCGCGTGCATGTGGAAGGCAAACTGCAGCCCGGCGTTTTTGCTAAGGATCTTGCGCTCTACATTATCGGCAAGATCGGAACGGCCGGCGGAACAGGGTGCGCCATTGAGTTTGACGGCCCTGCAATTCGTGCGCTCTCTATGGAAGGCCGCATGACGCTCTGCAATATGGCCATCGAAGCCGGTGCGCGCTGCGGGTTAGTCGCCTGTGATGATAAAACGATTGAATACATGAAGGGCCGTCCTCTGGCTCCGGAAGGCGAGCTTCTGGATCAGGCCATCGAATACTGGAAGACACTTCATTCGGACGAAGGCGCCAAGTTTAGTATCGAAGTCAACCTTCAGGCAGAAGACGTCGTTCCGATGGTCACATGGGGAACTTCTCCCGAGATGGTCGCACCGATCACCGGCTGCACACCGATTCCCGAAGATCAAAAAGATCTCGTCAAACGTGAGGGCTGGGAACGCGCTTATCAATACATGGATTTGAAGCCCGGTACACCGATGACTTCGATCGCTCCGAACAACGTCTTTATCGGTTCTTGCACGAACGGCCGTATTGAAGATATTCGAGCCGCTGCTTATGTGGTGCGCAAGCTTGGTAAGAAAGTGGCTCCTACGGTTAAACAGGCTCTGGTGGTTCCGGGATCCGGACTCGTCAGAGAGCAGGCCGAGGATGAAGGGCTGGACAAGATTTTTATTGAAGCCGGATTCCAGTGGCGCCGTCCGGGCTGCTCGATGTGTTTGGCGATGAATGCCGACCGCTTAGAGCCGGGCGACCGCTGTGCCTCAACCAGCAACCGAAACTTCGAAGGGCGCCAAGGCAATAAGAGCCGCACGCATCTTTGCTCTCCGGCCATGGCCGCTGCGGCAGCCATCGAAGGTCATTTTGTTGATGTGCGCAAACTTTTCTAAGAGAGGCAGAAATGGAAAAATTCACAGTTCTTCAAGGCATTGTCGCTCCCTTAGACCGCTCTAATGTCGACACCGATGCCATAATTCCGAAACAGTTTTTAAAGTCAATTTACCGCACCGGTTACGGTCCGAACCTTTTTGATGAATGGCGTTACCTCGATAAAGGCGAACCGGGGATGGATCCTGCCACCCGCAAGATCAATCCGGATTTCGTTTTGAACCAGCCTCGCTACCAAGGTTCCACGATTTTGCTGGCGCGCAAGAATTTCGGTTGCGGCTCATCCCGCGAACACGCGGCTTGGGCGCTGACGCAGTATGGCTTCAGAGTGGTCATCGCACCGAGCTTTGCCGATATTTTCTACAACAACGCATTTAAGAACGGTTTGCTCCCGATCAGTTTGCCGGAGTTTGTGGTTGACTACTTGTTTGATGAAATCAAAGCAAACAACGGCTATCAGCTCTCCGTCGACCTGGTCAACCGCGTTGTGATTGAACCCAACGGCAAACGCCATGAATTCGAAGTTCCTGAATTCCGCCGTTATTGCCTGCTGAACGGCTTGGACGATATCGGCATCACGCTGCAGCACGCTGACGAAATCAAGGCATTTGAACAGCAGCGTCTGAACCAGAAACCCTGGCTCGCTAAAACAATTTATTAATCAAACCTAAGAGAAGAAAACCAATATGAAAAAAATTGCAGTTCTCGCCGGTGACGGCATCGGTCCCGAGATCATGGCCCAGGCCCTTAAAGTTTTAACGGCGCTCAAGCTTCCTCTGGAATTTGAGGAAGCCTTAGTCGGCGGTGTCGCTTACGCCGCTTTCGGTCATCCTCTTCCCGCTGAAGTCGTGGAACTCGCTAAGAAGAGCGATGCCGTTCTTTTCGGTGCAGTCGGTGACTTCAAATATGACAATCTGCCTCGCTATCTCCGTCCCGAACAGGCCATCCTCGGCTTAAGAAAAGCTTTAGGCCTTTTTGTGAATCTTCGTCCGGCCATTTGCTATCCGGAACTCACAGCTGCTTCTTCCCTGAAACCCGAACTTGTTTCCGGTCTGGATCTTCTGCTCGTTCGCGAACTCACCGGTGACGTTTATTTCGGCCAGCCCAGAGGCAAACGTATCAGCCCGGACGGTGTTTTTGCAGGTACTGAAGAAGGTTTTGACACGATGCGTTACGCTGTTCCCGAAGTTGAAAGAATTGCCCACGTCGCATTCAAGGCCGCGATGGGCCGCAGCAAACACCTTGTCAGCGTAGACAAGGCCAATGTTCTGGAAACTTCCCAGGTTTGGCGTGACACCATGATCAAGGTCAGCAAAGAATATCCGGAAGTCACTCTCGAACACATGTACGTCGATAACGCAGCCATGCAGCTTGTTAAGGCTCCGAAGAAGATCGATGTGATGGTCACCGGCAATCTTTTCGGCGACATCCTTTCTGATGAAGCCGCTATGCTTACCGGTTCCATCGGTATGCTGGCTTCTGCCGCTTTGAACGAGAAAGGACAAGGCCTCTTCGAACCTTCTCACGGTTCTGCACCTGACATTGCCGGCCAGAACATTGCAAATCCTCTAGCCCAGATTTTGTCAGCGGCCATGATGCTTCGTTATTCTTTAGGAATGGAGGAAGCAGCAGTCCGAATTGAAAATGCGGTTAAGAAAGTTCTTGCTCAGGGATACCGCACGGGAGACATCCGCAGCGAAGGCTGCAAGCTTGTCAGCTGTTCTGAAATGGGAGATGCGGTTGTCGCCGCGCTCTAAAGCAAAGTGAAGCACTACTCGATAGGAGAAACACAAATGTTGAAGTTAGGTATGGTTGGCTGGCGGGGAATGGTCGGCTCCGTGTTGATGGACAGAATGAAGCAGGAAGACGACTTTAAGTTTGTCAGCACCACATTCTTCTCTACCAGTAACGCCGGTGGCAAAGCACCGGAAGTCCCTAATTCAGATCCTATTCTTAAAGATGCCAATGATCTGGACGCATTGGCAGCCTGCGACGTAGTCATTTCCTGCCAGGGCGGTGACTGGACAAAAGCTCACTTCAAACCGCTTCGCGATAAAGGCTGGAACGGCTACTGGATTGATGCCGCTTCCACGCTGCGTATGGAAAAAGACGCCATCATCGTTCTCGACCCCGTGAACATGGACGTGATTCAGAAGGGTTTGCGCGAAGGCGTTAAGAACTACATCGGCGGCAACTGCACGGTCAGCCTGATGCTGATGGCCTTAGACGGTTTGATCCGCGCTGATTTGGTTGAATGGATTTCTTCCATGACTTACCAAGCCGCTTCCGGCGCCGGTGCTCCCAATATGCGCGAACTGCTCGAACAGATGGGTGCTCTTTACGGCGTTGTTGCCGAAGATCTGAAGGATCCTCGCTCTGCCATTCTGGCCATCGACCGCAAAGTTACCGAAGAACTTCGTTCTACCGACTTCCCCGACAAAGCTTTCGGTGTACCTCTTGCCGGCAGCCTGATCCCCTGGATCGACAAAGAAGTCGAACACGGACAGAGCCGCGAAGAATGGAAGGGCGGTGCCGAAGCTAACAAGATTCTGGGCAAACCCGCTATCGGAGAGCCCGGATGCATGCCCGTTGACGGTTTGTGCGTTCGCGTCGGATCCATGCGCTGCCACTCTCAGGCTTTGACGATCAAGCTGAAGAAAGATGTTTCCTGCGAAGAAATCGAAAGACTTCTTGCTGAAGCCAATCAGTGGGTTAAAGTCATTCCGAACCGCAAAGAAGATTCTATTCATGAACTGACTCCGGCCAAGGTCTCCGGAACGCTTTCTGTTCCTATCGGCCGTATCCACAAACTGAATTTCGGTCCGGAATACGTCACTGCCTTCACAGTCGGCGACCAGCTCCTTTGGGGCGCTGCCGAACCGCTGCGCCGCATGCTGCGTATTCTCGTTGACTTCAAAGCCTAATTGCCGATGAGAGTCGCATTAGGACTCGAGTACGACGGCCGTTCTTTCGAGGGCTGGCAGACCCAGCCTTCCGGACAAACAGTCCAGGATTATCTCGAAGCGGCCGTTGTTCAGTTTACGGGTGAAAAAGTTAAAGCCGTCTGTGCCGGGCGCACAGACGCCAATGTTCATGCCACGGGTCAAGTGATCCATTTAGATACGGGAGCCGACCGTAAGGAGATTTCTTGGGTTCGCGGCTTGAATTCTTATCTGCCGACGGAATGTGCGGTTCGCTGGGCGAAAGTCGTCCCGGACGAATTCCATGCGAGGTTTTCCGCTTGCAGTCGGACTTATGAATACTGGATCGTCAATGAGCCGGTTCGTTCTCCGATTCTTTCCGGCAGAACCGGCTGGGTCTTCCGTCCGCTCAACGAAAAGAACATGGAAGCCGCAGGCCAGTTCTTGGTCGGCGAACATGATTTCTCCAGTTTCCGTGCCGCAGGGTGCCAGAGCAAGACGCCGGTGAAAAATATTGAATATCTGCATGTCATTCGTCTCGGACGATTCATCAAGATTCGTGTCAAGGCAGACGCCTTCCTTTATCACATGGTTCGAAATATCGTCGGCTGTCTGGTTTACGTAGGCACGGGCGCCAGAAGTGTTGATTGGATGGGAGAAGTTTTGGAAGCAAAAAGCCGACAGGCGGCCGCTCCGACTTTCTATCCAACAGGACTTTATCTGACCGGCGTCGGCTATCCGGAAATCTTTGGCCTGCCTCAGCACGGAGCTTCGCCGTTTCCCGGCTGACAAATTTTTGTTAACGAACTCAATGAGTTTGAGTTCATGCAGAGCGGCTGGATTCGATTAGAATCAGTAGATTCAGTAAAAAGAAACTAATTTGCACTATGAGTTGGCTCGATAAAGTGCTCCCGAAAATCAGTCGGAGTAACGGCGAAACTGCCAAAAAAGATATTCCTGCAGGCGTGTGGACAAAGTGTTCCAACTGCGGAACGACGCTTTACGCTCAGGAGCTTCGCGACAACCTTAACGTTTGTCCGAAATGCAACCATCATATGCGCGTGAGTGCTCGTCAGCGTTTGGATATGATTCTCGACCCTGAAAATCGTCAGGAAATCGGTGCGGAAATTCGTCCTGTCGATCCGCTTGGATTCGTGGACAGCAAAAAATATCCTGACCGCGTTAAGCAGGCACAGTCTGCGAGCGGAGAAACCGACGCTTTAGTTGTGCAGTCAGGCACCATCCATGCTATGCCCGCTGTCGTTGCCGTCTTTGAATTCGGTTTTATGGCCGGTTCCATGGGCTCGGTTGTCGGAGAGCGCTTTGCTCGTGCTGTTCAGGCCGCTATTGATAATCAGGCAGCATTTGTCTGTTTTACCGCTTCCGGCGGCGCTCGTATGCAGGAAGGTCTTTTCTCTCTGATGCAGATGGCCAAGACAACCGGAGTTATCGCTAAGTTGGCAGAACACAAACTTCCGTTCATTTCTGTCTTAACCGATCCGACGATGGGCGGCGTGTCTGCAAGCTTTGCTTTCATGGGCGACGTCGTTATGGCTGAGCCTAAGGCTTTGATCGGCTTTGCCGGCCCGCGCGTCATTGAACAAACCGTTCGTGAACAGCTTCCGGAAGGATTCCAGAGATCCGAGTTCCTGCTGCAGAAGGGCGCCATCGACATGATCGTCGATCGTAAAAACTTAAAGATGGAAATCGCAAAACTCATTGCACTCTTCCAAAAAGAGTCTTTGGACGCGATTGAGTAGCATTCTCCGGACCGCTTCGGCGGTCTTTTTAGTTTATTCACAATGAAATTTGAGACTTTGGATGCGTGGCTTCATCACATTGAGGGTTTGCACGCACAGGCAATAGATTTAGGCCTTGACCGCATGGAAACCATGCTCAAGCGTCTGGACATCCGCTTTAAATGCCCCGTGTTTACCGTCGGAGGCACCAACGGTAAAGGCTCTACCTGCGCTTTTATTGAATCGGCACTGTTAGCCGGCGGCTATTCCGTAGGTGTCCATACTTCTCCGCACTTGATCCGCTTCAACGAAAGAGTTCGAATTAACGGAAAAGACGCTAAGGACGAAGAACTGATTCGTCAGTTCGAGAAGGTCGAAGCCGCTCGCGGCGAGATGACGCTGTCGTACTTTGAATACACGCTGCTCGGCATTCTTCTTCTGTTTGCGGAAAAAGATCTTGATGCCGTGGTGTTAGAAATCGGGCTCGGCGGACGTCTTGACGCTGTCAACACGGTTGAGCCTTCCGTCTCCGTCATTACGAGCATCGGAATTGACCATACGGCTTATCTCGGAACTACCCGTGAATCTATTGGCTGGGAAAAGGCTCACATTTACCGTTCGGGCAAGCCGGCTATCTGCGCTGACGCTAATCCTCCGATTACGGTTGAGCAGTACGCCGATAAAATCGGTGCCGAACTCCTGGTTATCGGAAAGACCTTCAGGTTTGAGCACAATCACGGCGATAAGACCTGGAATTTCTTTGGGTCAAGGGGCGAGCTCAGGAATTTGCCGTTGCCGACGATGCCCGGCGAACATCAGCTGAACAATGCCTCCGGAGCTTTCGAAGCCCTTCAATGCATGCAGGGAAAACTGCCGCTTAAGCGTGAAGCATTTGAATCAGCTCTATTGAATACTCGTATTACCGGACGCTTCTCTAAAGTCAGAAATGCACCGGAGGTCTACTTAGATGTCGGACATAATCCCCATGCGGCCAAAGAATTGGCAAAGACGCTGAGTGGGCTTCCGAAGGCAACACGTCAGGTTGCGGTCTTCGGGATGCTTTCTGATAAGGACCGCGCGCAAGTCTGCCGGATCATGGTTTCGAGCTTTAACAAGTGGTATTTGTCGGATCTGCAAGGTCCGCGAGGCGGAATCGCACAGGATCTCTGCGCTATGCTAAGTGAAGCAGGCGTTCCTCAGGAAAAAATTCAGACTTTCAAGACCGTCGAGGAAGCTCTTCAGAGAGCCATCGAAGAGGCGCACGAGACTGATAGAATAGTCACCTTCGGTTCCTTTTTAACAGTGGCTTCAGCTATTGAATATTTAAAGGAAAAAGTCGGACGAAATTAAAAAGAAAGGAAGAGCAGTATGCCTTTTTGGAAAAAGAAAGAGCCCGAAGTTCCGCTGCCTCATGTGGAACCAGGGATGAGCGCCCCGCAGTCTTCGGAGCCCAACCCTATAAGGTTCTCCGACGAACCGCAATTCGGCACGGTGCATCCTTCGCAAACTGCTGTTCCTCCGACTCGTGTCCGCCAGCCATCTGACGGTGAATTCGCAACGCATCCGTCGGCGATCCAGACTCCGGTGACCTCTTCTCAAAAGGAATCTTTTGCAACGGTCAGACCGACTCCGGCTCCTGCGCAGGAGATGCCGCTTCACATAGAAGAAAATCCTTTTGCCTCGGCTCCTGCCGCAAAAGAATCTCCGACTGAAGTCAAACTCGATCTGGAAACCGCTTCTCATGCCGCCCCTAATGTTGAGTCTGAGCCTGCCGCACCGCAGCCCGAAAAGCGCAGTTGGTTTAAACGTGCGCCTAAAAAAGACGAGCAGCAGCTCGAAGAAGAGGAGCTGCGCCGTCAGAAATGGATTCATGCACGCCGAAGATTTGTTGGTACCCTGATGCTTCTGATGGCTGCGGCGATTGCGATTCCTATTCTTTTTGATAAGGAAGCGCCGCCTCCTGCCGTCACGATTCCGCTTCGGATACCGAAAGAAAATTCTGTTGATGTCACCAAGATCACCGTTCCGCCGGCTCCGGCGCCGGAAGAGGGCGAAGAACCGAAAGAAGCGCCGAAGGTTCCTCCCGTCCCGTCTGTGAATTCCGGTAAAGACCAGGCCGCTGCCGTCGCGCCTTCCGCTTCCGGCAATACCGCCGGTAAGGCTCCTGAAGCCAAGAACGACACTGCGGAAGCTGCTAAGAAAGCAGCAGAAGCCAAGAAGGCCGCAGAAGAGAAGAAGGCAGCCGAAGCTAAAAAGTTAGCTGAAGCCAAGAAACAGGCAGAGGCTAAGAAGCAGGCCGAAGAAAAGAAAGCTCAGGAGACTTCCGCTCCCAAACTTACCAAGGGCCAGTACTTTATTCAGGTGATCGCGCTTTCTAACCAGAATCGTGCTCAAGGCATTGTGGACAAGATGAAGAAGGCCGGAGTGCCTGCCTATCTTTCCCCGATCCAGGCTAAGAGCGGCAGGATTTACCGCGTGCAGGCCGGTCCTTTCAAATCTGCTAAAGAAGCTGAAGCTGCTAATGCCAAGCTCGGTTTGGCAGGTTTGAATACAGGTAAAGTCCAGTCAGTGAGGTAAGTGTGGATTTTTCTTCCTTAGGTCTCGGAGAGCTCGACTGGGTCTTCGTTGTTATCATCCTGCTCTCCACACTTCTTGGGGTTTCCCGCGGCATGGTTCGCGAAATTTTTGCCCTGGTAGGCTGGGTAGCAGCTTTCTTTGTTTCTCTTTATTGTTCTGCCGATTTGGCAGCGATCCTTCCGTTCCAGGCCCACATGGGCCTCATGACAAGGACTTTTGTTTCCATTGTTTTGATTGTGATCGGATGCGTATTTCTGGCCGGTTTAGTCGGTAAAATACTGCGCAGTATTCTCGCCTCTGTTTCTATCGGAGCAGAGGATAGGCTTTTGGGGTGTTTGTTCGGTTTTCTACGCGGATTACTCATTGTCGGGCTGCTGGTCTTTCTCGGCGGAACGACCGAGTTCTTTTCCAAGCAGCTTTGGTGGAAAGATTCTGCGCTGGTGCCGGCGTTTGAGAAGGGCATCACATGGTGCGCTCCTTACATTCCCGATAGTCTGATGGAATTACGTAAATAAAACTTAACCTTTAATCCTCGGAGTTAAATACAAATGTGCGGAATAGTGGCGCTGTACGCTTCCGGTCCCGTTAACCAGAGGCTGTACGATGCACTCCTGCTGCTGCAGCACCGCGGTCAAGACGCCGCCGGTATCTGTACGGTTGAAGGACGTCATTTCCATATGCATAAAGGCATGGGCCTTGTGCGTGACGTTTTTAGAACTCGCAATATGCGAGACTTGCTCGGTAACTGCGGTATTGGACAAGTACGTTATCCTACTCAGGGAAATGCAACGGCTGCGGATGAATCGCAGCCTTTTTACGTCAATGCACCCTTCGGTATTGTTCTGGCTCACAACGGCAATCTGACAAACGCCGAAGAGCTGGCTCAGGAACTTTACGAACTGGACCGTCGTCATATCAATACGACCAGCGACTCCGAAGTGCTTCTGAACGTGTTTGCTAATGAGCTGGCGCTCGCCACTCAGGGTCATCCGCTGGATGAAGAAGCCTTGTTCAAGGCAGTTTCCGGTGTACATAAACGCGTGAAAGGTTCTTATGCCGTCGTCTGCATGATCGCCGGTCACGGTGTTGTGGCTTTCAGAGACCCGTACGGCATTCGTCCGCTTTGCTACGGCACAACGCTCGGAGAAGACGGAAAGAGCGAATATATGATCGCCAGTGAATCCGTGACGCTGGAAGGCAGCGAATTCCAAATTCTGGGTGACGTCCATCCGGGAGAAGCCATTTGGATTGATGAGAACGGCGACCTGCATAAGAAACAGTGCGCAGAACACCCGGTCTATTCGCCCTGTATTTTCGAGTATGTCTATTTGGCTCGTCCCGACTCTCAGCTCGACGGCATTTCCGTTTACGAAGCTCGTCTGAGACTGGGCGAAAACTTGGCAAAAGAAATCAAAAAATCGATTCCTTTGGAAGATATCGATGTGGTCATGCCAATCCCCGATTCTTCTCGTCCTGCCGCAGCTCAGTTAGCTAAGGCTCTGAATCTTCCTTACCGCGAAGGCTTCATCAAGAACCGCTACGTCGGCCGCACCTTCATCATGCCCGGCCAAGCTGTACGAAAGAAGAGCGTTCGCCAGAAACTGAACGCCATGGCGATTGAGTTTAAGGATAAGAATGTTCTGCTGGTGGATGACTCCATCGTTCGCGGAACGACAATTAAGGAAATTGTTCGCATGGCTCGCCAGAGCGGTGCGAAGAAAGTCTTCATCGCTTCCGGAGCTCCTCCTGTTCGTTATCCGAATGTCTACGGTATTGATATGCCGACAACGGCAGAACTCATTGCCGGCGACAATCGTCCTACCGAGCAGATTCGTATCGAAATCGGCGCAGATGCGCTTGTGTACCAGACGATCGAAGGAATGAAAGAAGCCGTCGGCGGATTAAATCCCGAGATCAAGCGCTTTGACTGCTCCTGCTTTGATGGAGACTATGTTACCGGCGATATCACGCCTCAGTACATTGCAGAGCTTGAGAAAAAGCGTTTGGAAGCAAAAGCAGAAGCGAAAAAAGCCGCTTCTGATGATTGATTTCAAAAGCAGTAGTTAAAGAGAAGGCCGAGGAACAGAATTCTCGGCCTTTTAGTTAATCGCATTGGCTGAATTCGATAAACTTTCTTTTTTCCAAAGAAAAGACCAAGGCAACTCGCAGTATTTGCTCTTCTAGCTCTTGAAGGCCGTATTCCTTTCTTTGTAACTGCAAAATAGCTTCTTTGAGAAGCTCTTTGCCGTCGTTTTCGGAATTGCAAACTTTGAATTCGAAAACCCAGTAACGAACACCGACTTTTACCTCGAGGTCACTTCTTCCTTTCGCGTTATGGTGCTCGACTATCGGGTTCAATCCGGCACCAGAAAAGAATACTTGAACGAAAGCTCTAACCGATGCTTCATCTCTTATCGGATACTTTTGATAATCGATAGAGCCGAAAAGCTTGTTTAAGAGATGGAAGATATCCTCAATATTCTCAGATGCAAGTCGGTGCGCTATGTTGTCAGCACCAACCTGTTCAACAGTATGCCCTGCTAACAAACGCTCTGTATATAGTTGTGCCATCGAGGTCTTAACTTCCTCGTTAGGATAACCAACGTAGGCAGTAGTTCCAACTATATTTTTTAATGTCAAATATCCGGCTTGAGTCAGGAGAGCCACATCAGATAAAGTTTTGATGTCGGAAGAGCTGGTAAGTTCAGTTAAAGCAATGCTTTTCAGTTTTCCATATTCTTCGGGATGCCGAAGGGCATGGGACTTCAAATATTCCAGCAAAGCATATGGGCGCCCGCCGCTTTCAAACCAGTAGTTCTTAAAACCTCTTTCAGGTTCTGCGAAAAAGGAAAGAAGTGACCATGGAGCAAAAACTTTTTTGCTGACAGTTTCTTCAAAACAGAAGCCGTCGTATTGGGAAACCAACTTGTCTAATAATTGGTCAGACTCAATACCTAACGCTTTTGCAGAACGATCTAAATAATTTTTAAAATATTCCACAACCTCTTCGTGGGTATAACCAAGAAGACTGCCATAGCGAGGAGATAACGAGATATCGGTAAGTGTGTTCAGTTCAGAAAAAATACTTGTCTTATTAAATTTTGTAATTCCCGTCAAGAATAAGAAGCGAATTACGCCCTCATAATTTTTAAAGCTGGCATAAAGGCGAGAAAGTTTTTTTCTAACGAAATCAAAAAGTTCTGGATTGTTCATACAAACTGTCAAAGGAGCGTCGTACTCATCAATGAGGACTACGACGGAATTTGACGGCTGTAGCCCAAGCCAGTAGATAAAAGAAGAGAATCCTCCGAAATTTGGCTCTTTTGAAACTGTAATTTCATTCTGAGCCATCAAGATCGCGAAGTATTCGTCCAGGAGAATAGAAAACTCTTCTTCTGTTGAGAAATCCTTCAGGTTGGAAAAATCTAATCGGATAACTTTGTAAGTTTTATCATTCCAAAGTTTCTCAATTGCTAGGCCTTTGAAATCTCGCGTTCCATGTTTGAAAAGTGATTCGAACGTAGAGACTAAAAGTGACTTACCGAAACGTCTAGGTCGGGCAAGAAAAACTTTTTCAAAAGTTGTAATAAGTTCATAGAGCAGATTAGTCTTGTCGACATAAATCTTTTCCAATTCTCTTAACTTATGAAAATCTGACACACCTAACGGTAGTTGGGAAAAAATTTTGCTTTCCATACCATCCTCTTAACCTAACCTTGAGGCGACACCCTTCGGTAGAGCTGCACCGGAAAAGACGCGGATTTATCTATCACCTTTACTTCAAGGCTAACCTGAATAAGTCTAACAAGCAATAAGTTACAAAGAAAAAGTCTCGGACGTCATACAAGTCCATGGTTCCTAGGAATTGGATTTTTATATTAAGACAACAAAGATTTCATAGGAAGTTGAGTCAATAAGTCAGCTTTTCAAGTAATTTAGCAAGAATTCAAAGAAAAACTAGCAGAAAAATAAAAAAGGTCGAAGACCCAAACATCTTCGACCCTAAAAAAATTGACCAAGGAGAATTAAACAGACAAGTTACGGAACCTTAAACCCGAAGTTGTGACACTGCTCACAATAGTTTTCGGTTTGGCCGTGCTGCACGTGGCATAACACGCAATCCAGGTCTTTACCATAGTGAGGTGAAACATGCGGATTTTGTGGTTTAACATTGGCTGTTTTTGCAGCAACTGCGTTCGGATCATGGCAGACGATACATTGAGTCTTGTCAGGATCTTTAACTTCATTGTTGGCACCATGGCACTGCTGGCATTGGACGCCTCTTGCAACGTGACGGTCCGCCCCGAAATTGCCGGCAGCGTAGCTCGGCAGTGAGAGAATACAGCCGAAGGTAAGGATCAAAGTTAGAACGGATCTGATCATTTGTAGCTCCTTAGGCAAGCCGAATCTCCGGCTTGCCTATGAGGGGTTTACTAAATCTTACTGTTTGGCGACAGACTGACCGGCAATGCGGCCGTTAACCAAGCAGTCAAGAATAGCGTTGCAGCCTAAACGGCAGTCGCCGTGAACACCGCCGCAAGCTTCACCGGCAGCGTAAAGCCCGGGAATCGGCTTCAGATCGCCGGCGTCAAGGGCTTGACCCTGCGGATTGGTGACGATACCGCCCATGCAGTGATGGATCTTAGGCATAAGTTCTGCAGCGTACCAGGGACCGGTCTTCATCTCTGTGCAGTCGGCGTTATAAGTCTTGCCCAGAGAGTCAACTTCAATCTTGTTGCGGACGTTTGCGTTGTACTGATCTACTTCTCCTTTGAGGACATCATAGGGTGTGCCATAGTACTTGGCGACAGCCTCCAGGGTGGGGAATTCGAGCAGGCCCTTTGTTGCCATCAGCTTGGGAAGCGTTCCGGGGCGGTTCTTTTCAAGCTGCTTGGCACCGCGGACATCCGTTAAAGAAATGCACTTGTGGCCGATATTGTTCAAAGCGATAATTGCATCAGAGCGGACTTTTCGGTTGCCTAATTCATTGATGAAACGTTTTCCGGTGTTGACGTCAACCCAGATGCCGTAAGGAGCGGCACATGTCTGAGAGAACTGCCACATGTTGCCCATGCTCTTTTCATAGGGGCTGCACCAGGGAACAACCTGAACGCGGTCGGCTTGAATCATCAAAACACCGTTTCTTGCTGCTTCCTTCCAAAGTTCACCTGTAGCACCGCGATGGTTAGTAGTATCGAATTTATCAGTCAGTTTCGGATCCTGAACTTGGCGATAGGCAATATCGGCGCCGAAACCGCCATGGCAAAGAACAACACCCTTGTTGGCCTTGATGAGCTGGACGGTACCGCTCTGAGGATTCGGGAAACGGTATCCTTTGCGAACCTGAAGTCCGAGCACGCGGCCGGTTTCCGGATCTCTAATAATTCTTTCAACGTAATTGCGAGTACGCAGCTGAGCGCCGAGTTCTTTGCATTTTGCGAGTTCGGCATTCACAAAGCCGGCGCCGGAACCTTCTTCGGAAATCACGGAACGAGGATATCTGTGACCGCCGTCCTGAGTAATGATCGGACGGAATTTAACGCCGATTTCATTAACCAGCCAGTTGTAGTTATTCAACATGTTATCGGCCAGGACCTGAATTTTTTCGGGGTAGTTGAAGCCCAGGCCTGCTGCGAAGGTATCGGCCTTCCACTGTTCGACGGAGTCCGGGATGTTGGCTGCTTTTTGCTGAGGGCAGCCCACTGCGGTCATTTCTCCGCCGTTGATGATGGAGTTGCCGCCATGAGTCGGCATTTTTTCAAGAATGATAACTTTAGATCCCGCCTTTGCGGCTTCGTAGGCTGCGGCTAAACCAGCAAAGCCGGAACCTACAACGATAACGTCAACTTCTTCGTCCCATTTCTGAGGAACGGGAGCGGGGTTGGCAGATGCCTTGGCTGCGAAGGCAGACGAGGCAAGAGCTGCAACGGAGGCACCGAGAAGGTTGCGGCGAGAAAATTGAATGTTCTTCATTTGTTTCTCCAAGTGAGTTGAGGAAGAATGTTTGTTTAACTTCTGGAGTCATTGTGCACTTGGAGGTGTCCTGGGACTTTTGACAATCGTCAAACTTTCTTCTTTTTTGTGTCCCGGGACAATTGATAATAATCAAAGGTTAATCATTTTCATTCTTCGAATGAGTGTTTTCCAGGATGTGAAGGCCGGCGGCTCGGCCTCCCACAAGAGCATCGATGAGACTATGGCATGGAATTCTGCTGCGTCCGAAAATGCCGCCGGTTGCTTCTCCTGCCGCATAGAGGTTAGGGATGATTTGGTTTTTGTTGTTTAATACCTGCATACTGAGGGTAGTTTTTATGCCGCCCATGCAGTGATGAACCTTCGGCCTGATTTCAACAACAAACCAGTTCGTTCCATTTAACGGAAAAGTGTTGGAAAGATTTCTTTGGAACTCATCAATTACCGCGTTGTTAACGCAGGTATTGTATTTCTCAACCGTCTTGACGAGTTCGGTATAAGAAATACTGCTGTTGACAGCAAGAGCTTCCAAGCTCGGAAATGAGCGAATGATTCCACGAAGTTTTAATTCTTCGGTTGCTTGAAGATCGTCCGGTTGGTGTTCAATTGCGTTCTGAGTCGTAATCCCGAAGATTCTGTGCCCGTTTTTGATTTCTTCTAAAAGCCGCTCCGATCTGAGTCGCTGAGAGCCTCTTTCGTTAACGAAACGCTTCCCCTTGTTATTGACCCAAATACCATAGAACGCTGAGTATTGCTCGATGAAAGGCCATGCATCTCCCAGCCCGATTTCGTCCGCACTAATCCAGCTCAGCGCCTGAATTTGATCTAAATCTACCGTCTTGATTCCTAGTCGCATGGCCATTCGAATGGATTCGGCGGTTGCACCCGGTTGGTTTGTCGTGGCTAATAGTTTTCCCATCGACGGGTTGACCATTTCCCTAAATTCCTCGTCGGCTCCGAAACCGCCGAAACACAGAACAATGGCTCTTCGGGCCCGAATTTTTATCTGAGTGCCCGAGGCCGGATCAGGAAATTTGTAGCGAGTACGTACAAGAAGACCTTGAGCTTCACCGTTGGGTCCGAAAAATATGTCTTCGACCAGACTGTTATTGCGGATCTGAACTTTAAGGTTTCTGGCGTACTCAATACCCGATGAAAATAGAGCAAAACCTGATCGAGGAATGCTGAGCAGCCCCCTGGGAACGCTTTGTCCTTCGTCAAACTGTAATTTGTCAGGATTCCAGCGGGTACCCCATTTTTCCTGAGTCCATTTCCATGTGCTTAAGGCATTTTGCGCTAAGAAACGAACTCTTTCCTTGTCAACAGTCTTGCCTGCGCGTATTAAGTCCTCCGCCATCATCTGCGGGGAATCTTTTATTCCCATTTTTAACTGGACAGGGGATCCCGGAACGGCAACGTCGCCCCCGCTGATCACTGTATTGCCGCCGAGAGAATTCATTTTCTCCAGCATGAGAACGCTTAGACCGCCTTCTGCAAGCGTTGCTGCGGCGGCTAAGCCGGCAGCCCCGCTTCCGACCACGATCGCATCCACGGTCAAATCCCATTTGGGATTCTCTTCGGCATGCGTTGTAGGGCAACAAGTGCCAAACAAAAGAAATTTCAAGAGATCTCTGCGGTGGAACATGGTTAGCTTAATCTTTAAGAATGCTTCGTATTTTTTGCATGAACAGACTGATTTCAGCCGGAGTATTGAGCTGAAGTTTTTGCCGGATATGAACTTTATAGTTCCTGACGGTTTTGCTTGAAACCCCTAACTTTCTGGCAATATCTGAGTTGAGGAACCCTTCTGCGACCAGAAATGCGACCTCTTTTTCCTGAGGCGTAAGATTTTCATAGAAGGAAACCAATTCTCCGGGGGTGTAATTTTTAAATAGCTGATCTGCCTGGCCGTCCGTACCAAGCGTAGAGGAAACAGCTTTTAAAAGTTCCGAGACACCGGTTGCCTTCCTTAAGAAATTCACGGCCCCATGCTTCATGGCTAAAACTGCGCTGTCCACGTCTCCGTGTCCGGAGAAAAAGATGATGGGAAGACGGGAACCTCTTTTGTTTAGCTCAGTCTGAAGCTCGAGCCCGGACATCCCTTCCATTTTCAGGTCAAGAACAATGCAGCCGGGAACGGATATGGCATCTTCTCGTAGCATTTCTTCTGCACTGCAATAGGTAACGCAGTTCCAGCCGTTTTGTTCCAAAACTTCTTTTAACGTCGTACGGATGCTTTCATCGTCATCTACGACCCTGATTATTAACGAATCAAACATATTTTCCTTAGGCCGAAGTGTTTTTAAGTACAGCAGAGGCGGCGGACTGAGACGCTGAAATGAGCTCTCTGTCCGCGCTTCTCAACGTAATTGTGGTAATCAAGCTTCTTGTCTTAGAAAGGGTAAATGCGATTTTTCCTTCGTTTTTTTCGATCAAGGAACAGACAATGTCGAGTCCGAGTCCAAGTCCGTGTGCCTTAGTGCTCACTCGGGACTGCGAGGTGATATTGTCGAAAGCTGCCTTTGTAAGAGGAGAGCCGTTATCAGTAATGGTTAGAACCACGGAATTGTCTGTGCTGTATTTTAATGAGCAGAAAATCATTGATTTTTGCTCAGTGCTAGATGCCTCAAAGGCATTTTTCAAAAGATTGTGGACGACGAGCTCGAGCTCAATCTCATCGAAATGAACATAAACCGGGCCGCTCTTACAATGGTTCTCAAACTTCACATCAGCTTTCTTTGCGTAGACTTCACAAGCTTCTTTGGCAGCCCGCAATAGATCCGAGACGGTTTTCCTTTGTTGATTCGGTTTGGAATAACTTCTTACCTTATCGACAATTTTGCCGGCTTTCAGAGCCTGCGTTTCGATGGATTCCAGCTGCTCCTCAATCGATTCAAGTTCGTCGGAATCGACGGAAGTATTGTTCTCAAGTGCAGAATCGATCCTGCTGCGAAGCATATAGGTAATATTTTGAATGGCAGCAAGAGGGGTGTTTAACTCGTGGGCAACGATGCTCGAAAGCTGACCGACCAGGGAGCGTTTTTCCAAGAACTCTATCCGCTCGGCCCGTTTTTGGGCTTTTCTTTCGGCCAATCGCTGGTTGACAAGCGAGCGTCTTAACTGGTGGGTCCGTTTCTGAACGGTTTTCTCTGTCATCCAGCCGTGCGTCAGAAGCGCAATAATCAGGATAAAGATGACGAAAAAAACGGGCCAAAAGATATCCCATGTTCTCTTGAGTGTCCAGTGCCGCAGGTATTCATAAGAGCCGATTCGGAGCTGCTCGGACAGTTTCTCAATACTGCTCATGTTGGCGGGGGCTGTCCATCTTTGTCCCCAGGAGTCCGGGGGCATAGAAAAGAGCGCTGCCATAATTTCGTGTACGGTTTCTGCAGGCAGTTTTGTATTGGCTACAAGGGTCGGACCGGGATAACTTTCAGAAGACTTCAAAAACGCAGGCCCCGCGTAAGGCCCGGAGAGGACGCGAATGTCTTCCAGAACGTTGGCTGCATTTGCCTTTTTGATGTCTTCTATGAGACCTGCACGAATAAAGCCCGCTGAAGCTCTCCCTTCCGTAACTTCTCGAATGACATTCTTTTCGTTCAAATCTCCTAAGAAATAAACGTGATCCTTTGTGAGTTTGTCCGTATCGGTACCTAATTTTTCGAGCTCCCTGAGACAGGCTAAGAAGCCCTGCACGGAATGTTTGTTAGCTGATGCGATGGGAACGTTTGAAAGCTCACTCAGTGACTTAATCGGACTACTTCTCTTAACAATGACGGCACAGGCGGTACCGGCATCCGGATCGGGCGCTTCTCTTGAAACCATTGTCATCAGCAGACGATGCTGACGAGTTTTCTCATCAATGAGGTAGCCAGAAGGGAAAACGGCTAAATCAAGTTTTCCTTCATCGAAAGCCTTTTCGATGTCATCCACAGAGATCCATTTGGCTTGGAAAGAATAGGTAGGAATTTTCCAATTTAAGTAGTTGAGAGATTGTTCTAAAAATCGGGAAGCTGACCATGGATGAGACACCAAAGGAAAACCGATGGTTATCGGCGCCTCTGAGGCAAAGACCCTCCAAGGAAAAAGGGCGCAGCAGAAGACCAAGGAGGCGATGAAATATTTTCGTTTCCTTTGAAAAGCGGCGTTGCAAAATTCGAAACAAAAAGGCATCACTGCGGTTCAACTGAGGTCAATACGTTTATTTGGACTCAAGTCTAAAGAGAAGAAACATCAAAGAATATTGGTGATTCAACTGAAAGAGAAACTCTGTGTCGTATTAACCTCGGCCGAGACCGAAAGTTCCCTGTGGGTAGCAAGCTGAAATCTGAAAGAAACTCTCTACTGCAAGAAATCGGCTTCTCGATATTGCCTTGACACGGTGTCAGAAGGAACCATAATTGCGTAAATCGCCTTGCGGTCCACAGAGACTTCCTTGATTCTCAGCATGACTTCACTGCCGACCCTAAGGTGACGCGTGTGCCGCATGTTTAAAAGAAAGATCAGCGTCTCATCCATCTTGAGATAGTTCTCGGAAATCTCACTCAGTTTCCCGTGAAGGATGCAGCCGTCGCGCGCCACTTCATTCCAGTCCGGGGATTCTTCCCCGGCCATCTGAACTATTTCGAGAGGAGTCATGATTCGAGCGGGGCGGCGCAGAAATTGCTGAGCTTTTGCGACGGTATTGGGTAATGGCAGTCGTCGCGCAGTAGAAGGGTTTCTTTCTCCGGCAGATATGCTGGGTGCGACAGGTGAGGCCGTACCTGTCTTCGGAAAGGATAAAAAGATCGCGCTAAGCGCTAACGCACGGATTCCGAACGTCGGATCCAACTGGGCAACGAGGGATTTGTGAGGTTGAAGAGACTCATGTTTTGGCTGAATTTCAGCCGCAGAGAGTTCCCGAATCTCGGGCGCTTCCCAGGCTTGAGCAATCGATGCGAGTAGAAGAGCCGGCAGCAGAGAGAATACTTTAAGTTTTGTCATATCAGCTCCTTGCCGATGGTTCGAACTTTGTTCTAATAATTTGTCATTTTTATTTCGAACAATTCAATTTTAGATCTGTACACGGCGATTTGTTAGACAATTTTCTAGGGGTTTTCATCTTCGGGTTTTCCTGTTGTTATTTTGTGAAATAAGCCTGCCTTTAGTCTTGAAATGAGCGAAGGACAACCCTGTCAGGTTCTCTGCCTAGGATACTTACTAAAGTTAGTTACATATTTACTTCCCGTGCTTACAAAAACCAGCTTTGTAGCTTTTTAAGCGACACGGGGTGCTAGAAAAGAGGTACAACGTGACAATCAATCATTTCAGCCGATATTCGATGCTGTCAGCCGCCGTGCTTTGCGGAGTTTTAGCTCTAAGCGGATGCGATAAAGATAAAGAAGGATCTGCGGCGAGAGGCCCGAGCCCGGTTTCCGTTGTCAAAGTAACACGGCATGATGTGCCGGCGGACATGACCTGGGTCGCAAAAACTGAAAGCTCTCGAGCGGTTGAAATCTATAGTCGTGTCAACGGATTTTTGGATGCCAGAAAGTACACCGAAGGCGGCATGGTGAACGCCGGCGATGTGCTTTTTCTGATGGACAAGAAGCCCTTTGAAGTACAGCTCTCCGAAGCACAGGCATCTTTGGATTCGAGTCTTGCAGCTCATGAAGTAGCAAAAAGAAATTTGAATCGTATTCGTCCTCTCGCGAAGCTGAAAGCGCTGAGCCAGACTGATTTGGATCAAGCAATAGGTGATTTTCAAACCACGGCAGCTGCAGTTTCCAATGCTAAAGCTCAGGTGGAAAACGCAAAACTTAATCTTTCTTACTGCACGATCACTTCTCCTGTGACGGGTTACGCCAGCTCTGCACTCCAGACGGATGGTACCTACATCAACATGAGCAACGCACATTTGGCGACTGTTTACACCATGTCTCCGATGTGGGTAACATTTTCCATGTCGGAAAACGAAGAAGCGAAGATTAATCAGGAAGTCAAAGAGGGTATCCTCCGCCGTCCTGAAAACCATGACTACGAAGTTCAGCTCGAACTGGCCGGCGGAGAAATTTATCCGATTACCGGCCGCGTGACTTTCTCGTCACCGAATTTCAACCCGAGTACAGGTACGTTTGAACTCCGTGCTTCTTTCGAAAATCCGAATAATCAATTAAGGCCTCAGCAGTATGTGCGTGCCATCGTGAAGGGGGCGACCTATGTTAACGCGATCGTCGTGCCTCAGGTCGCCGTGCAGGAAGGGAGCAAAGGGCATTTTGTCTGGGTTGTTACCAAGGACAACAAAGCTCAATTTCGTCCTGTCGAAGTCGGCAGCTGGATCGGAAACGACTGGCTGATTAAAAACGGTCTGGAAGAAGGGGACAAGGTTGTGACCGAGGGTATGATGCTTTTGGCTAGCGAAGCTCCGGTAAAGATTGTCAAAGAAGTGGACCAGAAACCTGCTGCTGGCGACAAGGCTAAGAAGTAAAGGGGGTCGGTATGTTTTCGAACTTCTTTATTAAGCGACCGATTTTCGCCATCGTCGTATCGCTGGTGATTGTGATTTCCGGCCTGATTTCCATGTTCCAACTGCCGATTGAGCAATATCCGAACATGGCACCGGTACAGATTATGGTTACAGCCAGTTATCCGGGAGCCGATGCGAAGACCGTGGCCGAAACCGTAGCGGCCCCGATTGAAACGCAGGTTAACGGTGTTGACAACATGATATACATGACGAGTTCCTCGTCATCTACCGGCACTATGATGCTGACCGTTTTCTTTGATATCGGAACGGATCCGGATATTGCCCAGGTGCAGGTACAGAATCGTGTCAATATCGCACAGCCGTACCTGCCGAGCGAAGTAATCCAAAACGGCCTTCAAATTGAAAAGCGCTCTTCTTCAATTCTGATGTTGATCGGTATTTACGGCAAAGGCGACCGTTATAGCCGCGATTACATTAATAATTACGCCAATGTTTATGTTGTAGATGCTATTAAGCGTGTTAAGGGCGCCGGTCAGTCTGCTGTGATGGGCAACGCCAATCAGGCCATGCGTATTTGGCTTAATCCGGACCGCATGGCATCTTTGGGCATTACCACCTCTGATATCAACTCCGCCGTTGCAAACCAGAACAAACGATTCGCAGCCGGTAATATCGGTGCGGCTCCTGCGCTCCCCGGAACTATCCAGACTTTCCCGGTCATTGCTCCGTCTCCCTCGGTTGATCCGAAAGGATATGAAGATATCATCATCCGCTCGAACCAAGATCAAAGCGCCATTGTTCGTCTAAAGGACGTAGCGAGTGTCGATTTGGGGTCTCAGAGCTATGATGTTTCTTCCAATATGAACGGCTTACCGACGAGTTACATTGCGGTTTACCAACAGGCCGGCGCCAACGCGCTGGATGTGGCGAAAAATGTTCGAAAGACATTAGAGCAACTCAAAGCAAACTTCCCAGAAGGCTTAGATTACAAGGTCGCTATCGACACGACAGAGTTTGTTCGAATTTCTATCGATGAAGTAATTAAGACGCTGTTTGAAGCAGTGCTTCTTGTTATCGGCGTGATCTACATCTTCTTGCAAAGCTTTAAATCCACAGCAATTGCGTGCACGGCCATTGTGGTCGCTTTGACTGGTACTTTCGTGGGAATGCTGGCGCTTGGGTTCACGATCAACCTGCTGACGCTGTTTGGTTTGGTGTTGGCGATTGGTTTGGTGGTGGACGATGCCATCGTGGTGGTGGAAAACGTCGAACGCAATATGTCCGAAAAAGCCATGAATCCGATCGATGCAACCATTCTGGCTATGTCGGAAGTCTCCGGCCCGATTATCGCGACGGTTTTGGTCTTGGCCAGTGTGTTCGTTCCGGCAGCCTTTATGGGCGGCACCACCGGTATGCTCTATAAGCAGTTTGCTATCACGATTGCGATCTCCGTTTCGATTTCCGGCTTCGTCGCTTTGACGCTGACGCCGGCCCTTTGTGCTGCTTGGCTCTCCCATGAAGAGCCGAAGACTCACGGCTTCTTCTTCCGTTTCAACCAATTGTTCGGACGCTTGACGGTGAAGTACGGGGAATGGACGAGAGCTTTGTTCCGCAGAACTTTGCTTGTCATTATTTTGTTCGCGGGAATGGGCGTTGCTATTTTTCAGATGTTCCGAGTGCTCCCGACCGGTTTTGTGCCAAGTGAAGACCAAGGCTACGTTCTGGCAGCTATTATGCTTCCTTCCTCTGCCAGCTTGCAGCGCTCAACAGAAGCCATGGATGCTATTGAAAAAGCTTTGGATCCGGTTAAAGGGATTGAAACCAAGAACTCCATCGGTGGTTTTTCTCTGCTCGACGGAGGAGTGAAAACCAATGCCGGTACGTTCTTCATGACTTTGGCTCCGTTTGATGAGCGCTATAAGAATTCTCAAACGGCTAAAGAAATGAGTGCCGATGCGATCATGCAGCAGATGCAGTATCGCGGCATGGCCTCACAGATGCAGGCGTTGGTCGTTCCGATCAACCCGCCGGCGATTCCGGGATTAGGTACGACAGGTGGTTTTGAATTTTGGATTCAGGATACCGGTAGCGGGACGCCTCAGCAGTTAGGTGATGTGCTGAACAATTTTTTGCAAAAAGCTCGTCAGCGTCCGGAACTTACCGGTTTGACCAGTACTTACAACGCCAACAACCAACAGCTCAAAATTAACTTTGATCGTGATAAGGCCCAATTGTTAGGTTTGAGTACTGCAGACGTCTTTAACACGCTTCAAAGCCAGTTTGGCTCAGCAATTTCCAGTCAGTTTAGCCAGTTCTCACGCGTTTGGTTCGTGATTATGCAGTCCGAACCGAAGTATCGTGCAAAACCGGAAGACATTGACAAACTTTACGTTCGCAACAGTAACGGGGAAATGATTCCGCTGAGTGCCGTTATTACGACGGAGTACACGAACGGCGCAACCTCCTTACCGCACTACAACGGTTTCCCGGCCGCTCAGGTGATCGGTAATGCCGCGCCTGGTTACTCTTCCGGCCAAGGTATGAAGGCCTTGGAAGAAGTGGCGGCCGAAGTTCTTCCTCCGGGCTACACCTACGGCTGGACTGGAATCAGCTACGAACAGCAAAGTTCCGGATCTTCTTCCGCAATTGTGTTTGGTTTCGGTTTGCTGCTGGTATTCCTGGTGCTGGCTGCCCAGTATGAAAGCTGGGCGCTTCCGGGTTCAGTCATCTTGGCGGTGCCGTTCGGCGTCATCGGTGCGCTGCTGGCGACATGGGCTCGCGGTCTTGAAAACGACGTTTACTTCCAGATTGGTATGCTGGTGATGATCGGCTTGGCGGCGAAGAACGCAATTTTGATTGTGGAATTTGCGGTTGAACTGAGACATAAAGGCATGGACTTGGTGCGCGCGGCTATTGATGCCGGAGAGCTTCGTTTCCGTCCGATTATTATGACGTCCTTGGCGTTTATCGGCGGTACTATCCCGTTGGCCGTCGCAACAGGCGCCGGCGCTGCTTCCCGTCACTCTCTGGGAACCGGTATTGTGGGCGGTATGATCGGTGTGTCGACGCTGGCTCTGCTGTTTGTTCCAATTTTCTATGTCTGGTTTGAAGGCTGGGCCGAACGCTCCGGAGCGAAGAGCGCTTTGAAACTGGCCGCTAAGCTTTCCTCTAGAAATATTCCGATTACAGACAAGCTTCGTACTGCCATTCTGCGCGGCCCTGGCACCGTTTATGATCCGAATGCAACCGTGAAGGTTTCTCCTTCAGGAGAGTTAACGGTGATCAACTCTCCGGGCTTTAATCCTGAAGGGGTCGAAAATCAGGATATCGGAATCGGAGATCTGACATCGCAGGAGCAGAAGGCGAATGTTGAATCCGCAGACAAGCTGACTGACCTCGAAAGAGAGAAGAGCGTCAAAGAGGATAAGACAGAAATCACGAAGGAAGTTCTATCTGCAAACGAAGTCTCCCAGAAGACAGCCGATGCCAAGAACAATAAAGGAGAGGGCAAATGATAAATCGGCGCACATTTTTAGCCGCGGCGGTCAGCGCCGCAGTGCTGACCGGCTGCGCAGTCGGTCCTGACTATGATCGCCCTTATGTTCCGGTGCCGAAGGATTACCGTCACATCCAGAGCGAGGAAGCGGATCTCGGCCTCTTGAAAGCAAGGTGGTGGACAGAATACAACGATCCTAATTTGGACTTCTTCGTCTCCAAAGCCATTGCCAACAATCGAACATTGCAGCAGACCATGGCAAACGTCGAGAGGGCAGCGGCTCAGCTTACCGTGGCTCGATCCAATCTTTTTCCGCAGCTTAACTACTCGGGCGATCTCGGAAAGTCAAAAGCAAGCTTGAATACTCCGACCGGGGCGGCAATGGGAGATAAGCCGATCAAAAGTTATGAAACTCTTGCCTCGGCCTCTTGGGAAATCGACTTGTGGGGCAAGATTCGGAGGCAAACTGAATCTGCTCGGGCAACTCTGAGAGCCACGGAAGCGGCGCATCGCGCGGCAATTTCATCGGTGATCGGCTCTGTGATCAGTACTTATCTTTCTATTCTTACGACGGAAGAGCAATACAAGATCGCCGTAGAGACAGCGGAAAGCTATCACAAGACTTATCAGCTCTTCCTCCTGCGATTTAAGCATGGCAATGTTTCCGAGATGGAAGTTGCTCAGGCTTGGTCGCAGTGGGAAAGCGCGATGGTGCAGATTCCGCAGATTCGGCAGAACAATACGGAATTAAAGAATTCGCTGTCCGTTCTTACCGGAGTGCCGGTTGACGATTTTCCGAAATTCAAGACGCTAGATGAACTGAACGTTCCGGCAGTCGTGGCGGGAATTCCCAGTCAGCTGCTGGAGGAACGCCCTGACGTGATCCAGGCCGAAGAGCAGCTTAGGGCAGCTAATGCCGATATCGGAGCCGCTAAGGCGTTGTACTTCCCGTCTATCTCACTTTCCGGAGGCCTCGGCTTTTCCAGCGATCAGCTGAAAGAACTGTTTAAAGGTCCGTCCAAAGTTTGGCAGTACGCCGGCAATATCAGCGGTCCAATTTTCCATTGGGGCGCTGTAACCGCCGGAGTCCGCAGTGCCGAGGCGCAGCAAAAAGCGCTTTTGGCCGCTTATCAGCTTGCCGTATCTACTGCATTTGCAGACGTGGATAATGCACTCAGTCGGCGCCAAAACGTGATTGAAGAGCTGCGCAGCAAACGCAGCCTCGTCATGAGCTTGGAAGACTACTCGCGCCTTGCTAACGCTCAGTATCAAGGCGGTTACACGGGATATTTCACTGTCCTGCAGGCAGAACAATCTTTACTGCCGCAGCAAATCTCTCTAGCTGAAGTGAAGTCTCGGGCTTTGAATTCGGTTGCGCAGGTATATCAGGCGTTAGGGGGCGGATGGATTGACCAAGCCTTAATCGAGGAGCAGCAAGCGATTCGAGAAATCGAAGAGGCGGAAAAACTCAAAAAACAACCCATTAAACCAACAACGGCGCAGCCGATGCAGAAATCGGCTGACGGCTAGCCTGCAAAACTAGACGCGGCAGGTCCGCAATAATTTCTTATTTAGAAGTATAGAAAGCGGTGGGTAGGATTAACAGCCCACCGTTTTTTACTAAGGCAAAAAAGAAAAAAATCCGACGCCGCGCAGGCGCCGGATAAGCAAATGAGTTTTAAATGAAGGAGCTCTGCCGTGACATAGGAGGAAAACACGGCGGCTGCAACCTCATCTCATGCAACACCAAAATCTTTCATCCCCTTCAAATGAAAGACTGTGAAGACCCAAACGGATGTCTTCAGCGCGGTAATCTACACTCATTGTCCGAACAATGCCGTCATAAAATGTGTTAGTTGTGACGTTTTGTGTCGAACAGCCCCCCTTGAAAGAAAATGAAAACTCTTTCGAATTATCAAGGTGTTCAGTCTTGTTCAATCATAAAAGTTAAATCAAGTTCAGCTTGGGATGATTGAATTTGATTCAGATTTTTTTTGAGAGTTAAGGAAATGCTGAAAGGGAGGGACCTATTTCTTCGGTTAGTCCGTTTTTGTTAGCGTCGGATGGAAAGTTCCAGTCTTCCTTAAAAACTGTATAAGTTTCTCCAGAGCGGAAATTTTTCGGCCGGGATGCTTTAGAAGCCAAACGGGTGCGTTCGGAATATGCCAATTTGGAAGTAAGTGACGCAACTTACCGTTTTTTGCTAAGGGCTCGGCGGCCCAAAGCGGTATGCGGAGGGCAATACCCAAACCTTCAACCGCGGCACTGATCATAGCTTCATTAGAATTAATTCTTATTTGAGGCTCTACGGTAATGGTTATGCTTTGGAAAGGCCCCTGCAAGAGGACTTTTTCGCTTTTTGAGTGGATTAGCGGAAGTTTTTCTAACTGAGTCGGATCAGAGATCCTTTTGTTTTGCGCAATGAAGTCAGGAGAGGCAAAAATTCCATATGAAATGCTTGCGATATCGTATGCAATCATCCTGACATTTGGCAATGTTTGGAGGCAAACTATGAGATCAAAATTTTCAGGCTGAATATCGTTGATGTTTTGGTAACTGTTGATTTCGATGCGTGTGTGATTAGAAGATTGGAGTTTTTCAAACTCTGCGAGAGGCTTAGCGATAAGCCCTGTCAATGCCCCGGGAACGGCAAGACGGATAGTCGAAGATCTGATTGAAGTATTTTCAGTTTCAGAGAAAGCAGTATTGATGTCATGAAGAATTTTTATGGCTTCTTTGTATTTTTGAGCGCCTAGCCATGTCGGACGAACACCGGAGCGGGATCTTTCCAGTAATGGTTCCTGTAGCAGATGTTCAAGTTTTGTAATTTCTCGGCTGACAACGGCAGCGTCGGTGTTGGCAGCGGCAGAAGCCGCAAGAATGCTTCCTTTTTCAACGGTAAGTATAAAGAGCTGCCATTGACGCAGTGTTGCCCTATGTTCAGAATTATTAGAGACCATGATCGAAGACGAGTTCAGGGTTTGAACGCCATTTTTCAGCAATGAAGTCACACAAGGCTTCCACAGCTGAGGATGGTTTTCGGCCGATGGGAAGAAGCAAGCTAACAGGAGACGGCTCAGGCTCCCAGTCGGGCAGAACGTGTATGAGTAATTTGCGTCGGACTAATTCCATGGTGTCATACCTGAATGCATGAACACTTATTCCGGCGTCAAATAATGCGGCTGTCCTTGCCGCTGTATGATCTTTTAGTCTAAGTTTGGAGTGGATCGGAACGATGACGCGCTCATTGTCTTTCAGGAGAACTAAGGGCGCTCCGTTGACTAAATCATTGCCGCCTAAAAGTTCATGAAATTCTAAATCCTCCGGAGTTTTCGGTACTCCATGTTTTGCCAAATAGGCCGCCGATGCAACCATCATACGGCGCATTTCACCGAGTTTTCTGATGACGGCATTGGAACATGGATAAAGCCCGTGATTGATTCTGATATCACACTCCGGAGGAATGATGTGCATTGGACCAAGAGTCAGCGTTAGGTTAACAAAAAGTTCGGGATTTCTTCTTTGGAATGCAGTGATCCATGGAATGAGCAAACCATTGCCGATAGCGTTGGGCGCTGAAATTCGGATTGATCCGCTGATGCTCCCTTCGGGTCGAGAGACAGGGGCTGAAAGTTTGTGAAATCGCTCTAGGAGGGGTTGAATCTTTTCTAAGAAAAGGCAGCCTAAAGGTGTCAACTCGCTGCCGTTTTGGTTTCGGATAAAGAGCTTTCCAATGGATGTTTCAAGTGAAGAAATGCGGCGTGAGACGGAAGCTTTTGAAATATGAAGCTGCTCAGCGGTTTTTCCGACACTGTTAAGTCTTGCGAGAACAACGAAGGTTTCAAGGGTTTCAATTGTGTCAAGGTTACGCATGATGTTCCGTTTAGATCAAAACGTTGTCACTCTTTGATATCTTACCGTAACGCAATCCAATCTTCACAATGGTGACATAACGATAACCCATAGGAGAAGATTATGACTTGGACTGTCTGGGCAGCCATTGTTATCGTCATTTTGACAGTGGCAGCTCTTATCAAACGCTATGAGACACGCTTGGTTCTGTTAGCCTCCGGCTTTCTTATGACCTGTTTGTCTTTAGATCCGATGCAAGGTCTGAATGCATTTGCAAAATCTATGACAAACAGCGGGTTGATCATGGCAATTTGCTCTGCGATGGGCTTTGCTTTTGTCGTTCAAATGACCAAATGCGATGTTCATTTAGTGAAGCTTCTGTCGGCTCCGTTAAGTAAGCTTGGTTTGCTGCTGATACCTGCTGCTACGGCAATTACCTATTTCATCTGCATCGCGATTCCTTCAGCGGCCGGGTGCGCGGCGGCCGTGGGTCCGACAATGATTCCCTTATTACGCCGAGCCGGCGTCAGCCGTCCCGGAACTGCCGCCGCTATCCTCGGAGGGACGTTCGGATCCATGCTTTCTCCCGGTCTTTCTCACAATGCCTATGTAGCAAAGATGGCGAATCTGGATGTTATCCAGACAATCGGCGTACACATGAATTACACGTTGGTATGCGGCGCCATCTCGATGATAGGTGTGACGATTATGTGCATCTTACTGGGCGACTATAAGCCGGGCTCGGTTTCCGAAACTGAATTAAATGAGGAAAGTGAGGTTCAGCGTGTGAATGTTTTGAAGGCCTTAGCTCCGCTGGTTCCAGTTCTGATTTTGGTTACAGGGAATTTATGGCTTCCCGCCATAAAAATGGGTGTAGCTCAAGCCATGCTTGTGGGAGCTATTTACACGTTGGCGGTTACTTTGGCTGATCCTCAGTCTTTCTCTAAACGCTTTTTTGCGGGCATGGGCAACGGCTATGGTGAAGTTCTCGGCATCATTATTGCTGCCGGTGTCTTTGCTGCCGGTTTGAAAGCGTCGGGCCTTATCGCAGTCTTCATTGAAGTTCTTCGAGGCTCGAATGAGATCGCTCGTTGGGGCGGCTCACTTGGGCCTTTTGTGATGGGTGTTATTACCGGTTCCGGAGACGCAGCAGCATTTGCATTCAATGAAGCCGTTACACCCCATGCACCGAGTTTCGGCATGACCGTTCCGACTTTAGGAACAATGGCCGCTTTGGCCGGAGCTCTTGGAAGAACTATGAGTCCGATATCCGGTGTCGCTATCGTGATTTGCGGTCTGGCCGGGGTCAGCAATCCAATTGAACTTACAAAACGTCTGGCAATTCCGATGATCATTGCCGTCATCTTTGTCGCATTAGCGATGGTTTAAGGAGAACAACATGGATTACATCAAAAACGCAGTCAAACTGAGACGAGAACTGCATCAGATACCCGAACTCGGTTGGGGTGAATTTTGTACTACAGCAAAAATTTTGGAGACAATCGAACCGCTTGGCTGGAAGACGTTTGTCGGCGTTGAGCAGATCGGTCTCGATGCTGTCATGGGCAGGCCGGAAGATTTTGTGGAAAAAAGCAAAAAGAGGGCACTGGAAGAAGGTGTCGACCCGACGCTCATTGAAAGAATGCACGGATATACGGGCACCATTGCGGAATTAGACACAGGCAGACCGGGCCCCGTCACAGCTTTGCGTTTTGATATCGACTGTGTCGGTGTCGAAGAAACGGACTTAAAGGATCATCTTCCCAATAAAGAGAATTTCAGATCCCGTCATGCAGGAGTTATGCATTCGTGCGGCCATGATGGACACACGGCAGTCGGATTGACCATGGCGCAGTGGATTGTCGATCACAAAGATCAGTTGTGCGGAAGAATTAAATTGATTTTCCAGCCGGCCGAAGAAGGTGTGAGAGGAGGAGCGGCTCAAGCGGCTTCCGGCCTCTTAGATGACGTCAATTATTTGTTAGGTGCGCATTTGGCAATGATGTGTCCCACCGGAGAGGTTTGTGTGTACCCCGAGGGCGTATTGTGCACAACTAAGTTAGATGTTCGCTTTAAAGGTCGGCCCGCTCATCCGACAATGAGTCCGCATCTTGGTAGGAATGCTTTGGCTTGTGCCTGTACTTGTGTATCCGAGCTTCTTGGAATGGCACGCCATGGAAAAGGTCTAGGATGCATTAACGTAGGAATGATGCAGGCCGGTGAAGGAAGAAACGTTATTCCGGTACATGCTCAGGTTCAATTAGAAGTACGCGGAGAAACAGCGGAAATCAATGATTTCATGGTCGATCAGGCCAATCGCATTGTTAAAGGCACCGCTTTGGCTTATGACGTGGACTATGAAGTTGAAAAAGTCGGAGAGGCCGGTGAACTCAATAACGATCCTGAGCTTGCTTCTTTAGTGACGGAAGTTGCAGGAAGTCTGCCGAGTTGCGAACGAGTTGTCCAGCATAAAAAGTTAGGTTGTTCCGAGGACTTTACGATGCTTGCAACACGTGTAAAAGCTGCCGGAGGAAAGAGTGAGTTCTTCGTTGTAGGAGCCGACAGAACAGCAGCTCACCACCAGAGAGAATTTGATTTTGACGAAAAAGGACTTGAAACCGCATTTGGAATTTTCAAAGGATGTGTGTTGAAACTTAACGGAATCTAATTCTCTAACTCACCTCAAAACCACAAGAAACGGGCCCAATTTTGGGCCCGTTTTAGTACTTGCTAAGTATTAGAGGAGATTACTTGCGGGATTTTTTGATGGCGGCAGTTGCACCGTCTGCGGCATCCACACCGGAGATGATGGCCCAGGAGTTCATCATAGCGGTCATAGAGTCGGCGCCGTTAGCACCACCAACTACGCAGCCAGCTCCGAAGAGACCGGGGATGGGCTTACCGCCTTTCCCTAAAATCTGCATATTTGCATTGGCTTTCAAGCCGCCCAGTGTTGTGGCAAAACGAGGCTTCTGTTCAACAATGTAATACGGAGCTTTAATGAGCTCTTTCGGATCTTTACGATTGAACTGAGTGTCTTTGCCGGCGCTTGCCATTTCGTTCCACTGTTTGACAGTAGCTTCAAGTCCTTCAGGATTGATACCCATGACTTTAGCCGCTTCAGCCAGATTATCCGATTCAACCATCACCGGTTTCCCGTTGTTCTTAATGGCAAGCCATTTACGAAGAACAGTTTCGTCCGGAACCAGTTTGTCTTCAATGCTCTTAGCCAGATAACGGTCATAGCCTGTTTTATCCATGACTAAGTACATAATCTTGTCGGGCTGAGCTACGGTGATATCTGTGAGTTCTCCTAAAGAGGCGCGCTCATTGATGATACGTTTACCCTGACTGTTGACATAGATTGCACCGGTATCATTGACCGTAGCCGTGGAACTGGCAGTCGCTGCAAGGCCGTGGTTCGGAACGGTCTCAACACCCTGCGGATAGACTTTTACAAGATCCATATTTATGTTTTGCGCGCCGAGTTTTCTGGCCATTTCGTAACCTTGACCGGCATCACTGTCTAAACCGTAGAAAAGGTAGCCTTTCAAAGTCTTCGGGAGCATTTCTGTCTTGGCGCCAAAACCGCCGGAGGCTAGAATGGTTTCTTTAGCGTTGATCGTGATCTTGTCCCCATCGGCGTTGACAGCCTGAACTCCGTTAACGCGGCCTCCCTTGTAAATTAAAGAGGTGGCGCGAGTTTCCATCAAAATTTTGCCGCCGTGGTCCGTAAAGATACGGGCCATTGTTCTGATGAAATTAGGAGAGCGACCTGTTACACCAAGTTGGCGTGAGGCAGAGTGGTCAGGGTATTGGGTTGCCGCAGGACCGTAAGGAATCTTGAGGTCGTCAATCAGCCAGTCGACGACTGAACCTGCTTTTTCAGTGACCATTTTGACTAAAACCGGGTCATTTCGATTCTTGCCGACATGCATGATGTCTTTATATGCGAGTTCCGGAGAGTCCTTGGTTTCTTTCATGACATCGCGTTGATAGCGGGAACCAGTCGCAATTAAGGTTCCGGCATTCAGAATCGTGTCGCCGCCGAGGTACGGCATTTTTTCAATCAGAATGGTGGGATTTCCGTTCAACTGAGACCGAACCGCTGCAGCCATTCCGCTGGCGCCGGAACCGACAACGACAACGGCTGTCTTGTAGCTAATATCAATGTTGGAAGCCGACTTCTTAATCGGCGCCTTGTAGAATTCGTTCGGAGTACCGCCCGCGGCCTTAACCGCGTTTGTCGCAGCAGCTTGAATTGCCATGGAAGACAAAGTGGCACCGGCGACGTTATTTACCCGCAGGGACTGGCGGGCAACGATTTCGGACGGAATGCGAGCAATTGCAGCATCTCCGATCATTGCGGATTCGCCGGATTTTACGACTTTAACATTTGTGATCTTTCCTGCTTTGATGGTTACGGCAACGGTTACGGGACCGTTTTTGCCGTTGGCTGTGCCTTCAAACGTACCGTCCTGAACAGCGGCCTGAGCGTAGGAAGCAACGGCCAAAGAAACGGCGGCAGAAGTCAGCAATGTTTTAAAAATCATTGAGTTATCTCCTTTTCATATGAGGTTGTTAATCTGTGTCGAATTGTAAATGTTTTAGATGAAAATAGATAGAATTTCCTACGTAGTTTCACCTAAAGACCGGGGATAAGCTTCGGAGAATGCGATTAACTTATTAAAAATATAAGAAAAAATTTTTCATCTTTTCGGATTAATATTTTTTGAGTGCGGTGAAAATACAAGTCAATCTTGTGAAAAATACTTTTTAGCAATCCTATTTTGAGGTGATTAGGAGAGTAGGGTTTATACCTAATATAGTATTTTTATTTGGTCTGTAAAGCTCGTCTCAGGTGTTGTCAATGCAGTTACGTTCAGAAGGTTCATCGATTCGATTCGTTGCAATTAGTTTGCTTATATTTACCGCAGCTAGTTTTATCGGATATTGGTATTGGAGTCCGTATTACGCTGCGGATCAAATCAAAAACGCTATCGAGTCCGGAGATACCGCAAGGATGAGTAAATTTATCGATTTTCCGAAGGTTCGCTTAAATATACAACGGCAGATTAATAATCAGATTGATCTAAAACTTCGGGAGTTTCAATCTCAGCCGGTAACGACAAAGAACCAAATCGATCTCTATTCTTTTCAGCTTGTTGACCGCTTAGTTCGAGATCTGGTTACGGAAGAAGGAATCGCAGCCTTAATCAGCGGAAAAAATAAATTAACTCGGAATTCTTCTTTGAATCCCAATGACGGTTTTAAAAACGTTCATCTTCAAGCAAAAGTCGCTGATAAGGGTATGTTAGGAGTGGACGTTGAAAAGAAGTATGGAGACAGTGTCAATCGCTTTTATGTTACTTTGAGCGGGAAGAACAGGCCCGACGATAAGGTTCTTATAACCCTGTCTAGAGAAGGTTTTTTCTTTTGGAGAGTTACAAACGTGCTTCTGCCGTTCGGGACGTAACTTACATCTCTTGAAAAATTCTTAACTCTGTGAAATGGCCGGAACCCTCTTTTAGTTGACCTAATTTCTTTTCCTCGGCTTGACGTCAGCATTGAAAGGAACCAAACTAAGTTTGCTGTTGAGGACACTCCGAAACGAACGAAATCTGTTTTGGGCGCAAAGATGCGAAAGAGGTACGATTTTCCCCTCTATGTAGCCGCTCTCCTAAGGTAGTTAGGATGTGCATTGAAGTTCATCTTCAGCGTAACCGTAAATTTTTTCTAAGGAAGTTGAATGCCGTTTGTATTTGCTCAAGCTTGTGTTCCGGCGGTTCCCGTTTGGGGCGAGAAGGACCGATATTTTCCTGTACATCGTGTTTACGCTATTGCCGGCAACTACGCGGATCATCTAGCAGAAATGGGGCGCGTTGAAAGGGCTGAACCGGTGTTTTTCACAAAGCCTTCTGACGGCCTTGTTGTTTGCAAGGAAGGAAAAAGCGTAGAGATTCCTTATCCTCGAGAAACGAATTCTTTTTGTCTTGAGGTGGAACTCGTCGTTGCGATCGGCAAAACAGCACCTGAAACTGGTTTCATTACGCCTGAAGAAGCAGAAGAATATATTTTCGGTTACGCTGCAGGCGTCGAGTTCACGCGCCGCAATTTTCAAACAATCGCTAGAGAGAACCGCCAACCTTGGGAAAAGGCAAAGTGCTTTGACAACTCAGCATTAATTACCGAGATCAGAGAAAAGCACCGAATGCCGGATATGGATGCGGCAACGCTCTGGCTCTATGTCGATAATCAGGAACGACAACGAGGCAACACAAGTCAAATGATGCACAGCATCCCTGAACTTGTTTCCGAGGTTTCTAAGTATTGGCGACTGACAGCGGGGGATCTAATTTATACGGGGACTCCGAAAGGGAGCGGACCGATTGAAATCGGACAATCCTTTGAAGGCGGCGTAAACGGCGCGGGAAAATTTTCCGGAAAGGTTTTTGGTCGCTAAGACAAGTCTTTGAAGCAGGAAAGGCTAGTTTCGAGTTTTCTAACTAGCCTCTTCTAGAGATGTCAGGAACACACTTTGCAGAATTTTTGTATTCCTTTATCGCTATAAGTAATTGCTTGATTTCCTCTGCGGATGGTTACGGTAGTTCCGGTGTATCCGATAAGTTCGCCAACTTTGCTGAAGAGCATAACGCCGCGCTCGTTATAAACGTTAACGCTATTGCCACGCTGTACTGCACTTCCAATTGCCATCTTTTTCCCCCTTGTCTTCTAACATTCCGAGAGTTCTCTAAGACTCCTGTACGGAATATTCTAGTTCGGAGAGGTAAGGAAAGAAACTAAAGATTATTACCGGAAGAAATCGGTGTTACGGTTTCCTTGATTCCTTTAAATTCCGCTCGACTGCGGCTTAAGATGCGGCGGAAGAAGCTTCTCACCATCGATCAAACCTCTCTTGCCCATCATCTCTGCAATTGCAGAGCCTAGCTCAGCCACAGCACCGGCGTAGAAATAGCTGCTGTTGTAGCGAAGAACTGCTGTGAAATTTTTTGTACCGACTCTATAAAGTTTTTCAAAGTCCAAGGATCCCGGAAGATAAAACGGATAGTCAACAATGAAGACCGGCATATTTCCTGCAAAATGTTCGTCATTGTCCAGCGGCTTCACACCGTTGCTTATCAATTGATTCCAAGTAAAGCGGGGATTGGTGCCGCCCCCGAACTTAGCCGCTTGAGCCGGTGAAATATCCGCCTCAATTAACATGGGCAGCCCTTCTACCCATCCGTGTTTGCTCAGATAGTTGGCAATAGAGCCGATCGTGTCAGCGGTGGAATGATTGATGTCGATTTTTCCGTCACCGTCAAAATCCACGCCGAATCGTTTGATAGAGCTTGGCATGAACTGCGGCAAACCGACGGCACCAGCATAAGAACCTTGTACATCAAAAGGCTTAAGGTCATTTTTGTAAAGGATGACTAAAAATTCTTCCAGCTCTTTCTTAAAGAAGTCGGCTCTGCGTTTGTAGTCAAAACTCAAGGTGACCAAAGAATCGAGAACCTTCCAATTGCCCGTATTTTCTCCATAACGTGTTTCCACGCCGATGATGCCGATAATAACGGCAGGGTCAACATGATAAATCTCACGGGCACGCTCCAAGGAAGTCTCATTGTCTTTCCAGAACTGAACACCTAAATTCAAGCGGTGAGCTCCGAGAAAGATATTTCTGTACTTTTCCCAATCTTTGCGGGTGTCTTTTGTACCGGGCTTGGTACGCTTCGGTGTCATCAGACGCTCAATTTTGGGCTGATAAGTGGCCTGATCAAGAACGGCAGCGACCCAATCCTGGTTGAGTCCGCGGCGACTGCAGACGTCTTGAATGAATTTTTTAACTTCAGGCCTTTTGCTGTAGGGCAGAGCTTTTTCGGCGGAAGTGGAGGACATAGATTGGGCCAAAGCCAACCCGGAAAAAGCGGCGAGCCCTGAAATACCTGAGATAAGAATTGATCGTCTGAGCATAAGCGCCTCCTAAGTCCTAGTTAGATTACCCGAATTTTTTCCGAATTGTACGGGCATGGTGTAACGGTCGGAAGAAAAAACGGACTTCAGCAACATTGCGTGACAACAACGGTCCTAATCGGCCTCCTTAAGTGAGTTTGGCATTTTGAGTTCCGGTAAGTTTTTACTCAACAACTACAATAGCGGCATACAAATCAGTCAAAACAAACAACCACAGAATCTTTTGATTCTGTCCCAGAGAGAACATGGCTTCAAACACTTCAAATTTTGTCGTCCCTCTTCCGCCGGTGGTAAAAGTTGAGGTCGAAGAGCAGGTCGTTCCTAAAGACTTTCGAGGTTATCTGACGCGAGCTTTGGCCTGGACGGCCTTGATGCCGCTATTTATGCTTGCCTTCATGCATTTCTCCCAATTAACGCACACTGCGGCGGTCATTGACGACCAGCAGATAATGAGAACGCAGCAATTTGCAAGAAGCATGAGTGCACGGTTTGTGAGTATCGAAACTTTTTTGAACACGGCATCTGACATGATTTCAGAGTCCATTGGTTCTAAAGTTATTCCGGTCTCACGCCTAAATAAGCTTGCAGAGAAAATGCCTTACCTCACTTCGCTTAAGCTTATCTCAGACACTGGGAGCGTGGACTTTCATCATGGTGAAAGCTCTGTCTCAACGGCTGAATTAATGTCCGCCTTTGCCGGCAGCGAAGTTAACGTTCGATCGTTTCAAAATGAAATTTGTTTTGGTTCGCGTATCCCGGAAGCTGATTCTTACGACCGTTCGTATCTTTTGATTGGCTGTGAGCCGAAGGAAGATATCGCTGCCATCTTCGAACGATCCGTTGGCGCTGAACCTTATTCTTTACAAATATTTGATTCAAAACAAAAGGAAATTTTCTTTACTTCTCTGAACGACAGCGGCAATGTAAGACCGCAAAACTTATCGTCGGAATTTGTGAAAATTTCTGAGCAAATGCTTGGGGCGCCTACACCTTTGTGGCGGACAAATCAAAAACGTAATGACTCAGCGGTTCTTTCAATTGCCGAGATTCCGGATACGGATTGGCGTGCGGTGTTTTCTCAGCGCGTGACATTTCGAGACAAGCAGCTCCTTTCCTCACTGCTGACTTCAGGCGTCTTTCTTGTTTGCGGTGCACTGCTTGCTCTAATTGTCGGAACCTTCTTGGGATTTCGTCTTACAAATTATGTCCAAACCTTAATCGACCAAATCAACGCCTTCAAGAAGGACGGTTCCATTAAGAAACCGGACCGATCTTTTCTTGCAAATGCGCCGATCGAATTGAAGTTGCTTTCGGTCCAGTTTGAAAAGCTGGTTCGGCAGGTTCAATCGACACAGAAGAAATTAGAAGAATCGAACTTAGATTTGACACATCAGGTCAACCTGCGAACCCGAACACTCAATCAGAGAAATCAAGAGCTCAGGGCCCTCCAGTTTCTCTTGGCGCCGCTTCAGGATGAGCCGCATGTTGTGATAAAGCGGACCGTCGAGAGCTTCCGTCTAATCCTCGGACTTAACCAATTGGATTTCGTCGATGAACCGGAAAGGGGTCGTCAGGATCTAGCCAGTTTGCCGGTTAAACTCAGCACGGGAGTTTTAGGATATTTAAGTTTCGAGCGGCCTGACTACACTCAAGAAAATCGAGTCAATACCTCGCTTCAGCGTTTGGCAAATTCGATTGCCATTGTGTTAGAGAACAAAGAGATGTTTTCTTCAGTGAAAGCTTCTCAATCCCGCTTCAATGCCCTACTGGAGTCTATGACGGAAGGGGTGGTACTGATCGGAAAAACCGGCAGTTTGCTGTATTCCAACAAGACAGCAAGAGAGATTCTTTCTATTGCGCCCGGAGACGGTATCGCCAAAGTCGAGAACTATATAGAGGAACACTTTAGAAAGGTTTATTTGGCAGACAGTCCGAATAATCCACAGGATTTCTTTGCGGGCCCCACTCGATATGTTAGTAAAGTAGATTCTGATTTTTTCATTGAAGCTTCCGGTTTTTTAGTGCCGGAATTTCATGGCTATGTTGGCCCGAGAATGGGTTTGCTCCTTCGAGATATTTCGGAAGAAGTTTCCATGGAAAGAATGAAGCGCAATTTGATCTCTGTTGTCGCGCATGAACTAAAGACTCCGGTCACTACGCTAAGACTTCAAAGTGAAACGCTGCAGCGCCAAATTAGATCCGGAAAACTTTCGGACTCTCAGCAGCTTCTGACAGAGATGCTGGAGGAAAGCGAGCGTCTGCAAAACTTGATTTGCGACTGGCTGGATGTTTCCAGACTTGAAGCAGGATCATTGGTGATTAAGCCGAAAGTGCAGACTGTTACCGCAATTTTGAATAAAGCAATGAAGAGCGTTCATCTTCATTTTCCTCACTTGGAGGTTTCGCTGAAAGTTGAGCCGGAAGCTGAATGTGTTTTGGCAGACAAGGATCGTATGACCCAGGTCTTTGTGAATATTTTGGAGAATGCTGCCCGCTACAACGACAAGGAAAAGCCTACGTGTAATGTGAGGTCGGAAAAAATTGATGACTCTGTGGTTATCAGCTTTTCTGATAACGGTATAGGCGTGTCCGAAAAACATCTCTCTAAAATTTTTGATTCTTTTTATCAAGTCGATATGGGTTCGGGACGGAAAGTCGGGGGGACCGGGTTAGGCCTTTCGATTTGCCGCGGTATCATGGCTGCCCATGGCGGAAAAATCTGGGCCGAACAAAATCCCAAAGGTGGAACAGTCTTTAAAATCTCCTTGTCGCTGTAGGAGGGAAGTATGCATCGTCCTTTAATCTTGATCGTTGATGACGAAAGCAAGATCCGCCGTCTTTTGGCTCAAAATTTAGAACTCGAAGGATTTGACGTTCAGACGGCTTCCGACGGAGCTCAGGCACTGGAGGTTTACAACAAGTCGGTTGAGAAACCCGATTTGATTTTGCTTGACTTAATGATGCCTGAAATTGACGGCATGTCCATGCTCAAGAGACTGCGCAAATCATCTGATGTGCCGGTCATCATTTTGTCGGCGAAAGACGAACGTCCCACGGTCATCGAGGGCTTCCGAGAAGGAGCAGACGACTTCGTCTCGAAGCCTTTCTACATTGAAGAACTGATGGAAAGAATTCGAGCCGTGTTGAGACGAGGAAAAACCAGATCACTTGTCCACGCCCCTCAAAGTCAGGAACTTATTTGCGGTGCGCTGAGACTGTTGCCCGGCCCGCGTCAATGTTATGTCAAAGACGCGCTCGTCAAACTGACGGACAGAGAGTTCAGGCTGCTCTTAGAGCTTGTGAAACATCCCGGAGAAGTCATGACCCATGAACGGCTGCTTCGAGCTGTGTGGGGCGACGAGAGCATCGGAGAGGTCCAGTATCTTCGTGTTACTTTTGCAAGGATTCGAAGAAAGCTTGAACAATGTGGGTTGGACGGCGGCGTGATTGCGGCTTATTCCTCCGTGGGATACCTAATTACAGAACCTGATTGACTTCCTCCGCGCCATAAATGAAGAGGATTCCTGCCGCTTCTCCGACAGCCGTGGCTTAATGTCGAAGTTGCCTCGGAGGTTTCTGCTTCAGCGAGATTGCCCAAAGGAGTACAGCTTGGTTTTTGCTCGTTCTCCCAAAGGAGATACGCGCGTGGACACAACCGTATACTCCTTCAGGTCTCACATCTCTCCACAGACTTGACTTCGGGACAGGCCGCCCCTAGATCTGAAAAGATAGGGCTGGTTTAGCCTATCCAGTCCTTTGGACCGGGCCCTTATATCGCCGTCATAAATGACAGTGTTTTACGGGCATACCTGATAAAAAGCTCTTAGTACAAACACGGATCACTTGTAATTTTTCTGCAATATATTTGCTGACAATTGCAATCGCTCTGTTACAGAATGTTGCGAACATTATCTCGTAGAGTTTTTTCTACGCGCGACTCCGAGAGAGTCTGCGTCTCAAATCAAGAGGAGATAGATAATGACAACTCAGATGATCATAGCCCAGTGCTTGATGGTCCTGACGTTGGTGATCATGATTACAGGCATGACGCCGATTTACATCACAGCCATCACAGGTGCGGCTATTTCCGCGATTGTTGCGGGCTTCCCGCTAGCCGGAAGCGCTCCGATGACAATTGCAAAGATGATTAATTCAGGTTTGAATCCTGTGATTGCCGACATGACCGGTATCTTGCTGTTCATCGGTATCATGCAGGCCACTGGCTTCTTGGATGTTATCGTAAGAGATATCGTTCTTTGGGGCAATAAGCTCGGCGGCGGCCCCGGAGTTTGCACGGCCGGCGGTATTGCAGCAGGCGTGATCGGCGCACTGACAGGGTTCACACAGCCTGTGATTACCGCCGTGATTACCGGTCCGGCTGCTGTTAAGCTCGGTGTTGACCCAAATAAAGTCGCCGGTATTCAGGCCCATGCAGGCCACATCGGTAATTTAGCAGGTTTTACACATCCGACTCAGGTTGCAATCCTTGCAACTGCCGGTATTGGCTACGGCTTGTTCAACGTTCTCGGTCTAATCGCTGCTCTCTCTATTTTCTTGATGTCCTACATCCGCGTGATCTATGACATGCATAAGAGAGGCGTTACGGTCAGTGAAGAAGACAGAATCGCCGTTATGGACGAAATCAAAAATAAAGAATATAAGACGACATCTGGAAAAGCATTCTTCCCGTTCTTAGTTCTCTTAGTCGGTTTCATCTGCGGTCTGCCGATTTTCCTGGTCGGTCTGGTATCCGCTCTCGTCGTTATGATCCTTGCTCACAAGGATATGAAGAGTGCAGAACAGACGATGATGCAGGGTGTCGGCTTAATCGCGACACCGTTGGTTGCAACGATCGGTTTCCTGTTTATGAGCACCGTTATTAAACAGATTGGTCTCGTTGACACGATTTCGACATTTGCTTCTCCGATGCTTTCCTTCTCTCCGGTTATTGTCATGTTCTGCGTGGCTTTCGTAACCGGCTTCATGACTCAGTCTTATGCAGCCTCTGTTGCTGTTTTGGTTCCGTTCCTTCAGGTTGTGCTCGGTACCGGAGCTGACCCGTTTGCAGCAGCTTTCGCTGCCGCTTCCGGCGCTTCTCTGATTCAGTACTTCCTTACCGGCGGCCCGGTTGCTGCTCTGGCTACCGTTATTCCGGTGGTTCCGGGATCTAACCTCAAACAGGCTAACTTGTTCCAGCGGCCGTCCATTCTGTTCGGTTGCTTGGTTGCCTTGATCATCACCATCCTTTTGATGATCTTCTAATTAGTCTGTGAATCTTCAGGTTCGGTGTTAGCCGAACCCGAACTCATCGGTTAACTCATGAAAACAAATATATCCTTATCTGCCGCACCATTCGGAGTCATCGGCGTTGTTGGTCATGCCGGATGCGGACACGCCAATAGCCACCTGGGTTTTATCCAAGACGATTCTGGGGGTCTGAGCGCAGTGCTTGGTCTTCTGCGAGAAGCAACTGGCTTAAGTCTTGAAATTGCGGAGTGCAATGTCCATACGGGTCTTGAGGATGCATATTTTCAAGTTAAGACAGTTTCAGGCGGAGAAGGCATAGGCACGGCAAGACGCGGCATTACAGCTTCAGAGGCACGTCTGGCATCTCATTGTGTCGGAAAGCAGGCCGTTTGTTCGCAAGCGATTGCGGTGGATTGCTTCGGAAGGGTCTTAGGTCAGGGCGCTATGGAAGTACCTGTTGCCTTGCAAACTGCGATTGCTAATGCAGCGTTGGATAGCTTTGTGAAAGCCTTCTCTGACCAATTCATCATCAAAGAAGAGGACCTGGAAGGAAACTGCGGAAAGATTCTTGGAACGGTTTTGGATATTCACGGTGTTCCGGTATCGGTCATGGCGCTTTCAAATGCGACCATAGGCGGCATTGGTCCTAATGAGGATATTGAAGGAAACGTTAACTTATACGGAAAGAAAGACTTATCTGAAAAACTGCATTTGGATCGAATCCCTTCCTTTGTCATTGAAGGCAAGGTCTGTGCAGAACCGCTTTCATCCGTTATCAAGGAACCCACATTCTTAATCAGAGCTTTCCCCGGGGATGACAACACTGTTGCCGCAAAAGCCTTATTAAAGGCCGCACAATCTCTGGGCCTTTCGGTGGAGTATCGTCCGGAACTGCTTGGCAGAAGTGATACCGCAATGGAAGATCTGACGCGTCAGCAAGGCAGAAAGATTATTGAATTCGGAGAAAGGCTGAGCAAAGCTTCTACTGCTCAGGAAAAAGTCCGAATCGCTGCCGAACTGAACGAATTTTGCAGTCAGGAGTTAGGCGGCATCACGTTTATGAGCAATGACGTTCACAAAGTCATGGGCGGGGTCGGTTGTATTCCGGGAACTTCTGCTGTAATGAGCCTCTTTATTAGCCGAGAGCAACTCCAAAAACAAGTTCTTCCGACCTTAGAGTCGGAAGACGTTAAAAATTACGACCGAATCATCTGCGCTGCGGTCGGATACTTGAATGAAAATCTTGGGCAGGCAAACGAGGAACTCATTGCTGCTCAGGAAAAGTATGGAATGATCTGAAACTAAAAATTTTCAAAGGAGAAAAAGAATGTCGGATAAGAAAAAAGTCATAGTTTTTACTACCGGCGGCACCATCGCTATGAAGTTTGACCCGAAGGTCAACGGCCTGGTTCCTGCTGTCAGCGGCGCAGACTTGGCCGCCGCTGTTCCTGGTTTGGATAAACTTGCTGATGTTGAAGTCAGAGAGTTTTCAAATCATGCCAGCTGCGCGATGACTCCGCAAAAAATGTTTCAGCTCTCTCAAATGATTGAGGAAGCTTTGAAAGAAGAGGGCGTTGCCGGCGCTGTAGTGACCCACGGTACCGATACAGTTGAGGAAACCGCCTACATGCTCGACATTCTTCACAAGAGCGAAAAGCCTATTGTCTTAACCGCTGCAATGCGCGGCGCCGGCGATACCAGCCCGGACGGTCCAGCAAATATTTACTGTGCTGTCAAAACAGCGGCCAGCGAAGAAGCCAAAGGCAAGGGCGTAATGGTTCTGCTGAATGAAATTATTCATGCAGCCGGACAGGTCAGAAAGACTCATTCCGCTAACCCCGATACCTTTGCTTCTCCTTGGTGGGGCCCCATAGGTTACTGCGATGTCGATAGAGTTGTTTTCCGTCGTGCTCCCTTGGACAGACGTACTTATTCCCCCAAAGAACTTACCGCGCGCGTTGATATTGTTACCGGTCAGACAGGCATCGGTCGTGATTACATCGACTTTGCTGTTGCTCAGGGCTGCAAAGGCATCGTGTTAGAAGGATTCGGACGCGGAAATCTTCCTGCCATTGTGGAACCGGCGATAAAAGATGCAACAGATAAAGGTGTTGTTGTGGTAATTACCACTAGAACCCCGGGAGGTCGCCCTTACCAGGTCTATGCCTATCCCGGTTCTGTCACGGACAGCCGCAACAACGGTGCGATTCATGGCGGAGAATTTTCTTCTGCCAAAACTCGTCTCAAGCTGATGGTTCTGCTTTCCGAACGTCCCGAGCTGGCAAAGAAAGAAAATCGAGAAGAACTTGAAAGACTCTTAGACGTATAGCAAATTACCTATTGATATCCTTAATTTGTTTTATCCCTCCATAAAACAAAGTTTGGGCTGTCGATTTCTTCTACCAAGAGGAAGCCGACAGCCCTTTTTTGTGCACCCTAGACTTCCTATCACAGTTTTGGATTGAAAAAACAATTTTGCAACCTTCTGATAACCGTCGTTAATTCGATCATTGCCTTTCTGAAGGCTGTTAACGTCCCAAGAAATGGTTAAAATTGGAAAAAGGCTCAGAAAGAAGAATCCCATGGCTGACACCGCTTTTTATACTCACGGATTGTTTTTCAAACACAAGATGGGAAGCAACAATCCCGAATGTCCTAAGCGCCTGGAAAAAATCGAAGAGCTCATGCTGGCTGCAGGAACTTCTCAGTTCGTCGATCAAAAGACGCCGCCGATGGTGGCCGTGACCGACATGCTGGCTGCCCACGATGCTGACTATATTTCCTACCTCTCCCACAATTCACCTAAGGAAGGTCTGAATACCATCAGTGTTGACACTGCGATGAATCCGTATACCTGGGAGGCAGCGCAATATGCGGCCGGAGCCGCCTGCGCCGGCGTGGATGACGTTCTTTCAGGTCAATATAAGAAGGTTTTCTGCGCCGTCAGACCGCCCGGACATCACGCGCATAGGGACCATTCCGGCGGCTTTTGCTTCTTAAATAATGTAGCTATTGGTACGCTGCATGCCATCGGAGTTTACGGATTAAAGCGAGTAGCAGTCGTGGACTTCGATGTCCACCACGGGGACGGGACGAGCAATATTCTTGGAGGCAGGGACGATGTTTTAATTCTGGACGGATTCCAGGAAGCGCTTTTCCCGTATGCGCATATTCATCATGCGCCTCCGAATGCAATTTACACACCTTTCCCGGAAGGAACCGAAGGGATTGCGCTTCGTCGAACCATGGATGAAGTTTGGATGCCCAAGCTCAAGGAGTATAGGCCTGAGCTGATAATGGTTTCCGCAGGATTCGATGCCCATCGGGAAGAAGACCAGGCTCAGCTCTTAATGGTTGAACGGGACTACGCATTCTTAGGCCGCCGCCTGGCTTCCTGCAAATCCGAGATTCCGGAGTGCCGTGGTGTCGTAGCAGTCCTTGAAGGCGGATACAACACGTCTTCTCTGGCCAGAAGCTGCGCAGCCTTCATTCATCAGCTGGCTTGCACGGATTAGCCGATGGATTCCGGAAAGAACTTTCTTATGCCCGGCGTCTCTAAGCGGGAGGTCCTCGCTTGGGCTTCGTACGATTTTGCGAACTCCGGTTACACCACCGTTATTCTGACAGCGGTCTATAACGCGTTTTTTGTGTCGGTTGTCGCAGAAAACGCTGTTTGGGCCACGTTTGCGTGGACGCTGACGATCACGCTTTCTAATTTGCTGTCTATTGCTGTTATACCGGTGATCAGCGCGTTGGCAGATGCCAAGGCCAATAAACGATTTTGGCTTGCGGTGATGACGGGCATCTGCTGCATGAGCACCGCGACGCTTGCCTACACCGGTCCTGGGACTTTGGCCTCAGCGGTTTTTCTGATCGTGATTTCTAATACGGCATTCAATGCCGGTGTGTCGCTCAACTCAGCGTTTCTCTCGGAGTTGGCAAAGCCCGAAGCTTTCGGCAAGGTTTCCGGCTGGGGCTGGTCTTTCGGCTATCTCGGCGGCATCGTCAGTTTGGCTGCTTGCTTGCTTATTGTTTTTGAGGGACAGAAAGCAGGTCTTCCCGCCGATGTTTATGTGCCGTATACGGCAATGTCCACGGCGACTATTTTCTTTGTCATGGCTTTGCCGATGCTCTTGTATGTCAAAGAGCGTTCTAAACCTAAGAATATCTCCTTTGAAAAGACTTTCAAAAGAATCAGACAGGAATCGGTCGACAGTTTCAAACTTCTTAAACGTTATCCGGAATTCTTGAAGTTTTGTGTCTGTGGACTTTTCTACCAAGCCGGTATTGCCGTTGTGATTACGCTTTCAGCAGTCTATGCCCAGCTCGTTATGAAATTTACGACTGCTCAAACGATTACTTTGATTTTGGTCGTCAATATCACTGCGGCCATCGGAGCCTTTGTTTTCGGGTACGTTCAAGATCGGTTGGGGCACAAGAAAACTTTGGCGCTCACCATACTTTTGTGGATCATCATGGGCGTGATGGCAGCGTTCTCACATGGTCCAGTGAGTTTTTGGATCGCTGCCAATATTGCCGGCATCGCGATGGGATCGAGCCAATCAGCGGGCAGGGCAGTTGTTGCCGTTTTTGCTCCGGCAGGAGAACTTGCCCAGTTCTACTCTGCCTGGAACGTCGCCGTTTGGGGTGCCAATGTTTTGGGCCCGATCACATACGGAACAGTCACTTGGCTGACGTCCGGAGATCAAAGAACCGCAATCCTCGTGACGACACTTTTCTTTGTTATCGGACTTTTAATCCTTCGTCGTGTGCATTTGCCGTCTAAGACTGTTTGCTGATACCGCTTTTGCGGCTGACGGCATCTGGCTTAAATAATGTCCCAGAAAAGCAAAACGCTCCTAAAAAGGAGCGTCTTGCAAAACTAAAACCTAGGACTTAGCTTAATCCTGTGATCTTGCCGTCAACGACGTCGATGGTATATGCAGCCGGTTTCTTCGGCAAGCCGGGCATACGCATGATGGCGCCGGTCGTAACAACCAGGAAGCCTGCGCCTGCGTTCAGGATGACGCGCTGGACAGGAAGCGTAAAGCCGTGAGGAGCTCCTTTCAGGTCCGGATCGTGGGACATAGAGAAAGGAGTCTTAGCGATGCAGATAGGAAGCTTTTCAAATCCCATGTTCAAGGCTTTGATCTTGGCCAGGTCTTTCAGAGCGGCAGAAGAGTAAGAAACATCTTGTCCGCCGTAAACCTTGGTGTTGACGTCCTGAATCTTTTCTTCAATGGATTCGTCAAGGCTGTAGGCGTAGTTCAAAGGCTTAGAACCTTCTTTGACGGCAACCATCACTTCTCTGGCAACGTCTAACGCACCTTCGCCGCCTTTGGCAAAGCCGTCGGAAATCGCGAAGCGAACACCGGCAGCCAAGCATTCTTTGCGGACAACATCGATTTCTTCTTCGTTGTCGTTGGCGAAATGGTTCAAAGAAACGACGACCTGCTGGCCGAAACGCTTCAGGCTGACAATGTGAGCCTTGAGGTTGGGAAGGCCGTTGATCAGAGCATCCATGTTTTCCTTGCCGATTTCAGGCAAAGGAACACCGCCGTGCCACTTCAGAGCTCTTAAAGAAGTGACGAGGATCGTCGCGGCAGGCTGAAGATTGTTCATACGGCACTTGATGTCATAGAACTTTTCAGCGCCTAAGTCGCTGCCGAAGCCGGCTTCCGTGATTGCCCAGTCGGCAATCGTCATAGCAGCGCGGGTAGCGGCAACTGAGTTGCAGCCGTGAGCGATGTTGGCGAACGGGCCGCCATGAACGAAAGCAGGAACGCCTTCGATGGACTGAACCAAGTTCGGAAGCATGGCGTCTTTCAGAAGCGCCATGAGGGCGCCGGTAGCGCCTAATTCTTTGCAGGTATAAGCAGAGCCGTCGCGTTTCAGACCGACAACCAGGCGATCTAAACGGACGCGAAGGTCTTCTTCGCCGGCAGCTAAACAGACAATGGCCATGAGCTCGGAAGCAGCGGTGATGTCAAAGCCGGTTTCTGTAGGAATGCCGTTGGCAGAACCGCCGAGACCGGTGACGATGTTGCGAAGCATACGATCGTTCACGTCAAGAACGCGGCGCCATGTAATTTCTTTGAGGTCGACCTGACCCTGATGGCGGGCGTTGTCAATTAAAGCGGCCAGAAGGTTGTTGGCTGCAGTAATGGCATGGAAGTCGCCTGTAAAGTGCAGGTTGATGGATTCCATCGGAACGACCTGAGAGTAACCGCCGCCGGCAGCACCGCCCTTCATACCGAAGGAAGGTCCGAGAGAAGGTTCTCTCAGAGCCAGACATGCTTTTTCGCCGAGTTTCTTAAAGGCCTGAGCAACGGCAATGGAAGTCGTTGTCTTTCCGGACCCGGCAGGCATACCGGAAGTCGCCGTGACGAGAATAAGTTTGCCCTTGGCGTTAGAGGTGTCCAAAGCAACTTTGGCTTTGTCTCTGCCGTAAGGAATGAACTGGTCGTCGGAAAGACCGTATTCATGGGCGAGTTGATCGATAGGAATGAGCTTGGTTTGCTGTGCAATTTCAATGTCAGTCAGCATGTCTGTCCTTGATAGAAAGGTGTGAGTCGGAAACTTGGATAAAGTATCTAACCTGTTTGAACGCATTTTTGGGTGTCTGCGAACAAGGCTCCATTCTAATGGTAGACATCCTCTTACGTCCTAAAAACAAGAAGAGGAAAATCCGTATTTTTCCTTAGGCTGAACAACCTAACTAAAACGAGTTCGACCGCTTTTGAGAAGCGATAATTATTTCCTCTGCTTAATCAATTCGTTTGCGGAAAAGAAAAACCGAAGATTTTTAGGTCTTCGGTTGGCGGAAAAACTTTGTAAGAATTATTCAGCTTTTTTCTTTTCCTCACTCGGTGTCTCGGATTTGGCAACTTCCGCGTTCAAAACCTTAGGATCATGAGCGGCACGAGGTACGAATTCCGGATCAAACTTCGGATTGAGCAGGCGTTCTAAAGCGATACGGACACCGCGTGAATACTGGTAGTGGATCTTGCCGACTTGGAATTCCGAGGCGATTGTATGGCGCTGAGAGTCCAGTTTTTCCGGCATAGGCTCGGAAGCTTTAGGACCGTAAAGTTTGAACATCAGCAGAGCAGAAACGGCGTCCGAGACTTCTTTAGGGTTCTCGGGGTTTCTTTCGAGTGTCGACTCAATAACATTCCAATATTCATCGAAGTCCGGTTTGAAGCTCTTATGCAGCAGCTTAGTGCGGAGGGCCTCGATGAGTTCCTCATTCGGCTCGCCTTCCATCTTCAGCGTGCTGTTGCGAACGCCTTCTAAAAAGAGAGCAACCGAGAAGGGAATGTACTGTTTTTGAAATTCTTCCAGGCGTTTTTTTCTTCCGATAAACCAAGGAATGTAGAAATCCGTCGCTTTTCTCAGTGTTTTGAAATTTTCTTTGTAATAAAACTGAAAAACTTTATTAAGTCCCTCAATTTTGGCTTTAAGATCTGCGGACTGAGCCATGTTGTACTGTCGGTTTGTTAGAAAGATTTACATAATCTACACGATCTAAGGAACGTTTTGTCTTTTACTGCCTACCTTTGGACGCTATTTACGAGTGCATTAATCTCTTCTACCGTTTTACCCGGCGGAAGCGAGGCACTGGTCGTCTTCGGAATGCACGAATTTCAGACGCATTTATGGATCGTTGTCTTTGTCGCGACGGCAGGAAATACATTAGGCGCGTTAATAACCTATGGGATGGGGAGACTCATCCCGAATAAGAAGCAGGAAGCTAGAAGTCTGGAACTGCTAAAAAAATACGGACCGATAACACTGCTTTTTTCTTGGCTTCCTATCGTTGGCGACGGCTTCTGCCTCGGCGCGGGCTGGCTGAGAATTAACTTTTGGCGCTCTTTTTTGCTGATTCTCCTCGGTAAGTTCGTCCGCTACTTAGTTTTGGCTGCGGTTTCGCTGCATATGTTTTCTTAAGCTGGAAGACTCTAAAAGAAGATCGTTAATTCTTTGGGAAAAACACCTGCAGCCTCGAGTCCTTATACACCTAACTGTCTTGGTAAAACGAATCAAATTTTTAGGATATCTCCTTAAAAAATGAAGATTTTTAGAAACTAACACCCGCCTATATTGAATCTGCGTACTTTTGTAATAGGAGATTTTGGTATGCAGTGTTTGGACGACTTTCGTCTTTCTTTTAAGGGACGTGACTTTTTGCCGCTGATGGTCGGCGGAATGGGAACCAATATTTCGACAGCAAATCTCGTATTGGCGATTGAGAAGCTTGGAGGAATGGCCCATCTTTCTGACGCTATGCTGCCGGATGTTGCAGATCGCGAAATCGGAACACATTTTACAAAAGAGAAGACAATCCGATTCAAGTCAATGATTGAAGAAGCAGACAAGACGGAAGAAAAGTTCAACTTGGAGGCTCTGTCCAGGGTCTCAAAACAATATTTTTCCGATGTGATGGAAAAGGCAACCGGTAAGGGTCTGGTTCTTGTGAATTGCATGGAAAAGCTCACTATGAACGACCCGATCGCCACGCTGAAGGCTCGATTGAATGCAGCATTGGATGCCGGTGTCGACGGTATTACGATGTCTGCCGGTCTGCATCTTTCAAGCTTGAAACTGATGCAGGACAATCCTCGGTTCAATGACGCGCTTTTCGGATTGGTTGTCTCTTCGGCTAGAGCGCTGAACCTCTTCCTGAAACGCACGGCATTCATCGGACGCAAACTGGATTATGTGGTTGTTGAAGGTCCGCTGGCCGGAGGACATTTAGGTTTCGGCGAGGATTGGAGAAACTTCAAGCTGGAAGATATCGTTAAAGATGTCGTCAAGCTCGTGAAAGATACCGGACTAAACGTTCCTGTGCTCGGTGCCGGCGGAATATTTTCCGGGAAGGAAGCCGTTGACTTAATGAAAAAGACCGGCGCGTCCGGCATTCAAGCAGCGACTAGATTCACGATTGCTCAGGAAAGCGGTCTTCCCGATCCGGTCAAACAAGTCTATATCGACGCAAAAGACGAAGACGTTGAAGTCAACCATGCTTCTCCGACCGGATATCTCATGAGAATGCTTAAAAACTCTCCGGCGTTAACCGCCAATAATCGGCCGAACTGTGAGTCTTATGGCTATATGCTTTCGCACGGAAGTTGTCCATACCTTAAAGAGTGGCTGGAAAACTCGTCCGAGAAGACCAAATGCTGCTTGTGCACGAATATGCGCAATTACAAAGTGTGGACGTGCGGTACGAGCGTCAGCAGGCTCAAGACGACAACGGTTAGAGGTCAAGACGGGAAGTGGGTTCTTCCGACGGCCGAACAAATCTTCAACGACTATCGATTGGCCTAAACAAATTGATAATCAGGAAAGAGGCGCCAAAGTTTCGAGCGCTTCTTTCGCAAGATAAGCTCGGTTTCATCCTCAAAAGCTAAGCTCCCCTGTGCATGCAATTCGCTCAAAACGTTTTGCCTGAAAAAATTCAGCGAGGCTTCAATCGCTATAATCCACCGAATGTAATCTAACATTAGAGAAATAAATGAAAATTCTTGTCCCTGTCAAAAGGGTGGTCGACGCCAATATTAAGGTCAAAGTCGGACCTGACGGCAAACTCGACGTCGCTAACCTCAAACACTCGATGAACCCGTTCGACGAAATTGCACTCGAACAGGCCGTTCAAATGAAAGAAAAGGGCATTGCCAACGAAGTGATCGCAGTGTCCGTCGGCGATACAAAGTCTCAGGAAACATTGCGCACGGCCCTTGCTATGGGTGCCGATAAGGGCGTTCTCATTCAGACGGACAAGCCCTTTGAAGCAGAGCCTCTGAACGTTGCCAAGCTCATCAGCGCTTATGTCAAACAAGTCAATCCGGATCTGATCATCTGCGGTAAGCAGGCCGTTGACAACGACTCGAATCAAGTCGGTCAGATGATTGCCGCGATGTGCGAATATCCGCAGGCAACCCACGTTTCTGCTGCCGTGATGAAGGAAGGCAAACTCGAAGTCACACGCGAGATCGACGGCGGCTATGAAGTTCTCGATCTCACACTTCCGGCTGTAGTGACTGCTGATCTGAGATTGAACGCTCCGCGCTATGTCACACTGCCGATGATGATGAAAGCCAAGCGCAAGCCGCAGGAAGTCGTCCAGGCTTCTGCTCTGTGCCCCGAGCTTCGTGCGCACGTTGAAGTTGTCGGCTATGAAGCGCCTGCAGCTCGCAAAGTCGGCCGCAAAGTTGCCAACGTCGACGAACTCATCGACAAACTGAAGAACGAAGCGAAGGTACTTTAAGGAGCGAAACATGGCCGTTTTAGTTATTGCAGAACATAATCATGCCGCTCTGAACCCTGCGGTTTATTCTTTGGTCACCGCTGCTCAAAAGATCGGCGGCGACATCGACATCATGATCGCCGCTCAGGAAGGCGGAAAGCTCGCAGAAGAAGCAGCCAAAATCAACGGTATTCGCCGCGTGCTGCTTTCCGAGGCTCCTTACTTTGCCGAAGAACTGCCCGAAAATCTTGCCGCTTCCGTCTTAGAAGTGGCAAAAGAATATGATTACTTCCTTTTCGTCGCCAACCCTGCCGGTAAAGCAGCCGCTCCACGAGTTGCCGCCGTATTAGATGTTGCTCAGATTTCCGAAATCACGGAAGTCGTTGACGCCAAAACATTTAAGCGTCCGATTTATGCCGGTTCTGTCATTGAAACCGTGCGCGCGCTCGACCCAAAAGTTGTCTTAACGGTCCGCGCTACCGCATTTGATGCCGCTCCGACCGGAGAAGGCAAGGCCGAACTCGAAAGAGTCGTTCCCGCTTCTCCTGTGATTAAAGTCACTTTCGTCCGCAGCGAACAGGTCAAGAGCGATCGTCCCGATCTGCAGAACGCTAAGATCGTTTTAGCCGGCGGCCGAGGTTTGGTTGACGAAGCTGAATTTGCGGAAATGGGCAAACTGGCCGACAAACTCGGCGCAGCCGTCGGTACGACCCGCGCAGTGGTCGACGCCGGTATTGCTCCGAACGATTGGCAGATCGGTCAGACCGGTAAGATCATTGCTCCTGACCTTTACATCGGTTTCGGTATTTCCGGCGCCATTCAGCATATTGCCGGTATCAAAGACGCCAAAGTCATTGTGGCTGTGAACAAAGATCCTGAAGCTCCTATCTTTGATGTCGCCGATTACGGCTTAGTCGGTGATGCAATGACAGTGATTCGGGAATTGGAAGCAAAACTCTAGTTTTACGATACTAAAGTTCAGGCAAAAGGCGGTTGACAACAGCCGCTTTTTCGTTTGCACTGAGTAACAAAACAGATGCAACCCGTTTGTTTAATTGAAAAAATTAGGATAAAATCACGTGTTTTCAGGCGTTAGAAGCCTAATTTTTAAACTTTTTAGAATATAAATTTTTTGAGGTAACTTAATATGGTCGTTATCCGTCTGGCTCGCGGCGGCTCCAAGAAGCGCCCCTTCTACAACATCGTCGCGACCGACTCCCGCAACCGCCGTGACGGTCGTTTCAATGAACGTATCGGCTTCTACAATCCGATGGCATCCGGTGCTGCTCCCCGTCTTTCCATCAATGAAGCTTCTTTGAACGCTTGGGTTGCTAACGGCGCACAGATGAGCGACACCGTTGCTCGTCTCTACAAAGAATTCAAAAAGGCAGCTGCTCCTGCTGCTTAATTGATTTCTGACCGTTTGTGACTAACGAGAAGAATTCCGGCGCCGAGCCTATTGTGCTCGGCGCTTTGCATGGTGCCTACGGGCTAAAAGGCTGGGTTCGCGTCCAGCCTTTCCAGGGTACGTCTGCGCTTTTAGGTTCCAAACACTGGCAGCATGTCCTTCCTGACGGTGAAGTCAGACCCGTGGAACTTGAAAAAGCAAAACTGCACGGCGCCGGTATCGTCGCAAAATTCCAAGGCATCGATACGCCTGAGGATGCAGCGGCGCTTCGCGGTGCAGTGGCCCTTTACCGCAAGGATTTTCCTGAAGCCGAAGAGAACGAATACTACTGGGTCGATTTGATCGGATGCGACGTCGTCAATAAAGAAGGGCAGAGCATCGGCCAAGTTAAGGGCATGATCGACAACGGTGTTCACGACATTCTGAATGTCAAACGCGCCGACGGTAAAGAAGTTCTCATTCCTTTTGTTGAAGATTATTTGGCAGAAGTGAACGTTGAGGCGAAGAAGATCGTTGTGGACTGGGATCCGTCCTGGGATTAAACCGCATTATGCGTTTTGACATCGTCACGCTGTTTCCGGAAATGCCGCTTCTTATAGAGAAGTTCGGTATAACCGCTCGGGCTGCCAAGCTAGGACTTTGGCAGCTTAAGTGCTGGAACCCGCGTGATTTTGTTTTTGATGCGCATAAGACCGTAGACGATCGACCCTTTGGGGGCGGCCCGGGCATGGTTCTGTTGGCAGAACCGTTGGCTGACGCAGTGGATGCTATCCGCAAGGACGGCAACTACGGCAAAGTTATTGCGTTTGCGCCTTCCGGCAAAACGCTCAATGACGACAAAGTGCGTTCATTGTCCGAAGACAATCAGGATTTGATTCTGATTTGCGGCCGATACGAAGGCATTGATCAGAGGTTCCTGGATACCTATGTCGATGAGACCCTATCGATCGGAGACTACGTTCTCTCCGGCGGTGAGCTTCCGGCAATGGTGCTTATGGATGCAGTAATCCGTCAGCTTCCCGGCGCGATTAAGGATTTGTCGGCTTCCGACGAGTCTTTTTCTACAGGTCTTTTGGATGCTCCGCATTACACACGGCCGGAGGTTTGGCGAGATATGCCGGTTCCGGATGTGCTTTTGAGCGGACATCATAAAAACATCCGAGCATGGACACGCAAACAGGTGTTACAAATAACCGCCCAAACGCGTCCGGATTTGGTTAAAATAGCGCGCTCGAAGAATTTGCTGACCCGTGAGGATGAGCGAGTTCTGCGAGACATTAAAGAGAGTACGGAATCGTAAAACGTTCCGATTTTTAAAATCCATCCTCTCTGCAGTTGAAGAAATAACAGAGCTGCATGAAGATGGTCATTGGAGACAAAAATGAATTTGATTGAAACACTTGAAAAAGAAGAGATTGCCCGTCTTTCTGAAGGCAAAACCTTCCCGAAAATGAACCCTGGCGACACCGTTGTCGTTAACGTGAACGTCGTTGAAGGTTCTCGCAAGCGTGTTCAGGCTTTCGAAGGCGTGATCATCGCCATTCGCAACCGCGGTTTGAACTCTGCTTTCACCGTTCGTAAGATTTCCAGCGGTGAAGGTGTGGAACGTACATTCCAGCTCTATTCTCCGTTGATTGCCAGCATCGAAGTTAAGCGCCACGGTGACGTCCGCCGCGCCAAGCTCTACTACCTGCGCAATCTGTCCGGTAAAGCTGCTCGAATCAAAGAAAAACTGGTTCGCAAGGCCTAATCGGTATTCGGATCTCCGAATTAGAAAAACCTCGTCAGCTTCGGTTGGCGAGGTTTTTTGGTGTGCTCGGCATGAGCATTCTCT
>NZ_GL883753.1 GCF_000205025.1 Parasutterella excrementihominis YIT 11859 | reverse complement strand
ATTCAAAGCAAAGTTTTTTCTCCCGGATGCTTCCACCAGTGCTGTTTCTCAACAGTGCTGATGGAAACGTTTGCGTTTCTTTCCCTAGGAGAAAAATATGAACAAAATCTTTAAAAAGATTTGGAACCAGTCCCGAGAATGCTTAGTTGCAGTTTCTGAGGCGATGACTGCTGTGAGCCAAAGCGCGGGAAAAGCAACTGTACTCATTGGTTCTATTGGTCTATTGCTGTCTGGATCTTCACAAGCCGCAGTTGTTATAAATGGGAATGTCCTCAATGCAGATTCAAGGTTACCCAATAAGTACAACGGTATTTTCTTTATCAGTGAAGATACAACGATCAATGGCAATTTTGATTACAACCTTAGAACGACTACAACGAATTCGGATGATGATTTGTTAATCGGCTGTGTTTCTGACAACGAATACTTCCCCAATGTCAATTTGGTAGTCAACGGAACAACAAGTTTCGGCCCAGAAACATGGGTTTCTATTGGTCAAGTAGGGAACGGAAGTGCAAGTAACGTCAATGCTTCTTTAACAACAAGAGATCTAAATGTTTCCGGATGGCTTTATCTAGGCTCTAGAGCTGTCAACTATCAGTACGTTCCGTTTACCTCTCGCTTGGTTGTTAGCGGAACAATGAATTTGTACGGTTCGTTCTTTAATACCGGACACAAAACTGGAAGCGGACTGGGAACGGATGTCCATACCTCAGGTACAGGCAGTTTTAGCATCGGAACTCTTAACAATTGGGGAAACTTCAATCTCGCATCTAAAAACATGAATGTTTCCGGAGAAATTGGGCAACTCAATATTAACGGCGGATCATTTAATCAAAATTCCACTAACAATATTTATATCCATAATGGAGTTGCCTTAAACAGCGGTTCACTGATAACCCAACAGCCGATTATTATCGGCCAAAGAACGGGTAATTTTTCAATAGGAAATTCTCTCGTTTTGGCTGGTGGTTCTCTAAATCAAACAAGTCTACTCACCCAAAAAGGCGGCCAGGTTTCAGTAACCAAAGGCTCCTATGTTTTTGGCACGATCAATAAAGAAAATGGTTCACTTTCCAATGCTGCAACTCTTTCAATAGCCAATTTCAATCAATCCAACGGTTCAAGCTTAAACTCCGGCAATTTGACTATTGGGAGCGCCGATCTAGGCGGGAGTTTGGCAAATACCGGGACGCTTTCTTTAACCGGGAACGTCACTACCAGGGGTAACCTAACCTCCACCGGTACTCTTAATAACCGGGGAAGCTGGACTGAAACTGCGCACTATGCCATTTCCGGCAGCCTCAACAACAGCGGTGCTGTGAACTTCCAAAACGGCTTTGAATTTTCCACGAACGGACGTCTAAATTCTTCCGGCACCCTTCTGACGAATAACGCGGCCAATATTTTTGATTCACTGGGGCGCCAAGGCCAAACCGCTCTATCGACTGTCAGTTTGCAAGCAGCTCTGCCGGAAGAAGCCAAGACTTCTTTAACGGATCTCTTCAGACACTACGTTCCCGGAACCGTTGCTCAAAGCTTAATCGATCACGCTTCTTTTACCGGAGGAAAAATCATTATCACCGGTGTCAATCTCACGACCACGCAGCGTGACGATTTGCTTCAGGCATTCAAAGCAAAGTTTTTTCTTTCATGAAAGAGAACATCAGAAGTACTCCTTTGCGATTATTTTGGCAATTTAACTTTGGATAAGGTGCAAAATGCTTTTTATACCAACTGCATCCACTGGCTGGAAGAAGAATCCGGTCGAGTTGTATTTATCGTCCCTCGGCTCCCGTCGTTCTTCGATAACAATGCAAAACTGCATAAAAAATATTGCAAGGGTTCTTGGACATGAAAATTACGAATTGATTGATTGGTCAAAACTAAGGACAAGCCACTGGACATTAATCAAAAAACACTTAACGGCAAGAAATTGTTCCGGTGCAACTGTGAATCTTTATCTCAATGCATTTAAGGCGGTCGCGAAGGCAGCCTGGTCACTAGACTATTTGCCTCAGTCTGCGTATTTGAAAATTCAAGCTATCAAAGCAGTGAAATACCAGCGATTACCGAAAGG
>NZ_GL883752.1 GCF_000205025.1 Parasutterella excrementihominis YIT 11859 | reverse complement strand
AGTGCTTGACAACTGCAGGGGTTCCAGAGATATGCGTTTTGATCTAGTTTGAGAGAAGACATGTACAACTTTTAGACTTGGACTGCTCCGGAAAGTTCTCGATCAAGCACTGCAACGTTTTCGCGATCCTTTTCATACCCTTGCATGAGTTCTGGAACTGTAACTTTTACCTTACCAGAAACCATCAATGCAGCCATGAGGGCCAAGATTTTCAGTTCGTTGTACGTAAATGTCGTTTCGTTCATTTTTATGCTCCTAAAGAGGTTAAGGTTAAGTAATTTATCAGTGAGCAGTGTTGATTTTGGCAAAAATATTGCACTGCTCACCAATCATTCTAACCCTCCTTAGGAGCACCAAAAACACCATGTATATCAAAGAGTTAGAGAAATAACAATAAAAAGAGATAGGCAAAATGGAAGATCGCGTTAGAACGATGAGCTGCAATCTCAGCAACCGTTATTTGAATCCCGGTTTTAAAGAGTTGCGCAGCACTATTGCAGATCATCAAGCTCCTTCTTGGGGCCAGATGTATTTTTTGGTTGAGTTGTGCAAAAAAACAATTGAAGAACTGGAGAAAAATCCTCCGGAAGAAAAGGAGTATTACAGCTGCTTTATTCTTTGCACCTGCGGACCAAAAGACTTTTTAATAGGCGTTCTTGAGGTCATTGAAGAAACAGAAGAGTATGACTTTTGGCTTCCGCGCATTGTGATGGAATGGGAAGAGAGGGAGCTATTTTTAACCGCTCTTCAGATTATCGGTAAATATCTCGGGCTGATCTCACATAAGGAAATACCAATCGTTAACCGCTCTGAGTATTATCGTATAACCAGTGATCCATACTCATATTCCTCTAATTTCGATCAGCTAGGACAAATAGGTTCCAACCTTGCCCGAATCGGTTCTTTTGTCAGAAGTGAAAATCTATATAGTTCGTTGGATATTTTGTCCTCTGTCATCGATGAGCTGGAAACAGAATGCAGACGCTTGACTGGTTTTCTCAACTGGTTCCAACAGTGTATCGGGAACAGCGGGAGCTTCTATAGAGATATAAAGAACTTCCGATTCTTGCAAAAAGGCGCCCCGGCAGCAGAGTCCAACAGCGTGAGACTGGCTAACGGGCTTAGAGAATGCGGTTCAAAAATCAAACGTATTAGTCGTGAATTATCAGGCCTCGGACAAGAAGTCAAACCGTTTCAGCTAGAAGACCCGAAAAATTTGGAGATTATCGATGATCTGAATGAGTATTTAGGAGGCCTCAAATATGCGATAAGACAACTGAAAGAGCAGCTTTCAGAAAAAGAAGAGGCCCAAAAAGGAGCCGAAAGGCGGCGAAGAGATGAACTAGACCGCTGGGTTGAAGAATTTATTGACGAAAATTTTAAAGACACGGAGCCGATATTGTTAGGTCAACCGGAGATCTGCCTGAAGCCAGAACTTCCAGAGCATCCCGACAAGGAGAACAGACAATGAGAATCAACAATAAAGAAATCAAGGACGCGGAAATTTCCGTTGTGTCTCAACGGAAAGTTCAAGGACTCAAAGGACTCAAAGCAATTTTTACTTACGAGGCCCGGATAAAGAAAAAAGGTCGGACGTATAAAAAACAGTCTGAAGATTTGGGATTCCTTCAGAACTGGCTGCTCTCTCAATTAGAGGCTGCATAGATATGTAGTCGCAAAGTTTAATGTCCGGGACTGCAATCTGCTTCTAAAATAGAAGTTGGTTAATGTTCTTGGCAGGACACGTTAACCGTCCCGGACGCCCCAATTTTAAGTCCTGCCCCGCAAGGAAAGTGCGGTGAAAATTCAACTTTCCCTCGATTGTTCGTAACAGATTGCACAAAAGTCCTGCCAGATTTTTTGATCAAAACACGTTATGAACAAAATTTATAAAAAGGTATTCAACCGCTCCCGAGGCGTATTTGTTGCTGTGTCCGAGGCTGTTAGCTCGGCATCTCAGCAAAACAAAAAGTCCGTTTTAGTCGCGGCAGCCGTTTTAAGTGTCATTGCGTCACCTGCTGCTGCGCTGACGACCATTGACGGGGATGTATTCGGGAAGGATTCTAGAATTCCCTTCCAAAGTCGAGGAACTGTCCTTTCGGACAGCACTACGATCAATGGGAATTACACATGGAATATTGATAGAAGCGAAGGCTTTCGACATGGCGTACTGACCATTTCGATTGGTGCTGATTACTATAGTTCCCTCAGTAATACATTGACCGTTGAAAAAAACTTTCGAGTTACAAACAACGGCAGCGTCAACATCGCACACAACGGCGATAAAGGCGGAGACATCTATTCAAGTTTGGTCGTAAAGGGTGATGCGACCATTGATTCCGGTTCAGACCTTAGTCTGATTACGAGCGGAGACAGCGGTAACGATCCGACGATGCACGTTAGCTTGATCGTAAACGGAACGCTCTATAACAACGGCAGTCTCTATTCCATCGGAGGTAATGAAGCAAGAAAAACCTACGGATCTTTCGCTATTAACAACTTTGTCAACAACGGCTCTTTTTGGTTCGATTCACCGAATGATCTAAACGGTACTTTCAATAACGTAACTCAAGCCGGAGGCTCTTTTCAGCAACTGGCAATAAATGATTTCCATATCAACGGAACGCTGACGGTTTCCGGTGGAACGATAAGCAATAACGCCCTCCTTGTTGTTGGTGCTGATTCAGGAAAATTTTCTGTGGGTCAAGTGTTGAACTTGGCCGGAGGAGTTCTCTCAAATCGTTCTGCGCTGACTCAAGTCGGAGGCTCAATCAATGTTACAGCCGGAAGTTACGACTTCGGCACATTGAATAAATCTAATGGTACGTTGAGCAATGCCTCAACTTTAGTCATCACAAATTTCAATCAGTCCAACGGTTCCAGTTCAAACTCCGGCAATTTGACGATTGGCAATGCAAATCTTGGCGGCTCCCTGACAAATACCGGAACGCTTTCTTTGACCGGAACAGTGACTTCCCGCGGAAACCTGACAAGCTCAGGTACGCTGAACAACCGGGGGAACTGGACGGAAGCCGCACACTACGCCATTTCCGGAAACCTCACCAATACCGGCAGTGTGAACTTCCAAAACGGCTTTGAATTTGCCGCTAATGGACGCCTGAATTCGTCCGGCACGCTTCAGACGAATAATGCGGCCAATGTTTTTGATTCACTTGGCAGCCAAGGTCAAACCGCTCTATCGACGGTTAGTCTGCAAGCGGTTCTGCCTGAAGAAACTAAAACTGCCTTGACTGACCTTTTTCGGCATTACGTTCCGGGAAGCGTTGCTCAAAGCTTAATTGACCATGCAACGTTTACCGGCGGAAAAGTGATCGTGACCGGCGTCAATCTCACGACGACGCAGCGAGACGATTTGGTCCAGGCATTCAAAGCAAAGTTT
>NZ_GL883751.1 GCF_000205025.1 Parasutterella excrementihominis YIT 11859 | reverse complement strand
CGGAATAATCCGCGCCGGAAAGCTCCAGCTCGGCAATGGTGCTCATTGCTTCGTGGTAGGCCCTTGGCTGCTTAACTTTGCCGTTAACTACTCCGATGGCATAGGGATTAAAACCGGACTCGGTTTTAACGATGGCTCTCAGCGTATCCTCTGCAACAGACGGGGCACAGCGTTTGGCTAACTCTCCGAAGTCATCGGCCTGACAAAAAAGCGGCAGCAGCGCAAGAAATCCGAAGATTAGTTTTTTTATATTGGTGCTACAATGTAGGCATTCTTTAAAAGGAGCTTTTATGAGTACCGCAGATTCTTTTATCCGGGTTCGACTCGACAAAGAATTGAAACTGGAAGCCAGCGAAATCCTCTCCGCAATGGGTCTTTCTATATCCGACTTGGTGCGAATGACCTTGACCAAACTGGTCAATGAGCGAGACATTCCCTTTAGTACATACGTCCCTAGCAAGGAGACTATTGAAGCGATGAATGAGAAGCCGGAGGAATTAAAGACATATTCTTCTTTTGCAGAACTTCTCAAAGAAGTAGACAAGGAAATTGCTGAAGAATGCGCATCAAAATAACCTCTGCTTTTAAGAAGGACTTGAAACGAGCAAGGAAATCCGGGAAAAATATGGAGATCCTTGATACAGTTCTCGGTCAAATCCAGAATCAATGCCTTGATTCCAAATGGAAAGACCATCCTTTGGTAGGGCATTGGGTGCCGCACCATGAACTTCATCTGTCCTCTGACTGGCTCTTGATATACAGAATTGAAGGAGACGCCTTGATCTTGTCGAGACTCGGGTCTCACAGCGAACTCTTCAAGAAAGTAAAGAGGTAGAGCTATCTTCTTGTCCATTATTTTTTGCTCCTCTTAATTTTCCTTGCTTGCACGATTGAAAGCTTGCGATGCTGTCTGGCCCAGTCCCGACTGAGCCAAATGCTGGAAAGGTTGAGCATTTTTCCCACAGTTCTGTAGCCGTATCCGAAACTAAATAAACTGGAGGCAATCGTTCGGTTAAGAGGTGTGTTGCCTTGGTTGCGTTTTTCGACTTTGTTTTTCCAAGCTGTTTTCCAGTCGCGGACGATATAAAAATTCACTTCAAGTTCGCGAGAAACCTTCAGGGGCCCAAATCCTTCCTCGAACAGACGTTCGGCTTTTTGCCTTTTTAAAGCAGCTTCTTTAGTCATCTTCCATCCCATAGTTACCGCTCCATACCGGACTGTGTCCGTACCGGTTGAATCACTTCGTTTTTCTGAACGTTTTTTTGACTGCTCTTGGCGATACGCTCAATTTCCGCTTTGATCAATTCTTTGATCTCTTGAACCTTTTCTGGGGAGGCGCCCTGCAAAATCTGTCTGATGGTTTGTTCTTCAGATCTCTGACGGCGAACTGTTTCTACTGAATAAAAAGTTTTCTGGGCGCAGCAGAAATCATTAAAGCGCTGCTGTGCTTCTTGAACATTCCGGGGCGCACACAGTTCTTTTGCTTTGTCAACGTCTAGTCCGGTTTTTTGAATAATTGCTTCGGCTTGAGCTTCCAGTGCTGTTCCCTGCCAAGAACTGGCTTCCAGGAGCTCTTTGGCAGAGCGGCAAATTATCAAGCCTTTGTGATCTAAATCCCTAAGCACAACGTTGCCGTTACGGTCGTTTCCTCCCGAACGAGCAGGATTTAAGAATTGATCGCAAAGAGCTATCTCTTTTTCCAGAGCAATTGTTCCGAAAAGGGGTAGGTCATTGTTTCGAGTCAGATGCCTGTCATCTCTCTCTTCTTTAAACTTTCCGAATTGAGACAAAAGCTTTTGGCGATGGCGATCGAAGAGGGTAGGCGTCTTTTCTGCCCAGTTTTCAATAAGTTTTAAAGCACTTGAGACAGCGTTTTCTATTGTCGTTTGTTCAATGCGGTTGGTGTCATAATTGACAACCAAACAACTCACTCGCGTAACAATATCGTTTTGCCCTCTGCGCCTGTCATAAGAAAGCGTGTCCCACAGAGCCAACGCATCTGAAGTATCTGCTTGAGCAGTTTTGTCGAATTTGTTCAGTTGCTCTTCAATCTGTTTCTTTGTAAATCCAATTCCATTCTCGATTAAAGATTGTTTAAAGGCATCTTCAGTCAGGCTCCCCAAACGAGGACTTCGAGCATGAGTTAAATTTAGGAGATTTAAGCTCTCGTAAGACAAGTTTTCTTTGTCTTTGGTGAGTCGATTCTCTTCAACAAATGCAAAACCGCAGTGGTTAATCTTTCTGCAAAGAGAATCCTCCGATTTTTGATCGGGATAAAGCGGCTTAGTTAATGTTTGGTACGGATTAAAATACCCCTGTTTATGCAGATTTGTTTGCAGCTCTCGAAAATCGGGGTCGTGGAGGATTGTCCCGGACAGTTTTAATTGATTGAGTTCCTGAGCGACATAGTCTCTGCTTTGAGCGGCAGTCAATCGTTTAACTTCTTGCCGCTCGAAATCAACAAGGATGTATTTTTGCTCGCTTTTTTCAATAGTGTGGTTGACGACCTTAGAGGCATCCGCGGCGGCCTCAAACAGAATACTTGGATGAGATCGAATAAGATCAGCTATGTCTTTATTCTGTTCAATAATTTCTTCCGTAGTGAAGTCATTCTGATTTCTCGGTAATTTGCTGCCGATGTGGGACTGCATGAATGCTCTGGCTAAATTTTCACGCAGGAAATACGAAGTTTCTTTGTCGGTGTGTTTGCTCTCTAGCAACCCCTGAAAGTTATCGTAAACTCTCGCGTCTGTGATTGCGCGGATTCCGTCCAGAGCCGCACGGAGCTGGGACAACTCATATTTTTTATCTGGATCTCTGCCGCCGGGTTCATAAGAACTTCTCTGAGCTAGGATAAGCTCGTCACGCCCGTTGACATAGGCACTAACGCCGCTTTCCCATACACTGCCTTTGTTTGTATAGCCAAGCAGAGCACACATGTCTTCGAACTGAGCCTTGGGCTGCTGCTCAATAGGCAAAAGTTCAGGAAGAGGTCTTTTGAAGTTCTCACATTGTTCAACGTTGTAATACGTTTGTGGGATCTTGGTAGGTTTGAATTCTCCCTCTAATCCTTGATTCCAGCCAACGCTCGGAACTCCTCTGGCTCCTTTCTTTACACTTGCACCTAAAACTGCAATTTGAGAGGGAGTCAGCCAGCGGTTGTCTTCAAAGCCTGATGTTTTTTCTCTGACCATCAGTTGCAGCGCCGTGATGCCTTGCAGAGGTTTCCCGCTAATGGCGTCCACAGGATAAGCAGCAGGCACTCCTCCGAGTTCCCATGGAGCTTTCCCGGCTTCGATTTGGGAGGCCAATTTATTTGCGCAGTCCTGAGCAAACTCTTCAAAATGCTTGTTTGCCATCGTGCCCCTCCCACGGATCACCTTCCATTGCTTTTTCTACAAAGGCGTTCCAATCTGCTTCTTGAAATTGCTTGTCCTCCCAAGTGTTCTCAACAAAGCCCCATTTTTTAGCCTCTTCAGTGCCGGAGGCGTATTTGTCTCTGACCATCGCCTCACGGGTGTTGCGGGCAAGAATTTCAACGCTTTTTTTAGTGTTTGGATTTTGTTGGGTCGTATGCATATGAGTACCTTTTTCTAGTGTTTTGAATTCCTTGCAGGGCACCCGTGAGCGCCCCGCAAAGGGTTTTCTTTAGAAGCGGTATCTGCCTTCAAGCTTGATACCGGTATCTAATTTCCCGGCTGAACCTTTGGTCAAACCGAACTGGAGTCCGGCTGTGGCATTGCCTCTTTCAACTTGGAATCCGGCCTGTACCTTGGACGCGAAACGTCCGGCAAACTCATTGGTGATTGAGTCCATTTCACCGATAGAAACACCGGAGACCTTGGTCGTGTTCTTCAGATTTCCAATGTTGTAGGTAAGAGTCAGATCTGCTTGCGGACGGACTGTCCAGCTTCCGAAATACGCTTCGCCTTGAACTCCGACTCCAACCGGGAGTTGCAGCAAGTTCGTGGAAGTCTGGCCATAGCTAAAGGCTTTTTGACCGTTGAGCTTGGTTGTGTGGCCTTGAATATGAGTGCGCAGCCAACGGGCACCGACATGAGGAATCACTTGGAAGTTGTCTGTGAGCTTGAGATTCTTCTCCAACTTTGTGGCGACATTGGCAACGGTATTTTTGATTCGAGCGTCCGCTTTGCTGAAACCAGACCAAGAAGGCAGCCCTTGCGAAGCTTTGCTGACGTTCTGGCCGACATTGACAGAACTAATCCAGTTAAGATCATTGCCAAAGTCTTTAGCAACATAGCCGTGCAGCATCCACTGACTGAACTTGTTCTTGGTGTCGATGTAATCACCGAGGGAATCAGCTTTACCTTTCTGGAAGGAAGCCGCAAAACCGACTCTTACAGACGGCATGGCTTCAAACTGATGGTCAGCACCGAGGATCAGCCCTCCGGCGTAAGCCTTGTAGCCTCCGGTCATATTTCCGGCTCCGTCTAAAGACTTCGTCTTCAGATGCGTTCCCAGAATATCAGCCCACAAATGCAGACCTGAGTAATCCTTCAGATAACCGTTTGAGTAGCCGTAATCACGGAAGGAGAGGTGCTTTTCAACTGAGTCCGTTGCATTGTCAGCTAAGTCATTCGTGATAGACAAGGCTCCGCTCGCTTGACCGATCATCACGACAGAATTCAATAGCTTCGTCTTCAGATCACGTCCGGCTGTCTTGTCCTTGAGGATCTTGCAGATCAGCTGCTCATCGGCTCCGCCATCGCAGGGGCCGTTGAGGGCTTTATTCACATTGTTTGGAATGACAATGTCCGGGTACAGCGTTCTGACGTCAGCGAGCTGTGCATTGACCCAGATATTCTTCGGATCGTTGTGCAGCGTCAAAATCCACTCCAACCCGGTGCCGGGTTGGGCTAATGCCTGAAGATTGTCTTTAGCGATCCAGCCGCCGATCCAGCCTGTATCGTCTTCATTGCCCGTCGTGTTAAAGCCGCTGACAATTGAGTAGTCTCTCGGTTCTTCGAGGGCGCCGAGAACTAAAGTTGCTCCCGGTTCCACCGTTACTTTGGCTATGTCGCTTGTGGTCGTAAAGATGGGAGTATTTGCTGCGACCGGAGCTTTAATAACCGTGTAGCTGCCGTCTGCAAAATACAAATCTCCGTTTCCGATCTGAACGTGATCATCTTCGCTTGTCCAGACTTCCGGTCCGACGGCAATACCGCCTCCCGGACCGGTCACAACCGGTTCGGTCACGACAAGGCGAGAGGGTACATCAGGAATTCTCAGCGCTTGGACGACGTCTGCAAAATCAAGTGCATCCTCACCCAGTCCTAAATCGCCGTTGTTTTTAACATAGATATTGGTGTCAATCGGTTTGCTGTCGGTCTTAAATTCGACCTGAGCCTTGTTTTCATCGGCTAACGGCTTATCGTTGCCAATGACCAAATCTCCGCCGTTTAAGTCAGTATCTTTGGCATTCAGTTCTCCGCCTCCGATTTCGACTTTCCCGTCGTCAATAGTCAGTTTGTCGGTATCAGTCTTTCCGGTGTTTTCAAAATCACCGCCGTCAATCTTGATTTCATTCCAAATGGATATGCCGGAATTCTTATGAGTACCGCCTTCGCCGACCGTCTTAATATCACCTTTCTCATAGACTTTGTTGTCGGAGACACCGCCGTCTTTGATTGTCATATCGTCGTAATTGGCGATTCCGTTGTTCGTCAGATTGCCGGTGACCTCAGTATTTTCGACTTTAGTGGCATCTAAGCTGCCGCCTTTTTCGTTGTTGAAGCTGCCGGCAATATTGAGTTTGTTCCAAATAGAAGTGCCGGAATTGGAGTGAGAGCCGCCTTCTTCAATCTTGAGCCATTCTCCTTTCTCATAGCCGCTGTTAATTGAATTTCCACCGGCATGAATTGTCATGTCTTTGTACTGAGCCTGACCGGCGTTATCGAGCGTGCCGCTGACTTCGGTATTCTCAACTTTGGATGCGTCAAGCGTTCCGGTGGCAGTATTGACAAATTCTCCTGCCACGTTAAAGCTCGAGCCCACATCCAAAGAACCGGAATTTTCTTGTTTACCGGTCTTTGCAACATCAATGCGGTTCCAAATTGAAACCTTGCTGTTGCTGTGAGAGCCGTTAACCGTCAGCCATTCTCCTTTTTCGTAATTGGAGGTGGTTGAAGAACCAGTATCGGCAATAACCATGTCGTTGTAATTGGCCACTCCGGTGTTGTCTAACGCACCGGCAATTTGAGAGGTTTGGATAGCCGAAGCTGTTAAATTTCCCTTGTTTTCGAATCGGCCTCCGGCAGCCACTTCGAAAGCTTTTTGATCTGTATCGGTATCGGCATCAGGATCGTCAAGAGCGGAGGTTGAAGAATCGCTTCCGATGACGAAATCCTTGAAGTTCTGGATCAGGCCGGCAACTGAAACTTTCTTGAAGAAAGAGCTGCCTTCATTGACGTGTTTTCCTCCTTCTTGAACATCAATTGCTTTGCCGCTTTCTTCTCCTTTGTTGTTTGATAAACCGCCGTCAGATACGGTCAGCAGAGAATAGAGGCCCGTACCGGCGTTTGTCAGCTCATTGCTGACAATAAGGTTTGTCTTATTGGCAGAGCTGAAGATTGCTCCTTCGTTATTGATGAATTTCCCTTTGATTTCAAATGGAATGTGGTCTTTATCAGCTACTTGACCGCTGTGGTGGTTTCCGAGCCAGATTTGACCGTCATTGACCCAATCACCGTTTCCGGTGTAATTGTGGGAGTGCAGAATCGATCCCTTGTCGACATGGATCAGGCCGTTGTTTTCAATATCCCATACCGCATATTCACCGTTTTTGGCCTCGACATTGCCGCTTTCGTGAACGAGAATGCTGCCGATCCATCCGATCGTAGGTGTGTGAGAGGCGAAAGATCCGTAAGTAAATTTGCCCGAGACTTCAACATGACCGCCGTCATTGTTGTCATTTTTGATCAGCGCCGTGTTTTCATTAAAGAGAACGCTGTCCGGCACACTATGGACATTGTTGCGCTCTTCATCGGTTCTTATATCGTCATCATCGTGATGGCCGACTAAGGAAAACTCTTTGCCGTTTTCAATATGGACTTCGTTCGCGCCTTCGACACTGAGGAACCCGATGCCGTTATTGACATCAATAACGTTTGAGTTCTCGTGATTGTGTTCATTAAAGCCGATAACCAAGTCTTTATTTTTTCCGTCCGGATCCCCGGCGGATTCGTTATAAAGCTTGGTGTGGCTCAGAACAACACCGGTTAAAGTACCTCCTTCGGTTTGCTCAGTATCAAACTGATTAGCTAAATCAACCGTCAGTTTCCCGTCAACCTGACCTGTAAAGGCTAAATAGAGCGCGCCGGAGGTATCCGCCGGAGAGCTCGGATCATCAGGATTAATATTGCCCGGATTTTCAGCTTCCGCTGCAAAATGCTGCATGGCTTGAACAATGCCGGACATCTTCAAATAGTCATCGTTGAAAACAACCAGCCCGCTGCCGCCTTGCACGGCAACTTTAACATCCTCTTTCAGAGAACCGACACTGGTAGCACCTAGGACGTGCGTAGGAACTCCGATTTGGCCGCTCGAATCCGAGCCGTCAATCGTCAGCAAATCTCGCTTAACATCATTGAATACTTGATCGAGTTTGGTTTCCAGAGCTCCGCCGGCTAATACGACAGTATTTTCTGTAGTACCGTCAAAATTCAGTTTATCGGCTTGCAGGACGCCGCCGGAGTAAATGTTGACTTTCGTCTCGCTGGTAAGCTCAGGCGCATAGACAACCGTTAAATGATCCTTCCAGCCTTTTTTGCTTTCGGCCGGGTCGGTTGTGACAATAATCGGGTTTTTGCCGGAGCCGCTGATATTGATCGTATTGTTCCCCAGACCGGCAGCATTGCCTTCTGAATCTTTAATCAGGGAACCGTCTAAGCGGCCGCCGCTAATATTGAGAGTAGCGTTTTCAAACCAACCCGAGTCGGACTGAATAGAGCCTCCGGTCTGGTTATAAACAGCGCCGTTCGTCTCTGCGATAGAGGCAAAGTGAAGGGCAGAGGAGTTATCCAAAACGGAGTCGGACGCTAACTGTGCATGACCAAAGTTTGCGTCTCCTTTAACGCTCAGAGTTCCTTTGACATTCAGATCACCGCTATGTTCTGCGCTGTTTACAGTAAGCTTTGCGCCTTGATCAACTTCCACCGATCCCGAGCCGGAAACTTTTTGTACTTCGTACATACCGGCGGCAGCCAACAGAGAAGCGTTCGTTTCTGTCAGCTGTACTTCAGCAGCTTTCCCGGAGTAAGTCTCGTTCAGTCCTTTAGAGCCGAACACAAGTTTGGAAAGTCCGTCCACAACGGTATTTACCGCTGTCATGACAAAGTTTGTGTTCTCGCCTTTTTCACCGACAAGTTCAAGAGTCTTGCCGTCTTTAACGCTAATAGAGGCTGCTTCGTTAATGCCTTTAAAACCGGCTGAATGCTTGACGCCGTTTTCGCCGATTTCGACGGCTTTACCTTCTCCCTCTAAATTGTGGCTCAGGATTGTTACGTCTCTGAGAGAGGCAACATTGTCATAAAGCTCATTAACTTTTTGGGTGTTTAATTTATCATCATGTGAAACGCCGGCTATCGTGCCTTGGAACTCAAGGGTCGTTTGGCTTCCAAACTTTGCTTTGAATGCCTGGACCAAATCGTCTCGCTGCGTCGTCGTGAGATTGACGCCGGTCACGATCACTTTTCCGCCGGTAAACGTTGCATGGTCAATTAAGCTTTGAGCAACGCTTCCCGGAACGTAATGCCGAAAAAGGTCAGTCAAGGCAGTTTTAGTTTCTTCAGGCAGAACCGCTTGCAGACTAACCGTCGATAGAGCGGTTTGACCTTGGCTGCCAAGTGAATCAAAAACATTGGCCGCATTATTCGTCTGAAGCGTGCCGGACGAGTTCAGACGTCCATTAGCGGCAAATTCAAATCCGTTTTGGAAGTTCACTGCACCGCTGTTGTTGAGAGCGCCTGAAATTGCATAGTGTGCGGTTTCCGTCCAGCTTCCCCGGTTGTTCAGCGTACCAGTAGAAGTTAAATTGCCTCTGCTTGTGACCGTCCCGGTCACGGTTAACGTCCCGGTGTTACTCAGAGAGCCGCCAAGATTGGCATTGCCGATCGTCAAATTTCCGGAGTTTGACGCTGTCCCGTTGCTCTGGTTAAAGTTCGATACTGAAAGCGTTCCGGCATTACTTATGGCGCCGTTCTCTTTGTTAATTGTTTCGATGCTGTAACTGCCTTTTTCAACAACAAAGTTTCCTGCTTTCTGCGTAATAAGCGCCCGGTTCGCTAAAGCTCCGCCAGAGAGGATCAATGAGTCTCCAATTGAAAACTTCCCGATTTTTTGGCCGATGACAATGGAATCAGCCGTATCGAGGCTGCCCCCGTTTAAGCGCACGGCGCCTGAGAAGTGGTAAATGTTGTTGGCGGTTTGCTGAAAAGTCCCCGCTTCTTGGTAGAGATTCCCGAAGTTTCCAACAACGGACTGACCTCCGAGCATTCTGAAAATACCGCTGTTTCGAATATTGGCGATATTCATTTCAGAATTAAGATTGATTGGGCCGTAGATATTGTCGGAATTGTTCTGGAAAACGCCACTGGCCCCAACAGTAAGCGTATCAGCAACGGTAACATGAGCCTCGCTGGACGAATTATGGTAAGTTGAGCGGTCTCCAACATTAACCGTCCCGTTAACGTTCATGTTTCCATTAACAATCAAAGTTCCTTTTGCCGGAGTTGAGCCCTGATTATTTTGCGCTATAGAAATCCAACCATCGTTTGCCACGGTGAAGTCTCCGTTGACAGTCAAGGTTATGTCCAGAAAAGTTTCGTCGCTGCGATTGGTGCAGCCGATATACAAATATTGGGGCCCCTGAGACGCAGAATGGTAGAGGTTTCCATTGACGGTTACATTGTCATTGAGGGCGCCGTATCTATTTTGGCTTCTGATTTGATTTGTCCCGACGTCTCCGCTCAATACCTCCAGAGCGTTAACGTTACTTGAGACAAAGAAAGGAGCAAAAGCCACAGAAATTAGCAGTGCTTTACCGGCATTTTGGCAAGCGCTACTCATCGCTTCCGAGACGGCCACAAAGCATCCGCGAACTTTGTTCCATACTTTTTTATAGACGTGATTCATTTTTCTCCTCCTCGGGAAAAGGATCTGGTGTTTCAATCAGCACTGTTGAGAAACAGCACTGATGGAAGCATCCGGGAGAAAAAACTTTGCTTTGAATGCCTATGTAGAGAGACAAGGCGAGTCAGTCGAAAAATAAAAAAATACCTCGGAAAAATTCCGAGGCAACCAAAGGGAGGGTCTCTCTATTAACTATGGAGGGTTAAGATTCACAAATACGATTAAGTTGTACTTTCTCTGCAATTACTTCTTGCTCTGATCCGTCTTCAAATTTTACACAGACAATACCGTCTGAAGCTTTTCGTTTATAAAGAAGTTCACATTCCCTTCCGTCAACAAGACAAAAAATTATCGGTTTTTTATAGAGCTGCTCTTTCTCTTCTTCGTCCGGGAAACTTTCTACGGATGGATCAACATCATCAAAAGAGTCCTCACTAGGGCTTTCTTTAAATGCTTCCTCTGCATTCTCTTCTTGCTCGTTGTCTATATTATTTTCATCTTCCAGAGGCTGGTAGCAAGATTCATCAATCTTTGCCCCTGGGAATAACTCCTCGTTCTCAGCATGAGACTTTTCGGCAATAGTCTTCTTATCTAAATATTCGCCTTGTCCATCTTTTAATTCTTCGTTTTGTTCGTGAGACAAAGACTCTTCGGTTTCAAGAAAGTCCTTCTGTGCGATCGGATCATTAAAATTTTCTTCATCAGGTTCTGTAGAAGTTTCACCGGTGAAACTATTTTCCGTCTCTTCTTCTGTGATTTTTTTTGCTACTTCTTCCGAAGGTTCAAATCTTTCCGCTTGTTTACGAGTAATTTTTTCAGCAGACCTTACATAGTCTTCAACCGGAACCGGGGCTTTCTTCCATTTTCTAAAAAGCTCAGCTACGGCCTGAATACTTTCTATTCTCTTTTCCTTTACCGCGATTTTCAAGAATTCAGGAGCATCCTTCCAGGAGGCATATTCCGAGATTAAAGACTTTGAAAGTCCGAGTTTTTGAGCTATTGAAGATTGAAGTTCTCCATTCTGAAGTAACAAGCAAATAGATTCAGCGAGCTCAGAGACCGAAAGGTTCTCCCGCTTGATATTTTCTGTAATTTGAATATAGGAAAGTGCCAATGGATCTTCCTTTTCTTGCAAGATACAGCTGACAGATTCCTTGCCGAGAATTTGGCAGGCTCGATACCGTCTTTCACCGGCCACGATGACGTAACCTTCGCCTTGTTTCCTAACCACAATCGGCTGAATAAGACCATATTCTCCGATACTTGCAGCCAGATCCTGCAACTTGTCTTCGTTAAACTCTTTTCGCGGCTGCAAAGGATCAGGAGAAATCAATGAAATATCAATATCGAGAATTTTTCTGACTGGTTTTCCGTCAGCGAAACTTTCCGTTAACCCGGATAGTCCTGATAAATCTAAAGCCATTTACTCCTCCTTAATAATCTCTACAGCTCTTGATTCCAGACACATAGCTTGTGCCAAGGCCTCAAAAACGCGCCGTATTTCGCGCCAAACTTTTTCGGCAGTGCTTTTATCTCCTGTCCAGACCGGACGCCCTTGAGCCTGCGCCTCGGAAATTGCGGAACGGGAGGGAATACAGACGGCTTTGCCGTCGGAGCCTTTAAGCAAGATCTTGCCGTATGCCAAAACCAAGTCTCGTAAGTTTTCTTTCTGAAACGGATTGCTCACTACGCGATTAGGCAGCAAACCCAAAAAATTGAGCTCGGGATTGATCGCCTGCACTTTTTCAATATCTTTGTACAAGGCCTGGACTCCGTCCAAAGCTTCTTGATTTAGTTCTATTGGACTGATGGCGTAATCTGATAAGGCTAAGGCGCAGACAGCCCGAACATCCGGAGTAGGACTGGTATCAAAAATGCAAACGTCGTAATTTTCCTTTATTTCGTTAAGCGTGAGATAAAAATTTTTAATGAATTTGTTATAACTTGCCTTACCTTCCGATTCCAAATGAGCCAATAACGGGTCAGCACCGACGATGAGGAATTCGTCCTTTTCTGGAATTGTTCCACCGTTGTAAATCAACTGGCCGGCAGTCTTGGCGGATTGTTTTGCCAAGCCGCTGGAGCGTAAAACTTTGGTCGAATTCCCTTGCTGGTCTAAGTCCACAAAGAGAACGTGAAGATTGAGTTTAAGAGCGCAATAAAAGGCAAATTGGCTGGCTAGCATACTTTTGCCTACACCGCCTTTTTGATTCATGATTGAAATTTTTTTCATTTTTTCCACTCCGAATTATTCATTAACATAACGATTTCCTCCGGAAACTTTCCCAGTCAAAGACCACTAAACGAGCCTGTTCACATAACCTGTCAAAAGATCGTTCTTCGAGGTAGGCTTCAATGGAATCTGCACCGGAAAGCCTTAGATTTGAAACGGCAATCATCGGTTTCATTTG
>NZ_GL883750.1 GCF_000205025.1 Parasutterella excrementihominis YIT 11859 | reverse complement strand
AATGAGGACAACTCTCAGCAGTCAGAGCAGTTCCCCACAATCCTTGTAAACGGATCATGGATAACTGCTGAACGGGGGAGGAGAGTGCTAGGGCAGGATCGCATTTTGGGCCCAAATGTATACATTTAGGCCGCGAAAATGCAACGCACCTTCTAACGAAGGTCAAAAATCTGGAGATTTTTGGCTATCCTGCCCACCGCTTTGCGGTCGAAATTTTCAATTTCGGGGAATGAAAAGTTTCACCGGTGAAACTTTTCGGGCTCCGAGTTGCCCACAATTTTCTCTCGGTTCACTACGGCCAGTTTCGGAGACAAGCGTTCACCATCGGAAAATGAGGACAACTCTCAGCAGTCAGAGCAGTTATCCACAATCCTCGTAAACGGATTGTGGATAACTGCTGAAGGAATGATTGAAAATCCAAAAACCGGAATAGGCGAAAAGTTTCACCGGTGAAACTTTTCGAGCGCTAAGCTACATTACTTTGGTTCGTTGTAGATTATTTGAAAGCTAAGTAGTCGAGAGGTAAGAATAAAGTAAGCAAAGCTGTTTTTTGAGAGCATAATTTTAGAGCTCTAACGATGTTTATTTTTTAGGGTAAAAGCAAGATAAAACCCAAATGCAGCTAGAGCAATACAGAAGACCGTAAACAAAAGCCAAACTCCGTTCATTTGAATTCCTCCGAAATATAGGTAAGAGTCAATGAAATTAAAAAACAGCTAATCCCTACAGCTATAGCATAGTAGTTGAATTGAAATAAGCCAAGTACCAAGGCACCGATACTGAGCTTTTCAAAGCCATCGGCTACACGTTTGACAAGAGTGATCCTTGTAGAGGTTTTCATAATTATCTCTAGTGAAACGAGTTGATAAAAGATGACGAAAAATTTGTCCCGGATAGCCTTAAATCTGAAGGTCTATCTTTGAACGTCCACGAGTCTGCTTTAAAAAGTTTTCTATTTGGTTTTCTTGAATTCGAATTTTTTCTTTTACTGCATGAATCTCTGATAGGGCTGCTCTGACGAGGTCAGATGAAACTTCCACTGCGGCAGCCTCATTGATTCTTTTGGCAATTTGGTTAAGGTTCACGCCAATTTTTCTTAGTTCTTGAACGTACAATTTGACGGCCTCGCTTTCATTTTCAGAGATTACATACCCATTCATAAGAAAAGCTCTAACAACTCTTACTAAGCATTCCTGGTTGCTCATACATAACTGCTTTGAAACTTTGGAAAAGTTGAAATATTCATTTTCGGTGAGACGGATTTTTAAAATTTTCCTTGATGTTGATTTAGTAGGTTCGATCGGTTCAAGTTCTCGAAAATTTTCAGTTTGCGAGTGATCATTTAAAAAAGTTTGTATTAACCTTCGGGAAAGGACGGAGGAGGTGACACCCTGAGCTTTTGCTAATTTAAACCATCTATGGGCGTCTTCTTCAGATAGGCGGACATGAAGTATCTTGTTCTTAAGCATGAAATTTAGTGCAAAGGTTGATAGGGGATGAGATGAAAAGTTTCACCGGTGAAACTTTTCATCAAGCCGTTTTTGAAAAACAATATTTGGCCCACTCTTTCATGATGAATCTTCGCTCCCGGGCCAAAATTGCTCGGTCGTAGGCACCGTTATAACCGTCATTCTTTGAGTGCAGGAGACATAGCTCGACCGCTTCTTGATCAAAACGACGATTATTTTTGAATACATCAGACTTTGCCCAAGTTTTAAAAGTTGCTCTGGCTGTTCCATGTATAGTGATAATGCATTCTTTTCCTAAGAGTCTAGTTTTGGTGGGGTCGATCCAACCAACGTTGTCTTCCTTCTTTCTGATTTTGTGCAAACGTCTTAAAACCATAAGAAGAGTCGCATCACTCAATGGTTTATTTTTATAGCCATTAAATACGAGAGGACTTTCCGGCAAACGACATAGATTTTTTAATAAGGCGATGGCCTCTTTACTGAGAAAGATAGTTCTGTCTCTTTTTTGAAGTTTTGATTTGTCGTGTTCTAATGGAATTCTCCAAATCCCTTTCTCTAGGTCGAATTCATCCCATGTTGCAAATCTAACAGCAGAAGATCTTGCAGCTGTGAGAATTGCAAATTCGGCAGCTTTGGCTGAAACTGAATGCAGTTTATGAAGGCGAGCAAATATTTCCGGCAAATCTTCAACGCTTGCTGCGGCGTGATTTTGCTTAGGTTTCCTTGCGTATTTAAGGGGTTCTAATAAGACTCCGAGAGATGTCTTCAAATCGGCAGGGTTGTCTTTGAACCGACGGATATTATGTGCGATGGCCCAGTTACATATTTGGCGAACCAAAGTTAAGAGTTTTTGAGCGGTGTTGGTTTTGGTCGTCCAAATAGGCTTAATAAGGTTCCAAGTTATCTCTGACGTTAGAGAATTGACACTCAATTCACCAATTTTTGGGAATGCGTACCGCTCCAACAACCTCATGCTTTGCAACGCGCCATTTTTTCGGTTGTAACGCCAGTAACCGTTTTTTTGACGTTCAGCAATAAACTGTTTTGCTACAAATTCAAAATTTTTATTTTTTCTCGGTGGTTGTGTTTGTTTTGATGATCGTTCCAGTTTTCTTAATGCAACCGGGTCTTGATTTTTCACAATCAACAATTTCTTTTCAAGGGCAATTTTTCTGGCTTCAGACAGAGATAATACGGATCTGTCTCCCAGTGTTAATGCATGCCGAGTACCGTTTAATGAATATCTGAGGACATAGGTACATTTTTTATCTCGAATGCGAACGCATAAACCTTCAACTCCGCCGATCGCATATGTCCCATCAGCGGCTTTTGAGACGAGGCTCTGAACTTGTTTTTCACTTAGAGTTTTAGTGGTTTTGGGCATTTTTAGGTATCCAAGAATGCGGAGATAATAGAACTCAAAAAAGTCACCTATGCTGGTTTTGGGCGTTTTTTGGTGTTCAACGATGCAGAGATAATAGAACTCAAAAAGTCATCCAAACGGTAACCAAAAAGCGTGGGCATTCAAGGGCACCTTTGGGCAGTGATGGGCACTAAAGGGCACAGATTGAGGTTGTAGTAAATTGTAAATTTGGCCGAAAAAGTGCCAAAAACAAGGAGAATTCTTGATTCTTTTTGAGTTAGGGCATTGATGGGCGCTTATGGGCGCACAAACTTTGGCAGGGGAAGAAGGATTTGAACCCTCGAAT
>NZ_GL883749.1 GCF_000205025.1 Parasutterella excrementihominis YIT 11859 | reverse complement strand
TGCAAGCGCTCTCCCAGCTGAGCTATACCCCCGAAAGAAGTGCGATATTACGGGACATTTTTGATCTTGTCAACTCTATCCCCGAAAATCGCATTCTAAAAAGTAAAAATTAGTTTCCGGCTCTCTGAGCGGCCCACTTCTCCATACCTTCGTTGAGGCGGGTAAGAACGCGCTCTTGACCGTACAGTTCAAGGGTTGCGTCGATGGACGGTGTCTTTTCAGCGCCTGTCACCAAAACGCGCAGAGGAATTGCAAGGTGCAAAACTTTGACGCCCTGCTCATCCATGATTTCTTTCATTAAGCCATAAATGCTCTCTTTCTTCCATTCGATGGAAGGAGCTTTACGGACGAAAGCAGCCATCGCTTCGAAAGAAGCGTCTTCCTTATCCTTGAGCTGCGCAGGCAGAGAAGAAGAATCAACCGGATTGTTATGGCAGAACAGCATTGCTGCCTTTGCAAGAGCCTGCAGGGTCGGTTCGCGGCTCTTCAGAAGAGCCATAACGCCGGGAAGGTCCTTGACCAGGCTCAGATCGCCGCCGAGTTTTTCAATTCTCGGTTTGACAAGTTCTGCAAGCTTCTTGTCGTCATATCCTTTGATGTATTCGTGGTTCAGCCAGTCCAGTTTCTTCATACTGAAGCGGGCCGGAGAACGGCTGCAGTCGGAAAGCTCAAACCATTCGGCCAGCTGTTCGCGAGTGAATTTTTCGTCGTCTTTGTGGCCCCAGCCCAAGCGAGCGAGATAGTTGAACAAGGCTTCCGGGAGGTAGCCTTCTTCGTTGTACTGCAGAACGCTGACGGTACCGTTGCGCTTAGAAAGCTTCTGGCCGTCTTCACCGTGGATCAAGGGCAGATGTGCGAACGTCGGCAGAGGTGCGCCGATAGCGTTGTAAAGGTTGATCTGACGCGGAGTGTTGTTGATATGGTCAGCACCGCGAATGACGTGGCTGATCTGCATATCCCAGTCGTCAACAACAACGGCAAAGTTGTAAGTCGGGATGCCGTCGCCTCTCATAATCACGAGGTCGTCTAATTCAGAATTTGCAACGGTAATTTCGCCGTAAACTCCGTCTTCCCATGTCACAACGCCGTCGTCCGGGTTGCGGAAACGGATAACCGGAGTGACGCCTTCGGGAATAGGTTTGCCGACACAGTTTTCAGGACGCCAGCGGCCGTCATAGCGAGGTTTCTCTCCGCGGGCTTTCTGTGCTTCACGCATCTCATCGAGCTCTTCCTTTGTGGCATAGCACTTGTAGGCCAAGCCTTTAGCCAAGAGCTGATCCACTACTTCTTTGTAACGAGGAAGACGGTTCATCTGATAGACCACTTCCTTGTTGTCATAGTCGAGGTTGAGCCACTTCATTGCGTCCAGAATCACTTGAGTTGCTTCAGGAGTGGAGCGCTCGCGGTCGGTATCTTCAATACGGAGAAGGAATTCACCGCCGAAATGACGGGCAACGGCCCAACAATAAATCGCAGTACGAGCGGTTCCCAAATGCATCATTCCTGTAGGACTCGGAGCAATGCGAGTACGGACTTTTGTAAACATGGTTCTAAACTAATCCCGTGAATATTAAATTTCCCGCAAATAAGCGGGGCGAGCATAAGTTTTGATTTTACCGCGTTAGACCTTGACTGGACACGGACCTTTCCGTGCAATCAAGAAGCAAAAATAAAGGCCGTCCAAAATCGACCGACCTGGGTTCAGCAAATGAGCCTTTTAACTGACGTACTGCCAGAGGATGAGCAATACAAACTGGCCTGAAAGAATTCTCAGAAACATCGCCAAAGGATAAACCGTGGAGTATGCAACTGCAGAAACATTCTTTTCCGTCAGTGTGCTGGCATAGGCCAGCGTGGGTGGATCGGTCGTCGCGCCGGCAATCATGCCCACGATGCTGTGGTAGTTCATCTTATAGACCTTGCGGGCGATACTTCCGATGACCACTAAAGGAATAATCGTGATAAACAAACCGAGGAAGGCATAGAGGAGCCCGTTGCCTTCGAGGATTGCGTCGACGAAAGGACGGCCGGCTGCCAGACCCACACTTGCAAGGAACAATGCGATGCCCATTTCTCGAAGCATCAGGTTGGCTGATGCCGTGGTGTAAGTAATGAGCTTGAAATTCGGACCGTAGTAGCCCAGCAAAATCGCAACAATCAGCGGACCGCCTGCCAAGCCTAATTTCAGAGGAACCGGCATTCCTGGGATAGCGATCGGAAGGCTGCCGAAAAGAATGCCTACTGCGATACCGAGGAAAATAGAAATCAGGTTCGGATGGTCCAGTTTCTTTTCCTGATTGCCGAGTTTGTCGGCCAAACGGCGAATTGAGCGTTCCGGACCAACGCAGTAGACCACGTCACCGATCTGAAAACGAAGATGCGGATACGGAAAAAGCGTCATACCAGCGCGGAAAATACGCGTGATATTGACACCGTCGTAGCGACTTAAGTGCAGGTCATGAACAGTCAAGCCGTTCATGGCGCTTCGGGTCACACGAATATTGCGCGCTGTAATCGGAGAACTTTCCGTTGCCAAGTCGACATCTTTATCTTCAGAACCGCAAAAAACCGTAATGGCATCTTTGTTTTCAGCGGAAGCAACAATACGCATCACGTCGCCGACGTGGACCGTGTCCTTAGCATGAGGACTAATAATCGTTCCGTCATGCAGCAATCGAGAGCAGATAAAGGGACGGCCGATAAAGTTGCGGAGCTGCTCCAGCTGTTTACCTTCTAAAGCCGCATTTGTGACTTTGACGTGGAAGAAGATAGGGGCTTCGTTGTTTTCTTTTTCCGATTCTTCCCACATGCGGTCTTCTTCCTTGAGATCAATACGGAAGATAAAGCGCAGGCAGATAGACGTTGCGATGATGGCCACAACGGCGAGCGGATAGGCGCATGCATAGGCGACGGCAATATCTTCGCCTTTGTAATCCAGCATGTTTAATGCTTCCTGCGTGGCACCGAGACCCGGTGTATTTGTCACGGCACCGAAGTAAACGCCGAGCATCTGCGGCAGCGAAACAGTGTCCGAAAATGCGAAATAAAGACCGACCGTTACAGCCAAGCTCAGAAATACTGCTAAAAGCGTAAGCAGATTCAGCTGAACACCGCCGCTTCGGAAGGATGAAAAGAACGATGGTCCGACTTGAAGGCCGATAAAGAAAACAAAAAGAATCAGGCCGAAGTCACGAAGAAAATGAAGAACCGTCGTGTTTACGGTAAAGCCGAAGTAACCAGCCGCTAAACCGGCAAAGAGCACAAAAGTGACGCCGAGCGAGATTCCGAAAATTTTGATTCGTCCGAGCAGCAAACCGACCGTGATGACGATCGCATAAACCAAAAGAATATGCCCGACCGAATTTGAATCGCTCCACAAAGAAACGAGCCAATCCATAGTTTGAACCTTGGGAAGAAATATTTAATAAATCGATAGCCTTACCAATAGTGATAAGTGCTCTCATAATGTGGAATAAATTTTAATTAGTTCTCGGAAAGAGAACCTTTATTTCCGATGAAACATCCTATTGTTTTCCCTAGCAAACTTTAGACTTTCGATGGTCTGCACTCGTTTTCACTTAAGCCGGATTCATGATTTTGTTTTCAGTAATCTCAGTTTAGTTGCAGAAGACACCACGACGCAGAGAAAGTTAGCGACCGGTTTCAGTTCTGACTTAGGCTATGACAATGGAAAAGTTCCTAACCTGGGCCTTTACTCGCAGACTCAGCCGATAAATTATTATTTAGAATGCTATATATTTACGGCTGTGACGGACAAACAGAATCCCGATGATTATTGGCATCGGGCTCTGAAATTTTGCGCTTCTAGATCTTCATTAT
>NZ_GL883748.1 GCF_000205025.1 Parasutterella excrementihominis YIT 11859 | reverse complement strand
ACGTAGTCTTTGCAGCGTTCGGTGTTGGCGGTGACGCCTTCAACCAGTTTGGTGCGAAGTGTGTCGCATGCGTTGGTCATAACTTTCATCTGTGTGTACAGAGCGAAAGTGATCACCGGTTCCATAACGTTCAGTTCGAGCTGGCCGGCAGAAGCAGCAAGCATCACTGTTGTGTCGAGACCGATAGCAAGGAAGCTGGCCTGGTTAGCAACTTCAGCAGCAACCGGATTAACTTTACCTGGCATGATGGAAGAACCCGGCTGGAGCTGAGGAAGATTGATTTCCTTTAGACCGCAGCGAGGACCGGAGGCAAGCAGACGAATGTCGTTGCAGACCTTAGTCATCTTAACTGCCAGACCCTTGATGGCGGAAGACAGAGTCATGTAAGCGCCGCAGTCGCTGGTAGCAGCGATCAGGTCTTCACTGTTCTTGAAGTCGATGCCGGTCAGTTCGGCAAGGTTCTTAACAGCAAGTTCCGGATATCCCGGGGCAGCGGTAACGGTAGTGCCGATAGCGGTAGCGCCGAGGTTGACGATCTTGAGGTGTTCCTGAGCAGCGCGCAGGTTTTCGATTTCGTCATTGATAGTGAAGCCCCAGCCGTGGAATTCCTGTCCCAGAGTCATAGGAACAGCGTCCTGGAGGTGGGTACGGCCCATCTTCAGAGTCTGATCGAATTCTTTAGCCTTGGCATAGAGTGCGTCGCGGAGTTCTTCAGCGGCCTTGATAAGGACGTTGGAGCGGAGGATGCAGCTCAGATGAATAGCGGTCGGGTATGTGTCGTTTGTGGACTGACCGAAGTTTGCGTCGTTGTTCGGGTTGACGATGGAGTAGTCACCGAGCTTACCGCCGAGATGTTCGATAGCGAGGTTGGAGATAACTTCGTTAGCGTTCATGTTGGTGGAAGTACCTGCTCCGCCCTGCAGCCAGTCAGTGATGAACTGGTCACGATATTTTTCAGTGTTGTTGATGAGCTGATCGCAAGCCCAGATCATTGCATCGGCAACTTCAGGTTTAACAACGCCGAGTTCCTTATTAGCCATCGCAGCTGCTTTCTTAACATAAGCAAAAGCGATGATGAAGTAGATTTCTTGGTTGTTCTTCTCTTCAGTGATGAAGAAGTTTTCTTTGCCGCGAAGGGATTGGACGCCATAGTAAGCGTTGGCAGGAACTTCTAAGTCGCCGATAAAATCATGTTCAATACGAGCCATTCAGGTCTCCTCAAAAATTTATATCCCGCTTCATCTCGAAGTAGGATTTGAAAAATAACCGTGTCGGTATAAAACCGTTGGTCCACACAGTCATCCGATGCAGACAGAGCCGAACGCTACTCAACACACTGCGAACCGGCTCTTGTTTGCTGCGAAGTATTGTAATCGTTTGCACAAAAAAAATATATGGTTTACCCCAAACTTATGGGGTAAACCATATGCGACGGAAAAATCATTAACTAATTTTTTTATCTCTATGAATTCATTGATCTTTATTAAGAATATTTTTTAATCTAACAAATAGGCTTTGATTTGTTATGTAATTCTTCGTAACAATCAGGTGATTTTGAGCATAGAAAAAGGCCTCGCAATGTGAGGCCCTTTTCTTATATCCCTTTAAGGGTACGTTAGATCAGCGGATTACATGAAGCCACAGACAACGAAACCGAAAGCGACGGAGAAGAAAATCGCCAGAACGCCGGGGATGAAGAAAGAGTGATTGAAGACCCACTTACCGATGCGTGTTGTACCGGTGTCGTCCATCTGAACAGCGCCGAGGAGTGTCGGGTATGTCGGGAGAACGAACAGCGCGGAAACAGCGGCGAAGCAGGCAACCAGCATGTAAGCGTTGTCCGGATGAGCGGCTGTGATACCGAGGGCAGCAACCACTGTCGGAGTAATCGCCTTAGCAGTAGCGGCCTGAGAGTACAGGAGCATAGCGGCTAAGAAGAAGACAACTGCGAGGAGAGCCGGATACTGGCTGATGGTTTCAGAAGCAAAAGCCTTGATCTGAGCGGTGTGACCGGAAACGAATGTATCACCGAGCCATGCAACACCGAGAACGCAGATACAGGCAACCATACCGGATTTGAAAACGGATGTGGAAGCGATATCGCCGAGTTTGACCTTGCAGAAAACCGTGATCAGAGCGCCGACGGTAAGCATCAAGCTCATGATGGCTGCGTCACGTGTGACGATAACCGGTTTGATCAGGCCGATAGCCGGAGAAATAGCGGATGCGTAGCAGACAACTGCGATAACGCCGATAAGGAAGATCCAAACGGAAAGCTTGGCAGAGGAAGTGATCTTGATTTCCTGCATGCCGACAGGAGGCTTAACGAGACCTTCTTTAAGACGTTCCTGGTAAACCGTAGAGGTGCTGAGATCCATCTTGCAGAACATCGTCATGATGAAAGCAGTGACCATGCAGCCTAAGAATGTGGTCAGAAGCCAAACAGCCAGCAGAGTCGGATAGCTCCAGCCGAACGGTTCGAGAACGCCTGTCATGTAAATAACAGCGGCGGAAACCGGAGAAGCTGTAATAGCGATCTGAGAAGCGACCACAGCGATAGACAGCGGAACGCTCGGGCGGATGTTCTGGCCTTTAGCAACTTCAACGATAACCGGGATCATCGAGAAAGCGGTGTGACCTGTACCAGCGAAAATCGTCAGAACATAGGTAACCAGCGGAGCCAGATAGTTGATGTATTTAGGATTCTTGTAGAGAATCTTTTCAGCGATGTAAACGAGGTAGTCCAAGCCTCCTGCGAGCTGCATGGCGGAAATGGCCGAGATCACGGATGCAATGATCAGGATCACGTCCCAAGGAATGTTACCCGGCTTCATGCCTAAACACAGACCGAGAATGAGAACACCGGCACCGCCGGCGTAGCCGATACCGATACCGCCGAGACGCACACCGACAAAGATCGCGCCGAGCAGAACGATAATCTGAAGAATAACCATGATATCCATAAATCCTCCGAAAGAAAGTACGCGGTTAACCGTACTCCCCCAGATGTTGGCTTAGTTAATTATTGACGGGTCGCCAAAGACCCTTGAATCGAAGCAAGAACATGTTTTTTTTAACCTGCTCCGAGCGCTGAAAATTCGGCAGCGGAATCCGCTGCCGAAATCTTGAACTCAATTACTTGACGAATTTCGGATGAATCAAGTTCTGAGTATTGAATGTGGCATCCCATTCAGCCTGAGTCATCAGATGCTGTTCGTCAACAACGATCTGATGCAGAGACTTACCGGTTGTGTAGCCTTCCTTGGCGATAGCGGCGCACTTCTGGTAGCCGAAATGCGGCTTCAGGAGTGTAACGATACCGATGGAGTTCATGACGTAGTCTTTGCAGCGTTCGGTGTTGGCGGT
>NZ_GL883747.1 GCF_000205025.1 Parasutterella excrementihominis YIT 11859 | reverse complement strand
AGGGGTAGGTGAAAGCTTCCCCTACTCGATTAGGCCGCTGCAAAAAAAAGACCTCCGGTTTCGGAGGTCAATTCATTCAAGCTTTGGAAAAATCAGCTACTTCTAAGTCAACTAACTTTGAAGAACGTTCTTGATCTGTTCGCTGGTTCTCATCAGATCGTAAGTCTGGCTGTCGTCAAAGGCGGCAAAGACGGTACCGATGCGGTCGGTGATGACGTACATGTCGTCAGGAGTCTTTTCAATCCAGCCCAGGTCAACGAGCTTGGCGAGCTTACGGCGAACGGTTTCACGCGGGATACCGGTAACGTCCGAAATTGAAAGGGCGTTGCAGGGCAGGTACTGTCTTTGGCCATTGAAGGAAGCGGGCTGGTAGCCCCGGCGTTCGTCATAGAAGCGTTCGGTATTGCGGGAAGCGATTTCACCGAGAACCAGGCAGAGCGTCAGATCTCCGTCATAAGCCTGATACATCGCGCGAAGGCGGCTGGTCATAAAGCGAAGAAGCAGGACGGATAAAACGTCTCGGTGAGAAGCATAGGTTTCAGGAGAGACACCGGCAGGAATTCTGAGTCCGGACGGCAATTCGGTCGGGAAGGCTGCTCTGTCTTTCGGTGTGCGGCGAGTTCTTAACATTTTCTATCTCCCATGTAACTGTTCTAATCTTGCTGTTGAAAACTAACTGTGTTTTCGTTTTCGATGTGTTCATCATATCGGGAATTCCCGAGGTGGGCAAGTAGAAACCCATATTAATGCATACCATAAAGACGGTATAATTGTTCAAAAAAACAATTAAGTCCTAGTAAAAATATATATGGATTATTACTAGAAAGCCCGTCGTTATTGGCCTTACGAATTTTTATAAAAACTTAATTTATGTGGAAAATAATTCGAACTAAAATGTAATAATTTGTAATAGCAAATGTAATTTCCTTTGTGGGCTAACGGAAAGAAAGCATTTGTCAGTTTTAAAACTAATTTGGTAAGCCAACAGTTTCAATGGTTATAGGAGATTTTAATTTGTATAACAAATATTTGTCTGCTCAACAACGGCATTTGGATGATTTTGTCGGTGAACGACTATTTTGGTAATTAAAGTCTTGACACTTAATGTGCTTACTTTTTCTTAATATTATCTTGTATCACTTATTGTCTTTATGCATTTCTTCTTAAAATACCTTAAATATGGTATTTAAAGCTAATTGTTCGTACAAGAATCGCATGTTGATGCGATGATTTCTCTTAATTTCCTTGGGCATGAAAAGTGTTTTGACCAGATATGTAGACAATCGTTATGCGGATGAGGGAGCGTAAAAAGTTCTAGAAAAAATAGCCGGCTTCCGCCGGAGAATGGATATGGAGGTGAATTTCTTAATAATTGTTTTTCTCTGCGGCGATGGCTTTTTCGGCTAGCTCTTTGTAAAAAGCATAGCGTTCAGGATCAATTTCGCCTTTATCTACCGCGGTCTTAACCGCACAGCCGGGTTCATTTAAGTGGCGGCAATTCGTGAATCTGCAGTATTCCACCCGATCTCTGATCTCGGGCATACCCCGCATAATGTCATTAAGCGTTAAGTGAGAAAGACCGAACTCCTGGAACCCAGGGGAGTCAACAATAGCACCGCCCTCATAGTTAAACCACCGAACTGCCGTGGTAGTTTGCTTTCCGAGGTTCAAAGCGACTGAGTATTCCTGGGTCCTTTGGCCTGCGTCTTTGACTAAGAGATTCAAAATGGTCGATTTTCCCATACCGGATTGCCCGATCAAAAGCGTCACTTTGCCTCTAAAAAGAGGTTCGAGGGACTTAACAGTGCCTTCCGGGTCTGTAGTTGCGGAAACCTCCACAACCTCGGCCCCGAGCTCTTTGAGCTGTTCAATGAAGGGGCGGACAAGGGCTTCGTCAGCTGTAAAGTCGGTCTTATTCCGTATCATAAGGATATGGATATCAGCTGTTTCAGCCGCCAGCATTGCTTTCCAGATGAAATGGGGGTTGTAGGATGGCCGTGTCGCAAAGACGACGGCAACCTGATCAATGTTGGAAGCTAGAGGTTTGGTCCTTAGTTCGTCGCTGCGATAAAGCAAAGATCGTCTTGGTTCGATTTTTTGGATCGAAACTTGTTCAGGGGACGTTTGCAAACATTCAACGATATCGCCAACAGCCAGGTCGACTTTTTTACCTTTTCGGGTTGCTTCCAGAACCGTGCCGTCTTCCTTTTCGACAAAGCTGTGTTTGCCGTGCGAAGAAATAACACGCGCTTTAAACCAAACCTGCTCTTTCATAGCCTCTCACTTACTCATTTCTTTCTGGATCGTTGCAATTCGGATCGCTGCATCCGGATGAGAAGAATAGAAGGCCGAGTACAGCGGATCAGGTGTCAGCGTAGCGGCATTGTCGGAGAAAAGCTTGACTAATGCACTAATGAGGGCACTTCCGCTGCTGTACCGGACGGCAAACGCGTCGGCTTCAAATTCATGTTTGCGTGAAAACAGGCTCGTCAGAGGAGCAAGCGGGAACAAGAAAACCGGAACCGCAACAGAGAAGAGGATCAGGGCGACTCCGTGGCTTGCTCCGTGCGAAAGGTTGACCCCTAAGCCTTCATAGAACCATGAGCATTCCGCAAGGACGGAGAGTATCCAAAAGAAAAGCAGCGAGAAGATAAAGCTGAAAGCCATCATCTTATAGATATGGTGCAGCTTGTAATGTCCCAGTTCGTGAGCCAAGACCGCTTCGGTTTCTTCCGGCGTCATTTTGCTGAGCAGTGTGTCGAACAATACAATGCGCTTATTTTTCCCAAAACCGGTCATGTAGGCGTTCCCCTTGGCGCTTCGTTTAGAGGCATCCATAACAGACAGGCCCTTAGAGGCAAACCCGATTCGGCTAAGCAGTCCCTCCAATCGGCTTTTGAGTTCGCCTTCGGGCAGAGGAGTAAATTTATTAAAGAGCGGAGCGATAAAAGTCGGATATATCCATTGGACCGCCAGAATGAAGAAGATGTAGGCGAGCCAAGCCCAGAACCACCAGAAAGCTCCTGCTGCATTCCAAATCCAAAGAACAGCCGAGAGAATGGGAATACCTAGAATCAAACTTAATATCCCTGAAAGAAGAAGGTCTTTGACGAAGCGTGCCGGAGTCGTAGTGTTAAAGCCGTATTTTGCTTCAATCCTAAATGTCGAATACCAGGAGAAGGGAAGGTCGATCAGAGAAGAAAGGAGTGCGTAGCCCAAAATAATAACGATCTGGGCCAAAATATCTGCGCCGAACCAACCGTAGACTTCTCCGTAGATCCATTGAATCAGTCCGCCGAAGGTAGCGATTAAAACAAAGCCTAAGTCGGTGATGCGAGTGAGCTGACCGAACTTAATTCGCTCAACCGAGTAATCAGCGGCTTTTTGATGGGCCTCCAAAGAGATTTTGCCGGCGAAGGCGAGAGGGACCGCCCCGCGATTCCTCAGGATCGATTGGACCTGACGGCGGTCAAGATAGTATTTGAGGACAAAATTCCCAAATAAAAACAGGATAAAAACGATTTCAAAAGCGGCAGCCGAATTCATCACATTTTGGCGCGGAGCCCCCTGCCTTCAGGCAGGGGAG
>NZ_GL883746.1 GCF_000205025.1 Parasutterella excrementihominis YIT 11859 | reverse complement strand
ACGCTGAAGGCAAAGCGCGGACAATCGTTCCGCGCGGAAGCCTTCATGGGAATTATGCGCTCGGAGGTGCTGAATCGCCTGAAGGCGTCGCATCCTGAGCTGGAAGTGAACAACACCTACGGTTATCGGACTAAGCACGCACGGATCGCGAACGACATCGCTAAGTCGCATTGTGCAGATGCTTTCTGCATCGCCGGCAACCTCGGCGCCGAAAGGCTCTGCGAATTCTTCTTCCAGAAGCAGACGCGCCGGAACAACCGGCAGATTCACAAGCTCTCCATCCTCAAAGGCGGCATTCGAAAGCGCAATCAGGCTCCCTTTGAGGTCAAAGGCTTCCGTCTTTTTGACAAAGTTGCCTGCCAGGGAGAAGAAGGCTTCATTTTCGGCCGTCGATCATCCGGGTTCTTTGATGTTCGGAAGCTTGACGGAACCCGAATTTCAGCCGGCATCAGCTGCAAGAAGCTGCATCTGCTGGAAAAGAGACGAACCTATTTAACAGAAATTCGAAAGGAAGAGGCGCTTCCTGCCCTGCCTGAAGGCAGGGGGCTCCGCGCCTAAATTTGATGAATTGGAGATCACTGAAAATCCCGACATCGAGGAACCGGGAGCTGCGGTAATCGTTAGGACGACAGGACGGAATCCTACGGTATTCAGTGAAATTGCTCAGTACGGTGACACCTCTGAAGCACTGGCAAGAAGTCTCGGCAAACAGATTAGAGGTTTTCTTGCGGCATCAGCATCGATTGAAACTCATTTAGCTGACCAGATCATTCTTCCGCTTTTCTTTACAGCAGGAGGGAGCTTTTTAACCAAGGGCTCATCAGAGCATCTTGAAAGCTGCATCAAGGTTCTGGAATTGTTTACAGGTCAAAAAGTAAAGACAGAAAAAGACGGAAAGTGCCTGGTCGTCAACGTGCCTAAATTTAAGAGAGAGAATCATGATTAAAGGAAAAGATTTAGAGGAATTGAAAGTTCCCAAAGTTGCCGAGATCAGAGCAAAACTCTATGAAGCCCTCGGAAAATCCTATGCAGCCGGTAAAAAGGATTCTGAATTAAAACCTCTGGTCGGCAAACTGGCGGTATCTGCCAATCCGACAGAAGTCTTGGAGCAGGTAGATATCCCGAAAGAAGTTAGAGAAAATTTCAAAGTTGCAGCCGAAGAACTGGAGAAATTCCGAAGTGGCCGAATCGTTTACAGCGAGAGGAAAGAAAAGGCACCTTGGAAGTTGTGGGGCACAGAAAAGGTCGAAGCCAGAGCGCTTGAACAGATGGATGAGGCTGTTAGTTTGCCGATTTCCGTCGGAGGCGCTCTGATGCCGGATGCTCACCAGGGTTACGGTCTCCCGATCGGCGGCGTGCTGGCGACTAAAAACGCAGTGATTCCGTATGCTGTCGGCGTGGATATTGCCTGCCGCATGAGAATATCGATTCTTGATATTCCTTACGAAGAATTCGAAAAAGATCGCCGCAAATTCGGCGCAACACTTTTGGATGAAACGCGTTTCGGCGTAGGTGTGACGTTCGAGCCCGGAAAGCGTACGCACAAGGTAATGGAGGATCCGTTATGGAGGAAATCCGGCGTCGTCAAAGAGAATTTCAAGCGTGCAGCTTCTCAGTTGGGAACGAGCGGTCACGGAAACCATTTCGTTGAATTCGGAAAGCTCATGGTGGAGAACGACGTTGATGAACCGACCTTAAAAATTAAGGCCGGGATCTATACAGCGCTTTTGTCTCACTCCGGAAGCCGAGGCTTAGGCCTGCATGTTGCGAATCACTTCTCTGAACTGGCTCAGCAGCTCCATCCGGAACTGCCTGAGAACTTAAAGCGTTTGGCTTGGCTGGAATTAGATTCTCAGGAAGGAAAAGATTACTGGGAGGCCATGGAGCTCTGCGGTAAATACGCTGAAGCCAACCATGAGCTGATCCATGAGAGCGTGATCGGAGCTTTAGGCTGCGGCGTATTGGGTTTTGTAGAAAACCACCACAACTTCGCCTGGAAAGAGATGTATGACGGAGAAGAACTCATTGTGCATCGAAAAGGCGCAACGCCGGCCGGCAAAGGTAAGTTAGGTGTGGTGCCGGGATCTATGGGTTCGCCCGGATTCATTGTTCGAGGTAAAGGAAATGCGAAATCTTTCAATTCCTGTTCTCATGGCGCAGGCAGAGTGATGAGCCGAGCGGCTGCTTTCAGAACCTTGAAACATGCCGATATGAAAAAGATCCTCAAGGAACAGGGCATCTCTTTGATCGGAGGAACCCTGGACGAATCTCCTGAAGTCTATAAAGACATCAATAAGGTGATCGACGGCCAGAGAGATTTGGTGGATGTCCTGGCGAAATTCGAGCCGAAGCTTGTCCGTATGGCTGCTGAAGGCAACCAGTGGAGCAACAAAAAGAAGAAGAAAAAGCCGGAGAACAAAGGTGATGAAGATGTTTGTATGTAGGGAGGGCATCTGTTCCATCCGGCTTAAAACGGATAGGCAGAAACAACAAGAGGCAGCTGGCTGCCTCTTGTTGAATCAGATCAGTCTAAAACTAGATCAGCATCAGCGAACGGAGGTAAGTAGCGATAATGGCAATTACCATGACGGGGATGGATCTTCTGATCAAATCAAACGGATTGAGTCCGCTCAAACCTGCAATAGCAATCGTCACACCTGCGATCGGGCTGGAAGAACGAGCCATACCGGAGGCTAACTGGAGCGGAGAAATCATGAATGCAGCGTTCAAACCAACTTTGGCTGCGATATCCGGAATCATTGGAGCGAAGCTGAAGAAAGCAGCGTTGCCGGAGCCCATCACGAAGGCGGAACCGACGACGATGAGGAACATAACGGTGAAGACAGCGTAACCGCCAGCCTGCATACCGGAAACGGAGTTGATGATTTCAGCAATACCGCCGGATTTCGTTAAACCAGCTGCGAACACTTCCGCGCAGACAATCAGGAAGACGGTGGAGGTAAAGACCTTACCCATACCCTGAGCAAAGGTCTTGATCGTGCCGATGGATTCTTTGAGGTTCATTCTTCTGATGCCGTCAAGGATGAGGGCAACGAAAGTGGAGACCAGCAGGGCAGTCACAACTTCCATGCGGATGCCTTTGTACATCAGCGGAGAGAAGACGAACAGGAGGATAACCGGGATCAGCGGGAAGAGTGCGTACCAAAGCGGAGCGTTTTCGGCTTTGGCGTCTTCTTTAGTCAGCTGAGGAACTTCGAAGTCTTCCTTAGTCAGGATGCCTTTGGCGAGGTCTCTCTTATCGAACCAGCGCTGGATAAAGAAGTGGGCAACGAGCATAGCGATAACAGCAACCCAGCCGATGGTCCACTGAACATTCAGGAAAAAGTCCATGACGTGCATCTTTGTGAGATCAGCAGCCAGAAGGTTGTTGCCGCCGGACGGCCCAAAACAACAGCAGCCGCCGACCAAGATGGTTGCTGCGGCAGACTGACGGGAGATACCGCCCATGACCATAACCGGGTAGAGGGAGACCATCAGCAGGAGGGCTAAGCCAGCTGCAGACGGAATGAAAACATTAAGGATTAAGCTCAGAATGAAGCCCAGTGTCATAACGATGTACGGAGCTTTAATCAGCTTGAGCGGCTTAACGCTTAATCTCACCAGGGCGCCGGAAGCACCGATCTGGTCCATAAAGTAAGTGAAGCCGGCGATTGCCATGATGTTCATACCTAAACCGGCTGTTCTTGTCTGAAGCAGGTTGGTAAAGATCTGAATGACATCAAGGGCAGCAAGATGAGTCGCTTTTTTGCCGGTAATTAAAGGGTCCGGGCTGATGCAGGCGACTACCCCTAAAGTAATGAGGCCTACAAATAACAAAGCGCCGGGAGCATAGTACTTTTTGAAAATCAAGTACGCCGCTGCCGCAATCGAAGCAATAACGATGCAGATACTTAACATATAAATTTCCTTGGGCGGTTGAGATAAATAAAGGTTTCTCAATTATTTGTACTATATGCT
>NZ_GL883745.1 GCF_000205025.1 Parasutterella excrementihominis YIT 11859 | reverse complement strand
TAATGAAGATCTAGAAGCGCAAAATTTCAGTTATCAGACCTTAGATTTTACTGTAAGAAAGTAAGTTATTTGATTTTCATTTTCTCAGTTCTTACTATTGCGCATAAAGTTCAGAGTTCAGAGTGGCTCAATTTTCCCATAAGGTTTTGAGGTTCTCCAACTTTTGTCTTGCTGAAAGAATCTTCGGATCTTTTTCGCCTTCCTTCAACTGACGCAAAAGCTCTTTGAACTCTTTTTCAGAAAGGATCCGTTGATGCAGTTCTACCTGTCAAATGAAGAACGTCCAAAACTTTTGCTTTAGCTTTCACTTCTACTCCGGTGTTGAAAAAAGGAACTGTCAATGCAGAAAATCTGAAAATGGCAGCGGAATCTCGTCTGTCCAAATTAGCCGATAGCGTATTTCAATTTTAAGCGTCATGAACCCGAGTAGATCAAGAGAAGAACATCTGATCATAAGTAACTTCCTGAGATTTTTTAAACTCTCTAATCTCGGCTTGCAAATTTCTAATGTGCGAAGCCATCATAAATGACGAAAATATCGACGGATCATGATGTTCTCTCGCTTTGATAAGTGCATCAATGTAATCGGCTTTGTCTTCTTTGAGTATCTTTGCCGGAACCAAACCTAATTCAAACTGAAGCTGATTCATCACGAGCCTGGCGGTCCGGCCGTTGCCGTCAACCCACGGATGAATTGTTAGTAAGTCAAGATGAGACTCAAAGGTAAAAAGGTACTTGCCGTAAATGTCTCCGGATTTCAACAGTTCATTACGTTTCTCGTTGACCTCAGAACACCACTTCTCCAGCCGGTCTTCGACTTTTGAGAAATTGATATAAGACTTGCCTGAAGAACCGGCGCTGACATTGACCTTTCTAAAGTCGCCTTTTGAAGAATCAAAAGTTCCCAATGCGGTGTTATAGCTGCTTCCTGTATTCTTTAGCACCACAGCACTGATTTCCCTAAGCAACCCAAGAGAGTAGTCTCTGTGCTGTTTAGCAAACCGAATGCTCAGCTGATAAGCATTGTGCAGGTCCAGATTCATTAACACTTCAGATAGGTTGCGCTTCTTAGGCAGAATCCCTTCATCAAAAAAGAGCTGATTCTCGACTTCAGTAACGGTCGAACCTTCAATCGCGGTTGATTGTGTGATGAGTAAATAGAGCGAAAATTTCGAATAATCAAACTGTTGCGCAATTCCGAGCCGGTCATGCTCCGACAATGTATCCATCAGTTCGCTTTTCATGAGTATGGAGTTGCCCGATTTGAAAGTAAGCGGGAGTATCGCTCTAGAATCGCCCAAATCGCAACTCGCCCGACCGTTCGTCTTTCACAATCGGACCGGTAAGCGGCAAGAAGAAAACCGAAAAGGAAAAAAGCCTGACAACTCAACGTTAATCAGGCTTTCAAATCTTGGTGCCTTCGATGAGACTCGAACTCATACGACTTTCGTCACCACCCCCTCAAGATGGCGTGTCTACCAATTTCACCACGAAGGCATTTAAATTTTTGGTGCCGTCGGTGAGACTCGAACTCACACGACTTTCGTCACCACCCCCTCAAGATGGCGTGTCTACCAATTTCACCACGACGGCTTGTTTATCAACTTTTTCTTTCGTTTCCGTCTTCGTCAGAACCGAAAGACGATATTCTACCTCGGAATTTGATTTTGTGCAGGCTTATTAGTGGAATCACTAGTATTAGTCGAAGGAGCCGGGGATGCAGGCTGAGCCGGAGCCTTCTGTTCAGTCGTAACAGTAGACAGAACGCCGCCTGCAGCAGGAGCCTTACGAACCTGACCGCCGAAGGTCAGCGCTAAAGTAGCGCAGAAGAAAATGGTAGAAGCAACAGCAGTAGAACGGGAAAGGAAGTTAGCGCTTCCCGTGGCTCCGAAAAGAGAACCGGAGGCACCGCCGCCGAAGGCTGCGCCCATGTCGGCGCCTTTACCGTGCTGAAGCAGCACTAAAACAATGATTGCAACTGCAGAAATCACCTGCAGAACAACCGCAACCGTAATCAACAAATGCATAATAAATTGTATCCAGTTATTAAATCAGCCCTATTCCGCTGGCGGCCTGGGCAATGGCATAAAAATCCGCAGCTTTCAAAGAAGCTCCGCCGACCAGGCCTCCGTCAATGTCATTGCAGGCAAAAAGCTCTGCCGCATTGGACGGCTTGACGGATCCGCCGTAAATAATTCTGAGCGCGGAAGCAGCTTGAGAATCCCGAGATTCTACACTATCCCTCAGTTCGGCGTGAACTAATTGAGCTTGCTGAGGCGTGGCGGTTTTGCCCGTTCCGATGGCCCAAACAGGCTCGTATGCCACCGCTCCGGTAACCAAGGCTTCCGGTCCGATCGCATCGAGAACGGCATTGAGCTGTCCGATCACAACGTCGCTTGTCCGTCCGCTTTCACGCTCTTCCAGAGTTTCACCGACGCAGACGATCGGACGCAGTCCGTGTTCGATGGCAATCTTGGCTTTTGCCGCAACGATTTCATTCGTCTCGCCGTGATACTGTCTTCTCTCCGAATGTCCGACAATAACCCAGGGACATTTAACGTCAGCTAGCATCCCTGCGCTCACCTCTCCTGTAAAAGCACCGGATTCGTGAACGGAACAGTCCTGCGCACCGACATTGATATCGAGTGCGCTTGTCAGAAATTTCTGCTGGAGATAGCGAATGTAGACAAAAGGCGGACACACGGCTAATTCGGTGCTCACGGGAGAAAAAGTTGTGAAAACGTTCGTCCATTGGTCAATGAAATCGACCGAGCCGTTCATCTTCCAATTGGCAATCACCAAACTTCTGCGCATCAGATAACTCCAATACTCTGTTGTAGAAACTAAATACCGAATTTTACTCGTAGTTTTACGACTCGGAGGATTTAATCCACACCACGAACTGCTCGCCGGCACCCTTTTTGCCGTCGTAGCCTTCCTGTGAATTGCCGGTGCGGTTGAGCCACTTTCTCGACGATCCGGAAAGATTCCAGCCGACCTCTCTGCCTTTCGATTGAATGCGTTCTTCCAGCTTCAGACCGAACGTTTCCGGATCATCCTTGAGTCCTGGCTTCTTGTCGTACAGCTGATACCCTTCGCGATATTGCAACGGAGTCAGATTCGGCATCACGACATTGGCGCCGTAAGAAATGGCGGTTTCTCGGCCCTGAGGATCAAGAACCTGCATCGCAGTCGCCGCCGCAATATTGATATTGCCCATCACCAAACGCGTCACCGCAATCATGTTTAAAGAAAGCTGGAAAAGCTTCTTGTTTTCCGTCTGTCCGAGGGACTTCAGGTCCCCGCCCTCGCTCATCAGATAAGGGCCCATTCCGATCATGTCAGCTTCGAGCTTCTGGTACAAACGAATATCCGAACATAAGTCTTCCAATTTCTGTCCCGGAATGCCGATCATCACGCCTGTGCCGACTTGATAACCGCACTCTTTAAGCCATTGAAGGCACTGCAGGCGATGTTCAAGCTGTTTGGACTTTTTGTGCAGAACGTTATGAAGAAAGTCAAAGAGCTCTTGGTTCGAGCTTTCAAAGCGAGCAAGATATCGAAGATTCTGTCGGTTGCCGCTGGCCTCCGCCCATTCTTCATAGACCTCCTTTGTCTGGTCTCCGAGACTTAATGTGATCCCGAGGCTGTTCGGAAGACTTTCTGAAACTGTCTTTCGATGAATCTCACGCAAACAATCTGAAATAAATGAGACAAACTTAGGATCATTACGCTCTCCGGCCTGAAGGCAAATGCTTCCGTAACCGTTTTCAGCAGCAAACATCGCCGCCTCCAAGATTTCCTCTTTCGAGAGCGTATAACGATGAACGCCATGATTATCTTTACGGATGCCGCAGTAACGGCAGTCAACCGTGCAAACGTTAGAGACTTCAATGAGGCCGCGGTAATAAACCTTATTCCCCATAAGCTCGGTTGTCTTCTTATAAGCAGCTTCCTGAAGCTTCTTGCAGTCTTCAGGTTCCGTCAGGCCGAGCAGGAACACGATATCCTCATCGGATAAAGCTTCCTTCTTCAGTACTTCATCGAGGGAGTTTCCATTCAATTTCATTACTATTTTTTATTGTCACAGTGCATCAGTGAATCGCTGCATTATGGCAAAGACATCTGAAGCAGTCATTACAGGTTTTCGAAACAAATTGAAAGACAAAACCGACGGTTTTTGCCGCCGGTCCTGTCAATTTGCTAAATCAGAATCAAAGGAAATTAGCCTTTGATGATGTCAGGATTGCCTTCCTGCTGACCAGTTTCTTCCTTCTTTTCCTTGTGTTCGGGCTTTTCAATTAAAGCTTTCATGGAAAGACGAATACGATCCTTGTCATCAATCTCAAGAACCTTCACGCGAACGGTCTGACCTTCCTTGAGATAGTCGCTGACCTGATTGACGCGTTCGTGAGCGATCTGGCTGATATGCAGCAGACCGTCGCGGCCCGGCAGAACCTGAACAATGGCGCCGAAATCGAGCAGTCTCTGAACTTTACCTTCGTATACCTTGCCGACTTCAACGGTGGCGGCAAGCTCTTCAACACGGCGACGGGCTTCTGCACCGGCAGCTTCGTCAACGGAAGCAATCGTGACGGTGCCGTCGTCTTCGATGTTGATCTGTGTTCCGGTTTCTTCAGTTAAGGCACGAATCACAGCGCCGCCCTTACCGATCACGTCACGGATCTTATCCGGATTAATCTTAAAGGAAACCAGACGCGGAGCATACGGAGAAAGTTCGGTCTTCGGACCCTCAACTGCTTCATGCATCTTGCCGAGGATGTGCATGCGGCCTTCCTTCGCCTGAGCCAAAGCCACCTGCATGATTTCTTTGCTGATGCCTTCAATCTTGATATCCATCTGCAGAGCAGTCACGCCGTGATCGGTACCGGCAACCTTGAAGTCCATGTCCCCGAGGTGGTCTTCGTCACCAAGAATATCGGTCAGAACGGCAAACTTATTGCCTTCCTTGATCAGGCCCATGGCAACACCGGCCACGAAGTCTTTCAGAGGCACGCCGGCATCCAGCAGAGACAAGCAGCCGCCGCAGACGCTCGCCATAGAGGAAGAACCGTTGGATTCGCAGATTTCGGAAACCACACGCATGGTGTACTGGAAATCTTCTTCGTTCGGCAGAACGGCAGTTAGAGCGCGTTTAGCCAGACGGCCATGACCGATTTCGCGTCTCTTCGGAGAGCCGACGCGGCCGGTTTCACCGGTAGCAAACGGAGGCATGTTGTAGTGGAGCATGAAGCGTTCACGCTGTTCACCGGTCAGACCGTCAACGATCTGTTCGTCCTGTTTCGTGCCAAGAGTTGTGACAACAAGAGCCTGTGTTTCACCACGGGTGAAGAGCGCAGAGCCGTGAGCGCGCGGAAGAACACCGGTACGGATTTCGATCGGACGAACAGTGCGAGTGTCGCGGCCGTCGATACGCGGTTCGCCGGAAAGGATCTTGCCGCGGACGTGGGCAGCTTCCATTTCGAAGAGTATGTTTGCGACTTCGTTTTCACCGATTTCAGCGAGTTCGCCGACTTCAACAGCAGCGTTAACTTTTTCGTTGACGTCGTCATAGATCGCGCGCAGGCATTCGTTGCGGTCCTGTTTGCTGCGATGCTCGTAAGCTTCATGAATACGGTTGCCGACGATCTGATTGATGAGCGCAACAAGCTGCTGATTGCGTTCTGCAGGAGCCCAATCCCACAGCGGTTTACCGGCTTCTTCAACGAGTTCGTCGATGGCTTCGATAACAACCTGCATTTTTTCGTGGCCGAACATCACGGCGCCGAGCATGACTTCTTCAGAGAGCTGATCGGCTTCGGATTCAACCATCAGAACGGCACGTTCCGTACCGGCAACAACGAGGTCGAGCTTGGAATCTTTCATCTGAGAAAGGTTCGGGCACAGAACATATTCGTTGTTAATGTAGCCGACGCGGGCAGCAGCGATCGGGCCGTTAAATGGCACGCCGGAAACAGCCAGAGCTGCAGATGCTGCGATCATGGAAGGAATGTCCGGATCAACTTCGGGGTTCACGGAAAGGACGTGAATAATGATCTGAACTTCATTGAAGAAACCTTCCGGGAACAGCGGACGAATCGGACGGTCGATCAGGCGGGAAGTGAGCGTTTCTTTTTCGCTCGGACGGCCTTCACGCTTGAAGAAGCCTCCCGGAATACGGCCGGCAGCGTAAGTCTTTTCAATGTAATCAACGGTCAGAGGGAAGAAATCCTGACCCGGTTTAATTTCTTTCTTTGCAACAACAGTGGCTAATACGACAGTGTCGTCCATGTCGCAGATCACGGCGCCGGAGGCCTGGCGAGCGATTTCGCCGGTTTCAAGACGGACGTTGTGATCGCCGTACTTAAAGGACTTGACTACTTTATTGAACATCGTCATGTCGTTCTTTTCCTTATGTTTGGAACTGCACATTGCGGTATCTACGACTCGGCGGTCCTCACCGCCTTACGTACATACAGCAACGCGCGTACGTTCCGGTTTAAAAAATTCTTATCTGTAAAAACAAACACAGCGGTCAACGGTAACAAAACCGCGGACCGCTGCTCATCGGTATGCCGGTAAGATTACTTACGCAGGTTGAGGGCTTCGATCAAAGCCTTGTAAGCTGCGAGGTCACGACCCTTGAGGTAGTCAAGGAGCTTACGACGGCGGGAAACCATCTTCAAAAGACCGCGACGGCTGTGGTGGTCTTTCGGGTTAACTTTGAAGTGCTCTGTGAGTTCGTTGATACGAGCTGTCAGAAGTGCAACCTGAACCTGAGGAGATCCGGTATCACCCTTGGACTGAGCGAACTTCTCGATGATTTCAGCTTTTTGAGCAGTAGTCTGTGCCATTTTATTTTCCTTTGCCTTTCGGCGTTACGAGCGACTCCGACGGAAAATACGCCGGAGCGTGTTTAAAACGAGTCGAGATTATATCTAAAAAATCAATCCTTCTCCTCGTTTTCCATCAGATCCTTAACTTTTAGTCACTGTTTTCTGTCGTTTCGTCGCCCATTACGGCAGGATCATTCAACGGCGACCCTTCTCCGTCCCGATACTTTCGTGTTTTTGCGGGCTTCCTTAACGCTCTCGGCTTCTTCGGTTTGGGTGCCGGGAGCATCTTTACCGCAATACCGAAGTATCGTTCGACGGCTTCTCGATCGTCCGGGTTGTCAATCAGCCACATCGGATTGACCGCTCCGTCAAAAAGCAGCTTTTGCGGCATCTCAGGATACAGGGTTCTCATTTCTGCATTCGTCTTAACGAGAACTTCGTTATCGCACAAAAAGCCGACGGGTTTCTCATTCACGTAGAAACAGTATTCTCCGAACATTCTCTTAATCCGAACCTCTCCCAAAGGATTGAGCATGTCCGCAATATAGGAAGCCATTTCTGCGTCTGAAGCCATTGTGTTTCTCCTTACAGCGACGGGCGCCGAAGCGCCCGTCTGTCAATCTACTCGTAAGTCAGCTCTTACGGAGTCGGCTCATGATCGAACTGAGGATTCTTGCGCTCTTCAACTTTAGCCAGCTTATTCAAGGCGTCTAAGTAGGCCTTAGCGGAAGCCGCCAGCACATCGGGGTCCGATCCGTTGCCATTAACGACTCGGCCGCCGACAGACAAGCGAACCGTCACTTCGCCTTGAGCTTCGGCACCCTTGGTCAGAGCGTTAATCGAGAAGAGCAAAAGTTCTGCTCCGCTCTTGGCACAGCTTTCAATAGCCTGGAATGTTGCGTCGACAGGGCCGTTGCCTTCGGCACGCCCCACCCTTTGTTCTCCGTGATCCATATAGGTCACTTCAGCAACCGGTGTCTTGCCCGTCTGGCTTTCCTGTTTCAGAGAAACGAAGGAAATTTCCTGAGGCTGGATATTCTTCGCATCGAAGAGAGACTGAATATCTTCGTCAAAGATCTGGACTTTTCTATCTGCCAAATCTTTGAATCGTGCAAAGGCGTCATCGATCTCGGCTTCACTCTTTGTCGGAATGCCAAGCTCACGAACACGCTGGCGGAAAGCACTTCTTCCGGAAAGCTTGCCGAGAACCATACGATTGCTTGTCCAGCCGACATCTTCCGCGGTCATGATTTCGTAGGTTTCGCGGTGTTTGATCACGCCGTCCTGATGAATGCCGGAAGCATGCGAGAAGGCATTGGAACCGACCACAGCTTTGTTCGGCTGGATCGGGAAACCGGTCACGGAAGAAACGAGCTTAGAAGTCGGAACAAGCTGACGCGTGTTGATGTCGACACCGAGCTTAAAGAAGTCATTTCGGGTCTTAACCGCCATGACGACTTCTTCTAAAGCGCAGTTGCCGGCTCTTTCGCCAAGACCGTTGATAGAGCATTCGATCTGGCGAGCGCCGCCGTGGATCACGCCGGACAAAGAGTTGGCTACGGCAAGTCCGAGGTCGTTATGGCAGTGAACGGACCAAACAGCCTGATCAGAGTTATAGACGTGTTCCCGCAGATCGCGAACAAAGGCGCCGAACTCGGACGGAACAGCATATCCGACAGTATCCGGAATATTGATCGTCGTTGCGCCTTCTCGAATTGCCGCCTCAATGATGCGATACAAGAACTCGGGCTGGGAGCGAGAAGCATCTTCGCAGGAAAATTCGATGTCGTCGGTGTATTCCTTTGCGATGCAAATCGCTTCAACGGCACGGGAGATGACCTGCTCCGGCGTCATATTGAGCTTCTTTTCCATGTGAAGGGGAGAAGTCGCAATGAACGTATGGATACGGCGTCTCGGGGCTGCGGCAATGGCCTCTCCGGCTTTTCTCACATCGGAAGGATTTGCCCGGGCAAGCGAACAAACCGTAGAGTTACGAATTACCTTGGAGATCGCGCAGATGGATTCAAAGTCTCCGGGCGAGGCAGCAGCAAAACCTGCCTCAATCACATCAACACCCAGGAATTCAAGCTGCTTGGCGATACGGAGTTTGTCCTGCGGGCTCATGCTTGCGCCCGGGCTTTGTTCTCCGTCACGAAGGGTTGTATCGAAAATAAAAAGCTTGTCTCTTGCAGTTGTCATTGTTCTATCTGGTCACAAAAATTGTTGAGATCTGAGCCTCACCCAAAAGCGGCGTAAAGCTCGCTGCCTTACCTATAGACAGCGATACTTTCGCATAAACGCATTTTCCATGCCGGAACCTCCGGCTGAATCCCCGAAAGCATCTGACGAGTTACGCTTTTTTTCGAGTGATATCTGCTCCCAATTTTAGTTTGCTTGGGGTCTGAAAGCTCACACTGTGGAAAATAAATTATGGTCAAAATTTTTAACGAAATCCGAGGAATTCCACGGATTTCGTTAAAAAAACCCGAGTCGAGCTCGGGTTTATAGGTACGCTAATTAGATTACTTAACCTGATCTGCAGGCTCGTCCAATTCAACTTCTGTGCGATGAGGAATCACCGGGTTCGGCTGACCTGTGTACCAGAGATAAAACTGGTAAGCAAAACCGGACAGTGCATACAAGCAGAAAAGGATGAAGACCATGAGCGCCGGATCAGTTGAGAGAACAAACAGAAGGATCACCGCTGCAATCAAGACCCAGAAAGGTACGCTCTTACTGTAGTGAAAGCTCTTGCCGGAGTAGAAAGGTGCGTTGCAAACCATGGTTAGACCGGCATACACCGTAATGACCATGGCCAGCCAAGGCAGCCAGTCGCTGTTAACCGGCATTCTCTGATCCACGGCAAGCCAGACAAAACCTGCCACAAGCGCAGCAGCCGCAGGGGAAGGAAGACCCTGGAAGAAGCCTTTGTCAACCACGTCCACGTTCGCGTTAAAGCGAGCCAAACGAAGTGCCGCTCCGGCGCAGTAAACAAACGCAGCCGCCCAGCCTAAGCGGCCAAGGTCATGAAGCGCCCATTGATAAACCACCATAGCCGGCGCCATACCGAAGGCACACATATCCGCCAAGGAGTCAAACTGAACGCCGAAGGAACTCTGGGTGTGAGTCAAACGAGCGACTCGACCGTCGCATCCGTCCAGAATCATGGATACGAAGATGGCGATGGCGGCTTTTTCAAAGTCACCGGCCATCGCGATGATGACGGCATAGAAGCCGGAGAACAAACTCGAAAGCGTAAACAAGTTCGGAAGAAGATAAATCCCCTTCTTACGAACGGTATCGATGCGTTCGCGAACAATTGCCTTCGGCGTCACACGCGGATGGGGACGGAAATTCCGACGGGTATGGAACTGTTTAGCTTTGTCTCGCTGTAAGGGCATTTAAGCGTTCTCCTTCTTATTAAGCCTGCTGCTGAGTCTTTTCTTCTGTCGGTTTCTGTTCTAGGGCAGGAGCAGCGTCAGCGGGAGCAGCATCAGTCACTTCGACGGCTTCAACGGCAGGAACTTCAGTCCGGACTTCAGGTTCTTCTTCCTGAGGATTCAAAAGCGCAAGCACGGTATCGGCTGCACGAACTTTCTGACCGACAAAAACCAGAACTTCGGAGTTCAAGGGAACGTAAATATCAACTCGGGAACCGAAACGGATGAAGCCGAAGCGTTCACCGCGGGTAACTTCCTGGCCGATATGGAGATGACAGATGATTCGGCGTGCGATTAATCCGGCGATCTGGACACAAGTGATCACGGGGCCTTCGTCGGACTTAATAATGACGGCATTGCGTTCGTTTTCAGAACTGGCCTTATCCAAGTCGGCGTTTAAGAACCTGCCGGGCTTGTAATAAATCGCTTCCACCGTACCGTCGATCGGACTGCGGTTGGAGTGGATGTTGAAGACATTCATGAAGGTCGAAATAAGAATTTCTTCCTTGCCGGTGTAAGGGTTCTCGACTTTTTGAACTTTGCAGATTCTGCCGTCTGCGCCGGAGAGAACGCTGTGCGGCGTCTGGCTGATCGCTCGGGGAGGATCACGGAAGAACTGGATCACAAAGACCAAAAGAACAAAGAAAATGAAGGAAATGAACCCTCCGATCAGCCACCAGACCAAGAGCGTAATAAAAATCGCGGCGCCGATGATTCCCCAACCTTCTTTAGCCAGGATGGGATATGAAGAATTTGATTTCAAACCTTTTCTCCTTAATAGGTTTATTTTTCGGAAAGGAGAAGGCGGACAGCCCTCCCCTTTTAACGGCCTATTTTAGACAAATTTCTATGGATTAATACGTTTCGAGCCGTGAATACTGAAGAGCTATTCGGCGGCCTCAGTCTTTAAAACGGCGGTCACGGACATCGACATATTAGATGTGCCGGCTTCAAAAACCGGGGTCTCGACACTCTTAAAAGCAGTATTTACGCCCATTGAACGTGCTGCAAAGACGGCTCCGTCGGGAGCATCAAAGGAGTTGAAATTGAGTTTTTCAATGCGTAAGGCGTCCGGCGCGACCTTCATGGCCACGGCAATAGATTCGGCTTTCTTATTTAGGGCTTCAATGACATCCTTTGAGAGCTGATCCTGAGCAGCCGCTTTAGCTTCATCGCTCAGTGAGTAAGAAACATTTTCCAGGGCAAGCTTGGCCTGCTGACCGACCTGGACTAAAGAGGCAACGCCGTTGACATCTTCCGTCTCGACAATGATGTTCTGACGAGCACGCCATCCGGAGATGACCGGGGCCTCTCCTTTTTTCGGATTCGTATAGATGGGCTGGGTGTAGTAACCGCCGTTGCGGATCTGAGCAAGAGAAGAAAAATCTTTAACTGCCTTCTGGGCATCGGCCATCGTCTTATTGACTTCACTTTGTGCCGTCGCTAAGTCCTTAGCCTCGAACATCGCAGAAAAAACGATGCGGGCCTTGTCATTAGGAAAACTCTTTTGAACAGTCACCGGCAGATTCATTTCCATGCCTTTAGGCGCGGGTTTGAGATAAAAGTCCTCAGCATTGGCGCCCATGGCGGCAGCGGCTAAAACAGTAGCAACCATAATCTTTCTAAACATTGTTGATTTCCGAAAGAAACAATTAAGATCCCGTCACACTATCACAGCCGGGATTCTCATTGTGACGGCCATGCTCATTAGCGGAAACCGTCTCCTTTACCGAATGCGGGTTTTAGCAAGCAAAAATAGTGTAACCTTGGGTGTTTTTCTTCGACCTTCTTGTCTGAGATTGAGATTTTTTAGATTCGCCTCTCAGAAAGCAGAGGGGTTTCTGAACAATGTTTTTTTGATTTGTATGGTTTAAGGGAAATCCCGAAATGTTCAATAAAACGAACAAATACCGTTTAATTTCCCTTCAGTTAGGGTCAAGCCTAACTGACAAATACCAATTGCGAATGTGGGGAGCCCACTTAAAATTACAAATAAGGAGAAAAAAGTGAGCAATCGTTCAGCAGTTTTTGGTGGTGCCGGCTTTATTGGGACCAACCTCGTTTATCAGCTCATTGAAGACGGACAGCAAGTCTTCAATTTTGACAATCTTTCCGGTCTCGGAAATTTGCTCAATGTTGCCGAGCTTATGCAGCAAAGCCGTCACAGCTTTGCCCGCTGCGATATTTCCAATCCCGAGGAAATACGCCAGGCTCTGCTCATGGCTGCTGCCGACACGATTTATTTCTGCATTACACCAAAAAATCCCCAAGTAGACTCGAGCCTGGACAACTTCCGTACATTCTTTGATACCGTCGTTGATTGGAGCAAAGGCATGTCTGATGCCAAGCTTCACAAGATTGTCGTTGTTGTCTCCGAGCATTACAAACTTCTAGGCTCCTACGCCAAGATGTACTCAGGCCTGCTTAAATTATTAGATGACTATGCTTCGGAAGGACTTCCGATCAGCAGCCTGTTGGTTCCCCCGGCATTCGGACCGTTCCAGCAGCCTGACAGCCCGATCTCGATGATTATCTATCGTGCGATTGAGGGCGAAACGATTCCGGTGGTCAACTCGGAAGAAAAAGTCTCTGACCTTGTTTACGTCAAGGATGTCGTTGACGCAATCGTCCTGGTTGAAAAGAGCGGAAAAATCAGCGGCCACTACCATTTAGGAGCTGCCACGCCTTCTATGTCTAATTTAGAAGCAGCCGATGTGATCTGCGAGAGCCTGAATGAAGCGCTTCCTCCGCCCGTCGGCCGTTATCAGGCTCTAATCGAAGAGGTGGAGACAGCTCCGATTACATCGGATATTTCCAAAGACGAGTCAACGCTTGCCCCTCTCGGTCTGCCAAGCAAAACCTCCCTTAAGGAGGGACTCAAGAAGACAGTAAGCTGGTACCTCAATAATCCTCGCTGGTACAACCAGTCCAGGACCCGTTTCTTCTACTTGTGGCAGAATCCGGAAACCGTTCTCAAAATTGCATAGCTGAAAAACAGACATAACAACCTTCCTGAAAAGTCTTATGCGGTGCTAAGACTTTTCAAGAATGCCCTAGGTGTTTGATTTTTCAAAAGTCTGGCTGCTATGAGATATTTCTTTCTATTTATCTTCAGCTAAGTATTCTGCAAGTTCCAGCAGCTTTTCATCAGCGCCAAAGCGCGTTCCCGCCATGACGGGCATAACAGCTTGCTTACAGGATTTATCCACCAAAGGAACAACAATGCTTGGGCCTCCGCTTATTGACCACCAGTCCTCGAAATCCGATGAAAGAAGAAAACCGCAGTCAAATTCTCGGCAAAGACTTTCTATTTGGTCTTCAGCTCTTCTTATGCTGCTAGCTGCAAAATCTTCCAGTTCCTTGTCGTTGAGTTCTTTGAACTTAAGAGCGTCCTCCAATCGATCCATACCAAAAGGACTTGCTTCTCTGTCTTGCCGATAGTTTTGAATCAATTCATAAACATCTTCGACTTGAAGCTGAGAGCGGTTTGTCTTAATAAAAGCATTCATGCTTTTCAAAAAATCCAAAGACGAAATCTTTTTATAACAAAAGTCCGTCTCTGTCACCGGAATTATGACTGTCTGCAGACCTCTTTTTTCCAACAGGTTTTGTACTTTCAAAATATCACTACTGAGGGTTTTATGAGTGACGATTATTCCGATTCGGCAGGAATTTACCTCCTCGGTCTGCCTGTATTTCTGCTTTGTCGAATGGAACTTCACCGAAAGTTTATCTTCGGGATCAGGGGAAGAAACAAACGAATAAATTTTTCTTAACACCTGCATATTGCGTGCGAATATGCCGGGGCTGTCTAATAGACTTGAAAGCGGAATAATTCCTTGCCGCGAAATGGATCCCCGAGACGGTTTAAAGGCCAGGACCTCACAGGCTAAGCCCGGCTTCATGACGCTTCCTCGAGTCTCCGTCCCGAGAGCGGCATCGCAAAAGCCTGCCTTTACGGCGATAGCGGATCCTGTACTGGAACCGCCGGGAGGTGTGTCCGATATAGGATTTTTCGGGAAACCGCCGAGGAATGAATAACCTCTGTTGGGATTGGTTGTGGTGACAAAACCAGCCAATTCCGTCATATGAGTCGTTCCGAAGACGTCAACTTGGTGCTTTTTCAATAAGCGGACGCAGAAGGCGTCGTCGAGTTTCAGGTTTTCAAAAAACTTCGAGCCTGCCGAAGTGTAGAAACCTTCCAATCCAATGTTATTTTTAACGAGGACATGCAGCTCTCTTTCCTTGTTCGGCGCCCTCCAGTCCCTGACGGCTTTTAATACCGGATTAAATTCTTGGATCCTCTCTGCCATTTCCTGCGCCGTAAAAGAACGCTCAAAGAAAAAGGAGTCTTTTAATGCCATGGTCAATACTCTTGAAATACTCTTTCAATCTGCTTTTGATTACTGCCAACCGATGCCAGGACTACCGCGAGCAGCAGCCTTGCTTTTATACAATTAAGCGTTCCGGCAGGAATAAATCCGGCTTTTGCCCACCGCTCTTTACTGGGTAAAACAGGGCCGTTGGTTCTGCTGGCTCTGACGACAACAACACCCTGCTCAGCTGCTTCATTAAGTGCGTTTTCAGCCTCAAGAGAGATTGAACCATGCCCTGTACCGGCGTAGACAATGCCTTTGGCGCCATAGCAGACGGAAGCTTTGATCAACTCGGCGCCTTCGTCTGCGCAGGCAAAGATAATCGGCACAAAGGGAAGAGATTCTATCTGGGAAAGATCGGAAATATTAAATTCAGTTTGTTTTGTATGGGGCTTTTCGCATCTGGAAATAAATTCAACGATCCCATTAACAACAAAACCGCAGTATCCGTATTCAGGAACCTTAAATGCCCCGGGCTCGAGCGTATGTGCTTTTGTCGTCAGTCTGGCTTCACTGATTTTGCCGTTAAGACAAATAAGAACGCCTCGTGCTGCAGAAGACGGATTCAGAACAACCTGTACGGAATTGAACAAGTTGAGTGCACCGTCCGAACCCAGCGCCGTATTAGGCCGCATGGCACCTGTAAAAACGACCGGCTTATCGGTTTTCAAAAAGAGATTCGCAAAAAATGCGCTCTCTTCCAGCGTATCCGTCCCGTGAGCAATGACGGCGCCCATCAAGTCTTCGTCGGAAAGCTCACGGTTTAAGAATTCGACAAGCTTTTTCCAGTGCTTGAAAGTGATGCGGCTGCTCGGGATTGTAAAAATCTCTCGACAATCTAAATCTACATCTTCTGTTAATTCCGCATTACCTAAAACATCCTTAATCGTGACTCCCTGACAGGTATAGTTCGTGAGTTGAAAAGGAGAATCGCCGGAACTTAATATGGTGCCCCCGGTAGACACAATCAAAACTCGTTTGCTCATTTTTTGCTCATTAATTAAGGCGTCCCGGAAACGAGACGCCTAATCTTTTTTGGTTAACCTAGAAGAATGAGGGAGCTCAAAATAGCTGTGAGCATACCGATGATCATCACAGGAATCGTTCTGCGAACAACCTCGAACGGAGAGAGCCCTGCGATACTGGACACCGCAATCGTAACGCCTGCAATCGGAGACATAGATCGGGCGATGCCGCTGACTAACTGCACCGGACAAGCCATAATAATCAGATCCCAATTAACTGCCTTAGCTGCGTGCGGCAGTAAAGAATTAAAGGCAAAGAAGGCTGCGTTGGCCGAACCCGTGAGGATTGAGGCAATCGCCAATAAAGCGCACATCACAACCAGCATGACAACTCCTCCTGTGTTCTGCATGGAAGCCGCCCAGCTGATAATCGAAGCAATCCCGCCGGAAAGCTTTAAGCCTTCAGCAAACACCATGGCGCAGATGATGAGGGATACTGTAGAAGTTAAAACACGCCCCATCCCTTGGAAGAACGCTTTGGTGTTTGCAATGCATTCCTTCAGTTTTCTTCTCGTCAGTAAATCAACAAGGAAGCTGAGAATCATGCAAAGGAACATGGCGGTGGCAAGCTGCAGTTTTACGCCTGTGTAGCAGAATTTCGAGAAAATAAAGAGGAAAACAATCGGAAGAACCGGGAGTATTGCGTAGAAACGAGGTGCATCCGGTTGTTTGTCTTTAGCTGAAGCCGCAATCAGCTCACTTTTGAGCTTAAAGTCGTCTGCAGTTAGTCTGCCGGAAGCTAAATCTTTCTTATCAAAGTATTTTTGAATTAAGCCATGGGAGACTGCTATTGCGAGGGCTGAGATAGAGCCGATCAGAAGCTGACCTTCCAAGAAATATTCCATCGCACTTGTCCCCAGCAGTTTAGCGGTGACAATGGAGTTGGCAGAAGCCGGACCAAGATCCAGGCAGCTGGCCGTCACAATCACGGCACAGGCAGAAACACTTGAAACCCCTACAGCCATTAAAAGAGGATAAACGGTGAGCATTAACAATACACCGAGCCCGACGGCGGAAGGAATAAAAATATTGATGAACTGACCCACTAAATAGGAAATCGCAAGAAGCGTATAGGGGCTGTGGATATATTCAAGCGGTTTTGCGCAAATCTTAACGAAGGATTTCGTGGCGCCGATCCTATCCAAGTAATCTGCAAATCCGGAGATCACCATAATTTGAAGACCTAGACCGGCTAATGTAGATGAGGAAATATTGGTAACAACTTGGACAATATCCAGAAGCCAGCTGTTCGTCGCTTTTTTACCTGTCACAATTGCGGTGTCGGTAAAAAGCCCTACGATCAAAAGCAGAATGAGACCAACAAGTAAAAGTGACCAGGGCGCGTAATATTTCTTCACGATTAAGTACCCGACAAGAACGATGCCGAGTAAGACAACAATCAGTCCAAACATATTTTTCTCCGAATTTATGGGATGAAGCGGTTTTCGATTGTTTTAAGACAAACCGGGGCTTTTACAACGTGTTTAATTCCCCGTTTAGATAAAGTGCGGGAGCCTCTTTCGTCACAAATAATGGTTGTGCCGGACCCTAAAAGAAGGCCGTTGAGCATAATGACATTTCCCTCTACGATCGTCGCATATGCTCTTTCGTTTTGCAGATCCAGGATCGTAATGTCCGCGTCTGCGCCTACCGACAGATGACCTTTATTTTTAAGGCCTAGTGCCCGTGCTCCGTTTAGACTTGCCTTTACAGCGTATTCAGAAAGCGTTAGCGCTCCGAATTTAACCAGAAGCATCCCGTTTTCGACTATGACATTTCTCGGGTAGCAGCCCCCGTCTGTTGAGAAGGAGTCAACGACGAAGGAGCCGTCATCGCGTTTTGCCGTTGCAAGAAGGAAACGGCTCACTGCAGGATTCACTGCAAAACTGCCGGTGCACTTGGTTTCATGAGCTTCCCAATAGTCAACGCCTTCCTGACCCTTTAAAAGCTCGCCGACCGTACCGTTATCGACTAAAACTCCTGCCGCTCCCTCAAAGATTGCCTTTTTCATTCCGGCGTAATCGTCAGAGTAGCCAAGTTTCTTTAGGCAAGTAGATGTCACTTTGCTGAGAGGAACATTATCCTTTACGATGATTCGAGTGCCGTTCAGAGGAGACAGATAGGACTCGGAAAAAAGGTTGGGATTATTTTTGAGAAGCTGTATCGCTTCAACAGCCTCTGCTGTCTCATTTGAAATCTGACCACGGCAATAGCTATTTACGTGTGCAATGTGCAGAAACTTCCCTGCCGCCGAAGAGACCGCTTCTCTAAGACCTTCGATGTTCGAGCCGTGGGCGGTGCTCCCCACATGCCAGGCAACCCAAGCCTTTTTATCATTGGCGAGATCTATAAAACTCTTGCTGATATCCAAGTCCATTGGGAAATGACCGCCCAAGAGTTTGATTCCAATCCCGCCTTGCTCCAATGTTCTGTCAATGAAGTCGGATTGTTCCTGAACAGAAGGACGAGAGGATGAAATCGTCATCCCTTCTCTTGCAGCCTCTAAGATAGCAATATTGACACCGGCTCCGCTTTCCGGAATCGATGTGAGGATATCCTCAAGGGGACCGGCCATGTCGAGCGTCGTGCAGACGCCTGCCAATGCAATCATTCTTTGGGCATGTTTATGGCCGAGAACCGTACGCATATGCGTGTGCATATCGATAATTCCGGGAATGACCACTTTGCCGTCAGCTTCTATAACTTTTCTGGCAGGAAGCGTGATCTCTTCTCTTATATCCGATATTTTGCCATCGATAACGGCGATATCTTTTTTTGAATGAATGTGGTTGAGGGGGTCGACGACAACCGCCCCGCGTATGAGTAAGTCAAGCACTTTTTTTCCTTGGGATGTTGAAGTTGATTTTTGAGAATAATTTTAGGGTTCCAAGGAAATAAACCGTAACAGGAGAATTCTAAAATTAAAATATAGATTTCTAATTTAGAAATATATATGAACGACGATATTCTTAGCTGGGAAATTTTTGTCCTTGTTTATTCAAACGGCTCCATTGCAGAGACAGCTGAAAAGTTAAACCTTGATGCTCCAACCGTTTCCAAGAAACTAAAGGGTTTAGAAAAAAGACTGGGCGTCACGCTCTTTGACCGAAATCAAAGACCGTTTTCACCTATGCCCGTCGCATCAGAACTCATTCATTATGCGAAGGAATTAGTCAGCACAAAAGAAAGAATCGCTTCCGTTCTTGCCAACCGTGTTTATGATGAAGGTCAAATCATCAGACTGATGGTTGGAAACTCGCAAGGAAGATACTTGCCAAACATTCTCAAAAAATTCAGAGAGATACACCCGCAAACAAGATTTAATGTAATCGCTCCCGTTGACTTAAATGAATTCAAGCAGAGACAAGCAGATGTGAGCATCATTTCCGGCCTGGCATCTTTGCCCGATTACATATTCCGATCAAGAGGAAGAATGGTTTTCATTCCTGCCGCCTCAAAAGAATATATTGAAAAGCACGGCTGCATTAACTCTCCCCAAGATCTTCAGAATCACATTACATTTGGGAACCTTTATCCGAAGCGATACTCATTTACCGTGAACTTTGTTCTAAAGAAAAAAGGAGTGGTACTAAACGTTCCGCACGATTCCTTCATTCGATGGTCAAGTGTTGAAATGGCTAAAGAAGCTGTTCTGCAAGGAATGGGCATCGCACTTTCCTTACCTTTATTTTGCTGTATCGATGAACTTGAAGCCGGTCGCTTAGTTCCGATCCTCAATGGTTGGCACAGACCAAGCCAGCAGAATTATGTTGCTGTTCATAAAGACGATTGGAAAAAACCTCTGGTGAGAAGTTTTGTCGAGTTTTTCGCCTTAGAGTTAGGTGCAGTAGAAAAAAGCTGTGAGTTAAGACTGCAAAAGGTTATCCCAAAACCGTACTTTGAAGAACTGCTTAGCTGACTTTCTTGACACAAAACCAAGATATTCTTGAGAGTTCCATATGAATTGACTCAACGGAAAATTAAGAGTTTCAAAAAACGAGGACCCACCAGATGCAGGTCCCAGTCGTTTTTAAAAATCTCAATTGTTATGGCTTCTTCGGTGCTTTATCGACCCATCGATCGTCCTCATCTTCTCCCAGAAACAAGGACTGGAAGCTTTGAGCCTTCATCGAAGGTGTGAAATCAAGTCCCGGCTCAACTAAGGCCTCAAATCTCGGGTCGCTAATTGCCTTAAGAACAGACCACTTCACCGCCTTATTTAAGGTCTCGGCAACCCGGCGGCAACCGTCCTGCATGTTCTTCAGTCCGTCGGTGGGCGCGTTGTAAACCACATCCAGTTTCATTGAGTGCCCGTTAGAGGAGAACAATTCCATGTTGATGCGCCAAGCTAAAAATGTCGGTTCTGCCTGAATCTTGACACTGTCAATTAAGTTGTAGATTTTGACCTTAGGATTTTTTTGATTCAGGATTCCGGCCTGATTCAAGTCAGACATCAAAGCATTGCGCCAATAATTAGAAAATGCTCCGGTGATTGTTTTAAATCCTTCTTGGCCGGGGATAGGAATAATGTTTCCGGCACATTCAAGATCCATCGCCTTAACCACGCGTACCTGATCGACTGCAACATCTTTAACATCCAGCCGCTTCAAAATACGAGCATTCTGAGCTGTGACTTCATAAGGATAAGAAACGTAAGGCTCTGCAGTTTGGCATCCTGCCATGACGAGTGCGGAACCTGCTACGGCAGCGGAAAAGAAAAGCTTTGGGATAGTTCTCATAAATCGGCCCTTAATGTTTTCTGAAATTCTATTGGTTTCCGAGATTTTCGTCAGGAAACGCGGGAGGATTTTCATTGCACGTTTTGGAGACTCGACAAACAAAAACTCCCGAACACCAATACAATGAATCAAGAACAAAGGAGTAAAAAATGTATTTTCAGTGGTATCGCTACTGCTTTAGTAAATACTTTACGTTTCAGGGGCGTGCTTCCCGTACTGAGTATTGGTCTTTCACCATCATCAACCTTTTGATTTTATGGGTATTTTGGTTCATATCCAAGCTTGTTGACATCCCGGAAGAAGCAATGTCCGAGGGTATACCAGTTTTTCCAAAAGATCCTGTTCTCGCTTTAATTTTCGGAAGCCTTTATTTGATTTTCTGCATAGCGATTTTCTTCCCGTCCCTCGCGGTTACGGTACGACGTCTGCATGACAGGAACCACAGCGGGTTTTGGGTCATTGCTCAGTTAATTCCGCTTCTTAATCTTGTAGTTTTGCTGATGCTGCTCTTGCCATCTTCTCCGTACCCGAATTATTATGGGCTTCGCGCGCCGAGATTCCCGGGAGAAAAGGTCCCCGAGGCCGGAGCAGATATTTACGGTCCGTACGGAACTGTCGCCTACAGACCACAATCCAATGGAGATGAAACAGTGACACAGCAAAATCAGAATACGCCGGCAAAAGGTTCCGTCATGGACGAAATCATGCACGAAAATCTTGCTAACGCCGACGCTCAGGCCGGCCTCGAAGACAGACCGGCCGCGGCCTCACCGTCCAAGAGCGAAACTCATCGTCCGATGAGAGGGGAAGAATCTTCCTTAGTCGCTCGTTTAAATAAGCTCTCAGGCAAATAATCGAGTTCTATGTACTTTTGGACCGTCCTCCGTCAGGGCGGCCTTTTTTCTTGCATGTCCACAAGGCGGCAGAAACTGCAAGTCTTCAAGATAATTAGTTTGCGTCCCGGCAAGGATTCCGGTAAATTACCAGGCTAAAAATAACCCCTTCCATGTAGTTATCAGAACCTTACTCAGCGTTAAAAATCGGTAAACGAATTCTGCAAACTAAACCGCCGTTCTTCCCTCTTTCCAGCACCAAGCTGCCATTGTGATTTTGAACGATTGAGCGGACTATTGATAAGCCGATACCAAGGCCGGAAGCTTTTCCGGACTTAAAAACCGAACCCATGCGTTCAAAATCGGAATCGGAAATGACAGCTCCATTGTCTGAGATATCGACAAAGCAATGAGTTTCACCACTCGAAATCTTTACGAACACTTTTGGTTCATCGGCTTTCTGAGCCTTTAAAGCTTCTTTGGCGTTTTTAAGAAGATTAAAAACTGCAAGCTCAAACTCTAACGGTGCCAAGCTGCAAATCGGAGAACGAGGATCCTCTTCAAATTCAATTTGGAGAGGATAGTCCTGCAGAGTTGAGGTGAAATCTTTAACTGCTTCAGTCACAACCTCATTGACACTCAGAGGCGATTTTTTTAGTTTTTGCTCTTTGGCATAAGAACGAACAGAGGTCACTATTTCTTCGGCCTTGCGCGTTTGAAAAACGATCTTTATAAGCATCTCTGTAAGAAGCTCATCATCAACAGGGCCCGTTTTCTGAAGACGAAGCAGTCCTTCCGAATACGCCAAAATTGCTCCCAGCGGCTGCGGCAATTCATGGGCTATCATCGAACTCATATGATCGATCGTTGTAATTTTTTGAAGAGAGAGAAGCCGAGCCTCAGTTTCTCTCATCGCTCGGTCGGCATGAAATTTTTCTTTTAGGGTCTTGATGAGCTGTGCCGACCGTATTCTCAACTGAAAGTATAAAAAACCTATGAATGTAAGCAGTCCTAACAAAAAGATAGTAAATACGAATACGGAAAAAGAATATTTCTGAAGAAAATCTCGGATCGTCCAGGGCTTGGCGCCTGAAAACTGAGCGATATTAAGCTGCTTAAAAACAGCATCTACCCTTGAAAGATCAGTTTGAACCGACCACGAGGCGCCGTCGGGAAGATGCGGCATAGCTAAGAGCGCGGCTACAAGGCGCTTAGTGAATGCAGGATCTGCCCCTCTTGTAGAGGAAAGCACCCAGTTGGGATAGGTACGAGTTGAACGATAACAGGGCTGTTCACTTACGATCGCTGCCGGTTTAACAGCGTTTGCGAGCTCAGGGTTGTCCATTAGCCGACTCTCCCAAAAGCAGCTAGGCAATGCCGCAACATCGGCACTTCCGTCCTTCAACGCCTTAAACAAATCGAGCGGCCGTTTGTATTGAAAATGAATGGAACTAAAAAATGCTGAGGGATCATAACCTGCGTAAGAAATTTCTCCGAGGGGAGCTACGTAACTATAAAAAGCATTCGGATCATTTGCGATAAACCTTTTGCCTTTCATCCCTGCGAGGGTATTGATTTTTGAGTCTTTAGCGACAAAAAATGTCGATCCGAGTTCATTACGATCCTGCTCGTTTGGTCCCGGTCGATAGATGACCAATTCTCTCACGCCTTCTTCGCCTAATAATCTGGCAAATCCGGCAGAAGAAATAAAGTAATCAATCTGTTTGGTACGGATTAATTCCTTTAATTCTCCCAAAGCAATGGGACCTTTGAGTTCTATCGTCCTTGCGCCAAACTCTTTTTCCAAGTATTTAGCGGTCTCCTCAAAAAACAACTTCTGACTTGCCGCCATAGCTCCTGTTCCTATCCCGATAACGTATTCAGCAGAGGCCGTACACCCCGAGAGATAAAGCAACAGGAACATCGAAATAATCAATCGTTTCATAAACAGCCGTCCATGTTTTTTCGTGCTCATCATCTCACGGACAAACCGTTTTAGTCCTCAGGATTTTCACGGTTTTCACTACTTAAGTACCGGGCACTTAAGTGAGCTGTTCATTAATCTTTTCTGCAGATGGTTTTTTGCATTTTCTCACCTAGTTGATTTTCAAGGAGAAATTCAGCATGAATATCAAAATAATCAAAAGTGCCGCTGCAATCACTTGTTTAACGGCAATGTCGGCAGCCGCAGCTAGTTCAGTTTCCGTTTATGGCGTCATTGATACCGGATTCGGCGTCTCTAAAGGCAAAGGACAAGCTGCCAAAGTGCAGGCTATTTCCGGAGGCAACGCCGCCAGCCGGTGGGGTTTAAAAGGACAAGAGGACCTCGGGGGAGGCAGCTACGTTAAATTCGTCCTGGAACAAGGTCTCAAGATTAACAACGGCGAGGGACAAACTTCCGGAGTTCTTTTCGACAGAGACTCTCTTCTCATTATCGGAGGGCGTTGGGGCGAACTTGGATTCGGGCGATCCGGATCACTAATGGGAACGACCGGGTATTTTGGACAATTCCCGAAGATGAGTGCGAACCCGATGGCCTGCAACTATCTTGACGCAGCATTAATCGGTTCGTTAGTTAACTCTGGAATGCTCAACAATTCAGTCACATACCAAGTTAAGCCGACAAACACCCTTACGCTCACGGCACAGTATTCAAACGGCATTTCAACGGACGAAGCCAAGTGGGCCAAAAACAACCATTACTATGGCTTATCCGCTCAATATAAAAATCAGGGATTTAATTTAGGGACCATTTTTACGGTCATTGATTATCGCCAAAGCGGAGCCAATAACGGAGCTGACTCTGATCCGACCTACAACCTCTTCTTCGCCGTAAATCAAACCTTTGATCAAACCCGTGTCCATTTTGATTATCAGCACGTTTGGAATTCCAGAAGTCTCGGAGGAGGCCCAAATGCGTTCTATGCAAAAGATTTAGGTTTCGGTTCGACCGCAGTGGTCAAAGGCAGCAAAAAAGGCTTTCGCTCAGACACATTTGTCATCGGTGCGAGCACACCTCTGGCCGGCGGCAGAATTTTTGGTGCCTTCAAATGGAATGTGGGAAAATGGCAGGGAACCAGTGCGAAGAAAGATGCTGACCGTGACGGCAACCGCTGGGTTGCTTCTCTGAAGTATCAATATCCGCTTTCAAAGCGAACATTGGTTTATGCATTAGGCACTTATGCTCGGGGAACGGGAATGTTCAACAAAGCAGAAGCCAAAGCAACTCGTCTTCTGACGGCTTTTGGAGTCCAGCATAATTTCTGACACTGCAGGAACGTGAGACCGGGGAAATGAAATGAACAGTCAGTACAAGGAAAAAGCAGTAATTCGAATCGTAGACGATGACGAGGGCTTCGGCGATGCGATTCGATTTATGCTCAAAACCGACGGATGGCTGGTTTCTTATTACTCCGAAACCGGGACTTTCCTTAAAAAGGATGATCCCGACGTTCCCGGGTGCATTATCCTGGATTATCAGATGCCGCTCGTCAATGGCTTGGAATTTCAAGACATTCTGGCCCATAAAGGTTATAGACAGCCAATCATTTTTTTAACAGCTCATGCTGACGTAGATATGGCTATCTCGGCTTTCCGCAGCGGAGCCGCAGATATCTTGAAGAAGCCTGTTTCATCAGAAATTTTATTAGAAGCCGTTGAGCGAGCAGTCGAAAGCGATTTTGCATTCCGTCAGAAAGATTTCCGCATTGTGCGTTATCAGGAGTTTTACGATGCTCTCCCACAGAGAAAAAAGCAAATCCTCAACAGCGTCAATGCCGGGTTGATGAACTACCAAATTGCACAGAGGCTTGGTTTAAGCGAACGAACGGTAGAGACTCATCGGGCCAACGCCTATAAAAAAGTAGGTGTCAAGGACCTTCAGCAACTCAAAGAGTTTCTCTCACACGTCGATATTTAACCGGAGCGGTTGGCCGAATCGGCTGACCTACCTCCTCATTCCTTGATTTAACCGCCCGTGACCTTGTCACTGGTTAGGAGAGATTTTGCCCTTTACAAGGCTACCTCTCATTTTTTCAAAGCAATAGTTTTCGAATTCAGTCTTTCAATTATCAAATTTCACTTAAAAGAGGCAACACTATGACACTTAGCAGAAGAAGTCTTTTTAAATATGTCGGCGCCGGTACAGCTGCCCTCACCTCTGTTCCTGTTCTTGCTCAGGAAAAGTCTCCGAAGAATCCATACCTTCCCGAAGTTTGGGATGAAAATTATGACGTCGTAGTCGTAGGCGGAGGCGGAGCCGGGATGGCTGCAGCTCTTCTCGCTTCTCAAAACGGAGCCAAGCCCGTCATTATCGAAAGATTGCCTTTTGCCGGCGGTAATACCATGGCCGCTCAAGGTCAGATTAATGCTGCGGACCCTGTTCGGCAGCCGAAACAAAATATTGAAGATTCTCCGGCTAAGCACGCCGCCCAAACATTGGCCGCAGGAGATTTCAGAGGTGATCCCGCACGCGTTAAGGTGCTCTGTGACAACGCCTATAGCGTAATCACTTGGCTGGAGGGCCTCGGAATGGAGTTTAAGCCGACTGTCCACCAAATGTTCGGAGGACTTTATCCTCGCGCTCACTCTCCCGCTGTACCGAAAGGTATCGGCTATACAGGCGTATTAAGCAAAGCTCTCAAGGAAAGAAACGTTCCGTTTAAATTGGGATACTCCGTCGTTGAGATCTACCGTGAACAGCCTTGGTCCGGCGATGTGATCGGGGTCAAACTGCAAAACAGCAAGGGCCACACCCTTAACATCAAAGCGAATAAAGCCGTGGTCTTAGCCGCCGGCGGTTTCTCGGGCAATCAATACCTCAGAGAGCTGCATGATCCGAGAACCGCGGGTCTCGGTACGGATAACCTTCCCGGCCACACCGGGGACGTAATGCTGGCGGCCAACCGCATTGGGGGCTACTTGGTCGGGATGGATTTCATCCAATCTACTCCGGGCGCCCCCGCAGGCAAAAAACTAAAAATCATTTTGAACTCCAACGTTGACGGTTCCATCTATGTAGACAAACGAGGAAATCGTATTGTCGATGAAGGCGCACGCCGTGACGTGATTCGCGATGCGGTTCTCGGCACACCTGAACGGTATGCCTATACAGTTGTGGACAACAACCAATACAACTCTTATAACAGCGCAGTTCATGATGCCGTGGAACGCGGAATTGCGATTGACGAAGCTTGGACCGCACCGACAATTAAAGAACTAGCCAAGAAAATGGGGGTTGACCCAGAAGGTCTTCAAAAAACTATTGATCGCTATAACAACGTCCTTATTAAGAATAAAGAAGACCCGGACTTCCATAAGGCTCCTCGGAATCTGACCCGAAAAATTGCTCAGGGTCCCTTCTGGGCTTGTTATACCGGAATGACAGTCCACCACACGATGGGCGGCCTCAATACCAACACCAAAGCGCAGGTTCTGGATGCAACAGGAACTCCGATTCCGCGTCTGTATGCTGCCGGTGAAATCACAGGAGGTATTCACGGTACCAACCGCGTGGGCGGTAATGCGCTTCTGGACGTATTCGTTTTCGGAAGAATTGCCGGAGAGAACGCAGCTAAAGAAAGCTCGCGCTAGCCGATCGGTTATATCCGATAACAACGAAATAACTTGAACTTTAATTAGGATCCGGCCTCTTTTTCCAGAGGCCGGCCTCCGGAAGATTCTTGAGAATTTAAGAAAGAGTTGTTTTGTTGAAAACCACTGTCCCAAATAACCGCTCGAAGGCAAAGCCATCATGACCCCTCAAACCATTAAGAGAAGATCAGTCTTAAAAGGAATCCTAGGTACCCTCTCCCTTCCTTCAACAGCCTTTGTTAAGTCAGCTGCAGCCGAGAAAACTTCATTAGACGAGTGGATCGGTTATTCAATATGCGATAACTGCAATCAGGTTCCGTCCTGTGGAATAAAATTTAAAGCTTGCGGAAACATCATTCAGTCCATCGGCAATTGGAGTGAAAATCCTCGGCATGTTCTCTGCTCCAAAGGCCTTTCCACACTACAGAGGCTCTACAACCCGAACCGTCTGCTCTACCCGATGAAACGGACCAATCCTAAAGGCAGCGACGATCCGGGATTTGTGCGCTGCAGCTGGGATGAAGCTTATCGTATTATTGTCGAAAATCTCACCAGAATTAAAGCTAAAGACGGAGCTGATTCTGTGATGTTTTATATCGGCGATCCTAAGGAGCCGCGTCCGCCGATTATGCGTCTTGCTCGCTACTTTGGCTCAGTTCACCTCGGTACTGAGTCCTCGGTCGCTTGTCGGGCGGCTTGTATGCAGGCTGAAATCCTCACGTGGGGACGTCCGTCTCAGGGATCCATGCCGAATGTAAAAACTAAATCTTTTATGGTCCTTGCCTCCAACGTCTGGTCGCGCCCGCTTGGATGGTGGCAATCTCTGACCGCAGCCAAAAAACGCGGCTGCAAGATTATCGTGATTGATACCCGAAACACGAAAACCGCGCAGTTTGCCGATATCCATCTAGCACCAAAAGTGGGAACAGATGCTGCACTCGCTATGGGCATCATCCGTGTTCTTGTCAAAGAAAATCTTTATGACAAAGCCTTTGTCGATAAATGGTGCCACGGCTTTGAAGAACTTAAAAACTATTGTGAGTCTTTTACCCCAGAGCGTACGGAGGAAATTACCGGAGTACCGGCTCAAAAGATCATTGATGCAGCCCGCATGTACGCCGACGGTCCCGGCTCATTTTCTCTGACATCTCAGAGCCTGACCCATAATACCAACGGCGTCAACAATGCTCGAGCCTTACTTCTCATTCCGTGTATTCTCGGTTATATCGATGTTCCCGGCGGTGTTAGTTTTCCGCTTTCACCGAAAGGGCTTCAGGCCTGCGGGATGGGGCTGCAGCCTAAATTCTATGAGGCCAAGTGGTGGAACGCCAAAGCTCAGAAGGACAGACGTCTTGACAAAGACTTTGTTCCGCTTTGGCATGACATGATGATCATGTACAACCCGAATCGTCTCCCGGAATACATTGATGCAGGCAAAATCAAAGCCTTCTGCGGCTGGGGATTCAATTCATTCATTTGGCCGCAGCCTCAGCAGTATCAAGAAGCTTTAAAGAAACTCGATTTCGCTTTCTGCGCCGACTACTTCTATCGAAAAGAAAGCCACAGAGATATGGATCTCATCCTTCCGGCGGCGATGAATTTTGAACGCTTTGCTCCCTTCGGAGTCTACGGATCAAAATTTGCTCCGCGAACTCCGGTTAAGCCGCTGGGTGAGGCCAAAGAAGACTGGAGAATTGCACTGGAACTCGGATGTATCCTGGACGATCCGAAGCACTTTTTCAACGGAGACCCAGTTAAAGCGTGCAACGCCATTCTCAAAGAGTGGGGTGCAGAGTACGAAGCCGCAGTGGCTGCTTTGCCTCAGGTTTCCTCGCTGGAATGCAGAAAGAACGAACCGAAAAAATATGAAAAAGGGCTGCTTAGACCAGATGGACAAGCCGGCTTTAATACTCCTACGGGCAAGATCGAGCTCTTCTCAACACGATGTGCAAAATTTGGTTTCGACGGTCTGCCTGTCTATAAACCGATGATGGAGCCAGACGGCCGTTTCAATCTAAGAATGATCAACGGAGCACGCAAGCCATACATCACGCACTCTAAAACCCGTTCGGATGCTCCTTATTTATTAGAACTCGAAGCGTGCAGCACGATTACTATGCATCCGAAGGATGCTTCTGCGAGGGGTTTGGCAGACGGAGATCGTGTCGAAATTTTCAGTCCCTTCGGAGGGCCGGTGAAGGCAAATTTAGAAGTATCCATTTTGGTTCCCCCTGGAACAATAGACGCTCAGTACGGTTGGAAAGGTGAAGAAGACACGCAAAGACTCGTTCCGAGACAATGGGATCCCCTCTCCGGATATGCGCCGTATTTTGAAGTCAATGTAGAAGTTAGAAAAGTCGGGAGCCAAAAATGAGTCGAATGGGAATTATTGTCAATGTCGATGAATGCATCGGCTGCCACGCCTGTTTCATTGCCTGTAAGCAGGAGAACCAAGTCTCCCCGAATATTCAATGGAATCGGATCCGTAAGGTTGAAAATAGAGAAAAAAACATCATTAATTATTTTCGTGCCTCGTGCCAGCACTGCGAGGATCCGGCCTGTCTAAAAGTTTGTCCGATGAAGGCGGTTTACAAAGGACCTCACGGAGAGATTCTGATTGATCAGGATAAATGCATTGCCTGCAAGGCATGCTTAGCCGCTTGCCCCTATGGAATGCCGATGTTCAATGATCAGAAACTGACAAGTTATTTCGGTGAAAAACAGCCTTTATTCTCACCGTCTAATCCTCCGACCAAAAACGCCCAACCTGGAAAAGCAGAACACTGTACGCTATGTTCTCATCGTCTGGCTAAAGGCAAAGAACCGGCTTGTGTGGAAATCTGTCCGGCAAAAGCGCTGACTTTAGTCGATTTTGACGCGCCTACTGAAAAACAGAAGGCGCTGCTGGCTAAAGCAGTTTCATTAAAGGCCGGAGTAAACACTAAGCCTAAAGTTCGCTACATCTGCAGCAATATGGATTTCAGAGAAGTTGCCCTGAAGTAGCTTTCAAATACTGGGAAATTATTGAGACTTTAATTTGGGCTGCTGCAAAACCGGGGGCCAGGCTTTGCATCAGCCCATTATTTACTCGTCAGGATATACCTGATCGTCGTGGTTAACACGATTCGATCCGAATACCACCTTCACCGCATCTCTAAGATTATCCACTCCGATAATTTCAACGCCGGGAATATCTGCCGCTTTGTTCTTAAGCGGAACAATGATTCTTGTGAAGCCAAGCTTGGAAGCTTCTTTGATACGTTCCTGTCCTCTGGAGACCGGCCTAATCTCACCGCCCAAGCCTACTTCTCCGAAAATCGCGGTCTTACTGCTCACCGCCTGATTCGTCATCGAAGAAACAATTGCGATAAGCACAGCTAAGTCGCTGGCCGTTTCACTGATTTTGATACCGCCGACTGCGTTTAGAAAAACATCTTGGTCATAGGTAGAAAGGGTCACATGACGATGCAAAATTGCAAGAAGCATCGTGAGACGCTGGGCATCGGTACCGACAGTAAGGCGTTTGGGATTCGGGAGCATGGATTTGTCAACCAAAGCTTGAATCTCGATAAGGATCGGACGCGTACCCTCTAAATTAATAAAGGTCACGCTCCCGGCCACACCTTCTCGTCTTTCTGCCAGAAAAAGAGCCGAAGGATTTCTGACACCGCGCAACCCCTTGTCTGTCATCCCGAAAACACCGATTTCGTTGACAGAACCGAAACGATTTTTACACGCGCGAAGAATACGGTAATTCGACTCCGGATCCCCTTCAAAATAAAGAACAGTGTCAACCATGTGTTCCAAGACGCGAGGGCCGGCCATAGCGCCCTCTTTTGTGACGTGTCCGACGAAGATAACGCCGATGCCCTTTCGTTTGGCAATTCTCGTCAGCCGCGCTGCACATTCTTTAACCTGAGAAACAGACCCCGGCGCCGCACTTAAATCTTCGGAGAAAAGTGTTTGAATCGAGTCAATCACAACCCACTGGGGGCTAGTTTCTTCAATGATCGCTTCAATTTTTTCAAGCTGAATTTCGCTGATAAATTTGAGACCTTTAGTATTAACGCCGAGACGCTGAGCGCGAAGCGCAACCTGAGTCGGACTTTCTTCGCCGCTCGCATAAAGGCAAACCTGACCCAAAGCAACCATTTTGCACATTGCTTGGAGCAGCAAGGTCGATTTTCCGATCCCGGGGTCACCGCCGATTAGCACGACGGAGCCTGGAACAAAGCCTCCACCCAGCGCCCTTTCGAGTTCGCTGAAGCCGATTAAGATTCTCGGGCTTTCCTTTGCTTCAATTTCTGATAAGTCGAGAATATCGCTGGTCCCGGCGAGGGCTGTCCTGCCTCTTGCCGAGGAAGCTGCAGTGGCCTGTTCTGCCCGCGCATAACGATTAGAAGACTCCGCTTCGATTCGGAATTCTTTCATCGTGTTGTAGGCTTTACAGGAAGGACACTGTCCGAACCATTTCGGAGCATCGTATCCGCACTCTGAACACACCCATGCGGTTTTCGTTTTGGATTTACTTGCCATATCTATTCTCGAACAATTCGGCTCTATTCTAAAGACTCTAATCTAACCAACAGTGCGACGGTTTACGCCGCAACATCAATTCTTGTCGGTGAAATAATCGCTCAATCAAAAATACATCGTGAAAAAATGATCCTTTACGGTCACGCCTAGGTGAGGACCAGATCTTTCATTCGTCAAAAATAAGGTTCGGAGTAAAATTCAGGTTCAAGATATTTCGAGTAAGCAATAAATGGCAAACCCCTCTATCTCTTTTACCGACAGGTACAGTTCGACGCTCCAGCCGCTGCTCCTGTTGGCTACGGACTACTTGGCTATTATTATTGCCGAGTGGTGTGCCGTCGGAGGCAGGGACATTGTTTTAGAGTTACTCGGAAGAAAGAACGATTGGTTCGAGCTGAACAATTTTTATTTCTACTTGTTTGTACCTCTCATTTTCATGGTTTTCCTCCATTGGGGCAGAACCTATATTCGTTTGCTTTCTATCGGAGAGATGATTCGGAGAACCTTCTACTCGGTAATCTATGCCATTGTCGTCTCTATTGTCGTTTTATTTATCGCGGGGAAAGCTCCTGTCGTTTCGCGCCTTTTTATTGCATTCTTAGGCTGTTTTGTTTTCGTTTTTGTTTGCGGCTCTCGCCTTCTTGTTCGTTACCTCTGTAACCGTGCCAATATCCTTTTAGAACCGACGATCATCATCGGATCCGACGACACTGCAAAACGCGTCTTGAACTATTCCGCGACAAATTCCTTTTTTGGAATCAAAGTCGTAGGAATTATCGATGATAAAATTTCTGGGACCGCCCTCGAAGGAAAATACCCCCGGCTCGGCTCTACGGACAAGGCCGCAAGAATTATCCTTCGGACAGGAGTACAAAACATCCTGATCCTGGCCCCGAGAATGGACAAACGGCGGCTTTACACGCTTATTGATGAAATTTTTCCTCTGGTTAAGAATATTTCCTTCGTACCGGAAACGGAGGAGCTGCCCGTATCCAATATGGAAATGCACAGACTGTATTCTGAAAATCTTGTCGTCATTTCCGTTAAAAATAATCTCTCACGGTGGTACAACCAATTCCTTAAGAGAGCATTCGATCTATCGGTCGCAACCGTCGGGACGATTGCGATTTCACCGATTCTTTTAGGGATCGCCATTGCCATCAAAGCCTCAAGTCCGGGACCGGCCTTTTACGCTCATCGGCGTATCGGTAAAGACGGTATTCATTTCAACTGTTATAAATTCCGCTCAATGGTGGTCGACTCCGACAGGCGCTTACAAGAATATTTGCGGGCTAACCCTGAAGCGGCAAAAGAGTGGGAAGAGACTCATAAACTCAAGCATGATCCTAGAGTGACTAAGATCGGAGCATTCCTTCGTAAAACTTCGCTTGATGAATTGCCTCAGCTTTTTAATGTCATTCGCGGTCAAATGAGTCTTGTCGGCCCAAGGCCTATCGTGGATGAGGAAGTCATTAAATATGACGTCTTCTTTTCCGATTACACAATGGTTAGACCCGGGATGACAGGCTTATGGCAGACAAGCGGTCGAAGCGATACTTCTTACTCTCGACGAGTTCGTTTGGATGCTTGGTACGTCAGAAACTGGAACATCTGGCTTGATATCAGTTTACTGGTCAAAACAGTAAGAGTAGTCCTGTCTTCTCGATCCGGCGCTTACTAACTAATTGAACCCTTTTACTCCGCGATAAACAACGATGAAAATTTGGATTACAGGAGCTTCAGGCATGCTTGGCACTGAACTCGCGTCGAAACTGTCTTCTCATGATCTGCTTCTGACCGGCCGAAGTGATCTCGACATCTCTAACGAAAACGCAGTCCTAAATTTTTGCAAACAAAATAAGCCGGATACCGTAATAAACAGCGCGGCTTTTACAAACGTGGATGCCTGCGAAACAGAAAAAGATCTCGCCTGGATGGTCAACGCATGGGGATGTAGAAATTTAGCACTCGCTTGCAGCACGGTCGGATCTCGTTTAATAAGTATCTCGACAGATTATGTTTTTGAAGGTGACTCTTCTCGACCCTATCATGAATTTGACGTCGCAAATGGAGGTAAAACTGTTTACGGACAGACTAAATTTGCCGGAGAACAATTCATTAGGCAGCTTTGCCCTAATCATTTGATCGTCAGAATCGCATGGCTTTACGGCAACAATGGTAAAAATTTCGTAGATACAATGCTTTCTCTTGCCGAGAAAAATTTAAGCGAGATAAAAGTTGTCAACGATCAAATAGGCAATCCGACAAGCACGTCTGCAGTGACATACCTCATAAAAGACTTATTACGAACTGATTACAAAGGTGTTGTTCACGGTACCTGTGAAGGCTCCGCGACATGGTATGACTTTGCAAAAACCATTTTTGAATTGTCTGGATTACACCAGAAAGTGGTTCCGTGTACATCGAAAGAATTTGTGCGCCCTGCTCCCCGGCCGAGCAATTCTCGGCTGGAGAAAAGGGTCATTCAAATGTTGGGGCTAGCGCCCATGCCTGAATGGAAAGAAGAACTGGCCAAGTACCTCAAAACATCTATTTGAGATATCTGGAATTCTCCTTCAAAACCTCTGGAATGTATGCAGGGATAGTTTTATCCTTTGACGGACGATAAGTTTTGTCCAAAAACTCCAATGCACCTGCGGCGTTGATTAGAACAATCCTATTGGGCTCAACAAAAGCGTCTCTGCTCCATCCTTTGGAGTACACCCAATTCCGGCGCCCCGCTTCCTTCCAGATAGACATTCCGACTGAATAATCTTCCGTGGGGTTTTCACATCCCAGAACCTCAGGCAGCAAGGTCGGTACAAGATCGAGATGTGAAGTCATGTATTCAATGTTGGCAGGTTTCTTACCGGGCCAATGAATCACCAGAGGGACCTTAATTTGAGCATCCGTAAAGTTTCCTCCGTGGCCCCAAAAATTCAGCTTATTGTCATTAAATTCATCACCGTGGTCAGAACTGATAACCACTATCGTTTCATCAAGAAGATGCTTTTCCTCTAAATAATCCAAAACTTTTTGGATGAGGTTGTCGGCGTAACGGACGGAATTTTTGTATCTTGCCAGGTAAGGAGCGGGATCAAAGGAATTATTCAGTTCCATGTGATTAATCGATCCCCAATATGGCTTAAATACCTCGTACTTCGATTCCTTTGGAAAACTATATGCATGCACAGAGTCGAAGAAAATGAAACTAAAGAAGCGGGAGCCGGGTTTGAGAGAAGACTGCCACTTTTCAAAATCTTCTACGGCAAATGCATCGGAATCGACAGCGCCTTTTCCTCTTGGATAGATTGGAAGATTAGAAATCCCTGCAAATATGGACTTATGAAACTCTGGCATATTCAACGGTGCGCCGGCAAAAATCCCTATTTCATAGCCTCTCTTCTGGAGCGCTATTAGCAAAATCCCGGGAGTTCCGCTTGACAGGGAGCCTGTCCAATAATTTCCGGGGAGCCCTGTAAACAATGAAAAAATACCGTGCCTTGTATTATTCCCGTTCGAATAGTGGTTATTAAACCTTGAATTTTTTAAGGCAAATTTCCAGGTATTAGGCATAACTTCTTCTGTCAGCATGTCGTACCGAAGAGTGTCTACAAACAGAAAAAGAATGTTGTAATCTTTTGAGGGCTTACACACCAAAGGATTGAGCGGATAGTTTAATTTTCCGTGTTCGTCTAAAGAGACCTTTCTTGCGTCGATGGCTTTTTTGTCGATTAATCCGAGCTTTTGAAGCTGCGTGTTCATCCTAAGAGGGCGAGCGAGCGGAATCTTGTCAAAAACGGAAACAAGTCGAGTGTTGAAATTAGCAAATCCCCAGGAGTAACAGAGGTTGGAACAACAAAAGCCGGCTAAAACTAGAACCAAAGCCGTGAGCGATAGCTTTTTGAAGGTCGCCAACTTGAAAGATATAAAGGTAAATATCCAAGACAGCAATCCTAAACCTAATATCCAAGCTGCTATTTCAAATATCATCGGAAGAGAAAACGAAATGATTCTTCCGCCTCCGAGGAATGTCATTTGAATCATTGCAAAATTCAAATGTGTGCGGTACAAAGGATAAATAAAAGCGTCGGCAGCCAGGTAGATCAGAAATATCCAATCTAGAAAAATCGTAATTCCAAAGAGAAGTTTTTTATTCTTTCTGAGCAAAGGATAAGCAAGGAATATTGAACCTAAAACTAGCGCAATAAGGGTAAATAAACCGAAGGTATAGCTAGAAAAAATAAGGAGTTGGCCTTTGTCCCAACCAGCAAGAACGCCGGCAGAAAAAATGCTGCGAAGGCCCAAGCAAAGCGATCCTAGGCCTAACAAAAGAGCGTTAATAGTAACAAAAGCGAAATTGAACAAATTACTATCCTTCTTCATAAAACATGTTCGGTAAGAATTATCCTTCAGCACTTTACTTTTGAAATGCTGCCTTTGTCCCTATAACTCTTTATAACCAACAAAGCGTACATATTTTATTTCCAAAACCAGTCTTCAGCTGAAAGTAGACCTCAGTGGACCAAACAGGTAACAAACCTGCCCAACGATGATTGATAGACAAACTCTTGAGCCTCAGACTGAACGATAAAGTTTGGTCTCAAGCTCTAATTTAGGTGAAGAAGTCAAATTTGGTCACAGAGCCTGCCCGGAGAAAACTATCAAATAACTAGAACTTGCCTTGTTGAAGAATCTTGCTTACTACAAGATCGCTTCCTTTATTTGTTAAGTGATTGTCATCATGGTAATAAATCGAATTTACCCCATCTCCCACAGAACAAATTCCCTGATCGCATATTGCCTTTGACGCATCAACAACCGTGACAGACGAAAAGTTCTTTGCAACTTTTCCGATCATTTCGTTGATTTTGGCATCATTATTTCTTCTCTGATCTTCTTGGAAGGTGCAATTTCCTGCAGTCGTTTGCAATGGGCGACTTTTTATACAGTTCTTCGGATTTAATGGAATCTGGGGAACATCTAATACCACGATTACTTTTTTCTTATGCATGATGAGTTCACTAATGGTTTGGGATAGAAGTTTTCCCAAAGTGATTAGATTACTGTCATTTTTGTAATCTAATAACTGGAAGTCTCCTTTTTTGGAATTAACAAAATAATGCCATCGGGCACTCAACACCACCGTCTTTATATCGGGATCGTTAATTACAGTATCCAAAGCCTTACTCATTAAGGGCTGCTTACTGCTTTTTTCGTGTTTTAACGATATTATTCCCTTCACAGGAGGAGTACCTGGATGGCCTATTAGAAGAAACTGCTTGCCCCAATTTTTCTGTAATCCAAAAGCTAGATGGTGTGCGTGAGAATCTCCAATTAAAGCTAGAGAAGGCTGAGAATTTTCAGGGGCCCAACAAAACTCCAAATCTGCAGGACAACCATATTTGACCTTTGCATATTTATTCTGTTTAGGAAAAGTGTTCTTACTAGAAAGAGCCGCGGCAGCGGAGTCTCCTAATCTGCCTGGAAATCCGTCCAGACTTTGGACCAGCAAACCAAGTAAGGTGCAACAGAAAACACAAATTGAGAGAGAAATTGTTAACTTTTTTGTAATTGCTTTCTTTCGGATAGGGGTTTCAATAATGAAATAACTAAAGAGAGAAAGAGCTAAGCCGATTAACAAAAGAAAAAAACAAGTTGGGTAATTAGGGAGATTTCCTCCATTAAGGTTCCTAGCTATTGACAAGAGAGGCCAATGCCAAAGATACCAGGTATAACTGATGAGGCCAACAAAGACAAAGGGACTCGAGCTCAAAACATTTTTATTTATCCAAGAATCACGAAAAATGATAAGTAATAATGTGCCGAAGACTGGAAGTAATATCAAAAGCGGTCTATAAGTCGCATCTCCTGTTGCAAACAGAATACCCGCAGAAATAAATACAAGGCCGGCGACGCTACCGATGGAGTTGCGCTTCTCACGAAGATTAGTCAATAACTTAATTTTACCCCCCCCCTCCCAGTTCCCGTGCTCTTTCTTCTCTTAATTTTGAGGCTATGGGCTGGACCAATCCTTTTGAAGAAATGCTAGGGTTTACTAAAGCAGCAAGAATACATCCTGTACAAAGTTCCCAGAAACGAGTATGGAGAGAAAAGAAAGCAACAATAGATGAAGTTTGACTCTGATAAAGATCGAAACCAAAAGAAACCAGCCATAAGACACAAAGGAGCGGTAAGACTCTTTTCTTTACCTTCCAGAGGATCCAGCAAAGTAAGGGATAGAAAATGTAATATTGTTCCTCAACAGCCAAAGTCCACAAATGCATCAAAGGTTTCATTTCGGTAGCTGTATCCCAATAACCACCGGAATGACGGATAAGGAAAATGTTCTCTCCAAATGCAGATCCATAAATAGTCTGCTTTCCGAGATTTTTGAATTCCTCTGGTGTTAAAAAGAGAGAGCCAAGTAATATGACACCAAGCAAAAGAAAGGCAAGCGCTGGAAATATTCGACGAATCCTTCTCGCGTAGAAATCTAAAAAACTAAATGACTCCTTTTCGAGAGACCTAAAGATAATCGTCGAAATGAGATAGCCAGAAATGACAAAAAAAACATCTACACCAACAAATCCTCCAGGGAGTTGAGTCGGAAAAGTATGAAAAATAACAACCGAAACAATTGCTATCGCCCTCAGACCATCAATATCTGGCCGATAATGAGATGGCTTGATGGGTGGAAGAATCAAGGAAGACATTGGAGTAAGCGATTCAAGACTAAAAAATCACTCTAAGAAAGAGCTGACACGCGCAGAAAACTATCACATAATATTTTCTAAGGCAACTTAACAAGTTACTAGAATCTCCCCTTACAGGCTGCCTATAAACTTTAGCCTAATAATAGTTTTACCGATCACTAATCCAGTTATTTAAAATAACCCTGCGCAAACTTCAAAACTTACTCAAAATAAAGAAAAATTTCATTTAACACTATGGCAGTCCTCCATATTTACACAAAGAACGGAAAAATATATTGCACGGCAAAAGAGCCCTTCCTGGGAAAAGAAAAGCCGTTACCAAACTTACCTGCTTTCTCTGAACTCTTCTCTGGCGGCGTAACTTGCGTTGTCTTTAAACTTCCTTCTCTCCTAAAAACAAGAAACTTTAAATTAATTTGTTTCGCACTGCTTTCTTTTGTACTTAGAAAATACTATAGGCAAAAGATACCTAAATTATTAGACTCTTTCTTAAACAAGCAGAAAGAAAAAGATTTATTCTTTATCGGAGGTTCCGTTGGGGCTGAGTTAATCAAATTCCATTATGCAAAGAAAAATGATGTAGTGGTCGAAGGAGTTGAAACAATCAATCTGATCGCCAAGAGCAACAAAGCTCTAAATAGGCTGATCTCTCAAGTTAAGCCGAAAGAAGTAAAGAAAAGAATTTTCATCGTTGGGCTTTTTTCTCCTGAACTCCTTCGGTACTTAAGAAAAAAATATCCTCTTGCAAATATAGAGGTTAGATACTTTGACATTTTGCGACCAAGTAGAATTAAAGAATTTACTTGGATTAAAAATTTTTCGTTGTCAAACGATATCAAGATCTCTGTGTATGACCAGTCCACTTCCTCTAAATTTGGCATTCCCTATGCCATGAACAAGGTAAACACTTCAAAGCTTATTAATTTCCTGAATGTTAAAAAGAAATACGATGTTTGTTTCTTGGCAGCATATAGCCTAGATAGAGAAAAATCTTTAAGGCCTTTGTTGAGCGCATTAAAAAAGGCCAATTTAAATGTCAAAATTTTACTTGTAGACTATCCCTACTCCGAGTTGGAGGACTTTAAGGTCGACAGAGAGATCGTGTCTTACGAAAACTACTTACGATTAATGAGTGAAAGTCGTGCAGTAATAGATCTCTGGCGATTAGCGCCTGGTGAGGGCTATTCCTTCAGAATATCAGAGGCTCTGACACTCAATTCGAAGATTATTACTAATAGAACGTGCATACTAAACGAGCCTTTTTATGATGCAAGCAGGATGTTTGTTTTTTCCGAGGGGAATGAAATCAACCCTGACGCCATTAAGCATTTTCTCATTTCCCCAATGAAACCCGTCGACAAATCAATTTTTAGCCTTGGAACAAACTGATGAAATTACTAATAACTGGTGGTGCAGGATTTATCGGATCAAATTTCATTCTGGACAGAATAGAAAAAGGAGACAAAGTACTTAATCTGGACAAGTTAACCTATTCAGGTAACCTTGATAATTTGATATCAGTCCAAGACAACGAAAACTACTCCTTCATACAAGGCGATATCGGTGACAAAATCCTAACTCAAAAAATCCTTTCCGAATTCCGTCCGGACGCCGTGGTTAATTTCGCCGCAGAGACGCATGTTGATAGGTCGGTGGTAGATCCTGAATCATTTGTAAAAACGAATGTTCTCGGGACCTCCAACCTCCTTCTAGAGACATTGGAGTATTGGAAGTCACTTTCTCAAGAAGAAAGAACAAGATTCCGGTTTCATCACATCTCAACTGACGAAGTTTATGGATCTCTGGGCTTTAAAGATTCGGCCTTTAGAGAAGACACACCATACGCCCCTAATAGTCCATATTCAGCCTCAAAAGCATCTAGTGACCACTTTGTCAGGGCTTTTCATGAAACCTATGGACTGCCGACCCTAATATCCAATTGCTCTAACAATTATGGACCGAGACAATTTCCCGAGAAATTAATACCTTTGATGATTCTGAATGCCATCGAAGGTAAGCCTTTGCCAATCTATGGAAACGGCAAAAACATCCGTGATTGGCTGCATGTTTCAGACCACTGCGGCGCAATATCCCTCATGCTAGAAAGAGCTATGCCGGGTGAGTGTTACAACGTCGGAGGAAATTCAGAAAAAAACAATTTAGAAGTTGTGGCGGCAATTATCAATGTTCTCGACCAAGAAATGCCGCGCTCAGACGGAAAATCTTATTCTGAACAAATTCATTTTGTGAAAGACCGTCCCGGACACGATCTTCGTTACGCCATTGATGCTTCAAAAATTAAGAAAGATTTAGGCTGGACGCCCAAATTTAATTTTGACCAAGGCATCCGAGAGACTGTCCTTTGGTATTTGAAGAATGCAGAATGGGTAAAAAATGTCAAAAATGGCAATTACCAAGATTGGATCAAGAAAAACTATGAGGAAAGATAAATGAGTTCTTGGAAGGGAATAATTTTGGCCGGAGGCTCTGGTACCCGCCTTGCTCCCCTCACGACGGCCATAAGTAAGCAATTGCTCCCTGTTTATGATAAGCCGATGATCTATTACCCGCTGAGTACTTTAATTCAGATCGGCATAAGAGAAATTGCAATTATTACCACGCCTGATCAGCAGCATCTTTTTAAAAAGCTTCTTTCGGACGGCAGTCAGTTAGGTTGTCATTTTGAATTTTTCATCCAGGAAAAACCTACCGGACTTGCAGAGGCCTTTTTGATAACCGAAGAGTTTATTAAAGACAGCCCTACTTGCCTGGTTCTCGGCGATAACATTTTTTACGGAAACGGACTTATTGACTTAGCTAAGGAGGCCATGTCTTCCCCTGCGGGCGCAACCGTTTTTGGTTATCGAGTAAACGATCCGGAACGGTACGGTGTCGTTGAGTTTGACAAGGAAAACAGAGCTGTCTCAATAGAAGAAAAACCGGAATTTCCAAGGTCGCCTTATGCGATCCCCGGTTTGTACTTTTACGACACGAAAGTGATTAAGATCGCCAAATCACTTACCCCTTCAAAACGAGGGGAATTAGAAATAACAGATATAAATAAAACTTACCTCTCTGAAGGCAGCCTAAGAGTTAAGGTAATAGAAAGAGGCGTGGCTTGGCTCGATGCAGGAACCTTCGAATCACTTTTGCAAGCAGGGTCGTTTATACATGCAGTCCAGGAAAGACAAGGATTAATGGTCGGCTCTCCAGAAGAAGCTGCATGGCTGAACAAACTGATAAACAATGAACGGCTAAAAGAATTGGCTGAACCTCATAAAAAAAATGCCTACGGTCGCTATCTTTTAAATCTAGTCGGAAATAAAAATGCAAATAATTGAGACACCTATTCAAGGCCTCTTAGAAATTCAGCCCAAAGTTTTTGGTGATAAAAGAGGCTTTTTCTTGGAGACTTGGCAAAAAAAACGGTATGAAGAGGCTGGAATCCATTATCAATTCGTTCAGGATAATCGCTCGTTCTCTTCAAGAGGCACATTGAGAGGTCTTCATTTCCAGAAACGTTTCCCGCAAGGAAAACTTGTTTCCGTGATATTTGGGGAAGTTTTTGACGTAGCCGTAGATTTAAGGAGGGGTTCCAATACTTATGGGAATTGGTTCGGCCTTGTCTTAAGCGCAGAAAAATGCAATCAACTATGGATTCCGCCAGGATTTGCACACGGATTTTATGTTCTTTCAGAAACAGCCTTCTTCGAATACAAATGCACTGACTATTATCATCCTGAAGACGAAGCAGGAATCTTGTGGAACGACAAAGACATCGGGGTTGATTGGCCCATACCTCCAGCTTCAACCGTTTTATTAAGTGAAAAAGACAGAAACGGCTTACCCTTTAAAGAAATCTCTTTTAGCGAAAATACCCTTTGATCTCGAAATATCCTTATAACCCTTAGACCTTGACTATAAAAATAATGAATCCTAGTTTGTTCTCTTTCTTTAATCGTGGTGTTGCAAGTATCTTTGCTCTTTCTTTTGGTATAGCCGCAGCTCCGAACGGATTTTGTTCTGATGTCTTCAGAGGAAACGAAACTTTCCAGAGCTTTAATAAAGCAAAAAAAATATTAGAGCATCAGGTGATATTCGATCATCGCGTTACGCTTTATTGCAACGCCCCATTTGATAAAGACAAATGGATTTCTCTTCCCCCTGGTTTCACTACCCAAGTCCATAAAAAAAGAGCTAACAGAGTCGAATGGGAACATGTCGTACCTGCCGAAAACTTCGGACGATTCTTCCCGGAATGGAGGGAAGGTTCGCCAATGTGCACTGATAACAGAGGTGCTCCTCTTAAAGGAAGAAAATGCGCGGAAAAATCAAACATCACGTTCAGGCTGATGCAAAGTGACATGTATAACCTTTTTCCCGTCATCGGCGCAGTTAATGCAGAACGGGGCAACAAAAATTTTGGGCTCCTTTCCGCCTCAGCTGAAAACACATTCGGTTCCTGTGCGATGAAAATTTCAAGCAACAGAGCAGAACCGCCTAAGTACGCAAGGGGCACTATCGCCCGTGCTTATAAATATATGGCTTACGCATATCCAATTTTCAAGTTGAGCAAGGAACAAGAAAGATTAATGGACGTTTGGGACAGGCAATATCCCGTTGAGAGATGGGAGTGCGTGAGAACAAAACGAATTGAACGAATCCAAGGAAATGAAAATCCCTTTGTTAAGCAGCCTTGTATTGAGAAAAAATTGTGGTAGCAATGCTTTAGTCGTGCCATTGTCTGCATAGAGCTCCTTTATTTTCTTTGAAAAAAAACGGTAAGCCTATGAACTCGACATTGAAAAACTTCTAAATAAATGTAAATAAGGGTAAGATAACTGAGTTCACGTGAACAGACACAGCTCTCATAGGAGAATTCCAATGAACAAGACTGAAATGATTGAAGCCGTAGCTTCTGAAACCGGTCTCGCCAAAACAGAGGTCGCAAAAGTTCTTAACGCCTATACCGACACAATCGTGAAGACGGTTGCAGAAGGCGGAGAATATACAGTTATCGGTTTTGGCAAATTCTATGCAAGCCAGCGCCAAGCGCGTACCGGCCGCAACCCATCAACCGGAGTCGAAATCAAGATTCCAGCAGCTATGGTTCCCAAGTTCACTGCAGGTAAGGCTTTCAAGGATGCTGTAAATGCTCCCAAGAAACCTGCCCGTAAGGGAAGAGCCAAAGCCAAGAAATAATTTCTTCTGGTATCTCAAGACCCGGCCTTAAGCCGGGTTTTGACATTTAAGGCTGAAATCTCAAAATTAGAACTCGATAACGCCTATCAATTAGAATGTTGGATTCAAAACTGTCTTTTGTATCTAATTAACTCTATTTTGTCCACTAAGCCTTTGTGCTATTGACCCTATGAACTTTTTAACCGGACTAGGAAGACTTGAACGGGCTGCTTTCGTTTTCTTTAGTTTATTTGTCTTACTCCAATGTCTTTCGATTGCAGCTGCAAACATAGCCCTCGGTTTTTCTGTTTTTTTCCTCGTATTGCAATTAATACGCACCAAAGGTTCAATTTCAAATCAGTCTTTGACTACAATTTATAAAGAAAACAAGTGGTTAATTTGGCTTTTTGGATTTTTTTGGCTGACTATCTTTTGTTCGGCGTTAGCAAGCGGCGCCCCGATTAAGGGACTCAAGATATTTTTAGGCCAGTTTGTTTACAGGACCTTCCCTTTATTCATAATCCTTTTCTTTTTTGGAAAGAAAAGATACGCGTCATTCTTTTTAGCACTGAGTATCTTATCTTGCGTCCTCGACGTCATCGGTGGAATGATCATTCACGGGGACGGACCGCGCCTAAGAGGACTTTACGGACACCCAATGACCTTAGCAGGATTTCTCCTGACTTCGCTTCCTATATTGTTTTGCTTCCTTTTGGATTGGAAACAGGACCGAAAAACCTTATTCGTGACTATTATGTTCTTTCTAATAGGTTTTACCGGACTCCTTCTGAACGGAACTCGAGGTGCATGGCTAGCGCTGGCAGTCTCTCTTCCTTTAGTTGCTGTTCTTTATGATCACTCCATCAAAAAGATCCTTTTTCTTGTTATTTTCGCAGTCGGGACTTCTTTGGTATTTTTTAATTCTCCGCAACTTCAAAATCGAGCGGAAAGCATTACGAGCACAACAATGCAGTCAAATACTGAAAGGCTCTTGATGTGGGAGTCAGCCTACGAAATGTTTAAAGATCATCCAGTATTTGGAGTTGGTATTGGCCAATACGCATCAAAGTACTTAAATGAATATAAGTCGCCGGAGGCCAAAGAAAAGCAGAACCACTGTCACAACAACTTTCTTCAAATGCTTGCTGAGAACGGTGTAGCCGGATTTATTGGTTTTTGTTTGTTGTTTGGCTATATTCTTTTGTCTTCACTAAAAAACGCCTTCTTTAAATGTTCGCCCTATTATGTATTAATATTCGGCAGCTCTTTAGCCCTGCTCCTTCAGGGGTTCACTGAATATAATTTTGGGAACTCTGCCGTTATTAAATACTACTGGGCTACCTTGGGTTGCCTTCTTGTGTTAGCCCACCAGACTGAAAATAAAGCCTCCGCTAATTCGTTTTCTCTCTTTCAACACACTAAAACCGAGATATGAAAATAGGGATTGTCTGTAACGCCCTCGCTAACAGCGGCGGAATGGAACGATACACACTGGATATTATCAGGGGCTTTGTATCTGCGGGGCATGAACTTACAGTTTTTACGAGAAAGATCGATAGAAGCCTTTACGAAGCGACTCTTGTGAAGACAGTAAAAATCAATGCTTCCTTTTTGCCAAAAAGACTAAGAGACTTTTATATTTCTAATCTCCTTCCCGGTTTAAGGAAAAAATATCCGGTGGATGTCATGTTAGGCTGCTGTCGCTCAAGACATGTAGACGTTGTGATATGTGGCGGAACTCACCCCGGTTTTCTCAAGGCAACGGGAAAGAAAAAAAGCATTTTCGACAGATTCGTTCTTCCCTTCGAAAAGGCCTCATACCAGGAGGCAAAGTATGTAGTAGCGCACTCTCGGCTAGTTGAAGGGGAAATCCGAACTTACTACCAAATTCCTGTGCAGCGTCTTTTTTTGATACCGCCTCCTGTCGACCTGAGCATTTTTAAGCCTCAAAAAGATGAGGGGGAGAAGCCATGTGGAATTCGACTTTCTTCTTTCCCACAGTTAAAGGACAAAACGACATTTCTTTTTGTGTCTTCCAGTCACGCCAGGAAAGGGTTCAAACTCTTAGAAAAGTATTTTGAAAATACCGACCTTCCGATTGCTTTAGCTGTGGCAGGGCGTCCTATTAGTAGAAAAGACTATAAGAATATTTGTTACGTGGGCTATGAGAAAAATATGGCGGCTTTGTATGCGCAGACCGACTTCTCTATCCTCGCTTCTATTTACGAACCTTTCGGACTCGTTCCTATCGAGTCACTCTGTATGGGTGTACCGGTAGCGATTTCTGAAAATCTTGGTTGTAAAGACTATATCTCAAAGGCTGTGAAAGAAGAGTTCAATCCTTTTTCAATTGATTCTCTCGACAACGCAATCCGAAACTGCCTCAATCGGAAAGATTCCATGACAGAAGCCTCCAAAAAAGGAGCTTCAGAAAAATTCTTAGTCGATTTTTCTTTGGATAAACATATCTCCAAGCTTCTTGAAGTTTGTGAGTTAGCAAGAAAAGAAAATGCAAACTGAAACTATAAAAAGCCTACCGGATTTAACGGCTTACATAATGACTAAAAATGAAGAGCACTGCATCGCCCGCTGTATTCAAGCTCTTTCATGGTGTCCGAAAATTGTGGTCGCCGACACTGGTTCTTCTGACAAAACTAAAGAAATCGCAAAATCATTGGGCTGCGCTGTAATTGAGGTATCCTTTGATGGTTTCGGTACAACCCGGAACAGAATACTTGACCATCTAACTTCTGACTGGGTCCTTTGCTTTGATGCTGATGAAGTTTGCACCCCTGAACTAGCTGAAGAAATTCAGGAGACGTTAAAAAATCCTTCTGCTTCTGCCTATCTCGCCAATAGACTGACTTTTCTTCTCGGAAAACCGGTTCTGCATTCCGGCTGGAATCCTGACTTTAGACATGCCGTTTTATTTAAAAAGAGCGAATATCGTTATACCTACCGAAAGGTTCATGAAGGTTTTACTACATCAGGGAGGGTTGAGAAGTTGAAATCTTCTTTCCGACACTACTCTTTCCCTACTGTCAAAACGCTTATGGCTAAAGAGATGCAATATGCGGACCTGGGTGCCGACGCCATGCTTGCTAAAAACAAAAAAATTGGAATGTTCAGAGGGTTAGGCCACGCTTCTTGGGCATTTTGTCGACATTTTTTCTTGCGAAGAGGTTTTTTAGATGGATGGAGAGGCTTCCTGATCGGCGTTTCTGCATTTCATACGACGTTTTACCGTTATGTTATCGCCATGGAAAAGTTATCTGAGAGTTCTAAGAAGTAATAAGGTTTTTAAATGAATACAAAAAATATGAAGTTTTTTATCTATTTTCCGCTTCTTCTTGGACTCATTTTTTCAATTTTAAGTTTCCGTTTTACCTCTCCGGATGAGTTTACAGGCGCCCCTGTATGGAGCCCTGTCTATTTTTTCTCTTATTCATTTTTTTATTACTCTTTCTTAAACCTGCTTCTGGCCGCCCCTTTTGCTCTGATTTCTCTTGTAAATAAAAAAGTTGGGAAATTTTGTGCTTATATCGTTTTGTCGGTATTTTTGATTTTCTTTGTGACCGACAGCTTCGTCTATCAGCAATTCAGGTTGCATTTAAATATTGCAATGCTGCAAATGACTTTACTTGGCGGGGGGCAAGTGGTCAGTTTCTCTGGTTCCATGATTCTTCAGATCTGTCTGTTAATGGGAGCCTGCTTCATTGCTGCCCTCGTCTGTTTTTGGTTGGCTAACGTACTCTCTAATACTCAACCCCGCTTCAAGCCTTCTTATCTTCTTGCTTTTACTCTCGTCGGCTTGTTTGTCTGCCAAGGCGTGTACGGATTCGGCTTTGCCTACCATAACCCGTACACCTCAAAAGTTGAGGAGAACTTACCTTTAAGTCGTCCTTTGCATTTCAATAAACTTCTGATAAAAACAGGATTGGTTTCCAGAGAAGATGTATACACATTCAAAAAAACAGACGCAAAAGGCGCTATGAATTATCCTCTGAGTAAGCTCGATTGCTCCGGAGGAGAAGGCTATAACATCGTTTTCTTAGTTGTCGATGCTCTCCGCTTTGACATGATCACTGAACAAACGATGCCTAATGTCACTGCGTTTTCGAAGAATGCTATAAATTTTAAGGACCATTACTCTGGAGGCATTAACACTCGACACGGGATCTTCACGCTATTTACTGGAATTCCAGGTTCATATTGGGACAGCTCCAAAGCGTCAAAATCGGGCTCTGCTTTGATTAAAGCTCTACAGACTCGAGGCTACGAGATCGGCCTTTTTGCCTCTGCCCCGCTCACAATGCCGGAATTTAACCAGACGGTTTTTGCTACCTTGCCGGACGCTCGCTTAAATTCCAAAGGAAATAATCCCATTGAAAAAGACGAATCTGCAATAGAAGACATGGAAAAGTGGTTAACGTCTGTGCCAAAAAACAAGCCCTTCTTCGCCTTTCTTTTCCTAGATTCAGTACATTCGGCTATCTTTCCGGAAACAGAAGAATTTACCGTCTTCAAACCTTACTGGAAAGAAGTCAACCAAATCAAGCTTTCAAACGATTTTGACAGGACTCCCTATTTCAATAGGTATAAAAACTCCGTCTTCTTCACAGATAAAAATCTAGGGCGTGCGCTTTCATTCTTAGGCAAGAACATCGATATCGATAAGACCATCATCGTTATCACTTCTGACCACGGAGAAGAATTTAATGATACGGGGAAAAACTATTGGGGACACAACGGCAATTTTACAAAATATCAGGCACAAATTCCTTTTATCGTTAAGTGGCCCGGCAAAGCTTCTATAGATATTGGCTATCGAACTTCTGCCTTAGATGTCGTGCCCACTCTGCTGCCTCGAGTCCTTGGATGCAAGAATCCTGTGTCTGATTACAGTGTTGGCAAAGACCTTTTTGAACCCAGTGGAAGAAACCCTTTTGTTTATGTCAGTAATTACTCAAAAGATGCTTTTGTAGAAAAAGACAGGGTTGTTTTGATTAATGAAATCGGAGTTCTTTCTTTCCTAGATCCTGCTTACAACCCGGCAAAAGACCAATCTGTACCTCCTTATCTGAAACAGGTTTTAGAGGAAAGTTCTCGTTTCTTAAAGAAGCACTAGAATTGTCTTAATTCCCACCTATTTGAATTTTTTTGCAATCCATTTATTCCGGAGAAACATCCACAATGACCACCGAAACGGAAAAGCTGCCTAGTATCGTTTCCTCAGTCTTGATCCCAAGAAAGGATAAGAACGTAAAAGAAGCATTGGATGTTTTCTTCTGCTTTGACGATGCATTCTGTCTGCCGACCGGAATTAGTGCCTTCTCTGTCTTGGAAAACAACAAAACGCTTCCTTTGAACGTTCATCTTGTGGGCGTTGACGTCTCCGATAAGAATTTGGACTACTTCAAGCAGCTGAATTGCTCTCCGAATTCAGAAATCCTTTTTCACTCCCTGACGGCGAAAGAGTGTGAAAAAATCACCGCTAGCCGCTCCACTCTTCATTTTCCTCCCGCAAGTTTCGTCAGAATCTTCCTTCCAGAGTTGTTCCCTGCGTTAAGCAAAATGTTGTACCTTGACGGTGACACCCTCTGTGTCGGAAGTCTCAAAGAGCTTGCGGATCTAGACTTGAAGGGCAAATTAGCCGCTGTTGTTCTGGACATAAAGGCAAAAGATGGTTCATCTGTGCGGCATGGCAGGAGAGACTTCAATTCAGGAATGATGCTTATTAACGTCAAACCATACGTTGAGTCTGACATAGCTCAAAAGACTCTTACTGTTCTTGAGAATAATCGTCAATATAAATCTCCCGATCAGATGGCTCTAAATGACGCACTGGAAGACAGAAGAGTCATTCTTCCGAAAAAATTTAATTTCATTCAAGAGCTAACCGTCCATGGCGAACAGGATCAAGATCGCCCAACTGATTCCGTCATTGTCCATTATGCAAACCGCTCCAAGCCGTGGACAGAAGCTTTCTCGACGCGCTTATATCAGAAATACTATGGCTCAAGTCCTTGGAAGGGGTTTTCAAAAGAGCTAGTTTATAAAAAGGACCCCAATAGCATCAGAAGATATGCTTTATGGCATCTTAAAAACAAAGATTTCGGCAGATTCACAAAACTTTTACTGATCTACTTATCAGTACTTATTGAAAGGAAAAAACGCAAATTATCTAAAAAAAATCGCACATTAGAAATCAAAAAATGAGTCTATGGGAGGGAGGCAGTCAAATATCCAATATATCCCCTGCCATAGACACTCAGCATCTCAACCTTCAGAACTCTTCCCTGCTGTCTTGAATTAGATAAAGATGATTTAGAAAGACCTTCGTTCCTTACGCTTCTAACGGTCCATTCACCTTTACCTTATAATTTTTTCATGGATCAGGTTTTTCCTGATATCAATGAAAGTGTGTAGGCATGAGTACGAAGACGCAAAGTGAATTCTCTAAATTCTTTGGCCCTGTGGTTGCCACCGGAGCCGAAAGAATATGCGTAAGAAATTTGAAGGATCAATTTTCTTGTTTCAAAATCAGCAAAAAGATTCACTCTAAAGAAACACGCCGAGAGATAAAGTACTTTAAGTTTCTTAAAAAACGGGGCATTTCTTCTTCCTTTATTCCCGCCTTTATCGATAACTTTGAAACCAAAGAAGAAATCATAATCGAGCAGGAATTAATCACTGACCACCCTGAACAAAATCTGTTTGCATTTCGTGTGGAAGAATTTGTTGCAGATGCTTCAGATAAACAACTAGCTAAGCTGGAACAATTATTCCGGGAACTCTATAGGGAACTCAAAGACAAAAATATCATTATCAGCGACCTGCACGCCGGTAATATGATGATTTACTGTGACGAAGCTGGGAATATTAAGCGGTTAATTGTGGTGGACGGCTTTGGAAGTCCCGAAGCAATTCCTCTGGCAAAATACTTTCGTTACTTCGGAAGAAAAAAAATTGACCGACAATGGGCGAAGTTTAGACGAACCTTCGACGCCACTTGGCAAAGAAGACGAGGCGGTAAACAGACCATTAGTTTCTAGAATAGATCGTGCTTAATACTAGAAACCTTCGCCAATGCATAACTTTAATTCTAAACAGCACGAATTAATTACCTACGTTGTTATGGATCACGAAACTTCAATTGAACAAGAAGATTATTGGTTAAAACATTTCTTTAAGGCCGTCGTTTTCTTTATTGCCTCGATAATTGTTCTAAGCCTTTTCCGCATTTTCTTTCTTTATTATTTCTCTGCGGGCCTCAACATTACCGGCGCCAATTTTCTCCCTGCGCTAGGGGTTGGGATTCGTGTAGATGCTAAATGGCTCTCGTTAGCGCTGCTTCCAGCTTTTTTGGTTTTCCTTTTTTCATATTGGAAACCGTTCCTTTTTAAGTATGCAGCCGTTCTCGCAGGGTTTGGTCTGTTCGGAATGGTCCTCTTGGACGCCGTTAATTTCGGATTTTTTAGTTTTTACAAGACTCCTATAAGCCCTTTAGTATTCGGTTTTTTCCAGGACGACACAAAGGCCATATTACAAACGCTTTGGCAAGATTGGCCAATCTTAAGTTATCTTTTAGTTTTATTCTGCGGCATCGCAGTTCCTTTTGTCGCAGCTTCTCTTTTCTTCAACCGACTTAAGGCAAGTCCCAGAGACTATCAACTCTTTTTACTAAGTATTGTCAGCATCCTTCTTTTTGCCTTTTTTATACGCGGTTCAATTGGAAAATTTCCGCTTCGACAGGAAGATTTCGCAGTCAGTAAAGTTCAGTTAATCAATGCTTCTGTTCCTAATGGAGCCGCAGCTTTATATGAAGCCACTAAAGCCTGGAGAAATTTTCAGATCAAAGGAGAACCTTCTCAAGCGCTCACTAAATTCGGATATTCGAATATTGAAGAGGCTAAAAAAGATCTTGCTGTTAGAGCACATACGTCCACACAGTTAAGTTTTAGACCTAATGTTGTCTTCGCCGTCATGGAATCAATGAGCGGAGACATTTTTAACTCTCATGATTCACTAGTGAACAACACGTTAGGAGCTTTGGATACCGCTTTAGAAGATGCAGTCGTCTTCCGAAAAGCCGTAAGTATCGAAAACGGAACTTTTCCTTCTCTGGAAGGCCTTCTTTTTGACACTCCGATAAGTCCGATATCTCAGAGCATCTACGGAAGAAAAGAACTTTCATTCTCCCAAATACGAGCTTTTAAGGAAGCAGGATACAGAACGATCTTCCTTACAGGCTGCCCTGAACCTTGGCGTCAAATCAATGACACCTTTAAGTTCTATGGATTCGAAGAGATCTATGGTCAAGCCGCCATCGGAGAAAAATTTCCTAACGCCGAGAAAAGCCCTTGGGGAATCGGAGATAAGTGGATGTTTAAGTTCGCTGAAGATTTGCTGAAAGAGGCAGAGGGAACCGGAAGGCCTGTGTTTATCATGATGCTTTCGACGACCAATCATCCGCCTTTTAAGGTTCCGGACGGAGAACAAGTTTCAAAAGTAGATATCAGTAAGCTGCCAAAGACCATCAATCTTGAGGGTTCTTATGACGGAAACATGAAAATGCTTCTGAAGACTTATCAGTATGCGGCTAACTCTTTGGGAAATTTCATTCTTGACCTTAGGAATAAAGGTTGGTTGAAAAATACGATCGTGGCAGCAACCGGGGATCACAACGCAAGAATGAGGTATCAGTCTGAGGGCAATTGGCACCATGTTTTCGGGGTCCCTGTCCTATTTTGGCTCCCTGATCAAAATTTAAAAGCATCCGTCGATACTGATCGATGGGTTTCTCACAGGGACATTCTTCCTTCTCTTTTAGCGATGTCCACAGGAAAAATCCTTGGAAACGAAAAAGGCAGGAACCTTTTTGCTAAAGATACCGAAGAAGGTGCCGTCTCTTTCATTGGCTGGTCAGGATCTGGCTTCGTTATCGGAAAACCGGGGATGGTAACACTCAATGGGAAAAATTTAGAGTGTTACAACTGGCGGGACGACAAGCTCGTTAAGGCCGAATCTTGTTCCAATGAACAAGAGACAATGGGTAAAGAAGCAAGGGCCCAAAGAGCGATTAGTGAATACATTGTGAGGAAAGGCCTTCAAGAATAGACTTTGAGCCCCCTCAATTTAAATAAGGCGGCCGTTTCCGAGGTTCTTGTTGGGAAGCGGCCGTTAAATTTTGGATTTCAAAAGATTGGAAGATAAAATTTTCATCGAAGCGTTCCACTTCAATCCATTGCGCCTTCATACTACGCAACAAGGTTATAAGTTTTCTTGGAACCTACGAACAAGCGATGCATCGCCCATGACTTAGTTGCGACATACGACTGGTTTCTATTCCGACACGTCGATCCTTTCAATTTTAAAAATGACTGGTCTCGTGCCATCAGAACAACAGGCAATCATGGTGTTTTCTTCCTTCATCCAGCCTTTCATAATCGAACCGCCCTGCAGACCGGTGTAGATATACCTTGATATTGCATCCCAAGCTTCGGAACAAAAAGGCTTAGCGGAGCCACCGGCTACCTCCGCCGGATTCCCATTTGTTGAGACTAATGTATTCAAGCCGCACTGCCAAAAACTGTCCTTTCCGTCTTCACGGTAAAAGACAAAAACATCGCCTTTGTTGTAGACGGGGCATTTGCCTGAGCAAGGATTTTGACAATACTCACGCTGAAGATCTTCATAAAGCAGAGTATCCAACACAGTTACTTTCACGCGATGTTTCATTTTGACTCCAATCAAATGATTAGGCAGGGACTTAACTAAATCCCCGCCTAAGTTAAGTTACTTATTTCTGTTTAGCAATATCCTTTGCAGCAATACGACCGAAAGTCTGAGCCTTTCCAAAGGCAGATCCAGACATGTAACCCGCACCATGAACTCCGCCGGTCATCTCCCCGGCAGCCCAGAGACCCGGAATAACTTCACCGAATACATTTTGAACCTTGGCATCTTTGTTAATCTTCAATCCACAGTAAGTCGCGATAACTGCCGCAGTGGCGGGCATGATGTAGAACGGTCCTTTATCTAACGGGATAGGTTTGCCGCTAGTGTCCACCAAAGTCTTACGCCCGAATGCGTCCGAATCATTCTTGATTCCTTCGTTGTATTCTTTAACAGTCTTCGCCAATTCTTTTGGATTAAGGCCGGCTTTCTTTGCCGCATCTTCGATTGTCTCGCCCGCAAAAATCCATTCAGGAACTTTGTTTTCTTTAACAATAGATTCGATCAAGATACGTCCCTGGGGATTGTTCTTGAAGTCGTTTTCAGCCATTTGGCGGTCAAAGACAATATAGCTCTTTCCTTCAGGCTGAGCTAAAGCAAAGTCTGCCAAGACCTTGTATGACTGAGATTCGTCTGTAAAACGCTTGACGTTTTTGTTGACGATAATGCCGCCGGACCAGTACAACTGAGACTGCTCGTCAATATGCTTCGGATTCAATCTGAATCCATATGTCGCTTTGATATAAGCCACATCAAGCATGTCTGCCCCGACAGAAAGTCCCATCAAGATTCCATCACCCTGTGTGCCGGCGCCGGCTATTGAAGCTGCACTTTCAAGCGGAGGATTATAACGGCCTAGCAATTCGGGATTTCTTGAGAAGCCCCCGGCAGCCAAAAGAACACCCTTTTTCGCCAATACGAATTGTTTTTTGCCTTTGCTCTCAATTTCAACGCCTGCAATCCGACTGTGATCTTTATTCCAGACCAAGCGGAGTACTTTAACTCCTGTCTCAATTTTGACGCCGCCCTTCTTTGCGTAAGCGGCCATAGCCGTCAGAATTTGAGAAGTCACGAAATGATGGGATCTCGGAACGCTTTGATAGCCTTGATGGACCACCATGTCAGGATGAAGTTTGAGCTTGTTCAGAATAAAGTCATATTGCTCGTTTGCTGTTTTAACAAAAGCTTTGACAACATCAGGATTGTTTTTATTCTTACCCGCACGCATCATGTCTTTGAAAAACAGTTCCTGAGAATCTTTGATGCCCTGTTTTTCCTGTTCCTTTGTCCCTGCAACAGTAAACATTCCGCCGTTAAGTACAGAGGAACCACCGAGGAAACTCTGCTTTTCAAATAAGACCGCTGAGAGCTTTTCATCAGCTGCCACAGTTGCAGCTGATAATCCGGCAGCGCCGCCTCCCACGATCACGATGTCATATTCAGCATCCCATTTTTGCGGAGCTTCCAGTTGAGCAAATGCCGGTGCACTCATCATTAATGCACTGACGGTCATTCCCTTGAAAAGATTTCTTCTTGAAACTTCCATCACTTTCTCCTATGTGATAATGCGGACCTGCGAGAATCTAGTGAAGCTCCGAATTAACCAATGTAAGAGCTTCTGCAAGTCACCATTGATAACAGCTAACTTCTTCCTGTTTAGATCAGTTATCCTGAAAAGCTTTTTGACCGGCCACTCTTCCGAAACTGAGGGCCTTTGCATACCCTGAACCACTCATGTAGCCCGCTCCGTGGAGACCGCCCGTTACCTCTCCTGCCGCATAGAGTCCCGGAATAACATCTCCGAACACATCTATAACCTGTGCATACGCATTGATAAGCAAGCCGCAGTAGGTTCCGAAAATAACGCTTGATGTCGGAAATACGAAAAACGGTGCTTTCTCGATTTTTACGAGCTTCCCGACCTTTCCTTCTAAATACTGCCGACCGAACTTTGAATCTGTGCCTTTTGCTACGTCTTCGTTGTACTTTTTAATTGTTTTCTCGAGTTCGGCGCCATCCATACCAGCCTTTTTCGCTGCTTCCGCTAATGTATTTCCTGAGTAAACGTAATCGGGTATCCTGCCCTCGGGAATCGCGAGCCACATCCTCGAAAGTGCCGGAGTATCTTTTACTGCTTCTCTAACAATATTGCTGTCAAAAACCGTATAGGCTTTGCCTTCCGGCTGTTTGACCGCCTGCTCGCTGATCTCCATATAGGTTTTTGATTCATCAACGAATCGCTTCCCTTCTTTATTGACGACAACGCCTCCGTTAAATTGGATGAAGGACAATTCACTTATGTCTGTCATGCCTTTCTTGGCGCCGAAGGTAGCAGCGATAAAGGAAGTATCTCTAACATCGGCACCATAGGCTTGCGCCATTAACATTCCTTCTCCTAAAGAACCTGTGCCTGAAAGTACCTGGACATCTTTAAGATACGGAGCAAAACGCTGAAGGACCTGCGGATTTCTTGCAAATCCGCCTGAAGTGACAATAACGCCTCGTTTGGCATGAAAACTCAGAATCTCTTTCTTAGCATTAACCGCTTTAACACCGCAGATTCTTTTTCCCTTTTCATCCCAATACAAACGATTGGCTGAAACTCCGGTCAAGATCTTCACACCGTGACTTCGAGCAAATTTCGTCATGGCTTCGATAACTTCCGGTGCCTTAAATTGATGTGACCGAGGAACTGATTGGCCGCCCTGATGCTCCAGCGTGAAGGGATGGACATTTAACACATTTTCCATCCACTCATACTGTTTTAACGCTGCTTGGGAAAGAGCTTCCGGAAGTCCTTTTTGATTGAAATGTTTACCGACTTCATACAAATCTTTCGCATAGAGTTCCGGAGAATCTTTAATATTTCTGGATTTTTGTAATTTCGTTCCTCCGACGGCAAACATTGCGTCGGTAATAAGAGAGGATCCGCCAAGAAAAGGTCTTTTCTCAAGAACAAGAACTGAAGCGCCTAGTTCTGATGCCGCGCAGGCTGCTGACAAACCGGCGCCGCCACCGCCCACAATAACAATATCAAAATCCCCGTCGTATTTTGTCGGAGGTTCAACGGGCATTGCCTCTGCTTGACTGAATAAAGAGAGGGCTGCCACAGATCCGCTGAAAGTAAAAAATTTCCGTCTGGTGAATGTCATTTTTACTCCTTAAATGGAAATTGCGTCTTAAACCAGAAGAACGGTAAAAATTAAGTTGCCTTTCTGTCGGAAATACTAAGTAAAATTAATTAAATAATTCGATTAGAAAATAATAAGACTATTTCATTTTTTGGAATAATAGAAAATGGATCGGCTAACAAAGTTAGAAGTGTTTTCCAAGATCGCAGAAACCGGTTCCTTCTATGAGACGGCACGTTCTTTAAACCTCTCCAGACCCACGGTCACCCGATTAATGGCAGAGCTGGAAAAGGATTTAAATCAAAAGCTCTTGTTCCGGAACACACGCAGGGTTTCTTTGACCTCTGCCGGAGAAAGTTTTTTGCCGAGAGCTCGCGAACTGCTGAACATGGCTTCGGATATTTTCCATTCTCCACGACACTCAGAAAAATACGACGGTCTTTACCGCATCAATATCGCGACAACTTATGCGAATTTCAAACTTCCCGAGCTAATCGAAGAATTTCAGAAATTACATCCGGGTCTAAGGATAGAGCTGCTACTATCGGCCTCTCCTCTGCCGCTGGTTCAAAATAGAATCGACCTGCGGTTTCAGATCGGGGGCAAAGTCAACCCTCTCTATATCAAGAGAAGCCTTGGAAAATCTAATTCATGGATGTGTGCTTCACCTTCTTATTTAGACACTCACTCCAGGCCGGAAACAATCAAAGATCTTCTCAAACAAGATCTTCTGCACAACTTAGTGATTGACGAAGACTTAGGCGAGGAGCTATTGCATGTCAAAGGACGCGGCGTCTACACATGGTGGTTCACGCATGGCGATAGACGAGAAAAACTTAAAGTCGCACCTAAGTTTGCTTGTAATTACAGTGAACCTCTCTTCCGGGCCTGTTTGCGGGGCCAGGGAATTGCTTATCTTCCGATTTCTGAGTCCCTTCTTGATGTTCTTGAAGGCCGCTTGGAAGTCGTTCTTCCTGAATATCGAGGCATCCTCGTTGATATTTGGGCCGTTTATGCATCTTCCGCGCATAAACCGCCTTTCACTGAAGAACTTCTTACCTACGTTAAGCGAGCTTTTGAAACGATCTTGGCTAATCCGGTTGAACAAAGAGCCGAGGAGAATTAAATCTTACTCGGCCCAATAAATTTACTTAATTAATGAGTTACTCAATATTGACGACTTGGTAACCCTCGTCCTCAATCGGAGCCTTCAGTTTTTCAGTATCAAAACCTTCCGGAACAGCCACTTTGGCCAATCCGTCTTCAAGAGAAACCGACAGCACCGTAACGCCGTCAATCCCGGAAAGTGCCTTTGTTACAGCTTTCACGCAGTGTTCACACATCATGCCGTCAATCTTGATTGCGACGGCTTCTTTCGGAGTGGAAACTGCTTCAAAAGACGTCACTTCATAATCTTCTGCCTTGATCGCATCCGTTACCTCTTCTTGAGACAAGGCACGATCTGCGCGGACAACGGCACTCTTCTGTTCCAACGAAACATCGGCAGAAACTACGCCCGGAATTTTTTCTAATGCGCCTTTAACTGCTTTGACACAGTGTTCGCACATCATGTCTTCGACGCCTACTTTATAAACGAAGCCCGTTGCGTCCTTTTGTTCAGCCTCAACAGCAACATCGGCCAGCTGCCGGAGTGAGGGAAGCAATACTTGATCAGAAGATTTATCACTGTTTCCTGAATCTCTCAGTACCGGTTTCCAGCCTCTCAAACGAAGCGCGCTCGTTACCACGCTCACGGAGCTCATGCTCATCGCTGCTGCCGCGATCATCGGATTCAGAATCCATCCGAAAGCCGTGTAGAAAACGCCTGCAGCAACCGGAATGCCGATGATGTTGTATATGAACGCCCAGAACAAGTTCTCACGAATATTGAGCATCGTCGAATGAGACAAGGCCGAAGCGTTGACCACGTCAGACAAACGACTCTTCATCAGCACAACGTCTGCCGCTTCAATTGCTACGTCGGTTCCGGCGCCGATAGCAGCACCGACATCTGCTCTAACCAGTGAGGGAGCATCGTTAATGCCGTCGCCCACCATAAGAACTTTCTTGCCCCGAGCCTGAAGTTCGCGAACAACGGCTTCTTTGTCGGCAGGCTTGACTTCGGCTCGAACGTTCTTGATACCGACACGAGCAGCCACGGCACGGGCGGTTTTTTCATTGTCGCCGGTCAGCATCCAAACTTCTTTGCCTTTAGCCTGCATGGCTTCAATCGCCTGCTTGCTGTCCGGACGAATCGGATCCGCGATCGCTAACAGTCCGACCATTTTGCCGTCAGCGATGACGTAAAGCGGCGTTTTTCCTTCGTCGGCAAGTCCGTCTGCAAGTTCTTTCGTTTTAGCATCTTCCGAAGAAATCACCGACTTATTGCCGATACGGACTGATTTGCCGTCGCAGGTTCCGGAAATGTTGCCAAGCTGCTGGACAAAGTCAGAAGCTTCCTTCAAAGAAAGATTGAGCGCTTTAGCACCTTCGACAATGGCAGTCGCCAGAGGATGTTCGGATTTCTGCTCAACAGAAGCGACAAGCGTGAGAAGTTCTTCAGGTTTTACGTTCCCGAAAGCTATGACGTCCGTCAGAGAAGGTTTGCCGGAAGTCACTGTTCCGGTCTTATCGAGAACCACGGCATCGACTTTTTCTAAGGATTCGATGGCTTCTGCGCTTCTGAAAAGAATACCGTTTCGTGCACCGCGACCGGTTCCCACCATAATGGCGGTCGGGGTCGCCAAACCTAATGCGCACGGGCAGGAAATCACAAGTACGGAAACAGCAATCTCAAGCGCAAACTCCCAGGAATATCCGCACAACATCCAAACGATGGCAGCAATGATTGCGATGCTGATGACTGTCGGAACAAAGATTCCGCTGACTTTATCTGCTAAGCGGGCGACCGGCGCCTTAGTGGAAGTCGCCTCGTCCACCAATTTAATAATCTGGGCTAAGGCTGTGTCACCGCCGACCTTCGTGGCCCGCATTTCGATATAGCCTTGCGTCAGAAGCGTCGAAGCGGACAGTTCTTCTCCTTCCTTTTTATCTACAGGAATGCTTTCTCCGGTAAGAGAAGATTCATCCAAGGCGCCCGAGCCTTTAACGACAATTCCATCGACCGGCACTCGGCTGCCAGTCTTTAAGACAACGATGTCCCTGACTTGAACGGAACTGACCGGAACTTCCGTCTCTTTGCCATCCTTTAAAACGACAGCTTTATCAGGAACCAAGGACATCAACTGAGAAATGGCGTCCGTCGTCTTATGTTTAGCTCTGGATTCGAAGTACTTGCCCAATGTGATCAGGGCAAGGATCATCGCGGCAGAATCGAAGTACAAGTTGTGCGCGTAATGATGAAGTGTTGCCTCGTCGCCTTGTCCTAATGCATAGAGCATCATGTAAAGCGCAAAGAGTCCGAACAACATGGAGGCCGAAGATCCGATCGCCACAAGAGAATCCATGTTCGGAGATCTTTGCCAGAGCGTCTTAAATCCGACCGTGAAATACTTGAAATTCACGAAGACAACCGGCAGAGCTAAAAGGAACTGTGTCAGAGCATTGATCGGTGCACCCTTTGTTCCGGACATGACTTCCGGAAGCGGCATCCCTACCATCGGACCCATTGCCAGCATCATGAGGATGGCCGCAAAAAAGAGCGAAACGTACAGACGAGTCTTCATCTGTGCGGCTTCCTTTTTGGCCGCCAGCGTGGGATCGACGGATTTAGCAGCAGGAGAACCTGCAGCCTGCTTTTCACTCGCACCGTAGCCTGCGTCCGTCACCGCCTGAATGATCTGCTCCAGTCCGGTTTTAGTTTCGTCGTAATCGACGGTCATACTGTTTTTCAGCAGATTGACGTTCACGTCTTCAACGCCGGGTACGTGCGACACAGCCTTCTCTACTCGATTAGAGCAGGCTGAACATGTCATTCCGGTGACATCAAAATTCTTCTTCATATTTAATTCCGTTGTCGAACGAAATCATTCTAAGTATTATTACCTTTTACGCAAGAACTTCCGTTTTTGATAGATAGTTACTTTTTAGATACTATGGATAAAGTTAAATCCGAACCCTCTGAAGCTTTTCAGTCTGAAGAGTTCCATTGTCCCGTTGAAGCCACACTCTCTTTGATCGGCGGCAAATACAAAACGCTTATTCTTTGGAACCTCATCGGCAAGACACTGCGCTTTTCCGAACTGCGTCGGCTGATTCCGTCGGCAACGCCAAAAATGCTGACTCAGCAGCTTCGAGAGCTGGAAGATGCCAGACTGCTCATCAGAAAGGTTTATGCCGTCGTTCCTCCGAAAGTTGAATACTCCCTAACGCCGCTGGGAACCTCTCTTCGGCCGATTCTAGAGTCGATGTACGAATGGGGCAGTCAGTACCTGCTCAATCAAGGGACGAAACCTTGCTGTTCGATGAAGAAGCTCCCTAGTGCCTAAAATCAGAACAACTCCGTGTTGCAAAGCACATTTCAACTAAAATTTTCCTAAATCATTTTTTATTGAGAGCCATGCTATTGCCTTCCCTCAGGGACCGTGCCGATTATGTGGTGCGGTTTCTCTTCGGTTCATTCATCGCCATCGGCTGTTTTTTAGTCGTTTGGCCCTTTGCAACAGCGATGTCGGTTGCGGCTGTGATCGCGATCGTCTCTTGGCCTCTCTTTAAACGAGTCCGAAAGGAAGTCGGAGGCAGGAATCTTGTTGCGACACTGATCATGGTGTCCCTGCTGGCCATCCTTATTGTGCTTCCGATTGCCGGATTATCTTTAGTATCGGCCCAGGAAATCCCGACCTTAATTCGTTATGTGCGTGAATGGATTGCCTCTGGCTTTACTGTTCCAGAAGAACTCAAGGAAATTCCCTTTGTCGGTGAATGGGCCTACACACAAGCTGCGCATCTGCTGGGCAATAAAGAGGAGCTCGCCGCCATTGCACAAAAGCTCTTTGATCCTGTGAGCCGCGCGGCTCTTGCAGGTGCCGTGATGTTAGGCGACGGACTTCTCCAGTTATTCCTCATGCTGTTCGTGATTTTCTTCTTCTATCGCGACGGCGAAGTCCTTTCTCAAAAATCTTTGGCACTCTTAACGCGCATGAGCGGCAGCATCGGTGCCGAAGTTCGCGACATTATCGTCAACACAACCCGCAGCGTCGTCTTCGGCATTGTCGGAAGTGCTGCCGGCCAAGGCGTCGTTGCCTTAATCGGCTTCTGGATCGCAGGTGTTCCCGGCGCCATCACATTGGGTGTCGCAGTGTTCGTCTTATCTGCCGTTCCTATCGGGCCTCCCTTAGTTTGGGGTCCTGCTGCTTTCTGGCTCTATTACAAAGGCGAAGTCGGCATGGCGATCTTCCTCGTGCTTTGGGGTTCGCTTGCAGTCTCCAGTGTGGATAACTTCTTAAAGCCGATCCTGATTTCCAAGGGCGCTTCCCTGCCCTTGTCGCTCATCTATTTAGGCGTATTCGGCGGCGTGCTGGCGTTCGGATTCATGGGCATTATTCTGGGACCGGTTGTTATTGCCGTTGGTATTGCGATGAGCAAGACTTGGCTGTCCGTTTCTGCCACGGTCAACGATAAAGACCAGCCGACCACCAAAACCGAGACCGTTCTTAAGAAGCTGTCTAAAAATTCGATCGAATCCGACATCGTTTCGGACGTCACCGGAGAACAGAGAAGCTCTAACCACCATCATTACAGCCAGCCTAAGAATGACGGACAAAAATAGAGAACGATGTTTTTCATGACCGAAGACTTCGGTTTTTTCGATGATTCTTGCTTTTGAGCCCGTAATATGCGGGCTCAATTCTTTTGTTTCTCCGATGAATGCCTGGCGCCGAAGCTATTAAGGAAAATTAGAGGTGTCAAAACGTTACAGCGGCTCTATAATCATCCGAATCTAACAACGGTGAGTAACTATGAACCATAAAGTCATCGGCATCAGCCAAAGTTTTAGTCCCGCCCCCTTCGTCAGAGCCTTGAAGGAAAGACTCCAATCCACTTTCCTTCCTGACGGTTCACGTCCCCGCATTGAACTTGTAGATCTCGACTGGTCTTCTCCGGATGCAGACGCTCCGAAGTTAGTCCAAGAAGGCGACGTTAAGATTCACGTTTTGGAAGAGTCGTATCAGCTCATCGAAAAAGGCGCTCAAGTCATCGCACTGTGCAACTTCAGAAACATCAGTTTCTTAAATGAAGTTCAAACAGAAATCACAACTCCTGTGACGGATATCCTTCAGGCCTGCATCGAAGAGCTCAAGAAGAATCCTGTTAAGAAACTCGGTTATCTCGGCCGTCCGGGTACAGATAAAGCCAAACTCATTACAGAAACCGTCAGCCGCGAAGTCCCTGTGGAATGGGTTTATCCGAGCGAAGCTATGCTCGAAGTGTTCGACGAACTCGAAAGCGGCTCTCACTGTGCAGTGATTCCCGATCAGAAGAAAGCCTGTGAACTCTTCGGCAAAGTCTGCTCTAACCTTCTGAGCGAAGGCGCCGAATTGGTTTTCCCGACTTGCGTCATGCAGGCATTATTTGCGGCCGCCCTGAAGTCCGAGGGTTACAACGTTTTGGATTCCATGAGTGCCTACGTTTCCTACCTTTGCTTCACCGATTGGGAAAAACTTCCTAAACCCTTCAAGATCGGTATTGTCGGCGGTCTCGGACCGGCTGCCACTGTCGACCTTTACGACAAAATTACTAAGGCAACTCCTGCTAAGAATGACCAGGAACACATCAAAGTTGCCGTCGAACAGAATCCCCAGATTCCTGACCGTACCAAATACCTGCTTCACGGCGGCGTGGATCCCACACTTTCTTTGTATGCCGCTTGCCGCAAGCTCGAGAAAGATGCGGTTGACGCAATCGTGATTGCCTGCAATACCGCGCACGCTTACTTTGAAACCATCGTCCCGCACTTAAGCGTTCCGCTCATCAATATGCAGCAGGTAACGCTCGAAGAGATCCGCGATAGATTCGGACCGGATGTCGTCATCGGCTTGATGGCCACTGACGGAACCATTGAGACAGGCATTTACGGCCGTAAAGCCAAATCCATGAAACTTGCCATGGTCGTTCCTGATAAAGAGCATCAGGCCATGGTCATGGAAGCTATTTACGGTGAAAAAGGCGTCAAAGCCGGCTTTACCGACGGCCACTGCAAAGAAGTTCTGCTTAAAGCTGCCGAGCATTTGGTCAGAGATAAAGGCGCTCAAGCTCTTATTCTCGGCTGCACGGAGCTGCCTTTAATTCTGGAAGAAACTGACAACATCAAGCTCGGAGACGGACATGCTGCCATTGTGGATCCGACCGCTTCACTCGCTCGCCGTGTTGTTAAAGTTGCCGGAGAAATCACAAAAATCAGAGGTGTTCGCTAATGTATTTTCAAGCTAAAGACTATTCCCCGGTTCCGGCCGAAACCAAAGTAGCCTTTATCGGCCTAGGCACAATGGGTTTTCCGATGGCGGCTCACCTCCTGCATGCAGGCTGTCAGGTTACCGTTTATAACCGCACGGCCTCTAAAGCCCAGGCCTGGGTAGAAAAATTCGGCGGCAAAGCCGTCGCAACACCTCGTGAAGCCGCACAAGATGCTGACGTCGTCTTTACCTGTGTCGGCAATGACAACGATCTGCGCAGTGTGCTGCTCGGAGAAAACGGCGCTTTTGCCGGCATGAAAAAAGACGCCGTCCTTTGGGACGCCACCACAGATTCTGCAGAAGTCGCTAAAGAAATGGCGGCTGAAGCTGAGTCCCGCGGTCTGCACTTTGTTGACGCACCGGTATCCGGCGGTCAGGACGGCGCAGTCAGCGGCAGTCTTACCGTCATGTGCGGCGGAGATGCAGAAATCATTGAACGCGTCAAACCGATTGCGGACGCTTTTGCGTGCTCGATTCGCAGAATCGGACCGGTCGGCTCCGGACAGCTTGCCAAGATGTGCAATCAGATCTGTATCGCCGGCGTTGTTCAGGGCTTAGCAGAAGCGATTGCTTTCGGGCAGACCGCGGGCATCAACATGCACACGGTTCTGGATGTGATCGGCAAAGGTGCCGCTTCTTCCTGGCAGATGCATCGCCGCGGCGACACAATGATTGAAGGCAAGTTTGATTTCGGATTTGCTGTGGACTGGATGCGCAAGGATTTAGGCATCTGCTTAGAGCAGGCCCGCAAGACCGGCGCAGACCTTCCTCTGACCGCACTTGTCGATCAGTTCTATGGTGAAGTTCAGAACATGGGCGGAGGCAGATTTGATACCTCCTCTCTGATTCTCCGGCTCAACAGAGAACCGAAGAAGTCTTAATCGCTTCTAAATAGCGCGAAAGCCTCGGGATTTCCGAGGCTTTCGTGTTTTTGGGAGCGAGAAAAAATCAGATCTTCATGATTTCTTGACGATAGAAACGAAGTTCTTCGACAGAGTCATAAATATCGGACAGAGCTTCGTGACGAGAAGTCTTCTGATATTTTTTCATCACTTCAGGAGCCCAGCGTTTGACGCATTCTTTGAAGGAAGAAACGTCGAGGTTGCGGTAATGGAAGAACTGCTCCAGGCGCGGTGTCCAGCGGGCCATGAAACGACGGTCTTGACCGATAGAGTTGCCACAGAGCGGGCTCTTGCCTGCCGGAACGTATTTGGAGAAGAAATCAATAAAAATTTGTGCTGCTTCGTCTTCCGTGACTTTGCTTTCCAGACAGCGATTTACGAGGCCGCTGCGAGTATGCGTAGCGGTATTCCAGGAGTCCATATTGGAGAGAATCGATGCATCCTGATGGATTGCGACCACCGGCCCTTCTGCAATAACATTGAGCTGCGGATCCGTAATGACAGCCGCCATTTCGAGAATGCGATTAATCTGCGGCTCTAAGCCGGTCATTTCCAAATCCATCCAAATCAGATTATTCTCGTTAAACAGCGGATCTCTGTCGACCGCAAAGCCGTTATTGCTCATGTTGCTCTCAACCCCATTTTGAATCTTTCTCGGCATTTTAGAACAAACAAAGAAGATCCGAACCGATGTTCCGGCCGGATCTCCGGATAAATGCCGAAATTCGACAAAAATTAATCTTTGTGGTGCTTTTTCTTATGGCCGTGTCCGTGACCGTCCCAATCGTGACCTGGCGGCCGATGTTTCCAACCATGATCTTTAAAGTGTCTTGGCCCGCCGTATTCTCTCGGCGGAGGGGGCGGGGCGGCATGGTGTGGGGGAGGAGGCATGAACCCAGGGCCCGGAGGAGGAGGCGGGGGAGCTGCGTGTCCATAGTAGTTGTTGTACCAGCCGCGTCTGACGAAATACACCGGAACACCGCACGCTCCGTACTCGGCGCAGTAACGTTTCCAATGGCGACGATGCTTATCAGGAACCGTTAGGTAAATCGGAGCGCCTGCGAGCGCAGCTCCGATTGCGACGATCGGGTTGGCATTCCAGAGGGAGGGAGTAACGCCTTGGAGCGGAAGCACCCCATAATATCCGGGGGAACCCACACCGATGTTGACATCAACATGCACGCCGGCCAGTGACGGCATTGAAACCACTCCGGCAAAACAGAAGATCGCCGTGTATCGCTTCAGATGTTGAAAGGTAAGCATTTTCTGCTCCTCATGGTCACTCAATTCCTTAAATTCAGTATATATGGGCGAGAATTGTTCAGACGCTGTATCCCTTATTTATGTGCATACTTTGGGCGGCGAAGTGACTTCACTATAATTCCTGAATCTCTTCTTAACTGAAATTTTCGAGTCAACTACTTCGGCCTTAAGGCCGAGGCTTGAAAAAGCCTCTAGTTGACTAGCCTCAGGCCGTCATTTGGCGGACTACGTTGGTCGGGAATCCATAAGCACCTCGGGATGCAGATCCTAGTCCCGCGCTCTGCGGCCGATGGTTAAAAGCTCTGAGAGGTAGGAGCGGTGCTGTCGGCTTGAAACCCCTTCCAACATTGGCGAAGGATCACAACCGGTCGAAAGACCGAGGAGATAAAACTTGAGAGTATTTGTCCTAAACAAACGCGGAAAACCGCTGATGCCCTGTTCACCGGCAAAAGCGCGACATCTGCTTAAAGAGAAGAAAGCTATTGTGGCAAGGCGTACGCCTTTCACCATTCAGCTGACGATTGCGACAGGCGAGACCAAACAGCCGGTAAGTCTGGGTGTTGATGCCGGATACAAACATGTCGGCCTTTCCGCATCAACGGAAAAGGCTGAACTTTATGCATCCGAAGTCGAACTCCGTCAGGACGTCTCTGATCTGCTCTCTGCTCGTCGTGCGTTACGACAGTGCCGCCGTAACCGCAAAACGCGCTACCGTACACCGAGATTCGGCAACCGCATCCGCACCAAGCGCAAAGGCTGGC
>NZ_GL883744.1 GCF_000205025.1 Parasutterella excrementihominis YIT 11859 | reverse complement strand
ATGGCAAAAGAAAAGTACGAACGTACTAAGCCCCATGTAAACGTTGGCACAATCGGTCACGTTGACCATGGTAAGACAACCCTTACAGCCGCTATCACAACCGTTCTTTCCAAGAAGTTCGGCGGTGAAGCCAAAGCCTACGACCAGATCGACGCAGCTCCTGAAGAAAAAGCTCGCGGTATTACGATTAACACCGCTCACGTCGAATACGAAACCGAAAGCCGTCACTACGCACACGTTGACTGCCCGGGCCATGCTGACTACGTCAAGAACATGATTACCGGTGCTGCTCAGATGGACGGCGCTATTCTGGTTGTTGCCGCTTCCGACGGTCCTATGCCTCAGACCCGTGAGCACATCCTTCTTGCCCGTCAGGTCGGTGTTCCCTACATCATCGTTTACCTGAACAAGTGCGACCTCGTCAACGACGAAGAACTGCTTGAACTGGTTGAAATGGAAGTTCGCGAACTCCTGAGCAACTACGACTTCCCCGGCGACGATATTCCTATCATCAAGGGTTCTGCTCGTATGGCTCTCGACGGCGACAAAGGCCCGATGGGTGAAGAATCCATCCTGAAGCTTGCCGACACACTCGACAGCTACATCCCGACTCCGGAACGTGCTATCGACCAGCCGTTCCTTATGCCGGTTGAAGACGTGTTCTCCATCTCCGGCCGCGGTACCGTTGTTACCGGCCGTGTTGAACGCGGTATCGTCAAAGTCGGCGACGAACTCGAAATCGTCGGTATCCGTCCGACTCAGAAGACAACCTGCACGGGCGTCGAAATGTTCCGTAAGCTGCTTGATCAGGGTCAGGCCGGTGACAACATCGGTGTTCTGCTCCGCGGTACAAAGCGTGAAGACGTCGAACGCGGTCAGGTTCTTGCCAAACCCGGCACGATCACTCCGCACACCGAATTCCAGGCAGAAGTTTACGTTCTGACTAAGGAAGAAGGCGGCCGTCACACACCGTTCTTCAAAGGCTATCGTCCTCAGTTCTACTTCCGTACAACTGACGTTACCGGAACGATCGAACTGCCGGAAGGCGTTGAAATGGTTATGCCCGGCGACAACATCCGTATGGACGTTAAGCTGATTGCTCCGATTGCTATGGAAGAAGGCCTCCGCTTCGCTATTCGTGAAGGCGGCCACACAGTCGGTGCCGGCGTTGTTTCTAAGATCGTCGG
>NZ_GL883743.1 GCF_000205025.1 Parasutterella excrementihominis YIT 11859 | reverse complement strand
TAGAGAATGCTCATGCCGAGCACACCAAAAAGGCCTCCCGAAGGAGGCCGATGACTAATCAGAGATCAGGTCAGATTAGAAAGCGTGGCGAAGGCCAAGGTAAACCTGGTAGCCGTTGTAAGCAACGTCTTCGACTTCCTTCCATTCTTTACCTGAGTCAGCGTAGCCGGCATAAGCCTTAACAGCTGTTCTCTTGGAAAGCGGATATTCATAAGCTGCGCCAATTGTCCAGGCACGAACGTCGCCATCAACCTTAACTTTATTAGCGCCGACCTTTGTAGCTTCGTCTTTACCGAAGAGATAACGAGCGCCTAACATAGCTTTGCCACCAGCAACCTGAGCTGATGCAGACAGGCCGAACATATGAGTTCTACGGCCGTGATCTTGATGGGCGAACTGATAGGCAAACATCGGTGTCCAAGAGCCAAGGTTGTATTCGAAACCATAGTTGATAACGTAGATAGGTTTCTTCTTGGCTGTTGCATCTCCTACTACTTTATCTTTTACATCAGCCCATGCCTGACCATTGTCAAGAGCTTTCCACTGATTTTCTGTAAATACATCAGAAACTAAAGTCGCAGCAGTTGCAGATCCTTTGTTATCCGCAGCTTCAAAAATCAAACTGGATCTGATGGCATTGGCTTGGTATTTAACACCGATACCATAATAATGGTTGTTATCAGACCATTTTTCAGAGTCACTTGTCAGGCCGTTAGAGTACATCACATGGCCAGTGAAACCATTAAAAGACGGGGTAGCATAGGACAGAACATTGTCCATACGGCTGAAGTTATTGGCAATAGCGCTCTGCCAAGAACCAGCACCATAAGAAGTACCGAAAGCCCACCCTGTCAGGATAGCCTGAGTCTGCGCGAAGGACAGAGCGCCTGTACGGCCGAAACCGAAGGAGCCGAAGCCGCCTTTAACATACAGGAAAGATTCACGGTTGAAAGCTTTTCCGGATGTAGCTTCATTGCCGTTGTCAGCGTTGAAACCCTGTTCAAGAACGAAACCGGCGCTGTAACCGTTGCCGAGATCTTCAACACCCTTGATGCCCCAGCGGGAGCCCTGGCCGAAACCGGAGTTCAGTTCGACTTTGTTGTCGCCGTGTTTAGCTTTCTGGACGATCACACCTTCTTCGATGATACCGTAGAGAGTGACGTTAGAAGCAGCAAAAGCCAGAGAGGAGAATGCGCCAAGAACGCCCATGGCGATAAGTGTTTTTTTCATTTGAGTAGTACTCCAATTGAAGTTATAAAACTTGCAGAAAGTTCAAATTCCTAGCAACAATCGAAGTTCAAATGAAAAAAGCCTCCCGAAGGAGGCCGATGATTAATCAGAGATTAAATCAGATTAGAATGCATGACGAAGGCCGAGGTAAACTTGATAGCCGTTGTAGACAACTTTCTCTGTATCTTTCCAGGCTTTAGCACCGTCGGCATAACCAGCATATGCCTTAACAGCCGTTCTCTTGGAAAGAGGATAAATGTAAGCTGCGCCAATGTTCCAAGCGCGAACCTTATCATCTCCTGTTGTTATAGCTTCATCTTTACCAAAGAGATAACGGGCGCCTGCAAGCACGTCACCACCAGCTACAGGAACTTTAGCAGAGAGACCGAACATATGAGTCTTCTTCCCATCGTCCTGGTTAGCCCACTGATATGCAAACATTGGCGTGAAAGAGCCAAGGTTATATTCGAAACCAAAATTGACAGTGTAGGCTTTATCTCCGTGAACCTTATTGCCTACTAGATTCTTTTCTCCACCTTTGTTATCTACTGCTTCAAAGATCAAGCTGGATTTGATCGCATTAGCCTGATACTTAGCGCCGATACCGTAGTAATGAGTATTTTCAGACCATTTGTTTGTGTCTTCACCAATGCCGTTGGAATACATTGCGTGGATAGTTAATCCAGAGAAAGACGGGGTCGCATAAGAAATAGTATTGTTAAGACGGCCGTAGGAAGTACCGATTTCGCTAGTCCAAGAAGAAAGACCTAAGCCAGTTCCGAGCGCCCAGCCTGTAAGGATGTGATTAGACTGCGCTCCGGAAGAAAGTGAACCAGTGCGACCGAAACCCAGTTTACCGAAGTTGCCGGTCACGTACATGAATGATTCACGGGTAAATCCACTTGAAGTTGTATAATTAGCGTTTGCGGCGTTGCCGTTGTCCGCAGTAAAGCCTTGTTCAAGGATGAAACCAACAGAATAACCGTTCCCAAGATCTTCTACACCTTTAATACCCCAACGTGACCCTTGGTCAAACCCTGACTTGAGTTGGACAGTCGTATCTTGGTGTTTAGCTTTTTCCAAAAGAACACCTTCTTCAATGACACCGTAGAGAGTTACGTTAGAAGCAGCAAATGCAACGCCGGAAGCAGCCATTACAGCAGCAGCGATAAGTGTTTTTTTCATTTGAGTAGTACTCCAATTGAAGTTATAAAACTTGCAGAAAGTTCAAATTCCTAGCAAGCCTTCCTACTCAAACGAAGACTATCCTCATCGACGTTGTACTCTCTACCCTAATCCTCCAAAATACCTTGTCAAAAATGCGACTGCCATTGGAACAGTGAATGAAGAAACAACTGTCGTAATAATCATTGCATTCGCGATAACAGCCTCAGCTGCATGAAATTGTCGGCACATCAAGTAAACATTAACACCCATAGGAAGGCAGCCTAAAAATACAATCGCCGTCGTCTCAACCGGCCCTAATCCGATTAACAATGCTAAAGAGAAGATGAGCGCAGGATGAATGAATAATTTAATGGAGCTCAATACAACGCTCTTTCCTAACCCTTGGCCTATTCCGTATTCGGACAACCCCATCCCCACCACAATCAGGCTCAGTGCAGTTGCTGAGTTGCCTATTAGACGGACAGGCTCGTCAATCACATAGGGGATGCTTAATCCCGTAAAGCTCCAGGCAACCCCGCAAAAAATGGCAATAATCAAGGGATTTTTGAAAACTGACGCTAAAGTTTTCAAAAAAGAGCGGATCGTAAGATGTCCCGACTGAAGAGAGAATTCAACGGCAATTGAAACCAAGGTCCACAACACCAAGGCGTTTAAAGACAATACCGCAGATACCGAAGGAGCGACTTTTTCTCCAAGCATCGCAATGGCTAGAGGGAGACCAAGAAGTCCGTTATTGGAGAAGACACATCCGGTACCGAAAATTGCAGTTTCTACCGGCTTCATTTTCAAAAGATATCCGGAAACAAATCGTCCGATAAAAAACAGAATGAAGCAGGCTCCGAAAAATGCGATCAACAGCCTTAGATCTGCATGGCTTTCTGTTAACGCAAGGTTAGACAGAAGACGGAACAACATCGCCGGAAGAGCAATATTAAAAGCAAACCTTGAAAGAACTGTGCTGGCGGTTTTATTAAATCCAAACCAGCGCGATAATGCGAACCCCAAGAAAATGAGCAGAAAAAGCGGCGAACTTTTTCCAAATTGAAGTAAAAATTGAGTAAATAAAGTTTGTTCCATGGGTGAGGTCTTATTAATTAATTTTCTTTCATCTTACGCCTACAGCCTTTAGCAGAGCCTATTCCTCAGCCTTTTTCTTAACGATCTCAATCATCCGATTCTTTTTATTTTTAACAATCGTTCTGAGCTGCATTAATCTGTTGACCTTTTTCTCTTGCCGAAACGATCCGATTTCTTTTGTTTGATTTGTTCGAAAACGTAACATCTCTTCATCTGAATTTACGTTCATTTACTCTTAATTTTGTTCATCCGATTTCATTAAGTAGCCCTTAATTCAAATAGTTAAAGATCTAAACCAAGCTGAACTTTATCTACCAAGGATTTATTTGATGCTTCGTATTTCAATGAAAAAAACGGCCGCAGCCGCTGCCGTCACTTTCGCTTTTGTCGCCGGCTCTTTAGTCCAGACATCTCCGATTGCTCCGATAACCTCCGCTCACGCTCAGCAGGCGCAGCTGCCTGACTTCACCAAGCTTGTGGAGGACAACGGTAAAGCAGTCGTAAGTATTCAGGTTACTCAAAAAGCCGCTGTGCGTAAAAACGCAAACCCTTTCAAAGGAATGCCCAAAGACAAGCTCGATGAGCTCCGTCGTTTCGGATTCCCGTTCCCCTTCCCCGGACCGGATGGTTTTGAAGATCGTATGCCAGAACGCAAAGGCCAAGGCTCCGGCTTCATTATTAGTCCGGACGGTCTGATTCTTACTAACCATCACGTTGTTGACGGCGCTGATGAAATCAAGGTCCATCTGACTGATGATCGTGAGTTCAATGCCAAAGTTATCGGCAGTGATGCCAAAACAGACGTTGCTGTCATTAAGATCGATGGGAAAGACCTTCCGTGCGTTAAGCTCGGCAACTCTAAAGATGTCAAAGTAGGCGAGTGGGTTGCTGCTATCGGCGCTCCCTTTGGTTTAGAGAACACAGTCACGAGCGGTATCGTCTCTGCTAAGAGCCGTAACCTCCCAAGCGATCAGTTTGTCCCGTTCATTCAGACTGACGCCGCCGTCAACCCGGGCAACTCCGGCGGTCCTCTTTTCAATATGAAGGGAGAAGTCATCGGCATTAACTCTCAGATCTTCTCTACTTCCGGCGGCTTTATGGGCTTGTCCTTCGCTGTTCCTATTGATCTGGCGCTTCAGATTAAAGACGAACTCGTCAAACACGGTAAAGTAAACCGCGGCCGTTTGGGTGTAATGATCCAAACAATGAGTCCGGAGTTGGCAAAATCTTTCGGCCTTGAGAAAAACAAAGGCGCTTTGATCGCTCAGATCCAAAAAGGCTCCGCAGCTGAGAAAGCCGGCCTGCAGGAAGGAGATATCGTCATCCTCTTCGACGGAAAGGGCATTGATAATGCTGCAGACCTCTCTCGTGCAGTCGCTTCTGCTCGCCCGGATACCGAGCACAACGTAAAAGTTCTTCGTGAAGGCAAAGAAGCTGAAGTAAAGGTCAAACTTGACGCAGCTGCCGATACTTCAGTTGCTAAAGGCAAAGCCGCTGAAGAAGCTCGCGGTCGTTTAGGCGTAACCGTCCGCGGTTTGAATGACGAAGAGAAGAAAAAATACGGTGACGGTCTCGTTGTCGTCGAATCTCATGGTCCTGCTTCCGAGGCCGGAATCAAAGAAGGTGATGTCCTCTTATCCGTAGGCGGCAAGAAGATTCGCTCCTTCGAACAGTTCAAAGATGCTGTGAATGCTGCTGACAAGACACTAGCTCTTCAAGTTGCTCGTGACGGAAGCAGAACATTCCTGGCCGTAAAACTTGATCCGAAAGACAAAAAAGAAGAGAAGAAATAATCTTTTGATTTAATTCATCTAAGCTCGGCTTCCGCAACAGCGGTTGTCGAGCTTTTTGTTTTAGGATTTCTTGGAACGAGACTATTTTGTTCGGTAGTCACAATTAATTATGTGAAAAAGACCACAAAATCACCGCAACAATGCGGTATAGGATTGGTCAAAAATAGGTATCAATCATTAGATTTATACTTAAAAATCAATAAGTACAGTAAAAATCCCTATAAGAAACTATTGTCTTAACTACCCTCAGTCCCTACAATGCATTTGTACGTTTTTAAAACTTAGACTCCTTTTAAGCCGAATTCGACGTCTTGATCGGAAAGCTACAAGTTTCCAAGACGAATTGAGGAACAACGCCTCCGTAATTAGGATGGAAGAATTTATGTTGGACTATTTAAGAGAAGAATTCGCCGCTTACAGTAACGAACTGATCATTATTGGCGTTTTAATTATCGCCTTTGTCAGTTTCTATTCTCGTTTCTTTCTGAAAAGCAGCAAAAAGAAAAACACAACTAACCGTTAACAGCAAGGCCGCAGAGCGCGGCCTCATTTGTATCTATGTTCTGTTTATTTTGGCACGGACGATACTAGAGTCAGCCACAATTCTGAGAAACCCGTCCAAAAAATCTGCACACCTAAACACACCAAAATAAATGAGAAAATGCGTCCGATTGCATCCGAGCCACTTGGTCCCAATATCTCGGTAATACGATCAGCGTAACGGAAGCATAACCAAACAATCAGAGCATTCGCCAAAGCTGCAGCAAAGGCTCCGATCACATTAGGAATGGTGAAATTCATTGATGTACCGATAGCTGTTGTCACGGCAATGGCGCCCGGTCCTAAAGTGAGCGGCATCGTAAACGGATAAAAAGCAAGCTTCATCCAATCCTGATCGGTTCTCGGCTTATGAGCTCCGGCAGTTGACTCAACTTCCTCCTCCCCTTCACTAGAAGAAGAAGTATTATTCAAAGCCAACCATCCGGCAGAAAAAAGAATCAGGCCGCCAGCGACTCGAAGAACTCCGAGAGAAATCCCAAAAAAGCTCAGAACAAAAGAGCCGGCGCACAGGGTCACCAGCGCCATGATCAGAAAGTAAATACATACTTTATTGGATAAGGTCATGCGCTGAGCGCGGGTTGCTCCCGAGGTTATCGTCAGGAAAAACATCGCCGCCCCGATAGGATTAACCACCGTCACTAAAGACGTAAAAACATAAAGAAAGGTACTCAGGAATGAGGAAAGCATTTTGTGCTTATAGTATTTGGATAAGGATGCTGAATTTTATAGCAGAACAGTATTTCCTGAGAAGCCTCTTACCCAGAAATCAGATAGAAGACAAAAACAACCAAAGAAAAAAGGACGGTCAACCCGTCCCTATCTCTCGGTGTTCATAGGACTATCTCGACTTTTTCATGGCCTCTGCCATCAAACGATTACGAACCATTCTGCAAGCGCAGATTTCAATCATTTTTCTCAAAACTTTTTTCATATCTCTCCCTCCTTGATAAGAATAATAACCCATAAACATAGTATTAACCCTAATCTATCTCAAAATGAGACTGATTAGTTTCCTGGGGATTCTAGTTATGACTGGAAATGTGAATAAGTTTTCAAGAGGCCAATTCTCCATTTGTTTTAATTCTCATCAATTTCAACTGTGAACATGTTCACACAGAAGAAATAAGCAG
>NZ_GL883742.1 GCF_000205025.1 Parasutterella excrementihominis YIT 11859 | reverse complement strand
TAATGAAGATCTAGAAGCGCAAAATTTCAGTTTCTAAAGAGACGGTTTCAGATTTGACTTTTAGTTCTCGATAATTCATGAGTATTTGGAGAGGTTAATAGCCTTTTTACGCAAATCCTTAACTTAATTTGGGGTTAATTACGGTAAAAACGCGTTCCATTATTGACGAATCGTAGGAATTCCTTAGGGTGAAAATTAATCATCCCTTCGATGATTGCCTAGCTTCTGCATGGTTCACGTTACTAAGGTTAGTTGGAAAGAGCTTATGGCAAGGTTCACTCAAAATTGGTACGTATCGATTGTTCAAGGTAAAAACAATGCGAACTCGACAGGAGCCATTTTTTCTAACGTTCCGGTAATGCCTTGGATCCATCATCGCCTTCATCCGGTGCTGGTGAGGATTTTCTTGAGATTAGGTCTTTCCAAAACGCTGAAAGAAGAAAGAGTATTTTCTCCGGGTGAACGTGTTGACCACGTGGACCTCGCTACTAGAGGCGTGACTGCTCGTGCGATCGGCTCAACAAAAGGAGACAGTCCTGCAATTGCGCTTTCCACACCTGGTCATTTGGCGGCCGGTAACTTGAATTTCTTCTCCTGACGGCCCGAGCCGGACACTACTTAGCGATCACAAATGCCGAAGTCGCTTATGTTCCGCGGAATATTTTGGCGGAACTCGCCAAGCAAGATAGTCTAATCAACGAACTGCTGCAAGTTCAGTTTGAACTTGCCAGTCTCTCTGATCGAGTGGGCGTCTGCTGTTTATCGCTATTGAGTAAGGAAGACAAGCTAAAGGCATTTACTTCGACTTGGGCGCTCAACTTCGGCACAAGGTTTTTAACAGAGAAGGCCGAAAGATGATTCGAATGCCGGTTCCTTTGACGAGAAAATATCAGGTTCTGGTCACTAACTGCTCTTCGGTTTGGCTCGACAAAGTACTTCATAACTGGGTTCGGGAGAAAAAATGGGAGCGAGACTGAGAATTCGTACTCGTGAGTCCCGAGCTTTTGGACCGTACTACCGCTGGCTGAGAGGATGTATGGATGAAGCGGATACCTACAACTACCCCAAAACTTTGTCTGAGCAAATCTTTTTCGAAAGTAATCCTGCTTGATCGTACTTTTTTCTGATCTGAAATACTAAAAAGCCTTGAAGACTGAGAAGTCTCCAAGGCAAAAATCACTTATCACGCTGTTTCTACGTTAGAAACGCTGAGCCAAACCGGCACCGAGACCCGAATTTTCCTGCGTCTCGTTCTAGGCGAACCGATTTCACATAGATAAAAATAGGCAAAGGAGCCGTCTTTTTGTGCCAAAGGCGCAGTCGGCAGAAACATTTCTTAAGCCGACGCTTTGTCGTTAGAATCCTTTTTCAAGTTCAGGCGGCAATACAGCCGGTCTTGATTCAACTTCAATTTTCCATGCGGTGTTTCTGTGCTTTTTCGTTATTGCGTCCCTAAGGCTATTTCGTCGACCGAGTTTTATCCGATTCCCTATTACGAATCGGTTTATCTGGAAAACCAATGCTTCACGATTGAGGCTGATAGCCAATACCAAGCGGACGAAAAAGCTTATCGTTTTCTCGCCAATCTGCAGAAGAAACATGATTTGGCTTACGAGAAGCTTTTGGATGAACAGGGCATCCGCTTTCGTAAAAGAGAGGAAATCATTGAGCGTCGTCCGATTTATCTGAGAGATCTTCGAAGGCCCGGAGATCTGGATACTTTCGGAAGTCAAAAAGATCCCAAAGTTTGGAATGAATATCGTCTGAACGATTATTACTGGGAAACAGAGCTCCCTGAAAACTTCCAAGTCTCAGGCTACCGCTATGAACAGAATCCGTCGGGAGGCCAATACCGTTTCTTCAGGCAGTTAACGGATCATCAGTTTGCCTACGGACTGGTCTTTCTTTTGATTGTTGTTCTGTTAATTCTGCTTCTTCCCCAGTTCCGCGGACTCGGAATGCTGGATGTGCTTAATTTGGATTGATATTTTTAGTACCTGAAGGCCGAAATCAAATATCTCCACTCTGAGCGATCTTAGGACTTTGTTAGCAACCTCAGCAATTACAATCCAGCATAAATAGGATCAACATTAATTAGTTGAGGCTCAAAATTACTGCGAAGAATAAAACCACACAGAAGTCTGCGTTGACTTCTGCTAAGCCGCAGCGTGCCATCCTGGCTGCCGGAGTGGAAGCGGCTGAAAAGGCAATTGAACGGGAATTGAGGACGGCCGGATTCCCGATGGAAATGGACGACCTGAAAGAGTATGTGATGCTTTCTCATAAGGGCATCTCCTCTGAGGTCTTTGATCGCGCTTTCAATAAATTGAAAGAGGCAGGAAGAATCTTTACGAATCGGGAAGACATTGTTCTCCTGACCTCTTCTGCCAAACTTCATACCGGCGTGGTGCAGGGACACCGTGACGGATTCGGATTCCTGATTTGCGAAGAAGACGTTCCCGATATGTACATCTCTCCGGAAGAAATGACCAAAGTTCTTCCCGGAGATATTGTTGTCGCTAGAGAAGCAGGAACCGACTACAGGGGTCGAGTTTTAGCCGATATCGTCGAACTTGCCGATCGCAAGTTAAAACGCATTGTCGGCCGCTTTGAACTGAGACGCGGCGTCGGAATTGTGGTGCCTGAAGACGCAAGAATTTGCAAAACGATCTTAATTGCACCGGGCCGCTCTTTAGGCGCAACGCCTTCTCAGATCGTCGTGGCCGAACTTGAAGATAAAGGCCTTCTCACTAATAGTCCTGTCGGCCACGTAGTCGAAATTTTGGGAACGATCGACGAGCCGGGAATGGAAACAGAAATCGCGGTTCGTAAATTCGATCTTCCCTACAAGTTCTCCGAAGAAACAAAGAAAGAAATTAAGCGTTTCTCTGACTCTGTAACGAAGTCCGATCTTCGAGATAGAGTAGACCTCCGTGATATTCCGTTTGTGACGATTGACGGCGCAGATGCCAAAGACTTCGACGATGCTGTTTACTGCTTACCTGTGGAAGAAGGCAAATTCCGTCTGCTCGTAGCCATTGCCGATGTTTCTCATTACGTCAAACCCGGTTGCTCTATTGATAAGGACGCTCAGTTAAGAACAACGAGTGTCTACTTCCCGAGACGCGTTATCCCGATGCTGCCGGAAGAGCTTTCTAACGGCTTGTGTTCTTTGAATCCGCAGGTTGACCGCTGCACCATGGTGTGCGACGCGATCATTGGCGCCAACGGATTGGTAGAAGCCTACCAGTTCTACCCAGCTGTGATTCGTTCGGCGGCACGACTGATTTATGACAATGTTTGGGCCGCACTCTGCAACCCGAACGGTCCTGAAGCCAAGGTCATGGAACACGTGCTTGGCAACGTCCAGGATCTCTATGATCTTTACAAGAATCTGATCAAGAGCCGTGAATTGCGCGGCGCGATGGATTTTGAGACGGTTGAAACTTATATTGTCGCCAATGAGCAGGGCAAGATCGAACAGATTCTGCCGCGCGAACGCAATGACGCTCATCGCCTCATTGAGGAAATGATGCTGGTGGCAAACACCTGTGCAGCCGACTTCCTGCAGAAGAATAAGGCTCCGTGTCTCTACCGTGTCCATGAACCGCCCAGCCAGGATCGTCTGGAAAAAGCCAGGGCAACTTTGGCGCCGTTCGGCGTGACGCTGCCCGGCGGAGATTCCCCCACTCCGGGAGACTATGCCAAGGTGCTGGAATCGATCGCTGATCGTCCGGATAAGGCAATGATTCAGACGATTTTGCTGCGCTCCATGCAGCAGGCCGTCTACAGCCCGCATAACGTCGGTCACTTCGGCCTGGCTTATGACGCTTATACGCACTTCACCTCACCGATCCGCCGTTATCCTGACTTGCTGGTGCATCGCGCTATCCGAGGTATCTTACGGCGCCGGAAATACGTGCCGAAGATTTTGGTTGAACCCAATGAAGCGGATGTTCCGGTTCAGACAAGAGAAATCATCTGCAAGGCAAAACCCGATGACAAGAAGAAGGTTGCGCATATCGACTTGTGGGAAAAGCTCGGCCTTCTGTGTTCTGCCCATGAACGCCGTGCCGATGAAGCCAGTTACGATGTAATGGCTTGGCTGAAATGCAACTATATGCAGAAGAAACTCGGCCAGGTCTTTAAAGGCGTGATTTCGGGTGTAAGTCCCTTTGCAATCTTTGTGACGCTTGAAGACTTGTATGTCGAAGGCGCGATTCATATTTCCGGCCTTGGGGATGATTACTTCGTCTTTGACGATAAGTCCAATGAAATTTACGGCGAAGACTCCGGGTTGCGTTATCGCTTGGGCGACGAGCTCACTGTTAAGGTTGCCCGCTGCGATCTCGACGCAAGAAGAATAGAATTCGCTTTGGTTTCGAAGAATCGTCAAAGCAGGCCGAAGACCGAAGCCAAAAGGAAAACCGTAAAATCTTCTGCCGCACCGCGTAAGCCGGCAGCGAGAAAAACGAAGAAAGCACCGTCTGTTGCAAAGAAACGCTCATGAAAAAAGAAGATACAGTCCTAGCCGGCTTCCATGCCGTGTCCTCGAGAATGAAACGCGATTCTTCGTCGATTCGCATCGTCTACTATGATCCGAAGCGCCGCGATCAGCGTATGCGCAGGATGATTGAAGAGATTGAAAAGGCCGGCATTCGTTTGATGCAGGCCGACAACAATCGCCTGGACGGCTTTTCTCATGAAGTTCCGCATCAGGGTTTGATTGCTTTAGCTGCACCGATCGATATCGGCATGTCCTTCGACACATTGATGGATAATCTCGCCGGTAATCCGCTTCTACTGCTTTTGGACGGCGTGACCGATCCGCGCAATTTCGGTGCCTGCCTCCGTGTCGCTGATGCGGCAGGAGTATCTGCCGTAATCACGCCGAAAGACCGCTCCGCCACATTAACGGCTGCGGCAGTGAAGGCCAGCGCCGGCGCATCTGAAACCGTTCCGATTGTGCGAGTTACGAATTTGGCGGGTTCGATTGTTGAGCTCGTTGACGCCGGTGTTCCGATCATCGGCACAGCCGGTGAAGCTCAAAAGACCATTTATGAATTTGATCAAAAGGGCGCTTTCGGCTGGGTACTCGGCGCCGAAGGCGACGGTCTTCGTCAATTGACGCGCCGCCGCTGCAGTGACTTGGCGAAGATTCCGATGCTGGGAACGGTCGAAAGTCTGAATGTTTCCGTTGCTGCCGGTATTTGTTTGTTTGAAACCGTGCGTCAGCGTACTGTTGGCTGATCAGTATCCGCCTTAAGCGGAATCTGAAGTTTGCTAAGTCAGAGGTCGTGCTAAATCACGGCCTCGATTTTTTGATCTGTTGCAAGTCCTTTCCTACAGATCCCGGCACGGAGCCCTATCTGATGGGAAAAGCGGCTCCTCCATGAAAGACAGGTGTAGCCAATGTGTTTTTTGCAACGATTAACGAACACCGGAGAAATAATTTCTCTTCAGGAGTACTCAAGGAAGGTTCAACTATTAGAACTAATAGGTCGATTCGAATAGTAGAAAACGCAGCACACACCATTCAACCCGGATGTTCGTAGAGTAATAGGCTAAGCAAGCAGGCATCTCATTTTCATTAAGGCTATTCCTCGACTTGTTTTTCGTAACTAATTTAGTAATCAGGATTTTTTCTACTGAAAGTGGTGTAGAATCACGCACTTTCTAGTCCTTGTCACACCGGAAGACGCTCCGGGCGACTATTTCCCATAAGGAGGTTCAATGCGTCACTATGAGATTTGCTTCATCGTCCATCCTGATCAGAGCGAACAGGTTCCGGCGATGATTGAGCGTTACAAGGCTGCTGTGGAAAGCCACGGCGGTAAGATTCACCGTCTCGAAGATTGGGGCCGTCGTCAGCTGGCTTACCCGATCGAGAAACTCGTGAAAGCCCACTATGTTCTGATGAACATCGAATGCGGCCCCGAAGTTCTTGAAGAACTCGAAAACAATTTCCGTTACAACGACGCCGTTCTTCGTCACCTCACCGTGAAAATGAAGAAGGCTGAGACAGAACCTTCTCCGATGATGAAGGCTGTCGAGAAAGAAGAAGCCCGTAAGGCTGCCAGCGCTGCTGCTGAAGCTGCTGCTCCCGCACCTCAGGCTGCTGAAGAAGCCCTGGCTGAAGCCCAGGCTTAATTTAGGACTGCGAGGTGAACTCGTTCGAACTGGACGGAATTCTTGAAAAGAAAGACGTCATCCGCTACACCTTAGCTTCTGTTCCCATTCTTGACCTGGCCATCCGCCATATGTCGGTGGTCCAAGAAGCCGGATCGGATAGAAAACTGAGCTTTTCCGCAGAAGCGGCGGCAGTCGGTCCGGCTGCTAAGGCTCTCAATGAGGTGGAGCTCGGAAGCCGTTTGAAATTCAGAGGGTTTCTGACAACATCTTCGGCGCGTTCACGCAAACTTGTCCTGCATATAACGGAATTCGAAAAGGAGTAAATCATGGCTTTTGGTGCCAAAGGAAAGGGTAGACCTCGTAACCCTAATCAGCAGAACGCGCTTTTCAAGCGTAAAAAATTCTGCCGCTTCACAGTTGATCATGTTGACCAGATCGATTACAAAGATATCGACACACTTCGCGACTTCATCCAGGAAAACGGCAAGATTATGCCGGCTCGCCTGACAGGTACGAAGGCTCACTATCAGCGTCAGCTCGACACAGCAATTAAGCGTGCTCGCTTCCTTGCTCTTCTTGCTTACACCGACAATCAGTAATCGGGGGAAATCAACATGCAAATCATTCTGCTTGAATCTATTCCTCACGTCGGTCAGCTCGGCGACGTCGTCAAAGTTAAAGACGGTTTCGCTCGTAACTACCTGATCCCGACAAAGAAGGCTAAGCGTGCTACAGCAGCTGCGATCGAAGAATTCAAAGCCCACAAGGCTGAACTCGAACGCGCTCAGGCTGAACGTCTTGCTAAGGCTGAAGAGCTCAAGGGCAAGATCGATGGTCTGACCATCACTATCGCTTCCAAGGCCGGCGTCGACGGTCGTTTGTTTGGTTCTGTGACCAACATGGACGTTGCCGAAGCCCTCGAAAAACTTGGTTACGATATCCACAAGAGCCAGGTTCGTACACCGCTGGGTGCTATCAAAGCCGTCGGCGAGTACCCGCTGCAGATCGACCTGCACCACGACATCGTTGCTAATGTCAACGTTCAGGTTGTTGCTGAAGCCTAATTGAGGAAGAAATTCCTGAAGACTTCGGTCTTCAAAATGCCTCTCAGAAATGTCACATTTTTGGGAGGCTTCTTTTTTTCATGTCTCTGCTCTTTCAGCTATAGTTTTCTCATCTGCTTTTGGAAAAAAGGAAGTTCATAAATACGATGCCCGATATTCGCAGCGAAGATCGTGAAGTCCAGCAATACCGCACTCCGCCTTACTCAAAAGAGGCTGAAGACGGTGTTTTGGGCGCACTCCTGATCGATAACAATACGTTCGACTTGATCGGCGGAAAAATCGATTCGGAGGACTTTTATGACTACGGAAACCGCTTAATTTTCGAAAACATTAAGCGCTTGCTCTCGCAGGGAAAGCCGGCCGATATTCTGACGGTCCACGACATCCTGCGTGAGGGCGGTCTCGAAAAAGAGACCGGCGGCCTCGAATATCTCAACCGACTCGCGGATTACAGTCCGGGTGCGGCTAACGTTCTGCGCTACGCGGAAATTATTCGCGACCGTTCGATTCGCCGCCGTTTAATTACAACCGGTAACGACATCATCAATGACTCCATGAATCCTGGCGCTCGCGAAGCCAAGGATTTGTTGGACGAAGCTCAGGCAAAAGTCCTTCGCATCAGTGAGGATTTGTCCCGCTCGTCCAGCGGTTTCCAAAAAATCGACGCGGTTTTGGCCGATTACACGGATCATCTTCGTGAACTCTCCGAGATTGACAACCCGAGCAATGTCTCCGGCACTAGCACGGGCTTCCCGGATCTCGACCGTATGACGAGCGGTATGCATGACGGTCAGCTCATTATCATCGCCGGTCGTCCGGCCATGGGTAAAACCGCGTTTGCTTTGAATATCGCGCTGCACGTCGGCAGCAATCAAGGCTTGCCTGTCGGGGTCTTCTCGCTGGAAATGTCAGCCGAAGAAGTTACCGGTCGTCTCCTCAGCGCCAAGGGAGAAATTCCACAGTCAGAACTCAAAACCGGTCATCTGGAAAACTGGCGCGGATTCTACGACGCCGCCGAATCTCTGGAAAAAGCGCCGATCTTCATCGACGATACCGCCGGTATTTCCATTTTGAATCTGCGCAGCCGCGCCCGTCAGCTGATGAGCCGTGTAGGCGGCAAGCTCGGTCTGATCGTGGTTGACTACCTCCAGCTGATGTCCGGCGAATCCGGCGGACGCAATGACGCGAACCGCGCCCAGGAAATTGCTGAAATTTCCCGCGGCCTCAAGGGTCTTGCCCGTGAACTGAAGGTTCCCGTGATCGCGCTTTCTCAGTTAAAGCGTGAAGTGGATACCCGTCCCAACAAGCGTCCGCTGATGAGTGACTTGCGAGAGTCCGGCTCTATCGAACAGGACGCCGACGTCATCATCTTTCTGTACCGTGAAGTCGCTTATCAGCAGAAGACGGACGACATGGGGGAAGACGGTCAGCCGATGCCGGCGGTGGATTCCAATGCGCCGAGCGATGCCGAAGCAATTATCGCCAAGCAGCGAAGCGGTCCGACCGGTACCGTGAATCTGATCTTCCAAGGTATGTATACGCGTTTTGTCAGCAGAGCCACACCGGCACAAATGCACGCAGGTTATTAATCAATGCTGGATATTATTCTTTGGGTCATCGCCGCTGCCCTCATGGTCATCGGCTTTGCAGGCACTATCGTCCCGATGATTCCGGGGCTCCCGCTCATCTTTGCAGGTGCGTGGCTGGCCGCATTCATCGATCATTACAACGAAATTAGCGTGATGACGCTGGTGATTCTTGCCGTGCTGACCGTTATCGGTCTGATTGTCGACTGGATTGCACAGACGCTCGGCGCGCAGAAAGCCGGGGCAACCAAACTCGGCATTTTAGGATCCTTTATCGGTACCATTATCGGCATCTTCACCGGTTTATGGGGGTTGATTTTTATGCCGCTGCTCGGCGCAGCCATCGGCGAATTTATTGATCATCGAGACCTTCTCAAAAGCGGTAAGGTCGGTTTTGCCACATGGCTCGGAATGATGATCGGGATCGTCATCAAACTCGGACTGGCCTTTACAATGATCGGCATTGTAATTGCGGCTCTCGTAATTTGATTGAGACGGCGAGCATCAAAGAAAGAATAGGTTTTTAAGCCGCTCTCCTCTAAAGAAGAGCCCGAAGGAACACATATGCCATTACCAAAAGCCCCGGTCGCTAAGGGATCTGTCCTCACCGACATTCCGGCCGAACTGCCGACACAGGCGCCGGCACCGACAGCAGCCCGCGCGCCTCGTAAAACCAAGGCGGCAGCTAAACCTGCTGTAGCAGCGAAGACTCTGCGCACGAAAACAACCGTTGAACCGATTTCCGCTAAAGAAGCCAAGCAGGAAGTTAAAGCCGCCGCGCCGGTTGAAACCAAAGAGGTTCTCAAAGAAACGACGCTGGCACACAGAAGAAACAAAAATCTCAAGCACGACGGCAAGAACAAACTTTATGTGCTTGATACCAACGTGCTGCTGCACGATCCGACGAGTATCTTCCGCTTCCAGGAACACGATATCTATCTGCCGATGATGACGCTCGAAGAGCTCGATAACCACAAGAGCGGTATGACCGACGTGGCCCGCAACGCTCGTCAGGTCAGCCGTACGCTTGACGGCATCCTGCAGAATTTGGAAGGCCCGATCGACAAAGGCATTCCGCTTGAAACACTGAACCACGGTGAAGCAACTGGCCGTCTGTTCATTCAGACCAAGCCCTTTGACGTGAAGCTTCCGATGCTGCCGCAGGGCAAAGCCGACAACCAGATTCTTTCCGTGGTGGAAGGCTTGAAGGAAAGCGTCAAAGACCGCGACGTCGTCTTGGTGTCTAAAGACATCAACATGCGTCTGAAGGCTGCCGCCCTCAACCTTGTCGCTGAAGATTATTACAACGACAAGATGATCGAGGACAGCGACATCCTTTACTCAGGAACGCTCAAGTTGCCAGCCAACTTCTGGGACGAACACGGCAGAAACCTCAAGTCTTGGCAGAAAGACGGTCGTACTTGGTATCAGATCGAAGGGTCTCTCGTTCCGAGCTTCCTCGTGAACCAGTTCATTTGGTATGAACAGGAAGGCGCCACACCGTTCTATGCACAGGTCATGTCGGTCGAAGGCAACCGCGCCACCGTGCGTTTGATTGATGACTACCTCAATCCGAAGCACACGGTTTGGGGCATTAACGCCAGAAACAGAGAGCAGGCCTTTGCGCTCAATCTCCTGATGGATCCGAACATCGACTTTGTGACGCTGCTCGGCCAAGCCGGTACCGGTAAGACGCTGCTCACGCTGGCAGCAGGTCTGACCCAGACGATGGAGCAGAGACGCTTCAACGAAATCATCATCACGCGTGCCACCATTTCCGTGGGCGAAGATATCGGATTCCTGCCGGGCACGGAAGAAGAGAAGATGGCTCCGTGGCTCGGTGCCATTGACGATAACCTCGAAGTTCTGAACCGCGGCAGCGGCAACGGATCCGACTGGGGTCGCAGAGCTTCTGAAGATTTGATTCGCTCCAGAATCCGCATTAAGTCTATGAGCTTCATGCGCGGCCGTACCTTCCTGAATAAGTTCGTCATCATTGACGAAGCTCAGAACTTAACGCCGAAACAGATGAAGACGCTGATCACGCGTGCCGGTCCCGGTACCAAGATCGTCTGCTTGGGCAACATCGCTCAGATCGATACACCTTACCTGACGGAAGGGTCCTCCGGTCTGACCTATGTGGTAGACCGCTTCAAAGGCTGGCCGCACTCGGGGCACATCACGATGCAGCGCGGCGAGAGATCCCGCCTGGCGGATTTTGCGAGTGATGCCCTCTAACCCAAAACTTTCCAAGAAAACCTCTGCGAGTCGGAGGTTTTTTTGTGCCTGTTGACAGAACGTCCAGCAAAAACTGTTTGATTCATCTTTAAATCGAAAT
>NZ_GL883741.1 GCF_000205025.1 Parasutterella excrementihominis YIT 11859 | reverse complement strand
GGCTAGATCACTGAAAAACGCAAAATATCAGTGATAACCGAGGCAATCAGGCCTTTTCATTAACAACTCCAATACCAGCCTCTTAAATACTTGAGATCAAAACCTGGAATCGTAATTTTATCGAAGCTCCACAACTAACTCTTTTCCCAAAGCATTGAAGGCCCGTTGAAGGGTATCTATCTTTGTTGCATGGTCCGCTTTAATTATGTTTTGAACGCTCGGGCGTTTGATGTTCATTCTTCTTGCTAATTCAGACCCAGATACCGACTGATCGATCATTTCATAGAGAAGCCTCAGTTTAATTTGAGCCGAAAGGGGCATTCTGATTAGTACTTCTCCCTTTTTTGCAGGGGAAGCCTTAGGCAATTTTTCTTTATCGTCCAGAGCAATGGTTGCCTCTGACAAAAGCCAATCAGAGGCCATGGAAAGCGCCTCTTCATAAGTTTGACCTTGTGTGACAGGTTCGTTACCATAAAAATCACGAAAAGAGACAAGGAAAAAATCGCCATCTTTAGTAATCTTCGCTGGATAGGTAAACATTGAAAACTCCATAATTAAATTGCTTACTTCTGGTTGGTTCGGATTAGAAGCCAAGTCTTTTTAAGATAGTTTTTCGTAATCCTTCGTGAATTTCCTGGCTAGGATGCCTTGGTATCGGTTGTGGCCTATAGTCCTTGCGATAGGCGATCCAGTGATTTGAGCCATCTCGGATCTCACATCCAAGACTTTCTAACAGCTTCTTAAATTCCGAACATTTCATCTAACCTCCTTTTAATATGATTTTATATTAACATATTTTTATATTAAAAACTCTCTTTCAGGGAGAGTTTTTCTTACTTTTTATCAACAGGGCCCGTAAAACACCGTTATTCATGACGGTGATATAAGGGCCTCACAGAT
>NZ_GL883740.1 GCF_000205025.1 Parasutterella excrementihominis YIT 11859 | reverse complement strand
CAATGAGTACCGATTCAAACTTTAACTTAAATTACAACTAATTGCGGTAATTAAGGGAAAGCTTACTGAAAGAAAAAGAAATAGCCGACTGAAAGTAATAAATTGAAAGAAATGTATTCATGGGTAAGACTGAAGCGTAAAAACAAAATTTTCTCTATTCCTCAAACCCTCCCTCGGCCCCAAAGACTTTAATATCTCTGAAATTCAAAAATTCCTCAAAAAATCCCTCCCAATACATCAAAGGGCTACATAGACCGCTCAAACCAACCCCTGTACAGTTACGTCTCAACAAGGAACGCTTCTGAAGTTCTTCAAAAAAGAGCAGAAGAAACCTCGGAGATTCAATAGATGAACCGTGGTTAGTTTCTTGTTCCGATTCTTTCTTTTTAATGGTTAATAGAAAGAAACGGAAATTGAGCGCAAGCTCAGAAAACAAGACCGAGAGTTAAGCCGGTTGCACCGGCGCCGAGTTCAAAAGGTAAAACTTTTAATTAGTAACTCTCGGCCGTTTGTAAAAGGCCAATTAAAAGGTCTAAGCAGACGGATCGGAAAATTGTCTGGAAACAGGAAGAACTATTCAGGCTCTCATCCGATCAAATCCGAAGCGGCTTTGAGTTTTCTCAAAGATTTTTCGAAGTGCTTGAAAAGATCTTCCTCTTTTCAGGAACTGCATAACGACATGACTCATGTATTGAAACGTCCCTGCTCTTGACGTGAGGAGTGTCGGAAAGTTTCGACTTCGCGGCCGAGATTTTCACGTGCAGCTTAGGTGGATGGATTGTGCCCCGGAAGCCTACACTTCGAAGCGGCTTTTGCCGTGCTGAGGAAAACCTTCGACCTCGTGTCGAACTTGCGCAGACTGCTTCCTGGTAAGGAGACAAGAAGCGCAGAGGAAATTTTAGAGAGACCGAAGACAGATGCTTCCGGGCCTTAAACCCGGCGCGGCAGAAAGTCACTAAAGGGGAACGTGGTTAAGAGGATGTGTATTGCCCATCTGAATCTCCTCCCTCACCTTTAATGATCGACTGCACGGTTTGGCGACAGGTATCTTTCTGAGGCGGTTCTTTTGAATTGGATTTGTTTTAGGCGAATTTCTGAACCTTTCCTGTATCAGGGTATCGGGTACCAAACTGCAGGAAAGACGACGAAAGAGATTTCATCTCGGTTCGAGGTCTTGCCCGTCGATGTATATCGATTGACCGAAGCCGTGAGGCCGAGCCTTCGCTTCAAATTTTAACTTGAGAAAACGTTTCAGACGTCTGAGGGTTCTTGCTCTTTGAGCATTCTCTCTTAATGTTCCGGGTCGGCCGGCTCCGCGAGAGCCGGCTAAAGGCCGAAGCTTTTTTCAACCGCTAACCATCTGGGTTAGATATTTTAGTTAAGTGCCTTTTCGAAATGGTTGGATCAACGTTGGTGTTGTAATGGTAAAACGCTACTTTAATGGTAGTAAATCTAATGGAACTAAAGTGGAAATTAGTTAAAAAGTAATGAACCTTTTTGCCCTATTAGTTAGACGATTTGCATTTGTAGTGTTAGTTTTATTACCAAATTGGTAATGTACGTTAAACCATATTAGCCCATGGCTAATTTGTTGTAACCCTGACGTTACCATTTTAGTAATGTTTGATTCAATCTAAAAACAGAAATAATGCATTACAGAGGGATTTTTTTGCCTCTTAATGTGAATTAATGCTGTCCTTAGTCACTTAACAAAAGTTTCTACCTAAAGTTAGTCATAACTATCCCCTGTCTTCTTTTATAGGGTGATCATTAATGCGTCATTAGGACATTCCATTCACTCTATTCAGGAGATGAGCTATGAAGAAATCCATATGTCAAATCTTTAACAAAAACTGTCTGGAAACGGGGTTGAAACCTGATATCCCCACAATCAACGCAGCCGCACTAGAATACATAAAACGCTTTCCTCTCTTTAATGTTCCTGCCGTTGCTTTTTCCGACAGTGATTTTGATAAGACTATTGCCGCCTACCTTCCCTATCCGATCGTAAAGGTAGTGCCGCTGGGTAGAACACCCGTTGAATCCAAGAAAATCTTTCCATCGATTGCAGATTGCATCCGTCTTCTTAAAGCTTATGCCCAGGGCGACCAAAAGCTCTACAACGAATTGGAAGATCGTTTTATGAAGCCTTCCAAGATCGCTTCACGCAGGCAGTTCATGGAGACCGTTATTGCTTGGGCTTTCATCTTCTTCTACTTAAAGATCAGAAGAGATCATCGTTATTTCACGGCCCTTTCTTTCCTGCTCTCTTCCCATACCCTCTTGAGCTATGTAAATCGTTTTGAATTCATCTTGCAAGAGAAGGACATCTCTCCGGAAGAAGCAGAAGAAATGCAGTCTCGCCGTATCTGGAGAACTTTGTCTGTTTTGAAGGATCCGATTCTTCTTAATCCTCATTTGAATCAATTTCTCCGTGACCTTGCTCCTCGCGTCCACAAGGAAGAATTCCCAATGATCGCCCTTGAGCTCATTCCTGAGCTTTATGACTCTGCCGGTGAACATAAAGAGAAGATTGACAGCTACATGAATGGAGCCTTGGATGACTTTGCTAAGCAGTATGCTGCTGAGTCCGGAGTCAGTCTCTCTAATCCTTCTTCTGCGGTTTTAAATAAAAACCGCGGAATCAGCAAAGGACGAGCGAGCGGATATGGAATGGATATCCCTGTCGGCATCTCCAACAAAGACTTTATCTACGCTTTTGTTGACGTTGTCAGCTTGATGTCCTTTGTGGTTAAACGTCGATTTGGTTTGAAGAATAAGCTGAGCGCTTTGTTTGTCCTTTACACACTCCAGCATCTGCCTTTCTTTAATCTTCAAACGGACTTCCGCAACATTAAAACCTCCAAACTTTGGCCGGTTTTGATTCACAAAGACGGTCAAACATCAGTCTTCGCTGCTCCTGGGCCGCTTGTCCACTTTTCCACGGCCTCCTTGGTTGGTCACGGACCTTTTGATTATCAGAGTTGGACCGCTAAAGGCTGTCCAAAGAATCTTGCTCCTTTTAATACTCCCAAAGGCTTTCAGAAAGATGCTCGTAAAAGTCTCCGTCAGTTAAACCAGTGCTGCAATTCTTTCCTTAAGTCCTTCCTTCATTACCACCATAACAATGGCTAAACCTTCTATACCCCTCGCCGATTGCTTGAGGCCTTTTAACCAATCTGACCGCCATAAAGTTCAGCCATTGATCAATGAGCTGAGGCAGGCGGTCGGAGACGATCATCTGCTTGGAATACAAACCGAGCTTTTTGAGGTATTGGTTAAGATCGTTGGCAATCTTCCTTTGAGCTCCGGTTCGGGATACTTTTGGCCGGGAAGCTACATTGACTTCTCTTTAAAGTTAAGCAACATTGCGCTTAATCTTCTGCGTCAGCGCATCCAGTTCTTCACGATGCCGCTGGCTCAGAAAGAGTTCGAGAAACAGCTTTTAAAACTCTTGGTTCCAACCATCTGTTTCTTCTTCAACTTACGCATTACGGCAATGACGTTCTGTGTGGCTGCAGAGAACGGTGATGAGTTTCGGTTTGAAGTGCCTTATGAAGATTGGTTCAAGGAACACGAGGGACAGGAACTTACGCTTTACCACAATGTCGATCCCGATCCTGAGGCTGCCGCCGGCAACATCAATCGTCTCGTCCTTAAATATCTTCCGGAATCTCTCCAAAAGCGCTTTGCAAAGAGCTTTAAGCGAGGATACCTTGCGCTACTTTCCAAATTTATCCGAGGAGATGTCGGAAGTATTGTGAAGGATGAATTCATCCTCATCTTAATTTCTCAAGCAGAATCCATCCTCAGAGAGCAGATGACAATTGAATTTGCCAGACAAGGAGAGGAGCCGCCTCACTATATTCCTTCGATTCTGAGCTGGGCGATTTGCGCCCTCCTCGCGAACGAACTCTCTCCGGAAGCAGCGCTTAGGAAGTCGGATGCGATAGGCAATAAAGAACCTCTCCAAATCGTTGCACGTGCGATCACGTGCAAGGACGGAGAAATCTATGCCGTAATCGAATATTTCTTTCCTCTCTTAACAGCTAAGCTTCAAGAACTCTTTCCTCGCCAAACATGGCGAGAGAAAGAGGTTCTCAGAATGTGCTGTCAGTGTGGAATCTTTGACTTGAAAGAAGGCGCTACTTTTGAAGAAGTCGCAACCCGCATTGAAATTTATAAGAAATGCGGAAAAGAAGTTGTCTCTACACCCGTACAAGGTCTTCGCTTTAATAATTTCCTTCTTTATGTCGCAAATGACAGCTATTTCGGGAGAACCGTTCAATCTCTCCAAGCTAAACACTCTGTCAATGCTAATGATAAGAAACTGAAAGAGCTCGGTCTCTATAAGCCGGTTGCCAAATGGCAATGGGAAGACAAGAAACTGATGATGGAACGTTTGAAGCCCTACTTTGAGGAGGTGTTAGCACCAAAAACGGAAGAGGATAAAGAAAGAAGGGAATTCTTTGCACAATTGATGGAAAAGGCCCGCAAGCGCTGGAAAGAAGAGGAACGAGCACTTAAAGAAGCCGAAGAAGCAAAAGTCCCCCCGGCAATTCTCGCTCAGCGTAAAGCTGATTTGGAGCATGCTTTGCGAGTATTCGAAGAAGCGAAAGAAAAATTTGACTGCGAATTCAACGTAAAGAAGAAACAAGCCAAAAACAAAAAGGCGAAGTCAAAGGAAGCTGCTACCAAAGCCGCTTCTGAAGAAGCGTCTGCCGAAACTACTAAAACTGAAGAACCTGCAAAAGAAATGTCTAACACTAACTTAATCGTCGTTCAGAAGCCCGAAGAACCGTCTGCTCCGACGATCCAAACCTCGCACGCAATTAAAGCCTCGTGCAAACTCGTCTTTAATGCTCTTTGTCATGACACAAGCAGATTCTTCAAGGGTGTTGGAAAATGCTTTTCCTTGCACAGTTGGCTGGCTAAACGCGGCTACCGTTTGATGAAAATAGATTCCGAAGAATCCTCTCCTTCTAATGCTCAAAAGAAATCTGAAGCTAAACAGATTACTTGTGGGAATAAGAAGGCCGACGCCAATGAAGAAAACTCTTGTGCAGTCGTCAGTCCCGCTACTGATGCACCTGTCACCGATGTACAAACTCCGACGGTCCAAGACACAAAGGCCGAAACTACAGTCGTTGAAGCCCTTGCAGAAAAATCTTCCGAAGAAAACAAAACAGTTGCTTCTGGAAACACGGCTCCCGTTCCAGCCGAGAAAGTTGATCAAACAACGACAGAAGAATCTACGAAGATAAGCAAAGAAGTCGCCAATCCGGAGCTACAGCAACAGTTAGTTCAAAGACTTAATGAGTCTGTAGAAAAATCCTCTATCCATCTGGAAAAACTTGCCGATATGGAAATGGATGCTGAAATCAAGAGACTGGCTTCTTTGAAGAACAAGGATAAATCGGACAACTTGTCGAACAACAAGACTTCTCAAGAAGCTAACGCTAATTCCAAAGAAAATGCGGCAACTAAAACCTGGGCTCAATTCGTAGCTCAGCAAACCAAGCCATCCTCCTCTAATGCTCAAAGCAAATCTGACAAACCCTCTGATTCAAAGAATCCGTCTGTCGGCTCCCCATCCGAAACGTCCTCTGCGACTGATGTAGAAAAGCCTAAAGCTAAACGCGGCCGCAAAAAGAAAGCAGACACTCAAACCGCTAATGCTCCTGAGAATGCAGATACCGCACCGAAGGTCAAACAAGCTGAAAAGCAAAAGGTCCCAAGTGATGTAAAACCTACCTCTGCTGCAAAACCTAAAGCAAATACTGCAACGTCCGATCAGCCCAAACCACACGCAGCTCCTCCTGACCAGAATCCTCCGAGGGCTAAACGTGGTCGAAAGCCAAAAGCTCTTTCGTCTGCTAACCCTCAGGCATCCAACGAAGCCGCGAAGTCAAAGGACGTTTCTGTAGTCCGGACTGCCAAGGCCAACAAGACTGCAAAGGCGGCTAAATCAGCTGCTAAACCAAAAGCTTCAGCCAAACCGACAGCAAAAATAGCTAAAGCCGCGACTCAAGCTAAAGAAGAACTCAAACCGGTGCCTAAAACTCCCGCAAAGACGCCTTCTTCAGGTAAGTCTTCTGCTAAAGCAATACAAGCAGCTTTAACCGCTTAAGCGTCCTCCTTTTAATTCTCAAAACATTCCAAATCGACCGTTTTTACGGCCGATCGGGGGAGTTTTGTACCTAACGAATACCTATTGAAGCTTTTTACTATGGCTACACTCCATTTACCCTCTCGAGACAAGATCATCTTGAGCCGTACGGAAACAAGGAAGAAATTCGACGAATTGTCGGACTGGGACAAAATGATGTTGTCTCGCGCAGCCATGAGAGCCCTCTTCATGGACAATCCGGACGTCATCTTAACGATTGACAAGTTAAAGGTGATCTCCCGCGACCATAAACATCCTCAAAACCGTAAAGATCCTTACGGCAGGAAGATCTGGTATCTGCCGATCCGTTACCTAAGACCGGAATACGAATACACCGTAAAACCCAAAGAAAAGCTGACATGGGAAGAAATAGCTAAGGAATACAGGTCAAAGAGGAACAAATCTTCCAGGTGTATTACTTCAGCACAGAAGGAAAGCAGAAAGATCCAGCTCTGCCATCGACATTTCTACGTCGACGAATACATGGAGCTTATGGCGACTAAAGCCAAAAGAGATCGCCTTAAACGTATGCAGACTCGTGAGCCGTACAAGTACACCCGAAAGATCGTCTTAAAGCTCAGTAAATCCGACCAGCGCTCGAGAGAGCGCGAAGTGCTGAAGAAGATGAGTCAGACCTACACCGCACACGAAATCATTACTTATCAGAAATGGTACGAGTGGCGGGAAAAAGCTAGAAAGCTTCTTCCTTTAAAGGCCGAATACTTCAACCAGTGTCTTAGACGTTATCGGAACAAGGCGCTAAGCCGCGGGGAAAAGTTTTCTAAAGTCCGTCCGCTTAAACCTTGTCTTGATCTCAACCACGAAGTCTATTACCGCTCCAAGCGAGACAAATACATCCCGCTTGAAGTCTTTAACCATACGTTTAATCCTTTTCCTAATGTTCACCATCCGAGAAGATACTGCTATCCGGAGGCGCCGAAGCCATCCGTACAGACGATCCCATGAGTTGGCCGCGGTTTTTCCGTGGTTTGTATCGTCGGCCTATCTGGCATTTCTGGGTTTTCAAAACATCCTTCCCTTAAATCTCAGTTTCGCATTGCTGTCTTTAACGCTTGGGATGGGCGCCTACCGCTTGTCTAACGGCCTTCACATTCTGAGAGCCAGAAGTCTGCTTTCCGGCAGACGGATGGAGCTCATGAAGTTTTCCAGAGCGTTAGGGGACTTTGACGACAAATCCGTCTGTATCGGGTACGGATTTACGTGGCTTCCGGAACACACGCAAAAGCTCCATGACTTGTCTCGCCTCAATATCTCGACCTTAATGCTCCCGTCTTTTATGCATCGTCTCTTTAATCGTCACGACAAGACTCAGCTGCCGGAAGAAATCGGCATGTCGTATCTTCACGGGCTGGACGCGTCCGAGAAGACACTGCGCCGAGCCCTCAAAAACTTTGAGGGCGGCCTTCTCATTGTCGGAACGACTCAGGCCGGCAAAGGCGTGATGCTGAACTTCATCATGACGCAGGCCATTCTGAGAGGCGATGCGGTCATCTTCATTGATCCTAAAGGTTCAGACCGTATGTACAAGGCGTTTTGCCGAGCTTGCGAGAAAGCAGACCGCGGAAAACCGCTGCGTTTCCATCCCGGAAACCGTTCTAAAACCGATGGGATTCGTTTTGATGTGACTGCGGTGTTCAGTACCGGTGCGCAGATTGCCACTCGCGTGATGTCGGTCGTACCCGGTGAAGACAACGTCTTCAAGCAGTTTGCCTGGTCCTGTATTAAGACCTTTGCGGACGCCATGATTGAACTCGGAGAAAAGCCTTCTTTGAAGTCCTTGTCTCAGAACATTAACAAAGGCATTGAAGATCTTCTCCGAGCCTTAATCCTCCAAGCGGTCAAACAGCATGCTGACACGGACTGGAGAGAACAAGCCGAATACTTCCTTCCTGCAAGAAGAGAAAACTGCACTGACGCCATCCACGAACTTAATGTTCTGGTGGCTTGGTACGAAAACGTACTGCCAACCTATCTTCACACGATGGTCGTCGGCGAATGCTTAAAGATCTTCCATCACTCTAAAGAGCACTATTCCAAAATTACCGCAACGCTCATGCCGATCTTTGCGATGCTCACGAGCGGCCCTCTGGAAGAATCCCTCTCTCCTGATCCGTCCGACGCTTCCGATAAGCGTCCCATCTGGGATATGGAGTCCCTCGTTAAATGTAAGGGCGTCCTTTATGTCAACCTTGACTCTTTGTCGGACAACATGATTGCTTCTGCCGTGGGTTCCATGCTCTTATCCGACTTAACGGCTTATGCAGGAAAGCGATACAACCTGGGACTTAACGATGTTCGTATTTCGCTCTATGTCGACGAAGCCTCTAACGTCATCAATCAGCCCTTAATTGAACTGCTTAATAAAGGCGCTGAGGGCGGTGTTTACACAACGATTGCGATTCAGACCGTCCCTGACTTGGCACATCGCTTGGGTTCTGTCCATGCGGCACGCATGGTGCTCGGCAACTGCAATAACTTAATCGCTCTTCGCTGTAAAGATCGAGAGACTCAGGATTTCGTCACGGAGACCTTCGGTAAGACGTATATCCACAATGTCGACACCACGTTGTCGACCCATGCAGATACGCATATCGGCTTACCTTCTTTTAAAGGCGGTGCTTCTCACAAGCGCACGGCCGTGCGCGAAGAGATCATTCCTTCGGAATATCTCGGCAAGCTTCCGAACGCTCAGTTCTTTGCCTCGCTCGGCGGCGGACATCTGATGAAGGGCCGCGTCCCTGTAATCATCGACGACGAGGAAAACTAAGATGCTGTCCCGACTCTTAATCCTCTTAATGATCCTTGTCTTAAGTTCCGTCATCTGGTGGCCGGGATTAAATGATGCCTCGTCTTTTGAGAACTTGTCGGAGCTCCACCTGAAAGACACAAGTCAAAAGATCGGTTCGATGTTTGAGTCTCTGACGCCCGTCGTAGACGGCGTCCGCGCCAAAGTTACCGGAACCTTTAATGCTCTGCTCGGAGACTCGTACCTTCCTTCCGAGGAGGTTGACGGTCATAAGGACGCACCCACAAAAGAATTCTTTACGCGTCTTTGGTCTTCGCCGTACTTTGTCTCGATGCGAGCGATGCTGGAGATGTCGTGCGTTCGAGGAATCTTGGCGATCGGCTGGTTTGCGTTCTTATCTCCGATCCTCATTGCCGTGGTCATTGATGCTTGGGTTGTGAGACGCCTGAAGTACGAGAGTTTTGCGGTGCACCATCCGACGCTCTACCAAGTCGCCTTGTCGTCTCCGACCGTGCTTCTGATCTGTGCCTTTGCCGTAATGCTGATGCCTTGGTTTATACCGGCATGGGTTGCTGCGCTCTTTTACGTGGCTTTCCTCATGTCCATCCATTTAATCGTCTCTAACTTCCATCGATTCGGATAACTTATGAAACGTCTTCTCCTTTTAATGCTCCTTTCTTTTGTCGGAACTTGTGTTGCTGCCGCGGAAGACTGCTTTGACCGAGTCGCTCGAGAAAAAGGTCTGGACGCGGATTTGCTTCGGGCGATTGCTTTTGTGGAGTCTTCCGGCAACCCGTCTGCTGTGGGACGCAATGCTTCGAGCGAAGACTACGGGCTGATGCAGATCAATTCCGGGTGGCTCAAGCGCTTTAAGACTTCGAAATCAGAGCTGCTCAATGACGCCTGTTTTAATGTTCAAGTCGGAGCTGAGATCTTGGCGGATAACTTTACGCGCTCCGCGCATCCTTGGGATGCCGTCGGTGCCTACAACGCCGCATGCACCCGACTTAAAGGTCAAGACTGCGTCGATGCCCGACAAAAGTATGCCTGGAAAGTGTATCGAGCTTACATAGGAATGTCTAACGCTAAACGTCAAAAGCTCAGAGACGTCACCTCTTAATTCTCTCTTTTTAAACAGTTTTTTGTAACGCCTTCCGCGTCGCTTTTTGACAAAGGCCGCGGCTGCGGAGGGATTTTTTGTCCTTAATCGGCCTTTGTCTTCTCTTTTATTTAACTTTTAGGAGTTTTTAATGACTTTATCTATCGCCACAAACAGAACTTTTGCTTTTGTTCCTGCTCTTCTGTCCGTCTCTATTTTTGTCCTGAGCGCCGTCTGTCCGGACGCTGCCTGGGCCGGAACTTCAACCGGAGGCCAGGAGCACTTTGCGGATCTCTACGCCATGTTAAAGGCCTGGAGTACCGGCACACTCGGTAAATCCATCGCCTTAATGTTCCTGCTTGTCGGTTTAGGCGTCGGCGTCATCCGCGGCTCCATCATGGGTGCCGTGGGCTGCGTTGCCGCTTCCATGGCTTTGTTCATCGGCCCGCAGATCATTGAACAGATCTTCACGGCCCTGATCTAACTCTTTTGAGTTCGGTTGCCCGAAGCTCTTTCGGGCTTCCGATTCTTCCAGGAATCAATCATGGAATCCTTTAATCCTCACGAATACGTCCCTCGCCGCTTGGATGCGCCTGCAAAGTTTCTGCTTTGGGACTTTGATTTGGTGGCGTCCGGCATTGCGGGACTTGCCTTCGGCATCATCGTTAATTCTCTTCTGATGGGTGCGATTGCCTCTTATGCTGCAATCTGGGCGTACAGCCATCTCAAACAGAAGCGTCATCCCGGATACGGACTTCATTACCTCTACTGGCAGTTTCCTTTTAGAACCTTTAAGCGCACTCCGCCATCGAGCCGCCGCTTTTTTGTCGGATAACCGAATATGAACGTTAAAGAATATACGACTGAGATTTCTGCTCGTCTTGCGCTGCGCTCTTTCTTTATCTATGCCTTTGCTGCGTCTCTCATTGTCAATGTCATTCTCGCATTCGGCTTAATCGTCCTTGATAAAAAAGACCGTGTAGTTGTGCTGCCGGCAGAAATCACGAAGTCTTTCTGGCTGGATGCCAACGGCGTCTCTCCGGAGTACTTAGAGCAGATGGGACTTTTTGCGCTGCAGCTCGCTCTTAATAATTCTCCAGAGACCTTTGAGCACAACCAAAGAAAGCTGCTTCAGTACGTCTCACCTGAGCGACGCGGTGCCACAGAAGTCTTCTTAACCGCTCAAGGACGCCGCATGAAGAGTGCAAATGCTTCCGTGCATATGCTGCCAGAAGCCGTGGAGACCAGAGCCTCCACCATGCAGATTTCTGTTCGCGGCAACGTTCGCCAGTTCATCGGAGACAAACTCACTTCCATGCAGAAGAAGTGCTGGATCGTAAAGTTTACCTACAGAAACTCTCGTCTTTGGTTAGAAACGATGCAGGAAGCCGACTGCAAACGACCGTTTGAACCGATGAAGCCCACCGGAGAAATCTAATGATCCTTCCTAATCGTCTTCTCATTCTCAGCATATTTCTTTGCCAGTCCGTGGTTGGCTTCAGCGCCTCTCTTAATGCTAAAGAGATGCCCAAAGAGTCGGCTTCGTCTGAAGCCCAGTCCTCTGTACATGCTGCGGTCGCTTATAAACAGCCTAACCGTGTTGTTGTGTTAAACAGCAAGATTGTCCGAGCGGTTTATGACAACAATCTGATCCAGGCCGATAAAGATCCGACCACCGGTGCTTTGTATGTCGTTCCGCTGACCAAAGAAACCACAGGAATGTTTGTGGTCACTGAATCCGGTCAGACACACAGCATTACGCTCTCTCCTAAAGAGCGTTTGACCGCTCAGACCGTCACTTTGAAAGAATCCGGAACCTTCTCTTCTTTTGATGATCCGTCCGTGCCGTCTGAACTTTCCAGTCTTCCCTATGAAGAGCGAATCCAGACTGCGCTAAAACTTATCCCGCAATTGCGGGACTCCGAGGGCGAAGTGCTCGGAGGCACGCTTGCCGGCGTCTATCTCCACGCTCAGCCTGTCAGGGCTTGGAATGTCTTAGGGCTGAGACTTGAACGCTATCGCATCCTGAATCGTACAAAACACAAACAGACGGTTCGTGAACCGGAGTTTTGGAGAAACGGTGTCTTGGCCGTTGCTACGGAAGCTTCTGATCTTGCGCCCGGTGCATCTGCAGATCTTTGGTTAGTGAGGTCCGCAAGATGAGCGTTAAGAGTTATTTTGAAAGTGAGCGAAGAAAGAAACAAATCACCTGGACGCTAATTATCTTAGGCGCACTTTTTGCCGTGGCCATGCTTTCTTCTTACTACTCTGATAACAAAAAGCCGGCTGCAGCCCCTCAGATCACAAGCACTACACAAATCTCGATGGTTCCGTCTAAAGCGGACTATGAACAGCATCAGGCGATCTACAACGATCGCTTACTGAACTTAGAAAGAGAGTCCAAAGAAGCAAAGCAGAGAGAAGCCAAACTTCAAAGCGATAAGAAACGCTTAGAAGATCGTATTGCGCTCTTAGAAAAGAACGCTCCTAAGACTAATCGTCCTACCGAGGCCGCTCCGTCGGAAGACGGCTGGCCGCCTTCCGAGATTCTCGGAAAGCAGCCGATCAGCAAGAAGACAGGCTTTACAAGCGGAAATCAGCCTCAAGGCAGATATTCTCGCCAGCAGCAGGATGCCCCGGCCTCTTCTCCGGCGCCTCGTCTTGTCATCAACAATTTCGGCTCTGCTCCCAGTCCTTCTAATGTTCTCGGAACGCTGCCGGCTAAAGCAAAACCTGAAACCTTGTCTTATCTGCCGAGCGGCACGTTTGCTAAAGCTCGCCTCTTAAACGGCGCCACTGCGCCGACCAGAGGACAAGGCTCAGGCAATCCGGTTCCCGTGCTTTTAGAGCTCACAGATTCAGCAGTCATGCCTAATCTCTATCGATCCGGTATTAAGCGCTGCTTTGTGACCGCCAATGCAACCGGAGAATTAGCGAGCGAACGTGTGCTGATTCGTCTTGACCGCTTGTCTTGTATCGATGAAAACGGAGGAGCCGTAGATAAAAAGATTCAAGGATATGTCTCCGGCGAAGACGGTAAAACGGGTCTTCGTGCCCGCTTAGTCACTAAGAGCGGACAAGCCATCGCGAATGCGCTTTTTACCGGAACCTTAGCCGGTCTCGGCAAGGCTGTGTCTTTAGCTTCTGAGAATCAAACGACTTCCATTACCGGAACCGTTTCTACTACGGTCACTAATCCCTGGAAAGCGGGATTCGGAGAAGGCGCCACACACGCCATGGATCGAATCACTGATTACTACTTAAAGCTCGCAAGCGACATGTTCCCGGTTCTTGAAGTGGATTCCGGACGCAATGTCGAGATTGTCATCTCCAACGGCTTGTCCATTGAACGAAATACCAAACCTTAATTTTTTGCCATGTTTAAACCATCCTCCCTCCTAACCGTCCTAATCTCAATGGGACTTGCCGCACCGATTTCGAGTTTTGCTTCCGGTGCGTGCGTCAATCCCGACTTTAAGGCTCAGACAGTTTCTGCCGTTAAAACTTCTGCACCTCAGAAACACGACGTTTCTGATACTCCGGCCTCTAAAGAGTCCAATCCGCCGTCTGTTCCTTTAATCGCCGGCCAAGCCGACGAGTTGAAGACTGCCGCGGAGAACTTCAAGACCCGTTATCCCAAGACTAAAGTTCTTGCGTATCGGCTGACGCCGCTGGCAGGCATCTTTGAAGCCACCGTCGGTAAAGAAGTGATCTACTTTGACAAGACCGCAAGATTTGTGTTTTCCGGTCGTCTCTTAGATATGGATCGAGGCGAAGACTTAACGGACAAGCGTCTTAAAGATTTGAGAAGAATCGCTTTTGATTCTTTACCACTGGACAAAGCGGTAAAAACGGTTTACGGCAACGGCAAAAGAAAACTTGCTGTCTTTACCGATGTGGATTGTCCGTTTTCCCGCAAACTCGGAACCACACTTGAATCCCTAAAAGACGTGACCGTCTACACATTCCTCTTCCCGCTGGAATCGATTCACCCGGAAGCTCGCGGCAAGTCCGATGCGGTTTGGTGCGCTAAAGATCCGTCTAAAGCTCTTTCTTCCGCTTTAAAAGGCGAACCGATGCTCAAAGCCATTGCCGACAATCCGGTTTGTCCGTCTCCTGTAAACGATGTCCTTGCTTTGGCTAAACAGCACGGCATCGGCGGAACTCCGACGCTGATCAATGAAGCCGGAGACCGAACCGCCGGCGCCCTTCCGCTCGACAAACTTGAGGCGTTTATCAATGTACCCGTGCAAGGAAATTAAATGAAACGTCTCTCCTTAATCGTCTCTGCGGTTTCTGCAGCGCTAATGCTTTCCGGTTGCGGATCGCTCACAGGATTTTCTAATGCAAAGACGGACTTTGCCTGTGCTGATCTCTCCGAAGGCCCATCCTGCAGAAACATCTCTCAAGTCTATGAAGAAAACAATCCGACAACGCCTGTCCTATTAGCCGCTTCTGAGGAAGAAGACTTTGTCCAGCCGTTTTTTGAACCAAATCAAACTAAGGGCAAAGAGAAAGTAACGACCGTCTCGACAGAAGTTTCTGTTGAGCAAGTGCAAACGGGCGCCGTTGAACGGACCTCCGACTTTGTCACGATTGTTCCGGCGCGCCCCTGGAGGAAGCCTGAAACTGTTCTTCGCGTTTGGCTCGCACCCTTCCACGATAAGTTGGGCGACCTGCATGACCAGCGGTATCTCTATGTCCGTTTAGAGAACGGCGGCTGGACAACCGACAGTGTCAATGAACTTGTCTCGTCTTCCCGCTTGTCTAAACCCGTTTATCCGTTGTCTTCCGACCAGCCTCAGGATCCCAACGAAGCCAAAAAAGAAAAGCTCAAGCAGCTTCCCGCTTTCGGCTTTACCGGCAAACCTTAATCCGTCCTTCCTTTAATCGTCCTTTTCTTTCCCATGAAGCTCAAAAACTTCCTGTCTTCTGCGGCCTCTCTGTTTGCCTTTCAAGACTTAAAACCGAACTTTAAGGCGCACCCAGGTGCTACTCCGACACGCCGCAAAGCGCCTTTACGCATTGACCGCTTCGCCGACGAACTGCCCTACGCCCAGTTTGAAGAAAGCGACAAGCTCTGTGTCATTGCCGCACCCGACGGATCGTTTGAAGGATTGGGTTTTGTCATTGAAGTGACACCCCAAACGGGAACGTCCTTAAATATGGCAAAAAGCCTTGAGCACATGATCGGATCAATCCTTCCGGACGGAACCGGGGTTCAGGTGAGTCTTTTCGGATCTCCGTTTATCGAACCTCTTGTCGAACTTGTCCGAAGCCAAACCCTTCGTCCGACACCGGAAGACACGCCGGCACGCGCCGAGCAAAAGGATTTGCTGTCCGCCATGACACAAGCCAAGGCAAAGTTTCTCTCTCGCTCTGCGGCTCAGGCGCCCCATCCGGGGCTGCCCATCCTCGGCCGCAATCTTCGCTGCTGGATTTCGGTTGTCATCCCTGCTAGGGATCCTTTTGCTTCCGAGGCCAGAGACAATGCACTTTTGGTTCGCAAGGTCATGGTTTCGACCTTGAACCAATGGCATTTCGCGCCCTTTGTTTGGGATGAGCGGATTTTGGTTCACACCCTATCCCTCATTCTTAATCCTCAGCTTTTTGTGAACGGCGCATGGTCGTTTTCCGAAGTCGATACTGCCCGAGAACCTCGAGCCCAAATGGTCTCTCACGACACCACCATTTCGGTAGAAGAAGATGGGATTATCTTCCGCTCTGCTCATCATCCTTTAATCATCAAAGCAGTGAGCCTTTCACCGCACGGCTATCCGCAAAGCTTCTCATTAGACAAGATGGCTCGGGCTGCTGGAGATGTGGAAGGTTCTTTAGGCTTCTCTAGTCCGTTCCTCATTACGACTTATCTCTCTAAAACGTCTTATGAAAAAGGCAAAAGCTACGCTCAGCTTAAAAGCGCTCGAGCAGAACAAATGTCTGCTACGGAAATTGCCCGCTTTATTCCGACGCTTCAAGAGGAAGCCAGAGATTGGAGAGCAGCTGTGCAGTCTTTTGAGCACGGTGAAGGCTTAGTCCAGCTCTCGCACCAAGTCATGATCTTCCCGACGACCGAGAACGTCACCCATGAAGTTCAAACGGCAATCGGGATCTTCAAAAAGATGTCGATTGAGCTTATGCAAGATCACTTAATGCATCTTCAAGGCTTAATGGCCTCTTTACCAATGACCGGAGGCCCGCTGCTGGCCCATGACGTCAAGCTTGCCAAACGTTCATCAACGAAGACGAGCGCCAACGCCGCCAATACAATGCCGTTGCTCGGAGACTGGAAAGGTTCAGGCACGCGTGCCGGCCATCTGCTGCCGACACCGATCCTTTCGTTGTTCTCGCGCAGAGGTCAGATCACGCACATTGATCCTTTTGCTAATCCTCATGGCAACTACAACGGCATCGTGACGGGATCCTCCGGATCCGGTAAATCCGTCATGCTGAACTCTCTGGCCCTCGGAACACTTTGCTCCAACGGTCGTGTGTGGGTCATCGATATCGGCCGAAGCTACGAAAAACTCTGCCACTGCGTCAACGGCCAATGGATAGAACTCTCGGATACTCCGCGTCCGGACGGCAAGATCGATTGTCTTAATCCTCTGTCGGTGACAAAGAACATCGAAGCCGATATGGACTTAGTCCTGCCTCTGATTGCTCAGATGGCGTCTTCGAACGAACAGCTCGATGACTTAATGCTCTCGCATCTTCAGATCCATATCCGTCATATTTGGTATGAAGCCAAAGCGCTGAACAAAGTTCCGGCGATTACCGACCTCACTCGATCACTGCTTCATAACGGACGATTAGGTGGTGCTCATCCTCGTCTTAATGATCCTGATTGGGAAGCCTATTACGCTTCTTTAACTACAGAAGAGCAGAAGACACTAGACGATCCCCGTCTTGTCGACCTCGGCGTCAAACTCATGCCTTACGCACAAGGCGGAGCTTATGCCTCCTTCTTTGAAGGAGAAGCCAATATCGACTTTGACAATCACTTCATTGTGCTTGAGCTGGAACAGCTCAACACCAAGAAGTCTCTTCAAGCTGTTGTACTAATGCTCTTGATGTATCTCATAGACGTTGAGATGCGAAGAGGCGAGCGTTCCCAGCCCAAACTTGTCATCATCGATGAAGCCTGGGACTTAATGGTCCGAGGACATTCTTCTAAGTTTATTGAGGCCGGCTACCGCCGTGCCCGTAAATTAAACGGCGCTTTCTTTACCGGTACGCAAGGACCGGGAGACTATTGGAAAAGTTCTGCTGCTAAAGCAGCGTTAGACAACGCCGACTGCAAGTTCATCATGAAGCTCAAAGAATCCGTCTTGAGTGAATGCGAAAAGGAATCCCAGCTCGGCTTAGACGACTATGAATTCCAGCAGCTCCGTTCTCTTAAAGGTCTGAGGGATGTTTATTCCGAAGTGTTGGTCAAGATCGGCGATGCGCCGACTTCTGTGAATCGTCTGATTCTCGATCCGTTTTCTCTGTTGGTCATGAGTACGCATCCGAAGGACATCAGCGATATCAATCGCTTCCGCAAGGAAGGACTGTCGATGAGAAAAGCCATCGAAGCGGTTCTTTTAGAACGCGGTCAAGGCGAGTTCATTCCTTAATTGTCTTTCCCTTTAATTCTCAGACCTCTCCAAGAGTTCAATTCCATTTCCTTTCAATCCTATGAAAATCTCCTTCCTCTCCGTCACCATCGCCGTATCTATCGGTCTAGGGCTTGGTTACTGCGCTTATCAAGCCAAAAACCGAATTGCCGACTTTCTGGATCGTCCCCGCTTTGCCGTTGTCAATCTCAATTCTGTCGTTAAAGCCAATGAAGTCCGTGTTGTCTCTCAAGGCAAACGCGGAGAAGAAATTATTGGCGAAGCCGAACACTTCGCCAAAAGACTCAAAGAAGAACTTGCCCAGATAGAAAACGAATGCGACTGCGTTCTTCTGGTTTCTTCTGCCGTCATCTCTAACGCAAAGCTCCCTGACTACACGACGCACCTTACCGCCAAACTCGGACTTTCTGCCGAGCAGCAAAGCAATCAGCTTCAGCAGATCGAAGCTCGATTAAACAGCGGAGTCAATCGATGAGCCGCATGAAAGCCCACCCGAGAGTCTTTTGGCATCGTCTAAAAGATCATGTTCGCCGCTTCGGATGGATTTGGCTAGCTGTCTTCTTAATCCTCAGCCTCGTTAACCATCGCTGGCATCTGGCTTTAAACCGCTCTCACTCTCTGCCGTTCAAGCTCTTTGCGATTGAACGAGGACAAAAGGAGGTCAAAGTCGGAGATTACGTGGCTTTTGAACCTAAGCCTTCAGCTGTCGGAGGCTACCGTCTGACCTTTATCAAGGAAGTGGGCTGTGGTCCCGGCCAAACGCTGACGCGTGAGAACCGTACGTTCTATTGCGACGGCAAAGAACTCACCACCGCTAAAGAACGCGCTCTGAACGGCAATCCTTTAGTAGCCACTCAGCCTCAGGTTTTAGGGGAAGACCAATACTTTGTGCGCGGAACGCACAAAGATTCTTATGACAGCCGTTATGAAGCTTTCGGCTTGATCGACCGCTGCCGCTTCAGCGGCAAAGCTCATCCTCTCTTTTAATGGCCGAAGATTGTCATGAAACTAACCCGTGTCATTCTTTCAACTTGCGCTGTCGTCTCTTCCGTCGTTTGCATTTCTGCCTACAGCGTTGCTTCGAGCGAACCATCGGTGAGCTTTAGTGTCGCAAAACCCTACGCTAAGGAAACCGCACTTAAACCCAAAGTCGAAATCCTCGAACCGCTCGGTCCATTGCACGATATTTCCGAACCCGACATTCTCGAAGCTTTTAAATCTCGTGTCGGTGCAATGAAAGTGTCCGGTGAATACGATCGTCGTTTCAACCAAAACAAAAACCGTATTTCCAAAGAGCTCGAACACCCGACACCAGTTGTCGGATTGAAGAGAGCCACAGAACTGCGAGTATGGGAATTGTCTGCTTCTGTTCCCGAGACTTTGCCGGAATCTCTTCTTCGTCAGGCTCAGTCCATCCCAATGCCGAACCTTTCTCGTTCACTGCTTTTTGTTGATGGAACCGACGTCCAATCTCTGAAAGTCGCGCAGAAACTCTTTGAGTCGCAGAAAGATCTGCGGGTTGTCCTTGTGAACGGCGCGCCGGCAGACGTCTCCGAAAAGCTCCATCGCCGTGTGTTCTTTGATCAAGGCGGCGCCCTAGTCCGCGTCTTTGGAATCGAAGCCGTCCCTGCTCTTCTCTTTAATGGTCCGGAAGGTCCGAGCGGCGCCGAATTTGCGCCCGACCAATTGTCCGAACTCCTTTCTTTGATGCCTCAGTGATGAAACGCTCTCTCTTAATGCTCCTTTTATCTTTCTGTTTTGCAGCTTCCGCTTCTGCAGGAAACTGCGAAGGCCGAATCATCAATCCGATTACGGATGTCTGCTGGAGCTGTGTTTTTCCGATCAAGCTCGGCGGCGTCACGCTTTCTTCGGGTAAGAATGCCGATCCCGAAACCGATGCCAATCGTCTTTGTCTTTGTGCCTCCGGCGCCAATATCACTGTCGGTCTTAATATGTCCTTCTGGGAACCGTTAAGAACCGCCGAGGTCGTCCGCACGCCTTATTGCTTTCCGTCGCTCGGCGGCATGGAATTAAATGTCGGCATAAGAGCGCCTGCTCACGGCCGTACGCCCAATAAATCGACTTCAGCTCAGCGCTCTTCCTTTTATCAGGTGCATTGGTACTTCACGCCTTGGCTTTTTATTCTTGAAGTCCTCCTAGACACTAAATGCCTGGAACAGTCCGCATGGGATTTAGCCTATATGACAGAACTCGATCCGCTTTGGGATGATTCGGTCACCACCTTCTTCTTAAATCCCGACGCTTCGCTCTTTGCTAATCCTGCGGCTGCCGCAGCCTGCGCCGCAGACTGCGTGGCGGCAACGTCTTCCCTCCCGGTTTCTGAGCTCTATTGGTGCGCCGACTGCCACGGCGGAATCTTCCCGCTAACCGGCTGGGTCGGCTCTCATGTTCACTTTCCGCAGGCCTCATCTCTTCTTGTCGCCCGCTTCACGATGAAGCTCCATCGCTCCGGTCTTCAATGGGCCGCTTACGGAGAAAAAGGCCAATGCGGCCCTTATCTCGAACCGATCATGGATAAGCGTGTCTATCGAACACAAATGATGTATCCGTCACGTACCACCGGTAAACGAGACGGACGATGCTGTTATCCGATGGGCGCCTCAACTTCGCTTTGGCATTCCGGCAAAACCTGGGCTTCCGGCGGGGAAGATGCGGCTTATCTCATCTATCGCAAACGGGACTGCTGCCAAGGAGCGGGGATTCAGCCGAGTTGATTCTGAAATATGCACACTTTTTCAAACTTTAATGCTCCTTCCAACCGAACACAAAAAAACTTTTTGAATTAAACATACTTATTCAAAAATCTATTTATGAATAAATCATACTTTTTCAAATTTATCCTGAGCGCCTTGATAACTTGTCCGCTTGTTTGCCTTGCGGCACCTGAGCCTTGGACCATCGAGGACGTACTTGATGCCTCTTCCGAACTCTCTCAGCAGATGCGATATCCGGAGGCCGCACCGCAAAAGCCTCTGCCGCAGGTCTTTGTCTTGGTATCGTTTTCTATGCCCGAGGCTTCTTTAGAACGTTTGGCCCGTGATGCCAAAGACGCCGGGATCCCGTTGGTTTTCCGCGGCGTGCCGGAGACCAAAGAATCGACGGACTCTAAACTTCCGCTCCTTAATCCTCAGTCGCTGGTAGCCTTCCAGTCCCTAATCGATTCCGGCGCCGATGTTCAGCTCAATCCTGAACTCTTTTCCGAATTCAATGTCCGTCAGGTTCCCGCTTTAATCATCAGAGAAGAAAGCTCCGCTTCCTCGGACGGGTGCATCCAAAGCCCTAAAGCCGTCATTGTTCCCGGAGACGTGACCTTGGGATACGCCTTAGACCGTCTAACCGATCGCAAAGACTCGATCGGAGACGCCGCCCGCTCGCTTCGCACCAAACTTGGGAACCGACCGTAATGCTTAGCACCCTTCCTCGCGCTTTAATCAGCTCCGCCCTTTTAATGCTCTTGAGCTCCTCGGCCGTCGCTTACGACAAACAGTCCGCGATGGACGCCGCCAAAGAAGAAGCAGCTAGGCTGTCGATCAAAGACATCCTCACCGAGAGCTCAGCTTCCGGCACGGTTCCTGAGTATGGCTCAGACGTTTCCGAACTCAAAGATCTGTTTGCTAAAGGTCAAGGCAATCTTCTGACGCCCGGCAGCTCAAAAGCCGACGGATGTTTGTCGCAAACTTCTATGGACTGCAGAGCCGTCCAGGTGATTTACGACACACATTCAAGACCCGATTGGGAAGAATCCGATTTCGACAACATCTTGGCCGATCGTGATCATCTCTTAAACAAGCTTCCCGATCTTCCGCCTAATGGTCAGGAAATCTGCGAAACCATTACCACCACTCGTCCGCCCCAGACCGACTTTTCCGTCTGCGAAGAAACCACGGTCGGAAGCTCCACTCAGTCCTGCTTTGAAGGCTGGACAGAAAAGCTCGATGTCTCAACATTATTTGAATGTATTGCTCGAACCGGTAAGAAACTTACCGTCGAGTGCCTCGCCGACTACAACGAAACTTCACAGGACTACACGTGTCTTCATACACCGCCCCAAACTTGCCACGTCGGAGAAAAAGTCCAAATCCACAGCACCTATCAATACCGCTGTAAAACTCAGCAGTTTGAACAAAACACTTATCGATGCAATCGATACTTGGAAGTGGTCGGCTACTCGGGCTGCGAAATCGGCAAATTCTTTGAAGCTGCTTCCGAGACCTCTTCCTCTTTAGGCAAAGACACCTGCAACGGCGGAGACGTCATTGAACTCAAGTACCAGTGTTCTAATGACCTTATCCCAAAACTTCGGATAGAAACCAACGTTAAAAATTCCGCTAACTTCGGTTTTGATATACAGGCGGAGGACTTTCAAAGCGAACATTTTTTCTCTAACTGTAAAGGCGTCTGGACGGGACAAACTCGCTGTACCGGCGTGAACTGTACGGTAGAAATCAAGATGGATATCTACACGCGGCCGGGCAAATGGGATTATTCAGGGTCGATCTCCAAGCGTTTTTCTTTTCAGAAAAACGTCAACGACATTTCCTTAGACAAGTGGCGAACCACCTGCGTCAGCGATGACGGCAAAGTCGTGGAGTTCGAATCATGATCCGTCTTCCTTTAATCGTCCTTTTGTCCTCCCTGACCGTCCTGTCTTCTGCGCCTGTCCGTGCCGCCTGCACGGACGGCCCCGAGGTCTGTGTCGACGGTCCCGGCTCCAAGTTTATTAATGGCGTTGAGGTCTGGCGCGAATGCTGGAACTATCAAACCACGCGTCACTGCACTTCAAGCTCGACTGTCGATTATTGTTCCGGCCTAAAACAAACACCGGGTTGTCGTCAAACAAAAGCAGAGTGTCTGAGTTACAGCCTGACCGGTACCTGTATGTCTTGGAACAGTACTTATATCTGTTCCGAAGAAGCAAAAGAAACAGAAAACATCGAAATTCTCGATAGTTCTCATACCGTTATATCCGGAACGGATACGACGACTTGTTCAAGTTTCTTAGACAATCCCGACTGCTATATCGCAGAAGAGAAATGTATCGAAGGTCCTGAGACACGAATCATTAACGGCGTAGCCGTTTATAAAGAGTGCTGGAAGAAAGAACTCGCTTTTGCCTGCGCTGCTCCCGGCGCCTCCAATAGCTGCCAAATCATCGCCTCTAAAGGCTGTCAGCCCATAGGAGAAAAAGTTTGCGAGCGAGTCGGTGCCGACGGTTCCTGTGCGCAGTATTCGCAGAAGTTCCACTGCGTTAATACCGATCCGATTGAAGGCGATGACATCACGCCGGAAGGCACACCGGCCAAACCGGGCTTTGATCTTCTTGCCTGTAAAACAGCTACGGAAGGCATGACCTGTAAAGCCTCCGGTTACTCCTGTATGCAGACCAACGATAAAGGCGAATGCATTCAGCGCAAATACATCTATAACTGCACCAAATCCCTAAACGAAAACGCCTGCGAAGCCCTAGAAAAACTTCCCGAGTGCGAAATCCGTAAATCCACTTGTATTGAACGTGACGGCCCGAAGTGTCTGGCTTACAAAAAAGAGATCTTCTGTAAAGGCGACTCAGAAATCTCCGCACCCGGCGCCGACATCATTGATTCAAACATTGTCATCGGTTCCATTGAACCCTCGGACACTTGTCTTCCGCTTAAAGATAATCCGGCCTGTACGGTGCTTCGAACGGAATGCGTTGAAGGCCCGGCAGAAAAGATCATCAACGGCGTACCCGTCTATAAAGACTGCTGGAAATACGAGTATATCTACGTCTGCGGAGCTTCAGGCAACGGCTCAGAAGAAACCAAGAACGACTGCGGTAAGTTCGAAGCCGATAAAGACTGCGTCAAAGTCTCTTCCGAATGCATTGCGGTCGATGACGAAGGCAAGTGCCTGACCACTGCCCACACCTATCGTTGTGTAGAAAAAGAAGGCTCCGCCGTCACGGAAACCATCTGCCGTCCCGCCGAATGCTTGGACGGCGTCTGCGAGGGCTCCGGTGATCCGGCCGACTCCGACTTCTCTAAAGTGATCACAATGCTCGAGACCGCTCGTCAAGGCGCCCTTTACGGCGACTACGACAACGGCCGCTTCTTTAACGGAGAAGTCGATGAATGCTCCAAGAAAGTCTTAGGCTTCTCCTGCTGCGATACCAAAGTTAAAGCCGGAACAGCCAATTCGTCTGCGTTCGGCAAAGCAATGAGCTTTGCCGGAGACGTGACGGTAGAAACCGTCAAATACATCGGAAGCCCCTACGTTTATGACGTCTTGTCGGCTTCTGACGCTACCTCCGGCATCTTGAATATGCTCTACGGCGATGCAACGAGCGGTATCTACAATCCGTCGCTCTCTTTCTATGGTTTCGGAATGACGCTCCAAGGGGGCCAAATGTATTTCACGTTTGACCCCACCTCTTTCGCCATGTCCGTTGCCCTCCAAATCGCATTGGACTATCTCCAGTGCGAACCTAAAGAGCAAACCTTAATGCTCAAGAAAGGCCAGAAGCTCTGCCACTATGTCGGAACTTACTGTTCCAAGAAAGTCGTCACCTGCGTCGAAAGAAAAGAAAGCTATTGCTGCTACAACTCTCCGCTTGCCCGAATCCTTCAGGAACAAGGCCGGCCTCAGTTGGGCAAAGGCTGGGGCTCGGCCCAAAACCCTCAGTGCGAAGGTTTTACCCAAGAAGAGCTTGAACGCCTGGATTTTGACGCGATGGACTTGTCTGAATTCGAAGCCTTAATCGTCCAAAAGAACGAACTTAATTCCGCAGCTGCTCAAGACCGAGGAACCACCCACACCAAGAACTTGGTCGATAAAGACTTAGGCGCTTATGTCCCGCCGTCAGTTGGATCTTCGCATGTCGTCGATCCCAATTTCACGGGTACGCCGACAGCGCCCAACCGCCCCTCATCATCTAAAGCGCCTTCTAAAAATCTTAAAAACTAATCTCTAACTATGTGCAAAAGACCACAAAATCTTTGTCTGCTTTTATCGTTTGTCTTAACGCTTGCTGTCCCCGCGTCGCAGGCCGCTTCCTTCTGGGAAGAAGACGTTTGGAATTCAGATGACCGAGGTTTTCTTTACTATCCGCCTGGAGAATTAAAGAAAAAAGCTCCGGATCCTAATGCGCCTAAAGATCTTTCTTTAATCCTGAGCGCCGCTGAACTGAGAGCTGAGTACACCAAACGATTAGAGATCGCGACCTTCCTTCCCACGGAAGCCAATGTCTTGGCATTCCAAGAAGTGAACCATTTCGTCCAAGAAAAAGCCGCGCTCTTCACAGACATGAACCGTCGGGTTTCTTGGCAGAACCCGCAGTTTGATTTCTCAACCATTAATCCGGCCGCAAACTTCGCCCAAGTCTCTTTAAAGGAAGACAGAAACCAAATCCGTAAAGAACAGATTCCGCAGATCGCACAAGGCTGGGGGCTGATGTATTTCTACCGCTCTGACTGCCGCTTCTGTGCTTTGCAGTCGCCGCTGGTAAAACAGCTCAAAGACACGTTCGGTTTTGAAGTACTCGCGGTATCTCTGGACGGTTCCTCTAATGATCATTTCCCGGACGCGCTCCCCGACAACGGCGTCTCCAAACTTTTAACCAACGGTTTGGGACTCGACCGAGTACCTGCGCTGTTCATGGTCAAACGCGATCAATCCGCTTCTTACTTAGTGTCTTCCGGCGTACTTTCTCTCGAAGACATGCTAAGCCGCATCCAGACGCTCGCCTTAAGCAAGCCCGGAGAATCGCTTTTCGGCGGCGCACAAGCCGCAAGCTCTGTGCAAAAGACCACAAACTTTTCTGCCCCTGACGCCTTAGCCGCGACTCCCGTAACAACGCAGGCCGTCCCTCCGTCCCTTTAATCCTCTTCAGCCATGACCCGTAAATTCACAAAACTCTTCTCAGCTTTGGCTCTGAGCACCTGTCTCTTCACTGCAGACGCTTCCGCAGGCTTCATGAAAGACTTCTATTCTGCCGCAGGTTCTTATCAAGGCAATGTCACACCGGCAGGTGTCTATCAGTCTTCCGGCATGAATACCGTCACAGGCGGCGGATTTGTCTATCGAGCCCCGCGCAAAGACTTCAATGCGTTTTATTTCACTCCGCCTTCTCTGTCTGCCGGCTGCGGCGGCATTGACTTATTTCTTGGCGCCTTCGGTATTCCGTCTCGAGAAGAATTCGTCGCTTTCTTACGCAACATCGGGACCGCCCTTCCGGGCTTAGCTTTTCAGCTTGCCCTTCAGTCGTTAGCACCCGACCTCAATGAACAAGTCACCAGCTTCCGTGACATGATTCGCCAGTACACCAATATGTTCCAGGACTCCTGCACCTCTGCACAAAACCTCTTAAAGATGAGCGGCGCAGAGCAATGGATTCAGAAGACCGGCTTTGACGCCCGCAATGCTTTGCGTGCCTCAGGTATTGTTTCTGATGCTTCGGAAGCCGATGCGAAGACGCGCACGGACGGCGCCGCCGTTTTGGATTACGCGCCGACCCGTAAAGATTCCGGCGGAAATGTGGTCGATGCGCCGGAGTTAAACCTCACATGGTCCCTGCTTTCCGGCGGCAGCTTTAATGCTTCTTACAGCAAAGAATTAAAAGAACTCATGATGACGCTCGTGGGCACCGTCATTTATGTCCGTGAAGGCTCCGGTAAAGATACGGTGACACGTGCCATCCCGATCGCCGGTCAGGACTTAGTGGGTTTTCTTTTCGGACGCCCCGACACCCAAGTCTTAGAGAGTGAAGCTTTCCGGCTCCGCTGTGTCGAAGAAGACGGAGATGATCGCTGCTTGACTGTTAAAAAGACAACGCTCGATGAAGTTAACCTTCCCTATGAATTCATGAAGGCAGCATCAAACTACAGAAACTCCATCCTGCGCCGCGACCCAAATCTTGTCTCCGAAGCCGACATGCTGCTTTTAGCTTCGTCTTCCACCATCCCTTTAATCCGTCTGATCAATGCCACCGCTTCTCATCGTTACTTAGGTTTCTCTCAAGACATCATGCGCATCTACGTCGAAGCTGCCGCTTTTGAAGCCGTCATACGAGCCATGGATCGTCTGTCTTTAGACATCAAGGCTGCTGCTTCCGCCTCTTCCGCTTCTCAGACCGGCGTTATTGCTGCCGAACACCTAAAGGTCATTGAGGCAAGAATTGATGAAGTCCGTAAAGACATTGCATCGCGCAGCGATGCGGTCTTTCAGCAGATGAGCCGAGCCCACTCTTTCATTACGCAGATTGAACACTTAGAAAGAAGTGTCAAGGGCGCTTTAGCCGCAGACTTAGCGGCCAACCTTTCCTTCGGAGAAAACCTCTAATGGTGATGGACTATTACGCCTACTGGAACGGAGGCCAAATTCGAGACTTATTCGAAGCCTTGGTTTCGATTTGCTCCGGCTCCTCCTACGAAGGTCTGCTTAAAACTGCCGTGCTTGCCGGCTTTCTTGTCACTCTCACCGGCGCCCTTCTGAAGTGGCAGGGATTGGCTTCAAAGGTTTATCTTTTTGCTGCCGTCTTGTTCTACTCTGTAATGCTCGTCCCTAAAGTAGATGTCGCTATACACGACGAACGGAGCGCTGATGTTTATGTCGTAAGCAACGTCCCTTTCGGTGTGGGATTCTTTGCGTCCGCCACTTCTAAAATCGGACACTTTCTCACCGAAAGCTTCGAAACTGCTTTCTCTCTGCCGGATGCTGAACGCTTCTCTAAGTTCGGCTTAGTCTATCCTCAGCGCGCCTTAAATAGTCTTTTAGCCGCCGGCCCCGTCACACCGGAAGGCCGTGCTTTAACGGATCGTGTTATTGCCGACTGCATCGGACCGGAGCTCTTGGATCATTCCGATAAAGCGGCAGAACTCAGCCACTCCGGCGACATTTGGGCCACGATTTCCGCAGACGGCTGGATCAATCCGGCACGCTCTTCCGTCTCTTCCGACGGCACCGTCCAACGATGCGATCAGGCGCTCCAAAACCTCGAACAGCATCTCAATACCGTTGAACTCGACTTCTTGTCTAAGCGCCTCGGTACCGTCTTAGTACCGGAAAGAATTGATCCCGCCGATGTCATTCGACGCACGCTTCCGCAAAGCGAAGCGCTTTTGCTTGGTGTTTCTCGTTCCTTGGAACAGAGCCTCAAGCATTCCGTCATGCTCACAGCCCTTCCGCGAGGCATGGCATCCATTGCCGCACAGGCCGGCGCTCCGCTTGATCTCGCCGCTAAATATTCCGCTTCTCAAGCCAATCTCACGTCCGAAATCAATTACCGCACCTTGGCGCGTTTGGCGGAACACAGTCTTCCTAAGATTCGCAACTGCGTGGAATTCATCGTCATTGCCGCCTTCCCCCTAATGCTTCTTTTGATGGTAGCGGCAGGAAGCGCTGCCGGAGCGGTTTTTAGATCGTTCTTTGTATTGCTGATTTGGTTCCAGCTGTGGGCGCCGCTCCTCTCCGTTGCTAACTATCTGATGATTTCCGTAGACGCCAATCCGATGAATCGGATTGCCACCGAGTTCGGCGGAAGTACTTTGCTGGCAGCCGGAATCATTCGTGAAGCCGGCGCCACTTCTCAAGCCATTGCCGGAAGCATCATGCTTTTGATCCCTCTGATTGCCTTTGCACTTGCCAAAGGCAGTGATATGGCATTTGTCTCGATGGCCACAGGTTTAATGGCGCCTGCTCAAGGCGCTTCTTCCGGCGCCTCCGCTCAAGCGGCAGCCGGAAACTTCAATGCCGGAAACATCTCTATGGGAAATACATCCATGAACTCGGCTTCCGCAAATAAATCCGATCTTTCTTCCTCTTGGAGTGATCCTTATGCTTCTAAATCTCAGACTGCTTATGGCTCCGTCACAAGAGACGAAACCGGAACCGTGACAGGCATGGCTCGAACCTCTATTGATCTCGGCGTTTCTTCTTCCGGTGCATTAACGCATAGCCGCACGACAGGAACAGCATCTTCTTCCGCAACAACTTTGACTGCTTCTGAGAGTCAGGCTCTTTCTCTGTCTTCGGCTGCCACTTCTTCAAATGCCGTCAGCCGAGAATTTGCTCGAGCAATGAGTCAAGGATTATCCGAACGCCTGAGCGCAGGGCAGTCTACTGCCGGTTCGTCTTCATCTTCTTATTCGAAGAGCACTGGAGAATCTTCAACCGTATCCAGAGGTTTATCGAATTCCGAGAACTTGTCTTTCACGAGCGGCGCAAAACTTCAAGCCGGAGGCGGAGAAGCACAGTTCTCCACAGATGCTGCAAAGGAAGCGGCCAAAGATGCCAAGGGAGTTTCTTCCGCTTCGTCTGAGAATCTAAACTTAGCCGCTGCTCAAAGTAGTCCGGCCGTACTCGGAGCCGTTTCGACGCAGAGCAAAGATTCAGAAGGAAAACCTGTTGCACGACATGTGCAAAATGCGATGTCTCATCTTCGCGGAGCAGCTGAAGCTGCAGGAATGGGAATCGGACTGGAAGCAAAAACTGCTCAGCTGCTCGTAGACACTGCAACAGGCTCTCAAAGCGCCGCGACCCAACGTCAGAAAGCCGAGGCCTACCAGGTGCTCAAGAGCACAGCGAAAGAAATTGCCTCCTCGACTACCAATGATGAAATGCGTCGGGTCGCTGAAAACTTCTCGGCTGCCTTGGATAAGGCCTATCGCTCCTCTAATGATCAAAGCCGAATGGTGTCTGAGACGTTCTCTGCTTCTCGATCTCAGTCAGAGACCCTAAGCGGAACAAGTCAAACTGCCGTCAATAACGACATTTTGGTTATGCAGAAATTACTGTCTTCAGACAACCTGTCTGCAGAATCGCACCTTAAAGCTCTCTTTGATTCTTCCGATAAACGAGAGTATTTAGGTGCTTCAGTTGCCGCAGACTCTTACGATCGTGCTGCAGATGTCCGGCATTTGGGCCCCGGACAAATACAAAATACTGGTCTTGAACAAAACGCTCTTAAACGTCATGGAGATAACTCCTTATCAGCTATGCAACGCAAGGGAGGAGAATTGATCGGCAAACAAGCAATTTCGCTCAAAGACAAAACCGAGGGCGCCTCTCTCCTATCAACCTCGTTAAACGCGGGATTAAAAGATTTCAATAGGAAATTTGATGAGCAGGAAGAGACAAACTCAGTAGGACTTATGAACCAGGATGCGATGACTGAGCTAAGACGAGATCGTATTGACGGTGCCTCTGTTAACTATCTGAACGAACAAAAAGGCATGAGCACAATCCTCCTTAATTCTCTTGCCGGCGGACTTGGTTACAGAGAAGCTCGAGTGGAAAAGGAAGCAAAAGACGAAAACTAATCTTCTACTCCTAAAGTTCTTATCAGCCAGAGAAGAAAATTGTTTCTCAAAGGTCCCTAGGGGGGGTATCCTCCAAGAAGACTTTTCATTCATCATCTTCTTCATCCAAAGGAGTCTCGAGATCAATCTTAATGTCCTCTACGAGAGAAAAAATTTTAATAAACTTCTCAACTGTCATAGGAACTAAGTTCTGCGGACAATTTTCTATGTCCTTGGCGAGAATACTTAAAAAGTTATTCAAGACGAGTTCGTCTTCGCAATTAGTTAACATGATGATTACACCCCTTCCGTCTGAATCAACAGATTGACGTCCTCCTCGTCATAAATAGCGAGGATTCTATACCACCTCTGCAGCGGCCGTAGCTTAGTGCTGCAGCAGGTCTCCTCGGGTTCCTGCTGACAGCGGCCTTACTGCACCACTCATACCACAGGCTAACCGGGCCTGCCCGGCCCTTAATATATTTATCGCTCCGACCTCATCTGCGTTGGAGCGGAAACCGCAGCCAATGCATGCAAAGGTTGCTTGCGATTTTCTATTCTCTGCCGAGACAAGTCCGCACCGCGGACAAGTTCTGCTCGTGTTTCTGGGATCAACTTTTATCAGCTTTCCTCCTCTCTGCTTTAATTTGTAGGAGAGCATGCGGAAAAAGCTATACCATCCCTGATCCAAAATGGATCGATTCAGTCCGCTTTTTTGCCTAACGTTTTTGCCTGGGGATTCTTTTGTTCCACTGGCAGAAGCGGACATATTCGAGACTTTCAGATCCTCGACGTATATGAGGCTGTGGTTTTTAGCTATCTTTGTCGAGGTCTTGTGAAGAAAATCTCTTCGGCTGTCGGCTATATAGCGGTGCAATCGAACAATTTTTCGCTTTGTCTTTCTGCTGTTTCTTCCCTTCTTTTGCCGCACAAGTTTCCTTTGAAGCTTGGCAAGTTTTCCTGCTCCTGCTTAAAAGCGTTTAGAGGTTCAACGAAGTCACCGTTTGACATAGTCACAAAACGTTTGACTCCCATGTCTATTCCAATTTCAGAAGGATTCGGAGCAGATGAGACGACTTCATACTCAGTCTGTATGCTGACATCACATTTCTCCCCGCGTCGGCTGACAGTGACATTCTTTATCCTACCGATGATGTCCCGGCTTTTCCGATATCCTACCCAGCCGATTTTCGGCAGTCGTATCTGTTGCTTAGCCTCATCAAGTTCAACGCCCTGGGGAAATCTAATGGAATCTTGCTGAAATTTTTTCTTGTACCTCGGAAAATTAGCCTGTTTCCGAAAAAAATTGAGGTAAGCCTGATCCAGGTCCTTCAACGATTGCTGAAGAACTTGACTGTGACACTCTTTTAAAAAAGGATTTTTCTTTTTCCATTCAGGGAGTCTATTGGCTGCCTCTGTGTATTTGAAAGAATGCTTGCTGTCTTTCTTATAGAGTGACTTTTCCAGGGACAAGGTGCGGTTGTAGACGTAACGGGCGCAGCCGCAGAATTGCTTCATCAGTTGACTCTGCATTCCATTTGGTTTTAGTTCGAATTTGAACCCGCGTCTAATTAGCACTCATGTTCCCCCGCTGTAATAACCCATTCTAACGGAGTCGAATAAGTTGCATCATAGGGAAAAACGATACGGTAAATTTTGGGGAGAAATATCTTTGGTTCCGTTTCTCTTATTCCGAAATCATCCGTGATGGGCCCTTTATTTCCACCGACAAATCAGGTATCAAAATATGCCGAACCACGAGTCTGTGAGGCCCTTAAATCACCGTCATGAATGACGGTGTGTTACGGGCCTTGTTGATAAATTCGCGAACAGCGTGAACAGCGACTGAGGCTTTTTCAAGCTTCATCATTTAGGCCGAGTTAGTCGACGTAGAGCAACGTCTTAAGAGGTTGTTTGCTTCCTAAATTGACATCCTTTGTTTAGCGATTTTCCAACGGCACAAATTGAATGCCCAACCCCATGGCAGCCAAAACTTTTTGGACCATATCGAAAGACGGGTTTCCGTCTTTGTTAAAGGCACTGTAGAGGCTAGCTCTTGAAACACAGGCTGTTTTAGCTATTTCAGAAACATTGTGACATTTGATGATATTTCCGATAGCAAGGCGAACCATAGAGCCGTCTCCGCTATCGAGTCTAATCATTTCATTTAGAAAAACAGCTGCGGATTTATCGTCTCGGATGAAGTCATCAACATCCATTTTTTTTACTTTTAGCGTTTTCATCGTTATTGCCTTCAAAAAAGTTTTCACAATCTTCGATAGGGCACTGAGCCATTTCTTGAGCTTTCTTTATATCTTCGTTTTGGTGTCGTTTGTCGCCTCCAACTAGAAGCAAAATCAGTTCTCCGCCTCTGAAGGTGAAGTAAACTCGATATCCTGGACCGTGGTCTATCTTTAACTCAGAAACGCCTTTTCCCACGCTTCTCCAAAGCCCCAGCGAGCCCATGCTGACAACGAGCAACCTGGCAAAAACTATAGCGGAAGTGACGTTGTCAAGTTTTGAAAACCACTTGTGAAATTTTTGTGTTTGCTTAATTTCCATAGACTGTATTCTATGGTAGACACTCTAAGAGTGTCAAATAAATTAGACAAATTAGATGCCCAGTTCTTTCAAGCGCTGACGGGCTTTTTGAATAAGTTGATCATCTTCCTGACCGATGAAGGCTTTGTTTGACAGGGAATTCTGTGAATTATTTGTCTTCTCTTCTTCTAGCTTCAGCTTATCATAATCCTTTGTTTTCACGGGAATTCGAGACGAAGCTTGGCTCCAAGCTGGTAGGTACTTCTTTGTCTTATTTGAAGAGTGCTTATCAAAAGGTTTCACAAGACCTCCTTCTGCTGCCTGCCTGAACAACTTACTAACGGTAGAAGATTTCGACTCAGGCAAATTAAGCCTCTGCCTGAGAGACGCATTATTCGCCGGCTCGTTGAGCAGATATCTCAGCACGGTATGCAAATAGACCGTCCAATTCCTTTGATCCAATGAAAGGAGCTTCAATGGCTTTTCAAACCAAATCGTCACCGTTATTGAATTTTTCCTGATCTTAATTTCAGGAGCCGGAAGACTTCGAGATTCAAGTTCTTTGACGATTTTTCTCCAGCCATATCCTTGTCCATCAACTAAGCCAAGATTCTTCATTTCGGTGAAAACTCTTTTATTCTTAATAGTTGGGGCGCCATCAAGAAAATGAAGTTGATCCAAGACTGGTTTACCTGAATTCGTTATCTCGACTCTATTTTTGAAGATTTCTATAACTATTCCGTCCTCTTCGGAAGAAAGATCTTGGTGAGCAAAAGCGTTGCTAAGCACCTCTCTAATAACAGCTTGCGGAATTGAAAATTCAATTAACCTTCTTCCGCTCCCTGAATCAATCTTTTCGTGTCTCGGGATCAACCTTACAACTTCCTTGAAAACAGATGGAAAAGCCTCGACGATTCCTTCTTTGAACTCTATGTCACAAATAGCAGGACTCAAATTGTCGTTGCCGCCGTACGAGACAATTCGAACACGCTTTTTGGCCAGTTGGTTGAAGTCCGAGAGATTCCTAGCTAAGAGATATGCGCTAAATAGCGGAAGCTCATATGCAGACCCAGACTTTTTAATCAAACCGAACTTTTCAAGATAACGGAGTTGGTCCTCTTTGTTGTCAGCAATCTCCATTCTTGAAAGCCTGACATATGCCTCTGTATTCAAAAGCCTGAGAACTTCTAAGCCAGACAAAGCCGAAGCAACAATGGAACGTTCATTTCGGCCTTCAGGAGCTTCCTTTTCTTCGACGTCTATAAACGATCGGGGCGATTTTTCCCAAATAAGAGGCCCCTCCATACTTAAATTAACCTCGGAAGCCATGAAATAGTTAAAACTGGCACATTGAGCGGAAAACAAAACTGAGCAACTCGCCTGACGATTGTTGTTATCTAATGTTCTCTCAGCCTTTTCCCTGTCGTAGGTCAAACCAGTAATTGTCCATTCCGCACTCATATAGAGTCTCCTTCATTCGCAACTATACAAAACAACCGACAGAAATTAAATAACATTAAATAACGTAAAATATCTATCTATATGTTTTTAAGGAAGAATTTTTACTCTCAAGCTAGACAAAAGAAAGGCTAAAAAATAAAGTACGTGCTTCGAACTGGTTTGCTTCAACCTCTAATCGTAACCTCAAGGTTTCAATTTGGTAACCAAAAGAATATCAACAAACTCGAAAAGCTTCTTCTCTCCATTGCAAGCAATGATCAATGAACTGCCTTGCCTCAAGCCTCTAAATCCAGTGTCGTCTTTCGTTACCACAAAGGTCTTTAGTTCGTCAAATTTTTCCGGTTTGCCGTCTTTTCCAGGGTAACGCAATCTGATCGTGACTTCGTCTCCGTCCTGAATAACCGAACCGGTACCTTGCGACGTAATTAGAAAACGCTTCTCATCCTCTGAACTGATTTGTTTCCATCCTGACACAGGATTGTCCAATTCTTTACCAAGCCTTCGCAAGGCAGACAGCATATTGCTTTCCATTTCTTTTCTACGTATTTCTTGTGCGGCAATTTTCTCTTTAACTCCTGAGTACACACAAAGTACGTATGGAAACTGAATATTTATCTCGAAGTTTGTGTCGCAATATTGAGCAGCAAAATCCAGAAGATATTTTCCGTGCACAAGGCCCGGCTGCTGGTAGTACAAAGAATCGCCTCGGCGGCAAGCAATAAGTTCCGCAGGCGAATTCACAAGGCAAAGCCGCTGGGCCTTTTCAGCGCTCAACACTTCTTGTGTAAAGAGGGTCGAAAAAGCTAAGCACAAAACTGCGCCAAATGCTGAAATAGCAAACCTTCTCATAACTTCTCCTCCCTAACATACATCGCTTTAATCATTTTCAGAAAATCGTGAAAGACGTGGTTCTTCAAATGGTCCTTGCTTCCTCACTTACCGAACGAAGGACAGCGTTCTTGCCTTCAAAATGCAATCCTCTGGAAGCTCGGTCTCTTTTGATCTATTACAAAAGTATTCTTCAGGAACATAGAAACCGACAACGAAAGGATTCGACATCTTATTTGTTTTTCAATTATTGAATTTTCAATAATTTAATTTTAAATAAACGGGACATCCTCAAAGTTACTTGTAGTTACGGTCAAAATGCAACGTTTTTTGAACGCAAAGCCGATGGAAACTACTTTTGTGTTTAGAAAATAGCCTTTTTCCAAGCACAAATCTAAATTTTTTGCCTTTGTGAACGAAAAAATCACCTTTTTCAACCTCGACAAGCACAAGTAAAATGGATCATCATTCCTAAAAGGGAGCTACAGATGTCTCAAACCATCAGCCTGAAATTAAGCGATTTTGATGCTGCTTTGCTTTCTGAACTTTCAAAAAGAGAAGCAAAAACGCCTGAGGAACTGATTTTGGAAGCTTTGCATAGCTTGTTCGCCAGCCGTCTTGATGACAAGATCATTCCTCTTTCATCTGATGTATTCGACGCATGCTCCAAAATAATTTTTGAGCCGGAAAAAGATAAAGAAGTCTTAATGCGTCGGCATAAGTTGATGGACACAAAGCCGGTTTGGGACAATTAACGATTCTTGCGAAGAATCTGCGCTCGCAACCAGTTTGACATCTGAATTACAGGAATACCAAATCTTCCAAACGCTGTTCCAGCCAATTAATTGTCCGGCCAAAAAAAGACGGACTTCCTTCTTTAAGCACTTCTCTGGTTCGTCCTTGTTATGGAAGCCTCCGCTTCTAATTTGCGTCCAAATTTGACGATTTTTTCATCCACAACACATCCGAAAAAGCTATTTGTGTTCAAAAAACCGCCAATTTTTAAACACAAAACCCAAAGATACCTATAAAATCATACTTGTGTTTAATTTTTGGACAAAAACTAAACACAAAATTGTTCCTTATTCCTACAGACAATTGGCGGCAACAGCAGGAATGCTTTTGAGTTCTTAAGGAATAATCGGACAAATGCTGAATGTGACATCTCAAAGGTTCCAAATGATCAGAAAACCTTTCAACCTCCGAAAACTCCCGTTAGACCAGCGTGAGACTCTACCTTGGGGTGATTTCGGCTCACTTAGCTTTTCCTCCCTCCTCAGTCTCTCAAATCTAGATGGCATGATGCTAGCCTCAGCCAAAGCCGATTTGTTTTGGATATCTTGGCTCATGAAGGAAGCGCAGTTATCGAATGAAATCGAAGGGACTGTGACTACTTTTGAAGAGGTCATGGGAGAAAATGTCGGAATAGTTGCGCCCTTGGAACGCAGAGACGATATTCAGGAAGTATTGAATTACCACGAAGCTATGAACTATGGGCTGGAAGAAATTAAAAACGGTCGTCCTTTTTCCGTCTCCTTAATCAAATCTCTTCATGCCTTACTTTTGAGAGGTGCTCGTGGAGAGCGTAAGACTCCCGGTGCATGGAGAACCGTTCAAGTCCACATCGGCAAACCAGGATCTTCTTTAGATCAGGCCTCTTACGTTCCGCCGGACCCTTTATTCATCGAGGAACTTATAGAGAACTGGGAGCTTTTTGCTCGAAGAGAAGATCTACATCCGATTATTCAAACCGCTGTCCTTCACGCACAGTTCGAAATGATCCATCCATTTTTAGACGGAAATGGAAGAATGGGTAGACTTCTTATAACTTTGTTTTTAGCTTCTAAGAAGATCCTTCATACTCCTTGTCTTTACATCAGCGCATACCTTCAGAGGCACCGAGGAGCTTATTACGCTTCTTTGGCAAAAATCTCAAAAAATAACGATTGGAATACTTGGATTTCATTCTTCTTGAGAGCTGTCGTAGAGCATTCGAAAGCAAACGCATCTCTACTGATGAAGATGACAGATCTTTACGAGATCTCAAAAACCCAATTTGCGGAAGCCACCAATTCTTCTCTGGCGATGGAGTTGCTTGATTACTTATTTGCTCAACCAATATTTACGGTTCCGAACTTGATTAACCAAACCAAAGTGAAGGCCTCGAAAGCCACTCTCCTCCTCGCCGTTCAAAAACTCGAAAAAGCTGGATTAGTGACAAAAATTAGTGAAGGAAGAGGAAGAAGACCAACCGTTTGGAAATTTGGAGCTCTTGTTGATCTTATCCAAGATTGACGTATGAAACGTATCCTCCCTGATAAAGCAGCAAATAGACAGGAGTGAGATAGCAAAATTTTTGCTCACTGAAAAGTTAACGCGGTCCGGAGCCGCAAACCCGTCCGGCTCCGTGCAAGCCGCGCCTCTAAACTTCTTGCCACTTGACGAATTTTCGGTCTTCAATGGAGAAGACAAGCGCAACCCTCTTCACTTCTTGTGAGTATTGTTGATCTCCATAATGCCTTTGCTTTATTTGCTCAACAGCCTCACTCAGTTTTTCGGTTTCGCCTTTGTTGCCCTGCACAACCTTGAACTCAAAGATCCAATGTCTATTGCCTGCATTCACCTCCAAATCGCTCCTGCCATGTGCATTGTGATGTTCAACTTTTACATCCAGGCCGGCGCCCGCAAAATAGACTTGAACATAGGCTCTTAAAGAAGCTTCGTCCCTCACCGGATACCTTTGATAATCAATCGCCAGAAAAAGTCGATTAAGGATATGGAAAACAGACTCCGCCGACTCTTCATATAAGACCTTAACAATCGGCCCTGCTCCTACTTGTCCTGCCACCTTTCCGTCCAAAAGATGCTCGGTGTAAAGCTGAGCCATTGCACGTTTAACTTCCAAATTAGGATAATCAAGAAAAACCGTATTACCAAATTCGACGGACTTAATAGTGAGATAGCCGGCCTGCGTTAACAGACCGATATCGGACAAAGTTTCAACATCAGAAGAGCCAGCCAATTCCGACAGCGCAATTGTTTTATCTCTGGCGTACTCTTCAGGATCCTTAAGAGCATGGCTCTTTAAATATTCAAGCAAAACGGCAGGCTTACCTCCGCTTTCAAACCAATAATCTTTTAACCCCCGATCAGGTTGAGCCAAGAAATTGAGAAGCGACCAAGGTGCAAAAACCCTCTTCGTCCCAGTCTCCTCAAAGCAAAATCCATCGTAATGAGCAGCAAGCCGATTCATTAATTCGTTTTGGCTTATAGAAAGAACTTCTGCTGACTTAGCAATGTAAGATCCGAAGTATGTTTGAACTTCTTCGTGCGTATAGCCTAACAAGGAACCAAATTGCGGGGCTAAAGAAATATCGCTCAAATTATTGAGTTCGGAAAAAATACTGGTTTTATTGAATTTTGTGATTCCGGTAACAAACACAAATCTGAGTGCTCTGTCGTTGGATTTCAGAACGGCATAAAACTCAGAGATCCTCTCTCTAACAGAATTAAACAACCCATGCTGATTAAGGCAAGAGGTTAATGGTGCATCGTATTCATCAATCAGGACTACTAACGCGTTGATGTCTAATGTTTGAAGCCATGTTGATAATTGACCTGAAGCGCTGTTAAGGTCGTCGTCAACATATTGGAATCCGACCATGCCGAAACATCTAGAAATAAGAGAAGTAAATTTTCTCGAGAAGTCTTCAGGTGAGGAAAAATTCTTTATTTCCGAAAAGTCTAGCCTCACCACAAGAGGTTTTGACTCTTCAATCCACAGCTTCTCAATAGCCAAACCCTTGAAATCTCTTAGTCCGTGTCTGAACAACGACTCAAAGGTGGAAATCAACAAAGACTTTCCAAATCTTCTTGGACGAGCCAAAAAATATTTGCGTCTTTTAGAAGCCAGTTCGTAGACCAAATCCGTTTTGTCCACGTAAATCTCATTTGCAAGCCTTAAGGCAGCAAAATCAGATGTTCCCAGCGGCAAATTCTTCAAGTTATTATCAGTCATCAAGCCATTCCACCATCATGATTTTCTCTATTTTAATGAGAACTTATAGTTCCTCAATATCTCTAGTTTTTTAAGGATTTCACCGAATTATCCAACTGCCTCTAATAGCTAAAATATTTCCCGAACCGTTATCTGGAAGCCGTACAAACCTGTACATTGCTTCTCAGTTCGCTCTTCGATGAGGCTGAACGGGGAGATTCGTCCACAACACGTGCCTCACCTGAAATCTTGTCGGAAACGGTATGATTTAATGATTTCCAACCGACGTAACGACCATCCAGTACTGCTTTCACCCGAGACGGAGACATTCCTATACGGATCTCCTTATCCCCCAGACGGCCGAGAATGTTTAACGAAGCAACCAAGTCAGCATGTCCGTGGTACCCGCAAAGCGAGCACTTAAATGAATTCCCGTATCGGTTTTTTTTGTCCGTGCAGTGACACCGGGGGCATTCTCTCGAACTGTAGGCCGGATTGACTTCGCTTACTTCAATTCCATGTTTTTTTGCTTTATATCTGATCCTCTCCTGTAGGTATCCTCGCATCCAGCCGCTCAGTCGTCGGTTCCATTTCTTTCCAAAATGAACCTTCATACGTGCGCTTAGGTCTTCAACGACTATCTGCTTGATCGGGTTTGTCTTCCGAGTAAAAAGAAGATTTAACTCTCTGTTAACGATAGTCTTGATAACTCCGATATCACGGATGTACCTGGCCCGCTGCTTCTTTCTGCCGAGGTTATGTTTTCGGATCCGCTCTGCCTTAGCGAGATTGTCCTTGTTAGGCTTCTTCAAAAGATTGCGAAAGAGCGAATGCATGCGATTTCGGCCTTCGCTGTTTTTTCGTCGTTTGTCTGAAATAGCAGAAAAGTATTGTCCCAGATCCGTCCCAAGAAGTTCCTGTTCACTCGTGGCCATCATCTCTGTGTAGCCGAGATCAATTCCAATGACGGTGCCGGTCTTTCTTTTTTCTTCACATTGCTGAGGCACGTACACTCTTAGCGAGTAAGTACCCGCAGTATCACGTATCAGCTGGAGCGTTCCGCGGATCTTGCTTCTGCCTTTAAGCCGAAGGGAGATTCTTTTACCGGGCTGCAGTGACATAAGCTCAAGAAATTGAGCATCTTCCGTTGATCTGACTGTATAGCAGCTTGCATCAAAGTCAATGCGGTTGTGAAAAGCTTGCGTTCGCGGATAACAGACGCTGTCTCTTCTAACCTTATTAACGGTTCGTCTTACAACTCCCGCGATTGACCGAAGTGCCTTTGAAGAAAGAGGCCGATCGTAGCTGAGACAATAGTTCCGATCGAAAGATACTTCCGGATTCGGCACCGGGATTCTTCCGTCCAACAATTCAAAAAATTGACGGTTTACACCGCAAAGCAGCCAGCACGCGTAATGACGATCCTGATCGTTAAAATGCTTTAACGTATGCGCAAGCTTCTTTTTAGCTTCTGCAATGACGCTTTTCCAATGCGTCAATGCCATCTTGGATGTTTCTTCCAAAGCCAGCTTCCAGTGACGCACCTGCAGGTGAGGCCCTGACGTCTCTTTAAGTTCCCGGAGCAAAGTAAGCAGATTTGCCTCCGCCGCTTTGCCGTTTGTTCGCAAGTCCGCGAGTCTCTGATTAAATTCAACAGGTTTTTTACTCAGAGCTGCCACCAGTTTATTTCGAAAAGCTCGGAAGTCCCTAACCTCTCCTCGAAGTTCTCTGGTTTGGAAGGCAAAGAGAAATTTGGAAGCCACAAAACCATATGACGAACACATCCGATCCAATGAAACTCTATCGGTCTCATTGGGCATCTCAAACTGACGCACGAGTGTTCGCTCAAGGCTGGACATTTAGGGGTAAAAATAAAGTAATAATTGGATACTAACGAAAACTTAGATTTTTTATACCCGTATTTTCCTTTACCTTATTTTTCTATGAGCGCTTCCCGTAAAGGCGAGCGCAGAAGACTGTCATCAAGGTAATAACGTCCTTGACGAGCTCCGTTTCGAAAGACTCTTGTTCCGGTTCATCAAGGATGACTACGCGAGTGCCCATATAGTGAGCGATGAAATAAATCAATTCGGTACCGAATCGGAGGAGTCGATCGTCGTGGGTAAGAACCAACGTGCTGACACGTCGAAGTAAAAGCAGTCTCAATAAACGCTTAAGGCCAGGCTTTTTGCAATTGAGCCCGCTTCCGAGGTCTTTGATTACCAGCTGACAACCGTATTAGCACAGTCTTTCGGCTTGGGCTGTCAAATCCGAGCGCTGATCATAACTTGAGACTCTTGCATATCCGACCACGATCCTTTTATCGCTGTTCGGATGAAGCATTTCATGAACTTCATCAGGATCAAAACGTCTTTGATTGCCCATTGTTCGGATGACTCGTGCGAATTTGCCGTTTTTGCACCACCGTCGTACGGTTGCAACACAAACTCCAAAAGATCCGGCTACTTCCCCGATTGTCATCAAATTATGAATTTCTTTCATACTCTCCCTCCAGTGGAAGCTGAGTATGTGCAGGTTTGAATAGATATTCAATGGCTAGCCATTAGCCCTTCTGGGCCGCCCGCGTCGGCATGAGAATTCATTACACCATGGGCGCCCTCCGGATCAATGAAAAAGCTCAATGTCTCAAGGAAGGCAAAACGATCCCCGGACTCTGCGCAGCCGGAGAAATCACCAGAGGCATCCATGGAAGAAACCGAATCGGTGGAAACGGTTTAGCCGATGCCTTCACATTTGGCATGATCGCGGCAGAAAATCTTGTTTCCGAGTCTTAACCAAAATCGCTTACTCTTTAACTTTAACTTTGTCAATAACCTAATGTTTATTTGGCGAGAAGCGCTGAATTCTTAGACTTCTTCTCAACGAGGCCAAGCAAGCAAACCGCCTCAAACCTCAGATTTCACATTCGGAGAAGAAAATGACAAAGCTTTCACGTCGAGTATTCCTTGGTTCCGCTCCTGCAGCTGCTGCCGCTGCCGGTGTTTTCGGAACACTCTTCAGCTCTGCTGCTGAAGCCGCTATCAATTGGGATGACACCTACAACGTCATCGTGATTGGGGCTGGCGGTGCCGGTCTTTCTGCTGCCGTCTCTGCAAAAGAAGCCGGCTGCAAGAAAGTCGTCGTCCTTGAAAAAATGATGTTTGCCGGCGGCAACACAATTCGTGCCGGAGGCGGATTTAACGCAGCTATCAAAGCCGACTACGAAAAAGCCGGCATTAAAGACTCTCCCGACCTGCACGCTCAACAAACATTAGCTGCCGGCGACGGACGCGGCGATCCTGTCTTGGTTCACCAGCTCACAGAAAAAGCACCTGAAAGCGTTCAATGGCTCAAAGACCATGGCGTCAAGTTTGAAGACCATATCTATCAGATCTATGCCGGTCTCTACAAACGTGCACGTAATCCCATCGGACCGAGAGGCGGCGCATACATCAAGGCACTTCTTGAAGTCTGCAAGAAAGAAGACATTCCTATCCTCTACAACACCCGCGTCGTCGAAATCATCCGTGAACATCAGCTGAGCGGCCGTGTTCTCGGCGTCAAAGTTGAACAAAAAGGCGGCAAGACGCTTTATCTGCGTGCACTTAACGGCGTCGTTGCAGCAGCCGGCGGTTTCGCAGCCAATGACAGACTGACAGCCATTCATGATCCTCGCATGGGCCAGTTGGATACCACAAACCATCCCGGCGCCACCGGTGACGTTTTAATCGACTTAGTCGATATCGGTGCCGGCACCCGCGGTCTGGATTACATCCAGTGCATCCCAGGCGGAGTTCCGGGAGAAAAACATGCTCCTAACCTCTTCACGCATGTTGACCGCTTCTTGTTTGTGAACCTCGACGGCAAACGCTTCATTAAAGAAGACGCAAGACGTGACGTATTGCGTGACGCCATGCTTGATCAGCCGAAGGCTATTGCTTGGACAATCGTTGACGCAGACGGTTTTGAACAGCTGAAGAACTCCAAAGGACCAGAAAACGAAGTTGCTTTGAAGACCGGAACACTCTACTACGCCGACTCTATTGAAGACCTGGCTAAGAAGATCGGTGTTCCTGCAAACAACCTCAAAGAAGCTGTCGACACCTACAATAAGGCTGTTGACACCAAGAAAGATCCGCTCGGCCGTGCTGAAGGCGTTCTGGTCAACAAGATCATCAAAGCCCCGTTCTATGCCGGTCGCGTTACGATGAAACGTCACCACACCATGGGCGGTGTGATCATCAACAAAGACGCTCAAGTCATTGACCGTCGCGGCAATGTCGTCCCCGGCTTGTATGCAGCCGGTGAAGTCACAGGCGGTATCCACGGTACCAACAGTGTCGGCGGTAACGCTATGGCTGACATCTTCACATACGGTCGTATCGCCGGTGTGAACGCAGCTAAGAATCCTGCCTAATGTTCAGAGACACTCTAACCTTCGTTAGATGGTTAGAGTGCGACTGAAGAGGAGCTTCCGATAGACTACCGTCGGAAGCTCTTTCAATTCTAAAGCTGTGAATAAACTAACAAAACCTCAGACCTCAAATCACCATACCAAGTTGAGAGCATTGAAACTAAAGATTTGAGATGCCAAACTATCAGAATGGAAGGTGAGCCGCTGTGTCACTCATTGCCCACGCACTAGAGACCTATGCAGAAAACTTCCATTTCGCCAAACAATTCCGAACAGTAATCGCTTTAAAAGCTGATTGAAAATCAAGCCTATGACAACCGTACATTTCAAGCTTTCTGATGCCAAACCCTGGACTGCGGAAGAACTCCAACGAATCAAAAGCATCAGAGACGAGGATATCGATTACTCTGACATTCCGCCAACTACGCCAGAAGATTGGAAAAAAGCCGTCCGCGGAAAGTTTTGCAAGCCTGCTAAGAAATCGGCCACCCGGAAGTGATTGCCTAATGCAAATGCGGCGGCTGGCAAAGCCGCCTCACAAATTCCAGTCGGGGACTTTTTTGAGCTTCTTTCTGCCCTCAATTTCCTGCGGCGTCAAAGGACTGCCGACCAATTCAACCAAAGCTTGATACTGGTCTTCAGGCAGAAGAATCGTTTTCTTCTCTAAGAAATTTTCTTCAAAAACACTTCTCAGAGCGGATAGAACGATCTGTGTTTTGGTCGTGCCTTGCGTTCTGCCAAGACCTCTAAGCATGCCAACTCATCGTCCGGAATTCTGATCTTTAACACTGCCATACTGTCTCCTTGAAGAACTGCTGCAAAAAGAGGCGTCCGCCTGAAACTAGGGCTCGATAGAAAGAAAGTGTGCTGAGAAAAACTACAAAAAATTATCCTCGCAACTAACGAGACCCTTCACTTTTGAGACCAAGCATCTGCGCCATTTCTTCAGAGGAAACGACGTCTTCCCGGCCATCGCGTATTCGTTGTACTACCTTGTCAGAAAAATAGATGTCCTCCAGATCATCTAAATAATGATCCAGAGCTTCTTTGACTAAAGCAGTCTCTGAGCGACCCGTTTCTTTAGCAAACCGACACAGCCGCGCCTCAATGCATTTCGGAAGCTGAATTTCTAACAACGAACAATCCCCTGAAAATTTTCGATTCCTTCAAGAAGAAAGAAATCATCCGAGAAGAAAAACTCTACGGATCTCCTTCCTTAATTATCCTTCCGAGGCCGAATTAACACAGCCGCTCAAACTTGGTATCGCAAAAATCTTCACGACGACCATGCGGCTAAAGATCAATGTCTTCTTCTAAACGTCTCTTCAAGAAGCTTATAAGCCGCCTCTTTCATTTGACGAGAATGCTTGATGTCTGACTGAATACTAAAAATCTTCGGAATATCATCCCCGATGCCCAAGCAGACAATCTCAATCCCGGCACGCTTCAAATCTTGCTCAATATCAGTCAGAAGTTCGGCATCGGAACACAATCCGTCCGTAATCAAAAAGATAATTTTGCGGGACTCTCTTCGACTGACAAGCTGAGCGGCCGCAGAGTTAATCGATTGTCTGACCGGCGTGTATCCGAAAGGCCTTAACGCGCAAAAGCGATCTAAACAAGACGCAACGGGCTCATCAAAACGCTTGACTTCTAACAGCGTCTGCCGTTCAACACCCGGGAATGCATAAACCGAGCTTCGGCATCCGCTCACGGAATCAGTCATTCCGGCGATGGTCTGACCACACAAAGATCCGGTTCTCATGTCTTCGCGCGTCATGGAGCCACTGCGGTCTAAAAGGACGCACATCGCAACTGACGGACGCAGCACAGATTCTTCGCATCGAAACACTCTGGTGTCGCCGACATAAAACCGGCTCAGTCTCTTGGGCTCCAGGTCTCTGCCGCTTCTCGCATAACGCGTAGGCTGGAAACTCAATCCCTGCAGGAACCGATGAAACTGCTGTGAGCCTCCGCGAAGCAGCTTTTCCGCTTCCGCTTTGAATTCAGGATCAACCCGAGGACTGAGTTCACTTCTGACCGTCGGCCAAACCGCGGCTTTGCCGGTCGGATTCTCGCCTGTGGCTCCTCGATAGTTTTTATAGTCTTCTTCTATGGCACGGTGGATATCGGCGTCCTTAAGATCATCGCTCTCGAACAAGGCATCAAACTCGTCGGACTTTTGCTTGTCTTTCTTCGGAATTTTGGCTTTGCCCTTTCCTTCAGAAGAAGCCGATGCTCCTTTTGATGAAGAGCCGGCGCCTGGTTGATCGGAACTGCACTTGTTCTCTTCAGAGAATACCTTTTGAGAAATCGCCTGACTGAATAGTTGTGCAATCTCTCTTGCGCATTGAATAACCGCAGCGGTATTCGGGCTTCTGACCGATTCTTCTGCCTTCTGCATAATCCGCTCAAAGAGCTCCTGACCGAATCTCTGTACAAAAGCATTCTTTGCTTCTTCCGAATAATGCTTTGAGCAGTCGTATTCCAGCATCAGTGCGGTCATGCACCAATAGCAAGTAAGGCAAAGAAGCGCGCCCGGCGAAGTATGTTCGTTGATTTTCGGAAGCTGCCCTGCCCGAGCCATCTTAGAAAAGTGTTCATTGCGCCAAAGATAGCCGCCCGGATATTTTTTATATCCGATGGCATCAATGCGAACGTCTTCCAGAGCATTAACGAGCGAATGCAGTCCTCCGAGCGAAGCCACTTCATCAAAGTCACTGTACAAAACGTGATGAATCTCATGCGTCCCGTGAGACAGGTAGGCATCCAGCGCATCCTGAGACTGAAGCAACGGCTCTCCTAAATAAACGGTCTTGCCGTCTGTGCAAGGCGTGCCGGCAAATACCACTTTGATTTCTTTTTCCCCAGAAAGAGAAGTCAAAATGCCGTTTACCGCTTTTAATATCGCGGGTAACGCAATCGTTATCTGAGACAAAGTGAAATTCCTAAAAATTATTCCGGAACCGTGTCCCAAGGCTTTCGCCTTGAGACACTGAACAGGAAGTCGGTTAACCGAAAGGAAAAAGCGACCGGCCGCGGGCAATCATGCCTGCCGCTCCGGTAAGCACCTCTCGCCTTTCCTCAACTGAAGGAACGGATACGAGAGACTCTGCCTCTTCCGTTGTGTTCTGCTCGTGGCCTGCATTTGCCTGCGCAAATGCTTCCCGAGCTTTCTCCAGAAACTGAACAAAAAGCTTCTTGTTTCGGCACCAGACATGGGTCCGGCTGCCTTCGGCAAGCGCTTCTTCCAGTGCAGCGGAAGCAAGAGCAAATCGGGTTTGAGAACAGCTCCATGAACGTACCCGTTCATAAAGCGTCCTGACGCGACACACAATCGCTTCCGTGACGTTGGCGGTCTCAAGCGCCGCGCAGATGAGATCGGTCTCATCGGCAAAACGCTCGGCCAACCCGTCAAGAAAAGCATCCTTTGAGCTTCGTTTGCCCGTACCGTGCGCAGCCAGAACAAACGCATCAAACTCAAAGCTGATCCGACGCAGAACAAAATTCGTCGGAGGAAAAACGGCTTCTTTCGAACAACCCGGAGGAATGATGCCTTCGAGCCTCTGAGCAAGAATGTCTTCATAGGCCGGCGCAAAAACTTCATCGCGCCGCCTGCAGAATTCTTTTCTCCAAACACTCAATGCTCGTTCCGCAACGGCAGCATCCTGCCTTCGCATCACGAAACCGTTGAGATAAGGTTCGCCCATCTCCTGACACAAAGCCTTGGCTCGCGCTCTGAAGTCAAGAAAAGGTTTCAGCATCACGCCCGGAATAATCCTTCGGCGTTTCATAAACTCCGCGCCTTCCTCAATTGAGGTCTGCTCAGTTGTCGTCCCGCTCCAGACACTAATCTGAAAACAAATCAGCACCAGATCGGAATCTTCCGTTTTATCTTCTTTCTTTTCGGTTGATAAACAACCGCTGTCTTGCCAAAAACCGCGGTTACCAAACAAATCAGCCATAGGGCCTCCTTAAATAAAAAAGAGAGCCCTTAAGGCCCGTCATCCGAGGGCTTAAAGGCCCTCGAATAACGATGGGTTGAGATGACCGAAATCATCTCTGGAGTAAAGAACGATCGGTCCGTTAGAAAACTGCGCTTAGGCAATATGCTTGCCGATATCGCCGATTTCTAATTCGACCAATTTTTCGACCGCCAATGCGCCGGCTTCTTCCAGACAGTCCGTCAGCGCGATTTTCATCGCACGCCTCAAAGCAGCCCGAGGCTCATTCTTCATCGCCGGAGATCGATAGCTCAAAAGAAGTAAGTCTCTGAACCGCAGTAAGACTCGGGTCGAAATCGTTGCTTCCGCAACGGCTCCGTCCTCCGTCTGACGGCAGTAAGCCTGACGAACTCGGTCCGCCGCCCTCCTCAGACGCACGGAAAATTCTTTCCGCCATTCTTCAAAGGACATGCCTCGGACTTCAAGCTCCGGAGTTGTCGCTTCTAATAAAGAAACTTCAGCCTCCTCGCCCATGTAGTCCATGCGCATCTTCCAAAAGCGGTCGAGCACTGCCGGATCCTGACTAAAGCGTCCCACATAGCGTGAGCCGTAATCTTCCGTCAACCCCCGCAGATTGTCGGTCATGACAATCCGGGTTCTCGGATGCGGATGAATCACTTCTCCGGTCTCCGGGATATAAAGCGGAGAGCCTTCAAGCAGTTCATTGACCGACAGCCAAAGATCCGGCGGCGCTGCCGACATCTCATTAACAAGAAACACACAGCCGTGCCGCCAGGCCCGCGTGAGCGGACCGTCGGCAAAGCGCATGCTTTTGTCCTTATCAATGACATAGCCGCCGATGAGATCCGTACGGTCCAAGCGGGCGCGTGCGGTAATCGAAATCACCGGCGCGTTCACTCGGGCGCAGTACTGGTTCACAAAGCTGGTTTTGCCCGAGCCGTGCGGGCCGCTGATAAACAGCGGCTCACCCGAACCGATTTCAAACCAGGCGCTCATGATCGACAAAGCGTCCTTTTCAAAAACATAGGAAGGATCCAAGCGAGGAATGAGGCACCGGAGTTCCGGTTCGATATCCTTTAATCGGTATCCTAAAAGTGATCCGTCCTGCATAAATCCGAAAGATTCCAGCGAAACGAATTCGTTTAATACCTGTGACATACAAAGCTCCATATAAAAAACGGAGCCTCGGACTCCCTGCGGGGCACAAAGGCCCCGCAGGGTTAAGTAAAAAACGATGCACACTATGTTTTTGCCAAACAAGCCTGTGCACCGAAGCTTGTTTGGTTTTGAGCCATGAGGACGTCGTTCCAGTCTGAACCCGATTGCTCGGGCAGACGCACTTCGACCTCAATGTCGGGATGCCGCTGTTTGATTTCAGCGGCGCCCGCATAAGCCTCCCTTTGACCGATAAAGTTCTTGTCCGAGTCACCGAAAATGATGATTCTGCGGACCGACTTCGGCGGCACAAAGTTGCGGAAATTAAATGCGGCAACCACCGACCACACCGGAACTCCGAAGAGCTCCGACGCAGACAGCGCCGTCTCAATTCCCTCGGCTAATCCGAGCACGCCGGATTCGTCCGTTTCGGCCAGACGAACCGCGCACCCCGAGAGCTCCTTGCCGAGTACTTTCTTAACCGCCTTAACGGGGGCCTTCCGGCCTTTGTCCAGATAAGTGCGATGAAGACTGACTCGGTGTCCTTCAGAGTTAACGATCTCGGCCACAAGTCCTTCATAGAAGGAGTGATCCCATGACCGTCCGTCCTCGGAAAGCTGCGCATAACGAAGACGATTCGAGGCACGGAGCGCCGCCGGAAAACACTTTTTCAAGCCTCGGCTTCGAAGATAGACATAAGCACTATCTTTCTCGCCTAAGGCATGAGAGGCAGCCCATACTTCTTCTACCGGAGAAGACTGCTCTTGTGTTTTCGTGACTCTGTAGGTTTTCTCTTCGTGAATCGGAAGATTGAGAAAGCGGGCCATAAAACGCAGAGCGTCAACGTAACCGAACTTCTTGATTTTCATCAGAAGATCGACTCCGCTGTGGTAACCGCAGTGACGGCAGAAACTGTCGCCTTTCCCAAACTTGTCGGTATAAGAGAAACGGTCAACTCCCGCGCACCATGGGCATTCCAGGTTTTTGGTTTTGAAGATCGTTTCATCCGCACCGGCGGACAGAAGAATACTTTTGTAGTGGCCTTGGGCACGAGAAAGAATGGTATTCACCGTGCTTTGGCTGATACGAAGTTTGTGGGTAGTAAGTTCCATCGGATGTTTCCTTTTAAAGAAAATTCGACGTCCCGCTCTGTCCCCGAATTTTAGCGAACACGGCGGTTCGCCAAAAAAAGAGAGATATTTGAAGGGTGGTAAATCCTTCTGGACAAGTTCCGAACAAGTCGGAATAACGTGTCTTGCCTTAGTCCACGGGCTTATGAAGCAGCCACACATTCAACGCGCCACTATACGGAGATTTTTGTCTTTTCATATGGGCGTTTACCACTAATTTTCTTTATTTTCTGTCCCCTCTTTCCGCTAAAAATCCCCTTTCTTTGACAATTTTCGATTTTTAAATTTTATTTATTTGAATTTAAAAGAATTTTTTAATTCAAATAAACCTTGTTCAACAGTCTTCGATTCGTTGATCTCTTCACTAAATTGTGAGCATTTGATTCAAAATTCTCGTTCTAACCTTACTTGATCGATTTACTTAATTTGAGACGCCACGGGCCGTTCATGCTTCTTTAACAGTTAAAGTAACGCTATTCATTAGGGTTTCTTCTAACCCACCACAAATGAGGATATAGAAATGGCTGAAACAAAAAGCGTTGCAGGTACACAGACTGAGAAGAACCTTGCAACTTCTTATTTGAATGAATCCCAATCCTACGCTCGGTACACTTTCTATGCACAGAAAGCTGTGAAAGAAAGCTACTTCCCGATCGGATATGCATTTAACGAAACAGCCGCGAACGAACTCCGTCATGCCAAGATCTTTTTGAACTTCTTGCCCGGCGGAAAGCTGGTTGCCGAAGTCCCGACTGATTCTGTAGCTATTGGCTCCACCGAAGATAATCTTAAGATCTCCATCGACGAAGAAAGATACGAAGGCGTTAAGGCTTATCAGGCTTACGCCGAAGTCGCCGACAAGGAAGGCTTCCCTGTCATCGCCTCTCACTTCAGAGCAATCGCTCAGATCGAACAGCACCACCTGGATCGTTTCCAGACCTATCTTGACCAGCTCCAGAAGGGAACCATCTGGAAAAGAGAAAAACCGATTCACTGGCGGTGTCTGGTTTGCGGTTACATCTACGAAGGGACAGAACCTCCTGTTAAGTGCCCTGCCTGCGACCATCCGTACCAGCATTACATCGGCTTGGACATTTATCAGTAATGAGCAAAAAGGTTTGAACTTCCAGAGTTCATAAGCCTGAACAGCTTGAAGAAACGGCACCTGTTTTGCAGCGGGCGCCGTTTAATTTTGCCTAATTTTCCCGGGTTTCATTTCTTCTGTCCGACCGATGTTTTTTTAATTCATTGTTTAGAGAAATGGAGCTTTGACTTCTGAATATTCGCTGTATCAAAATTTATTTTTCTGCTTTTGCTTCGGTCTCTGAATATTATTTTTCCCGCTAACGCTTGCCTCAGATGAAAATCCTCTCTGCCCTCCTCGTACCTATTCTTCTGCTGTCCGGCTGCGCATCCGTGACGGTCTCTAACATCAATAGTCAGGAATATTTGGTTCAGCGCCGCGGCGATGTCATCTCTCAGGGGCGGTTAAGCGACCCAACCAACACGGTTCTCACAGCGCTGGGTCTTTCGGACTGCGAAAACAGAGTGCAGTACTGTATCAATTCAGTCGGAGACAGTTCTGTAACCGACAACGAGTCCAAAATTTCTGCACTGGCAGAAATGTGGCTCTTCAAAGCAATGCGTGCGCAAAAAGATGCGCAGGTCCTAAAGGATGCCGGTGAAATTCAGGATGAGCAAAAACTCAACGCCGAACTTCTTAACGATTATATTCAGACGGCTAAATATTCTTACGCTTATCTGTTTTTCTCCGGCAGAAAAATCAGCGACCGCGCCTTAGAAGATCGACAAACACAGGTGAAGGACTACTACAACTTTGCCGTACAAAATGTCATCGAGCAGCTTTACAGAGCGACTAAAGGCAAAGCGCTAACGGATTTCCCGATTCGCGAAGGCAAATGGAACATCTATATCAAAAATCCAGAACAGCTATCGGAACACGCTGAAACGGTTAAAGAGCTGATTCCGGATACCGTCCTTTCTTTTAAAGGTCTTAAAAATCAATACTCAGCTGACGGTCTCGGCGCCCGCATGGTGCTCTCCACAGACGACCCCGCAAAGGAAAAAGATCAGCCCTGGCGGCTAATGCCATACTCTTCGGTAACGGCAATGATTTCATTTCCGGGGAAATCTCTGAGTCAAATTCTTACCGCCGACGATGTCGTGATCTCAACGTATGACCCGTCTTTTGTACAGAGCGTCAAAATCGGTAAAACCGTCGTTCCTTTGTCGGCCAATTTCAGCGGCGCTTATGGTCTTTGGCTCGCCAACTCCGACTTCGCCTCTAACGCACTCAGCACGATTTTCGGACACGGAAATATCATCGATAAACCTACCGTCTATCTGATGCGTCCCTACCACAAGGACTTGAGAACCATCATCCTCATTCACGGCTTAGCCAGCAGCCCCGAAGCCTGGGTTAATACCGCGAATGAAATTATGGGAGACAAGCTGCTTCGAGATAATTACCAGATTTGGCAGGTGTACTACCCGACGAACGTTCCGCTCCTAATTAATCGTCAGGAGATTGCAGAAGCTATCAATAAGACCATTGAGCATTTCGATCCGTCACGCACAAATCCGGCGAGTAAAAACATCACGCTTATCGGTCATAGTATGGGAGGAATCCTCACCAGACTTCTTGTGTCCGACTCAGGCAACACGATCATCGATGCACTTGAGCAAAAGTACCCTCAAGCCTCCGAGAAAATCAACCAAATGGATCCGAAATTCAAGAGCATCCTTCGGTTCAAACCTCTCCAAGGCGTCACAACCGCAATATTTTTAGCGGCTCCTCATCAAGGCACACCGTACGCCGACGCAAGCTGGGCGAGATACCTGGCATCTTTTGTCAAGCTGCCGCTCTCAATCGTGAACAAGCTCGGCGAAATGACGCTGATGATATTCGGTCAGGACTTACCGAGAGAAATTAACATGACCGGCGTAGACAATCTGTCAGCAAAAGATCCTACGATTCGAGTTTTAGCCAAACTTCCGATTTCTCGAAATGTAACGTACTACTCCATCATCGGTCGAGAAAATGCCGAAGGCCCATTAGAAGAATCTTCCGACGGAATCGTTCCCTATTGGAGTTCTCATCTGGAGGGCGCGGCCAGCGAGAAAGTCATTGTCTCCGGTCATTCCGTCCAGGAAACACCTGAAGCAATTATTGAGTTGAGAAAAATTTTGAGGAATCAACTCGTTGATCAGAATATTTCACACCGTACAAAGGCTGTGAAGGCTAATTGATAATGGAGACTATTCCGACAGCGACTTGTTCAGGACCGGAAGAGACTCATACGTTCTAGTAACACACTTTCGGAGAGAGAAGAAAGTTTTCTCTCCGATGAATGCCTTGTGCAACGTCAGTTATACATCCGGAATCCGGGTATTTCAGTACGTTGTTATCGGTTCGACCAAGAAATCTATGAGATTTCTAATCTTGATGCCTTCAATATCTCCTGTCATCAAATCTGACAGTGTGAGCACGAGTTTCGGATAGTTATCTTTGATTTGTCTGAGCGGAGAAACTTCTCGCTCTAAATTTTCCGGCGTTAATTGGTAGCAGACCTGAACGTAGAAAACGGCCCTATCCTTTGAGGCCACAAAATCCACTTCTAATGTTCCTGTTTTTCCTACTGAAACGCTAAATCCCTTTTGTCTCAGATTCAGGTAAACAAGGTTTTCTAAGATGCCGGCGATATCCGACGGCCGATAACCGAGAACTGAATTTCTGATGCCTACGTCAGCGGCGTAGATCTTTTCTTGCGTTTCCAGATACTTCTTACCTTTGAGGTCAAAGCGTTTCACGCGTTCGATGACAAAAGCATTCGCCAAATAATCAAGATAGTTGTAGATTGTTTCAACGCCTAATTTTCGACCTTGGCTTTTCAAGAAATCAGAGATGTTTTTGGCAGAAAAGGTACTTCCGACATTATCAAAAATGAATTGAATGATGCGATTCAAGAGTTCGGTGTCGCGGATATTGTTCCGGGACACGACATCTTTCAGTAGAACGGAATTGAAAACATCGTTGAGATATTGAGTGGTAGCCCGGGGAGAAGCCTGAAGCTCGTGAAGTCCGGGTAAGCCGCCAAACCTCAGAAAAGCGTCGAAGGATTTGTGGATCTCTTCCCCGATATCCTTTCTGAATTCTAAGAACTCGTCGAAGGAAAGCGGAAACATTTGGATTTCCACATAGCGGCCGGCTAAAAGTGTTGCCAATTCTCCAGAGAGAAGTCTCGCATTCGAGCCGGTCAGAACTATCTCGCATTCACAATCGACCCGCAAGGCATTGACCGCCCTCTCCCAATCCTTGACGTTCTGAATCTCATCGAAAAGCAAATACACCTTAGCTCCGGCTTGAGCTGAGATTTCACAAACATGTTCATAAAGTACTTGGTAATCTGTGAGGTTGGAGTATTTGAGAGACTCGAAATTGATATAGACGATATTCTTTTCCTCGATTTTCTTCTCATTAACCAGCCAATCTCTGTAGAGTTTGAGCAAAGAACTCTTCCCAGAACGTCTCATTCCTGTAATCACGCGGATCAATTCCGAACCATGAAAAGATATGAGCTGTTTAAGATAGCGATCTCGAGGAAATATCTTCATAATTCTTCTATAAAAGAAATTTGCTAATTAAAAACAATAGTTTCTTTTATAAAAGAAACTATTGTAATTATAAGGTAAGACTTCTTGTATAAAAGAATTATTCATTAGTCAAGAATCCTCAAAACTACGCTTTCCGCTTTCTTAAACGATTGCGCGAATCGTGAGCACTTCTTTATTGGAAAAGGTTTCCAAACTTGCTAAAAACGAAATTAATTCCTCATCAAGAGGACGAGAGGCCGCATCAATATTAACTTTGAATGGGAGGATTTTTAAAGAAACCAGATATTGGCGTCCCCAATGGGATTCGAACCCATGTTCTGACCTTGAGAGGGTCATGTCCTAGGCCTCTAGACGATAGGGACTTCGTCGAAATGTGACGAAAGTATACACCTAAAAAGAAACGTTAAGAACTCAGATGTATTCCCTCTATTTGGAGGCCGGTCTTTAGGAATATCTAAAAAAAATGCCCCTTGTGAGGGGCAAATTTGTCGATAAACTTATTGAGATTATTTTTACCTCAATTCTAAGACCAAATCTTTACCTAAAGCTCTAAATGCGTTTTGAATCGTGTCTATTTTAGTAGCGTGCCGAATATCCGTAATTCTGGTAATTTCCTGAGGTTTAATATTCATTTTTCGGGCTAAGTCAGCTGGCCGAACATTAGACTTAACCATAGTATTCAAAAGCATAACTTTAGCAACGACAGAGGCTGGTAAATCAACTGCTAAGTCTCCGGTTTGAAGATCTGAAGCTGGGGGGAATACTCTTCCATCTTCGATGTAAAAGTCAATAGCTGTAATAAGTGCGTCCCGTGCATTATTTTTTAATTCTTCTAAATCCCAAGCCTCTGTAATAGCCTCGGGTACATCACGGAAGCTGGCTATAAATCCACCCTCTCCATTCGACTCAATAGTCGCTGGATATTGATAGTTTGCCATTTTCATTCCTTTCGTTTATTTAAGTCGGTTAACGGAGGGCTCTCCCTCCGTTTCGACTACTATTTAATTCCTAGTTGCTTTTTTATCAACTCCATATACCGCTTGGAGTATTCCTGCGCGGGATGTCGGACCACTACTGTTTGCTTACCATTGTAGTAAGCCTTGTAATGATTGGTCCCGTCAACAAGCACAACACCTAGGCCTTTAAGTTCGTCGATAAATTTCTTGTGCTTCATAATTACCTCACATCGTTTATCGACATGAGTAATTATATACATTTTTGTTTATTTTTGCAAACAATTTTGTTTATTCGATTTTTTAATTTTTTAGTTGAATTAATTCGGGTTAAATCCAATATCAAAGGCTACATTTCATATGCAAAATATCCTTTGTTTTCATTTGAAGATCAGGCTAGGTCTTGCGCATCTCCGTGCAAGTTCCTTCAACGTTCGCCGTCGTCGTGATCATTAATCATCGCTGCGAATGTTGAAGATAAATCGTTCGCAGCGTCACGGAGGCTTTATGAAACACAATCTTCTTCTCGCTGCACTTCTTTCTTCCCTTTCCGTCGGTTGTTATGCAGCAGATGCTGTCAGCGGAGCCACGCCTAATCATGCCGCACCCGGCTCTCAAATCAAGAACGTCGATGCTGTAACTTCCGCTTCTATCGTGCCTCAGAAATTGAGGATCTCGGCTAAAGCCACAGGCTTTACTGACAGCAAGGCAAAGAAGGTACTTTTTGTTGTCGGTGATCCGCGCTTTGACCAATCCTTAGAAGGTTTCTTGGTCAACACCGCCGCGAACTTCTTCCTCAAGAAAGGCTATGAAGTAGAGATCAGAGACCTCTACAAGATCAGGTTCAATCCGGTCATCACGCCGGAAAACTTCTACCACGCCAAAGACGGCTTCGGCCAAACCCCGGACGATATCAAGCCCGAACAAGCTCTTGTCTCTAAAGCCGATTACATCATTTTCTGCTATCCGAACTGGCACGACAGTCCGAATGCAATCACCAAAGGCTACATGGAGCGCGTATTTTCTAAGAAATTTGCTTATCAGGACACGCCAAAAGGCTTGGAAGGACTTCTCAAAGGAAAAGGCATCTACACCATCATGAATGCCGGATGGCTTGGCGGCGGCCAAGGCAATGTCGGTGACGGAATCGGAAAACTCGATGCCGTCTGGGACAAGTATCTCGGTGCCTACAAAGTTGTTGATGATGACACAGCTGGCTTCTGGGGCGCCAAAAATCTCGGTCGATTTGTCAACGATCAAAGCCCGAGCAATTTGAATCCGCAGTACCAACAAAAACTTCAGAAACTCGCTTCGGTTTTAGATGCCAGGCTTGAAAGAGACTTCTTCAGGAATAAGTAATCGGTTTAATTAATCGGCACCACTGCCCCTATGAACGGCCGACAATCTTTGTCGGCCATATTTATTTTCCCAACTTAACCAAGACACAGTTACACATCACAGGCTGAAAAAACTGAATTTCTATCGATGTTCCCCTTTGTCGTAGCTGTTGTAAAACACAACGTTAATAGAGATGTTTTAGGCCCCGTCTTATGAACAATGTTGTTAACTTTTCGACAATTTGCCCGGATCCGAATCAATCTCGTTGTCTACAACTATTGCTCTCGGATGATGAAAACTGCGTCTTCGGACTCGGCTTACAGAGCACCTGACCAATTTCAGCGATTGTTATTAGATGCTTGGTAGCAATCGGACGTTTGCCAGGCACAATCACACGTTGAAAGAGAAAACACTTCTCACACCGTTCACTTTACTCGAGCGGCAGTTTCTGCCGCTTCACGCCAAAGCTTGAGGATGCGTGGGCGTCGCACAGCAAGCGGTTTTCCATAATATGGAACTGTAAAAACCTTATTTTTTGCTAGCGCATCGGGAACGATACGTTCATGAATTTGGAATTGCGCTAATGCTCTCTGAATTCCAAGATAATCTCCTGTGATCGCAATCCAATCCGGATTGAATGCTAAGAAAAAACTTAAATCTTCAATTTCTACAAGCCCTGGAATCACGGTTTTATAATCGGCTTCTTTGATCGGATTATGAGCGCAGAGTGCCGGGTAAAGATCTTTGCTCAATTCGGAGGCATCAGAGAGCGCAAATAAGAAGATTCGATCGTCCAGTGGATGACGAATGGCTAGAAGCGCCAGAATAGATTGAGGACTAAGCGGTGAATAACGTTTTAGCTGTTCTTGCTGCAAACGATACTCCCGAACAATTCGCCCAGCACGCGTTTCCTCGCCAAAAACTCTGCCGATTTCAAGGAGCGTTTCAGTGGGATCTTGAAAAATAGTAAGAATTTTGACCTGCACGCCTTCTGCTTCAAGTTTTGGAGCCAAAAGCGCTGGGTTAATATCAGAGTCAGGATTATTTTCTAGAAGAACATACTCTATTTCACCGCGACGAATGGCTGTGGTCAAGACCCTTTGATCCTGCATTACACAGGAAGTGCATTCAAGTAGTTTTTCATTTGGATGAAAATACTGCATATTCGGAAGCCCTCCTCCGATTAGGGCTTTGCCGAAAATCTTTAGTTCCGCCAAGGCTTCAATTGCGCTGTCCCCAACAAAAACTGCGTTTTCATATCTGGGAAACGGGACAAAGACGTTTTTTCCGTGTGTTGACATAAAAATCCTTCATTTGTAGTACTTGGTCTGCGTGTCTAACGAGAACAGATTGATGAGTCACCAGCAAAATTGCTGAATTTTTGAGCTCTAGGCGAAGCATCTCCGTCATGGCTTCAGCGGTTGTCTCATCTAAGGCAGAGGTAGCTTCGTCTAAGAGCAGGACCTGGGGTTTTAATAAGAGCATTCGGGCAAGCATGAGCCGCTGCTGTTCCCCGCCACTGAGCCTGTGTTGCCAGTCGACTGTATGATTCAGAAACGGTTCAAGTCGACCGAGCCCAACTTTTTCGAGAAGCGCAAGCGCCTTTGAATCACTCACTTTATCGGGCAACTCGGGGTAGGTAAGGTTAGCCTTTAAGGTTTCTTTAAAAAGATAAGGCTGCTGTGTAATCCATAATTTCTGAGAGGGGGATTCAACCATTCCGGACGCAAAGCGATCGAATCCCGCAAGAACTCGAAGAATCGAACTCTTACCGCTGCCGGAAGGGCCTTGCAGGACCGTTAATTGTCCTTGCTTAAGAGTCAACTTCACCTTCAGTCGCTCGTCCTGACTGCGTTCAGGAATGCATAAGTAAAAATCCGCTTTAAGTCCTTTTGTAGATGTTGAGTAACAGACTGTTTGCTTATGCTTTTCGTTAATTTCTTCGATGGCGTAATGAAGTGTCGACAGACGTTCGTAGGTTGCAGCAAATCTAGCGAGCTGCTGATATGACATGGCAATCCATGAAAGAGAGCGGGCGACATCGATAAACGCGCCTCGAATTTGCATGAGACCACCCAACTCAATCGTCCCCGCAAAAAAAGCCGGTAGAGAAAAGAAAATCGGCGTCAGATGTGTCACTTGACCGGTACCAACCGAGAAGTATTCCAGATTTCTTTTCTTTCTAAGGATTTCAATAAGAACGTTCAGGAGTGAAGAGAATTTTCCGTTAAGTTCTAACCGTTCTACAGATGTCCCCTTAAGACCCGCGATAGATTCGGCATGAGTACGTTTTGCAAGGAGTGAAGAACGAAAATCTGCCTCTCGTTTTTGAGAATCAAAATTGAGTCGCTTAAGTTTTCTGCCGATTAAATGCGTGATAAGTGTCTCCAGGAAGGTATAAATGAGGCATACCCAAAACATGTAACCGGGAATGGAAAAACCAAAAAGGGTTAGGGGACCTGAGAGATTCCACAAAATAACTGAAAAACTCCCGATCATGAGAACGGAATTAAAAAAACTAGTGCATAAGTTTAAAAAAACTGAGACAGCATCGCGAATATCTTCGGCAATTCGCTGATCCGGGTTGTCAGGTTCTTTATTTTCCAAACGCAGACAATAAAAAGGGGCATTTTCCGAAAGCCAGCGATTAAAAAATCGGTGAGTGAGTTCTCGGCGTGCGATTAAAGCAGCCCTCCCCTGAAGATAGTCAGCTGTAACCAAAACCAAGATAATGGCCGAACAAAGCAAGATAAAGTCATACAGACAACTGAAAATTTCTTCTTTATTTACAACTTGAAGTGCGTTGTAGAAACGACCGTTCCAGTCGTTTAATGCAACAGCTAGTTTAATGTTGATGAGATAGGCTGCAATAACAACGCCCAGGAGAAACCACATTCGCCATTGACGAAAGGTAAAAAAGGTCTCGCGAAGAAAGGAAGGGAAACTCCCCTCCTTTGAGCGTCGTATGAACATGAAGGGAGATAATTGATTAGAAGGTTGCACTCAGCCACGCTCTGTAACTTCTTCCTACACCGTATCCGCCGTTGAGATAGCGGAACTTCTTATTGGTGATGTTATCGACCGAGAAGGTCATCGTGAAATCGGCCCAATCCTTGATCTGAGGTTTCCACGTGAGACCCAAAGTGTGTGTTGCAAACCCACCGAGCTGTTTATATTCGCCGCTATTCCAAGCGGTCTCTAGATTGCTCTTGCCTCCTTTGAAGAGACGCATACGATACCATCCGTTAACATTCCAAGGCTTGTAGGTATAACCGGCTCTAAGAGTTGCCTGCATTGGAGTGAGTCCCGGAATCTTTTCTCCTGTGTTTTTATCTTCCGCATGCAAATAACCGTAAGACAAATGAAAATCAGCGTTGCCAGGATAGTAATCCGCGGAAGCTTCAAAACCGGTCTTTAATGCTTTACCTACGTTATCAATGGAGTAGTAAAGAATCATGTCGCCGTCATCGGTAAAGTCCATATCTCCCGTGGCTCCGGCATTGATGAGGTTCTTCACGCGGTCGCGGAAAACGTTGGCATGAAATACAAAACGGTCGGAGTCAGAGAATAAGCTCTTATAGTCGCCGTTGACTCCGATCTCAACGTTAATAGATTCTTCGGGTTTGAGATCCGGGTTAGGAAGAACGACTGAATACATTCCAAATTCCGGATACTCAATAGAAGTGTAGAGTTCATCCAAGAAGGGAGGACGATAGCCGCTTTGAACCGAGGCGTAGAAGGACAACTGCTTGGAAGGCGAAAGCGTTAACGTAATACCCGGAGTTACTTTACTGTCGCTTCGTGAAGCCAACCCGAATTTATCGTTGTTATCTGTCGTCGGTTTGCGGTTGTAATAAGACCAGCGAAGAACAGGAGTCAGCGTCAAATACGGATTAATTGCGTATTCATCTTGGATGAAGAGTCCGGCATCATAGCCTTTAGATTTCGGACGACTGCGGTCGGGACGACCGTAAACATCAGTAGCTTTTTGCTTATTCAAGGACGCGTCAAAACCATAAGTTAAAGAATGTGTTCCTCCGAATTCAAAGATAGAGGTGTTTTGCGTATTAATACTGTAGGAGTCAAACTTGTCCTTGAAATACGCTTCATTGTTGTAGGAAGTACCGTCGAACTTATTGTCAAGTTTCATGTACTGCATATTGACAACAAGATCCACCCAATCTCCGGAGCTATATTCCCAACTGCCGCTCAGTCGGTGCTGTTTGAGACGGTATTTAGCTTCATTATCTGTGCGACCCTGATCCAGCTTGTTCTCATCGTAGTTATAACCGATCGAGAAAATAGAATCATCCGAAGGGGTAAAACTGAGTTTAGATGTAAATGAATCGTATTGAGAGTCTCGAGGAGTTTTAGACCTTTTGCCGTTGGAAGAACTGACAACTTTGCCGCCGTCTCGATGTGAAAAACCGATGACTGCATCCACAGATCCCTTCCTGCCGTAAAGCCATGCCGCCTGTCCGAACTCGTCGGCATCGTTGTTGTAGCCGGCTTTGAGTTTGGCACCAAAATCTCGTCCTGGCTTGAGAAGATCTGCCGCCGTTTTGGTGGTAACTGCGATTGTTCCGCCGATGCCGCCGTTACCGTAAAGTGAAGATCCTCCGCCACGCCTAACCTCAATCTGCTTGATCATTTCCGGATCAGCAAACATGAAAGCGGGACGGTTGCCGCTCATCGTGTAATTGTCTTGACGGACTCCGTCAATCAAGTACGTGATTTGATCAGAATCAGATCCTCGGATTGAGATTCGAGTGAAGACCGGACTATCCGGGGCTTCCATCATAACGTTGGGAATATCCAACAGCGCGTCGCCAAGCGTTTTGGGATTATCCTGCTCCAGCTGACCGTCTGTGATAACGACTAAAGAGGACGGAGCTTCGTTGAGTTTTTTTTCTGTTCGCGTCGCAGTAACAACTACCGGAGCCGTGACGACCGTTTCCGAGTTGGAAGGAGTCTCTCGGGCTTGAACTGAGGGATAAGTAACAGTTGCCAGAACAGAGGCAGCAATTGCAGTCAATGTAAAGGGTTTCATAATAAAATAGAAATGAGAATCATTTTCAATATTTTATTCTTTAGCTAACTACTTTAATTAAAGATAGGTTGGTACCTTCCCTATGGGGTAAAGAGATAATATAAAAAGTATTTTTTTATCAATTGAAAGTAGATATGAAAAAAAATATAAATAATGATAAGAATTATTATCATTTATATTTATAGCGTGTTTTAGGGATGATAATCTTGATGATTATGAACTCCGGAGATAAAAGACAGCCTCTACTCTTCTCGAATCGACAGCTCTAAATGAATCGCGAAAAAACCTCTAAGTGCATCCATGATTCTCTGTCTTTCATCCGACAGAACCCAAATCAATTAAATTGCCAATTTGGTCACCAGAGGATCTACGTATAATCTAAATGTTCATCCGAAAGGGACCATTGCGTGTTCAATCGATCTAAAACAAATAAATACTCCTGGACCGCCAAACTTTTTCTTTGCGCCCTGCTCGCTTTCTTTTTATTCGAGCTTCAGTATGTCGGCCGAATCATCCTCTTCGACTTCGTTAATCCTTCTTCTAGTCCCTACATCCGTGCAGAACAAGAAAGATTGTTGGAAGAAGGCAAGCATCCGGTTCTGTATCAATGGGTCGACTACGATCAAATTTCTCCGTATTTGATTCGGGCCGTTGTGGCCGCGGAAGATGCGGATTTCATGCACCACAACGGCCTTCGTTGGGACGCCATTAAAACGGCCGCAGAAAGAAATCTGCTCTCAGATAAGCGCGCCCCCGGCGGATCGACCTTGACTCAGCAGACTGTCAAAAACCTCTTTCTGTCCCACGACAGAAGCTACTTCAGAAAAGCTCAGGAAATCATCCTGACGCCGATCGTTGAAGCCATCTGGGACAAGAAAAGAATCCTTGAGATCTATTTAAATATCGCCGAATTCGGCAACGGAATCTTCGGAGCACAAGCCGCTTCCCGTTATTACTTCAATAAGAACGCGGCAAACCTTTCTCGCGCTGAAGCCATCCGCTTGGCCTCGATCTTGATTAACCCGAAGAAATATCAGTTTGTGAAGTCCGCACCACTCATCAATCGACGCGTCAACCGAATCTCTCACGACCTGAACTTGGTCCAAATTCCGCAGAGATGAAAAAAGCGGCCGAAGCCGCTCTCAAGAACAAGGTTCTCTCTTACTGCTTGTTTTCGTTTTCCAACGAATCTTCGTACATGCTGAGAATCACACCGGTTGTGATCAGCTCAATGTCATAGTCCATCGGACCTTTCAGTGCGTCCTGGAAAACCGTAGCCATGGCGCCGCCGCAGTCTTCGCACACATGCATACGGTGCGCCGGATCTTCGTCGGCATAGACGTACTTCAGCTTGTTGCTGTTGGTATTGCCGCACAGTGCGCAGCGAATGCGCTCAAACGGCCACTGAGTTCCGCAGCAGGAGCAGAAAAGATAACGGTTGTTGGAAGTACCCTCCGTACCTTCGGTGACGGAAGAAATCGCTGCCGGAGCACCGCAGGTCGGGCAGCCCAAAGGAGCATCGCCGGATTTGGCTTCGTCGACTTTGGAGAGCTCGTGCGTCATGTCTTCGCCGAGATTACGGAAATATCTGCGAAGAACGTTCAGCAGAAGACCGGCAATAACAGCCATCATGTCTTCATCGGCTTCTTCGCCTAAAACTTCTTTCGTGGCGACTTCGTAGAAGGCTGTCGGGTCTTCACCGGCAAGTTTGATCGTTGCATCGGTGAGCTTGTTCCAATCGAGAGCTTTCAGCTTGGCAACCTGTTCATCAACATTGATGACGCCCTTTTCAATAAAAGCGTCTTGAAGCTTCTGAAGATCCTTTCTGAATTCGGCAGGAATAATTTGAAGCGGGCGCAGCGTCAGGTACGGAGTTTTGCTCTTGATTGCCTTTTGAGCTGTCTCGGTATCAAAATTATCTTCTACGTCTGCAATCTCAAGCTCGTCTCTGACGTCATACATAGAATTGGCGTAATCCGTCAATCCTTTCCAATCAACGCCGTCATCACGTTTCAGATATCCTGCAATTGCAGCCTGTCTCGAACTCTTTGTCATGTTTTTCCCAATAATTCAATCAGATGGTGACGCTCAATTCTAATTCAACGAATCTAATTTCACCTTCGGTTATTCGGACTAGTACTTTTGTCTAATCTTAAGTTTCTCAAAATCAAACCGTATTAGAGTGGCAGTAGTATCCGCTTTTTCTCAAATAAGGACCTCAATTTCATGCAATCAATTGTTTCCCGCAGAAAGATCCTCATCGCTTCCTTAGGCGCTGCCGCCGTCGGCTTAACAAGAACTGCTCAGGCCGCACCCGCAAATGTACCCTCCATTTGGGACGGAAAGAAAATGTATGACTCTTTCCTTAAAGACGGTACCGGCTTCAGCTTCCCGCACAAACCCAACGCTCCTGTTGCCGTTGTCGCATTCGATACCCAGTGCCCGGACTGTATGCGTTTGCTTACCCGTATTAAGCCCTTACTCAATGATGTTGATGTGATTTTCTACCCGATTTCATACATGAACATCCACTCCGAACCGCAGGCAACAACGATCTTGATGTCTAAGGATCCCTGCAAGACTTTTGAAGAACAGCATGAACACTTCAAAGATCCGGACTTCCGTGGTATCCACTACGACGTCTCCAAGCTTCCTGAAGATCTGAGAAACAAAGTCTGGACAAACACCAAGCTGCACAGACGCTCCGGCTGCCGTGCCGTCCCCTACGGTGTCTTCAAGAACAGCAAAGGTGAGTACGTTCCCTTCGATGAGAACCTCACGACCGAAGAGTTGAAGAAAGTCTTCGAACTGAACTAACAATTCTCGAGCCTCCTGACGGAGGCTCTAATTTTTTCTGGGTCTATTCTCAATTACTCAGGCCTCTTTAACTTTTCCGTCGCGGGAAAAAATAGACCAAACCTTTATTTCATCCCATAAATCTTATTGCTGTATATCCTTTGTAATGAAATCATCACGATATGTCATTACATTAATAAAAATCTAAAAAATATTAAAGAGGAACGAAATGGCTCGAACAGTCAACGTTAATTTTCGAATGGACAGCGAATTGAAGAAAAATATGGAGCAAGTCTGCCAGGAGATGGGTTTGTCAATGACAGCCGCTTTCACTATCTTCGCCAAAACTGTCACTCGCGAAAAACGGATTCCTTTTGAAGTCTCAGCCGACCCTTTCTACTCAGCCAGTAATATGAGGCACTTGCAGAAAGCAATCGCCGATTTAAATGCAGGTAAAGGCGTCGAACACGAACTTATTGAAGACTAGATTTGACCAATTAATTGTTAGTTTCTTACCTTCTAAAAACAAACGGCTCGGATCTTTCACTGACCCGGGCCATTTTCTATTGATTAAGAAGCTACTTCGAACTTAGTTTTCTTCGCCGAACCACTTCTTATAAATTCTCTGGAACTCACCGCTCTTCTTAAGAGAAGCAAGAGCCTTGTTGATTTGAGCTACCAGCTCTTTATTGCCTTTTGTCACGGCAATACCATATTCTTCGGCTTCCATCTTCGGTCCGACCAAACGGCCCTTATTACCGCCTTGAGCAACGTAGTAAGCCACAACCGGGAAGTCCTGAATCACGGCATCAACACCGCCGTTTTGGAATTCCAGGAAAGTCTCGGCGGCATTAGCGAAAGTGACCACTTTTGCACCGGGAACTTTTTCTGCTCTGAACATACCCGTTGTGCCGACCTGAGCACCGATCTTCTTGCCTTCCAGATCTTTAATAGATTTGGTTGTTGTATCAGACGACGGAACCATAATGATCAAACCGGAGGTGTAGTACGGATCGGAGAAGTCGACGAACTTTTTACGCTTTTCGTTAATGGTCATACCAGCGATAACGGCATCCACAATACCGGTGCGCAATGCCGGAACCGTCGCGTCAAAGCCCATGTTCTGGACCACGACTTTGTATCCGAGTTCTTTACCGATCGCACGGATCAAGTCCATATCGAAACCCGTGAAATTCTTACCGTCTTCGGCCAAAAACTCGAACGGAGCAAAGCTCGAATCTGTACCGACAAGGAGGACGCCGTCTTCAATAGTCGGAGACTTCGCAAAAGAAGCCGAGACGGGCAACATGCTTAAAGCGCAAAGGAACGCTAAAAGATTTCTTCTGAACATTGAAAATTCCTATAACTAACGTGATGAGGTTATTGACAAAAAATAGTTTAGGAAATTTATCCTTACAAATTCCATTTTTGAAAAGTTTTTTCCTCATCCTTACGGATGATGAAAATTGCAGGTCAAAATTCTTTCTCTTTGAAATTTCTCAAAAATTGAGTTTGCTAAACTTCAGCTACCGAGTTTTTGGCACACCTCGTTTTTGCCTTCAGATCCACAACTGTCAGAACTTCATTGAATTTTGTTTCTCTCTACGATGTCGCCTCGCTTCCTTTTTTCAACCCGCTTTATTCTTGCCTCCATTGCCGCGATCTCTTTAATCCTTACTTCCGGCTGCCAATCCATAAAGGACAAAAAGGAAGTAACCGTTGAAATCCTTCACACCAACGACATGCACTCTCACTTTGCAGGCAGTAAAAACGGAAGCGCCTGCATCACGGAAAACGACTGCGAAGGCGGTTACGGACGAGTTGCCGAATACGTAAAAGGAGTAAAAGAAAGAAATCCTAACGCTATTTTCTTGGACGGCGGCGACCAGTTCCAAGGCTCATTGTTGTATGTGAATTACCATTCGCCGTTGGTCGGCAAAATCACAAACAAGATGCAGTACGACTTCGCAACGTTCGGTAATCATGAATTCGACGAAGGCTGCAAAGCGCTGTCCGACTACGCCAAAAACGCGGATTTTCCTTTCTTGGCAGTTAACCTCAAACCGGCGCCGGGTTGCCCTTTGAGTAAAAACAATATCGCGCCTTTCACCGTCATTGATAGACCGGATGCAAAGATAGGAATTATCGGTTTAGCCAATCCGGATGTCGTGAACCAGTCGAAGGCTTGCAAAGACACAAAGTTTGTGAACCCCTTCAAAGCAGTCAAAGAATCCGTGAAGGCGCTTCAGACTCAGAAAGTAAATATCATCATTGTCTTGTCCCATCTCGGCTTACCTTTCGATGAGGAGTTAGCAAAAAACGTCAGCGGTGTGGATCTGATTGTCGGCGGCCACACGCATGATTACATTGGACCAGGCTCTCCTTTGGGCCCCTATCCAATCGTTGAGAGATCTCCGAGCGGCAAGCCGGTTCTCATCGTGACAACTTCCGGCGAAGCAAAATTCTTAGGTCATCTGGAAATGAACTTTAACAAGGAAGGCATACCGACAAGTTGGAACGGTGAACCTGTATGTTTAGGAAAAGCCGGCGGCTCACCCGAAATCACAAAGATCATCAATCAGGCTGCAGAACCCGTCATCAAGAGAAATTCAACAGTCGTCGGAACCAATCTTGTCAAAATGAGAGACGGCCTGGATCCTTGCCGCGAAGGAGATTGTCTGTCCGCGATGGTCACCACAGACGCAATGCTGGATTACGCACGGCCTAAAGGTGCAGTTGTTGCATTGATTAACGGAGGAAACTTCCGCGCCGCCCTTCCCGTCGGAAAAATCACTCAAGGCGACATCGACAACCTGCTCCCGTTCAAAGATAAGGTTCTGCTCAGAAAATACACAGGCAAACAGCTTTTCGAAGCCGTTGAACACGGAGTCTCAGACGTTGACGGGATCGGACCGAGAATGATTCAAGCGTCGGGATTGAGGTATAGCTATTGTCCGACTGCTCCGGTTGGCCATAGAGTAAGATCAGTTGAAGTGCAGGACAGGGATGGTAAATGGAACCCGTTGGATGACAATAAGGTTTATGTCGCGGCAGTTGGTGCATTTCTTGCTTCCGGCGGAGATGACCACAAAGCTCTGGCCGACGGCATCAAAATTTCGAATTCGGGGCCTCTCGTTGCCGATGCCCTGAAAGTTTATTTAAAGAAGAAGTCACCCATAAACCAAACTCCTGAACCGAGGATTTCAGCGTTGAAGTAAACACCTGAGAACTCAAAACTGTGAAATTAAATGAGGCTGCAATGTCGTCAAACAAGCAGCCTCTCCTTCTATCTGAATTTCTCAACTACGCATTCGGCAGCCAAGAATCTCTTTGACGAGTGTGTCTCGGCGCCAAATGCTGAATATCCATGATTCGGTGCATGGAGTCTGTCCGTGTGCTGTTAAAGACGAGATACAACGGATCGAGCGTTACAGATCCTGCTTTATCAGAGGCAAACTTGGCAGTTCCGCTGATCATTGCATTCCAGTCCACAAGCTTCACAGAAGAACGTTCTGCGTTTTCTTCGGCTTTCCACAATAGAGCGTTTCTTAAAGGAATCAGCGGGAAGAGGAAGACATAAGCTGTGAGCGCGAAAAGAACCAATACAACACCATGTTTCTCATCAAAACCTGAGGAAACCCCAAGTCCTTGGAAGAACCAAGGTTTGGTGGAAAAGTAACTCAGCAAGCCAAAGAAGATAAAAGAGAGAATTAGGTACGGAAGGTAAGCTCTGAAGCCGATTTGGTATTTGTATTGACCGATTTCATTGGCAATCATCGCTTCAATCTCTGAAGGATTAAGCCGTTCAATAAGACTTTCAGTCAAGACAACTTTCTTATTGGTTCCTAAGCCAGAGATAAATACACCGCTTCCTGAGCCGAGACGATCAGAATTCGCGACAAAGACACCCTTTGATTCAAAACCAACCTTACCTAAGAACTGATCCAGCCTGCTCTTTAATTCTCCGTCACTCAAGGGATGAGCAGAGTAAGCGATGGATCGGCTGACCACCGAAGCGCCGATCACAAGAACGGCAGAAGCGACCCATGCAAGAATCCACCAATAAGAAGCTCCTACAGACCAGCAGGTGAGGACAGCGGAGACGATTACTACAAAGAAGACAACATTACTCACTTTGCTGCGTGAGGAACCGAAGTTTCTAAGGATCAAATATGAACTGTTCTTTTCGGGATTCTTGGCAATGGCAAAAAATAAACCGTTAATTACCAGGAACGCTAAACCAACACACAAGGCAAAAAGGATCTGTGTGAAAAGACCGTTCCCAAGCTGATTGGTCAGCAAGCTAGAAAACCAAGTAATGCCGCCGCCGAAGGTCAGCAGAAGCACTAAAACTAAATTTGAGAGATGCCGAATCTCGTTAACCTTATCTGCATGCAGGCGAGCATAAGATGCCGCTTTGTGGGCGTCAAGAGAAACAAGACCTGAAAACACATGCGGAACTTTATTCCGATGTTCCTTTATCGACTTAGCCTCTCTCAAGTAAAGGTAAAAACCCAATACGAGATTCGCAAAGAGGAATATTAAAAACAAACTTTCAAAAATCAGTGCGTCATTCATCTTTTTACTTGAACCCTCTGGAAGAGCGTTTTATCTTGAGCCCAAAGATAGCGGATGTGAGTAAGGAGAGAAAAAGAATCACACCAATCGGAGCAAGCTCATTTCACGCAACAATATTTGAGCAAAGGTTGCGACGCTTCGTCGACTTAGAGAATTCGTTTCTCAGAAATTTCTCGAATCTGTTTGATGGTTAGATTCTGTAGATAGCTTAATTTTTAGGATCGACACTAAACAGTTTGAGTAATTAGCACATGCTGACTTTTTCCGAAAAAACGAAAATGTGTTCTTTTAAGAAATTAAGTAATGTTCATCCTCAAAGTCTATTTTTTCCATGCTTGCTGTTCGGATAACTAGCGAAGAAGCGAAGATTTGTTGACATCCTCCTCGTCATAAATAACAAGGATTCCATACCACCTCTACAGCGGCCGTAGCCTAGTGCTGCAGTAGGTCTCTTCGGGTTCCTGCTGATAGCGGCCT
>NZ_GL883739.1 GCF_000205025.1 Parasutterella excrementihominis YIT 11859 | reverse complement strand
GCATGTTGGAAACCGGCGAGGTTTAAGAACCTTCGTTTAGTGCGCTAAGGCCCAAAGGTAGATTGGATAGAGGTTCGATGTCTCCGATAACAACGTCTCGTCCTTTTTCAACAGCCACTTGTTTCTGTACCACTTAGCAAAAATCTTATCCAAGGAAACTTTACCGGCGTAATTAACTTGTTCCACTTCACGTCTTTTCAGCATGAACGGCAGGGGAACATGATTGCTTTCGTGCTTAGACGGAAAAGAATAACCGCTTGAAGTCAGAAGTGAAACAAAGAAAAGCCGGAACCTGTCTTCTAAATTCAAGAAGAAAAGGGTGAATTAGCAGCTGCTCGTATGGGCGGTCTTTCTAGTGCCGATGGTACTTACACGATTCTGGACGGCGCAACGATAGGAAAAAGCTATAACGAAGCCGGCCTGACAAGCATTTACGTTACAACGCCTTTTACCAATAATGCCGTTGTTTACGTTTCTCCGGAATTCGGTGGTGTCAAGTTCCACGCTATGTACTCCAATGGTTTGTACGATGACACTAATAAATGGTCAAAAAACACTCATACATACGGCGCAGGTTTGACCTATGGTTCGGAAAGAGCAAAAGGAAGCGTTATGTATGAAGTCATCGATTCGGCTGTTGATTTCTCTCCGATGAATGCAAACTCCGGAGACGTGAAATCCAAAGACACCCAAATCTTCACAGTCGGCAGTCAATATCGCTTTGACAGCTTCACGCTTTACGGCACATATCAATACGTCACTCATGCCAGACTGCTTCCTGACTTCGATATCACTCTGACAGATGCGGCTATTAATTCCGGCATGATTAAAAAAGGTTTCAACAGCCATGCATTTTCCGTGTCGGGGGCTTTCCCGGTTTTCGGCGGAACGTTCAAAGCTGTGATCAACTATATGAATGGCAAGGCGAAAGACGGTGAAGTTAAGAGCTTCCTTGGTGCAAGTAAATTTGAACGCTTAGCCGGAGGCATTGCTTACGAATATCCGCTTTCTAAGCGCAGCACCTTGTATGGTTTTGGTGCTGTGTCAGTGGGCATGAAAGGGGCTAAATATAACTTCCGGTTACGGCAAAGTTGCCTACAACACATGGAGCGCAGGTTTTTGCTTGCGTCACTACTTCTAACAAAGCGTCTTGGGATAAGTAATTTTTCATTCTCCTTGGTCATAAGCATTGCACTTATGCATAACAGTGGCGGAACTAAAGTGAGCTTTAACTGGGTCCGCCTTTTTCGTTTCTATATGAGAAGCTGCAATTCGTTTAATCTTTGGGCTAGGTCAGGGATCCTCAATTTTTTGTGTTATACAAGCTCATTACTGAGGAGATCTCTCAATGACAAATCCGAGACTACCTCCGCTTCTGGTCAATAAAGCGAGTTCCGTTTTTTACGTGTATACCTACAAAAATGTTTGGGACAGAGATCTCAAGCGGAGCAAAAGAGGAGAGTCAAAAAAATAGGAAAGGTTCTTGGCGGACAAAAGGATGGCGTAATTTGTTTTAACGGGGGTTTTCTTCAGGAGCGTCCAGAATTTAGAAACTTCCTGGTAGAGAGAAAGGGAGAAGAGTATATCTGTACTCCTTTGAACGAAAGCGGCACTACGCTAACTCAGCCTCAATAGGTCAAACAACTTCATGCGGAGCCACTTGGGCACTGGATAAGCTTTTGTCGCAATCGCCTATTGGAGAGGCTCTTAAATGTTTTTTTCCACAACGGACGGACTACCTCAAGATTTTATCTATTGCCTATTTCATAATTCTCAACCAGGACAACAACATTTCCAAGTACGAGGTGTTTGCCTAGGTAACGCGCCTGCCCTGGGGCGATCCTCTGTCGCCTTCCTCAATCAGCCGGATCTTTAGAAAGATCAGAAATCAGCAGATAGAAACTTACTTCTCAGTTGTCAGGGAGGAGGAACAACAGGAGAAGTGTGGCGACAAAGATGAAATAACGCTGGCTCTGGACTCAACTTCCGCTGATTAATCTGCTGGCACTGGCGGACTACGAAAGCGGCATTCCTTTCTTCTACCGCGCCTTCGACGGAAAAATTCCCGATGTGAAAACCGTCAGACAAGTTATTTCCGGGAATGCCGGGCTGAGTCTAAATAACGTTGTTTTTGTGTCAGATAGAGGTTACAGCGACGCTAAAAACATCAAAGACTGCCTGAGAAATAAACTCGGATTCCTATTCAATGTGCAATGCGAGATGCCCGGAAGTTTTGCTCAAGAACTCATTGATGAGGAAAGAGAAAACCTCCGGGACTTAAACCGAATGGATTGGTTGACTAAGGTCTTCCAGATAACGAAAGAGATCAACTGGACTTTCGAACCTGATCTCGTACAGGGACAGGTGTCCTCAAAAAAGACGAAGGAATCGCGGTACTTTACTGGCACATCTATTTCAATCGACTAATTGCTGAGAACGCTAGGCAGGGGCTTATCGAGAGAATCGATCGCGTACGAGAAAAGATATGCAACGGTGAGGCGCTCGATGAAAACGAAGTAACGCTATTAGGTGAAGTATTTGAAAAACATGAGGAAGGCGACACGATCAGCTATCTCATTAGCAATGAGAAAGTGGATCAAAGGCTCCGCTACAAAGGCTATCCAGTGCGGGTAAGCGACAAGATACCCGACACTAGAAAAGCATGGTGCGCCTACCAGGAGAGAAGGATTCTAGAAGACACGCTCAAAACCCGCTCGAGCTGTGTCCGAAACTGTGTTTCGGATAACGAATCGCTCATTGGTAAAACGTTTGTGCTGTTCTTAGTGGCCTCTATTGAAATGATCGTCAGAGCGAGGCTGAGAAAATACTTCGAAGGAGGTAAAACGAGTGATAGCTTGCCGACGGATTACGACCGCTCCTGCAGAGTTCTTGACTCTTTGAACAACGTGATACAGACCAAATTCTGCGACGGCTATTATTTCGGAGGAAGTGCAGGGAAAAACGCGGACTTTTTGAAGCTCTTGGTGTCTCGGTTCCCGGCTCTGAACCAGAAGAGAAACGGGATTACGAAGACGAAGAGGAAACAGAATCCTAGAGAGGAGGCTGTTTGTTCTGAGATCGGCCTCCGCCAGATGCACTAAATTCTGCAATATCTTAAGGAGGCCGGAAGCCTTCGGAAGAACAACGAAGGACGGACAATAAAGCTGACGATGAGTTTTGAAGAGGGAACTAGAAAAAGGAAGGTCCGAAATTCTTTCGAATTTTGGACCATCAGTGGCGCGCCAGGCAGGAATCGAACCCACGACCCCCTGGTTCGTAGCCAGGTACTCTATCCAGCTGAGCTACTGGCGCACTGCTGTTTAACAGCGAAAACGAACTATAGCACAAAAAAATATTTTGTGTTTGAGTCGGGTTTCGCAGAATGGGCAAATTTGTAAAAATTGTCTTGAACTTGATTTGACGCCTTGTTTTTCCGTTTTATTGCAAGCTTGTCTAAACTTACGAAAATTAACCAAACGGAGAAAGTTAATGGACAACCAAATTATTTTCGGCGTGACAGACGAACAGAGCGGCTATAAGGACGAAATCCTTTTGACCAATATGTCTAACCGCCACGGCTGTATCACAGGTGCAACAGGAACCGGAAAAACAGTTTCTTTACAAAAATTAGCCGAATCTTTCTCCAAGAAAGGCGTTCCGGTATTCCTTGCGGATATCAAAGGTGACTTGTCGGGCATTGCAAAAGCTGCGGTGCCGACAGACAAGCTGAAAGCGCGTTTGGAAAAGCATCACTTGCCGACTCTGGATTGGTCAGCCTGCCCGGTTGTGTTTTGGGATGTCTTCGGTCAGGAAGGTTTCCCCGTTCGTGCAACGATCAGTGATATGGGACCGCTGCTTCTGTCCCGTCTCCTTCAATTAAACGATACTCAGGAAGGCGTCTTAAACGCCGTATTTTCGATTGCCGACGATAACGGGCTGTTGCTGTTGGATCTGAAAGATCTGCGCTCTATGCTTCAATTTGTGGGCGATAACGCCGCACAGTTCAGAACGAAGTACGGCAACATCTCAATGGCATCTATCGGAGCCATTCAAAGAGGTCTGCTGGTATTGGAAAATCAGGGCGGAGATAAGTTCTTCGGTGAACCGATGCTCAATATCCATGATTTGATGCAGACATCGGACGGAAAGGGCGTTGTAAACATCCTTGCTGCAGATAAGCTTATGCAGTCTCCGATGCTTTATGCAACTTTCCTTTTGTGGATTCTGAGCGAACTTTATGAAAATCTGCCGGAAGCCGGAGACCTTGAAAAACCGAAGCTCGTTTTCTTCTTTGACGAAGCACACATGCTCTTTAACGACGCTCCTCAAGTTTTAATCGATAAAGTCGAGCAGGTTGTTCGTTTGATTCGTTCTAAAGGCGTTGGTGTCTTCTTTGTGACTCAGAGTCCGGCCGATATCCCGGAAAAAGTTTTAAGTCAATTGGGCAACCGAGTTCAGCACGCCTTGAGAGCGTTTACGCCTCGCGATCAAAAGGCTGTCCGTACGGTCGCTGAAACCATGAGACCGAATCCGAAAATCGATATGGTGCAGGCCATTCAGGAACTCGGCGTCGGTGAAGCTTTAGTAAGCTTCTTGGATGACAACGGTACGCCCGGTATTACGCAAAGAGTTTGGGTATGCGCCCCGGGAAGCCAGATCGGACCGATCGCGCTTGCTGAAAGACAGGCGATCCAAAATGCATCTGTGCTGAAAGGTGTGTATGACAAGGCTATTGACCGAGTCAGTGCCTACGAAGTTCTTCAGCAGAGAGGCTCTTCGGCGGTTGCTGCAGACAACGGAGCTCCTCAGCCGGGTAAACTCGCGGCACCGGGAGCTGCCGAGCAGGAAGGACCGGACTTCACAGATATTTTGATGAGTAAAGCCAAAGACATCCTTTTAGGCTCTACAGGACCTAGGGGCGGCCATCGTGAAGGAATTGTCGAAAAGGTTGTTCGCCAAAGCGGAGAAAAAATCCTGAGAGGCATTCTTGGCTCTCTGTTAGGAGGCAAGAAATAATTTCCTAAAGGAATAGGGACGGCGGCGAGGAATCGAAAGGTTTTTCGCCATTTCTTTTCTTGGCGCAGAAATAAAAAAATCCGCAAACGCGGGTCACCGATGAAAAGAATTTGGAGCGGGAGACGAGTCTCGAACTCGCGACCTCAACCTTGGCAAGGTTGCGCTCTACCAACTGAGCTACTCCCGCGTGGAGCGTGATTCTACACTATTTTCAGAAACTGTGTGGAGCGGGAGACGAGTCTCGAACTCGCGACCTCAACCTTGGCAAGGTTGCGCTCTACCAACTGAGCTACTCCCGCGACAGAAGTTGCACTATACAGAGGCTTTTTTGACTTGTCAAACGAGTTGAGGAAATTACTTTGAAAGGGAAATGTTTATATTTGTGAACACGCTTTTAGAGGCGCAGATTTCTCCCCGTATTTGTCTTTTAACTTCAAATAGTTCGGTGAAAAACCCAATGTTTTTCGGTGGAAAATCAGCGCCTTTTCTTTTATCCTATAAGCGAGGACTATTCACTTTTCCAAATAAAGATGGGATTAAAGGTTTTTAATTTTATTTGTGAAAACGGACATACGTTCGAGGCGATGGTGCCCAGCATCGAAGCTTTTGAGGAACAAAAAAAGAACGGTTTTTTCACATGTCCCGTGTGTAATTCGAATGTCATTTCGAGAGCCCTTTCTGCGCCTCACATCCAGGCTTCTTCTACACAAAAGGATGTCTCGCAAAATACCGTGGAGGCAATGCATACCGTCTATAAAACGGTCAAAAAGATTTTGGATGAGAGCGAATTTGTCGGGGATCGATTTGCCGATGAGGCTCGCTCCATTCACAGAGGAGACGCCCCGGACCGCCTCATCACCGGAACTCCGACCTCGGAAGAGGTATCAGAACTCCGGGATGAAGGAATTGAAGTTTTAGAGATTGGGCTTAAGAAAGATCGCTCGACGAACTGATGTTCTGAAGCTCTTCGGAAATTTCGAGCCAGCGGCCTTCGAGTTCGTCAATCTTGGAAGAGAGTTCGCCGTGGCGTTTTAAGGCTTCTGCAACCTCGTCCTGATTTCCTTGATAAAAATCAGTGTCAGCAAGTTTGAGATCCAAAGCGCTCTTCTCTTTGTTGGCTAAATCGAGTTCTTTCTCGATCTTGCTGAGCTCTTTCTTGAGAGGTTTAGACAGTGCACTGATGCGTGCACGTTCCTGAGCCTCGTTTCGGCGCTGCTCCTTACGATTCACCGGAACAGGTGCCCCGGAATCTTCAGGTGCCGCATTCCTCGCTTTCTTGTCCTTTAAGACAATTTCGGCATATTCATCCAAATCTCCGTCAAATTCAGAGAGCTTGCCGTCACGAACCAACCAAAGTTCGTCGCAGCTGGCTCTGAGCAAATGACGATCGTGAGAGACGAGGAGGACGGCGCCTTCATAAGAGGACAGGGCGACGGTCAGAGCCTCGCGGGTTTCCATATCCAGGTGATTGGTCGGTTCGTCCAGCACGAGAAGATTTGGTTTGTTCCAAGCGATAAGCGCTAGGGAGAGGCGGGCTTTTTCTCCGCCGGACATGGGACCGACCGGTGCAAGAGCCTGATCTCCGGAAAAGCGGAATTTGCCTAAGAAGTTCCTCAAGTCCAGTTCGCGCATATTCGGAGGGGCAATGCGCGTTAAATGCTGCAGAGGAGACTCGTCATCTCTTAAGTCATTGAGCTGATGCTGAGCGAAATAGCCGATCTCCAGGCCTTGTCCGTAGCGGATTTCTCCGGCTAGAGGCTCAAGCTCACCGATGAGGGTCTTCACAAGCGTCGACTTACCGGCGCCGTTAACGCCTAATATACCGATTCGAGCACCTGCTGAGATATTGCACTTAACTTGAGTCAGGATGGGATGGTCGGGTTCGTATCCGCAGGCAACTCCTTCAGCGGTGATTAAATGCTGAGGCACTTTCTCCGGTTGCAGGAAAGAAAACCTCCATTCGTTCTTCGCCAAGACCGGCTCGACGGATTGAAGTTTTTCCAGCATCTTAATTCGTGACTGAGCCTGACGAGCTTTCGTGGCCTTGTAGCGGAATCGATCAATGTAGGCCTGGAGGTGCGAAGCGGCGCGTTCGTAGGCTTTAGCGGCGGCTTGCTGAAGCGCGAGTTTTTGAGCTCTGGTGACTTCAAACTGTGAGTAGTTGCCGCCGTACCGATTGATCGTGTTGTCTTCAACCGACCAAATGGATTTTGCAATTCGATCCAGGAATTCTCTGTCGTGAGAAATGACAATGACGGTGGCTTCCTGCTGCTTCAGGAAACTTTCGAGCCAGATGACCGAGTCAATGTCCAAATGGTTGGTAGGCTCATCCAACAGAAGCAAATCGGCCGGACGCATGAGCGCACGAGCCAGCGCGATTCGGTTTCTCCAACCGCCAGAAAACTCTGAGACCTGGCGCGAAGAGTCATTGGGCTTGAAACCCAAACCGTAGAGAATTTCTTCGGCTTTTGCGACGACAGCGCCTTCATTGATTTCGGCCAAGTGTGCAACAGCTTGTGCATAAGCCATATCATCGCCGGCTTCTTCCGCTCGCTTGAGTTCTGCTTTGGCTTCCATCAAAGGAGCGTGTCCCTCCAGGATGTATTCCAAGGCAGGAAGATCGGTCTCAACCACACGCTGGGCCACGTGCGAGATGCGGTTCAAAGGAGGCGCAAGGATGTCGCCGTCCTCAGTGGAGAGCTCGCCCAGAATTGCGGCGAAAAGCGTGGACTTGCCGGACCCGTTGGGTCCGACTAGTCCGATAATTTCTCCGTCCGAAGTCGTGAGATTGACGTTTTTATATAAAACTCTTACGCCTCGAACCAGGCTCACATTCTGAAGTCTAAGCATCGGGAAGCTGTTCTTTCTTAATCATGAAGACTTGATCTTTGCCGCCGGAGGTGGGCAGCCAGGTGACCTCAATATTGGGGAAACGTTCCTTGAAGTTTTCGGCGCCGTCTCCGAGCTCAACGATTAAAACACCGTTGTCATTTAAGTGCGCTTTAACTTCTTTAAGCAGCCGGTCGATGATATCCATGCCGTCGGCGCCTGCGACCAAGGCTAAAGAAGGCTCGTAACGGTATTCCTGAGGAAGTCCTTCCATGGAAGCTTCCGTGACATAGGGCGGATTCGAAATAATGAGATCGTATTTCGTGTTCTGCAGATTCTCGAACAAATCGCTTTGAATCGGATAGACACGATTTTCGAATTCGTAGTCGGCGATGTTGATTTCAGCCACTTCTAGAGCGTCGCTGCTGATGTCGACGGCATCAACTTCAGCCTGAGGAAACTTCTCTGCCAGCAGAATGGCCAAACAGCCGGAACCCGTGCACATATCCAAAATGGAGTGGATACGAGCAGGGTCAGGGAGAAGACCGTCAAAATTTTTTTCGATCAGCTCGGCAATGTAGCTACGGGGAATCAAGACTCTTTCGTCCACGTAGAAGGGGAACCCGGTGAGCCACCATTCTTTCGTAATGTAGGCTGTCGGTTCGAGGTCGTCGCAGCGGCGGGAAATGTTATTCAGTACTGTTTCCCGTTCATTACCGGTTAATGTGGCGTCTAAGAATTTTTCTTCGTATTCCAGCGGAATACGGAGTGTGCGCAGGACCAAAAACGCGGCTTCTTCTTCCGGATTTTGGTAGCCGTGATTAAAGGTAGCTTCAGAGGAATAAAGCCTTGTCGTGCAGTATCGAATGAAGTCGCGGATGGTTTTAAGCGGTTCAGTATTAGTTTCCATCATGTTCACTTAAAAAAATGCGTTCCAGTATTCTGTAATAAATTTTGGACAAGCAGGCGATATCCTTTGTCGGAATGCGCTCATTGACTTTATGAATTCGGTCGTTTACCGGTCCGAACTCTACAACTTCAGGACACCACTGTCGAATAAATCTGCCGTCGCTGGTTCCACCGGAAGTCGAGAACTCAGGTTTGATGCCGGTCACGTCCTTTATCGCTTCAGCTAGCTCGTTTCTGAAGAAAGGCTTTTCCGAGAAAAACGGCGAGGCGCTTTCCTGCCATTCAATCTTGAAATCCCAAACATATTTCCGGCACATGTCTTCGATCTGTTTCTCAAGTGACGCCGCGGTGTGCTTCGGGTTGTACCGAATGTTGAAGGTAATGACGCATTCACCCGGAACCACATTGACTGCTCCGGTGCCTGCATGGATGTTACTGATTTGGAATGAAGTGGCCGGGAAAGGAGGAAGACCTTCATCCCAGACGGTTTGAGAGAGTTCGGCGAGCAGAGGAGCGGCGCTGTGAATAGGATTCCTGACCTTTTTCGGATACGCGACGTGTCCCTGAATGCCTCGAACGGTGAGTTTGCCGTTTAGAGAGCCGCGGCGCCCGTTTTTAATGGTGTCGCCAAGCAGCCTGGTGCAGCTGGGCTCCCCGACAATACAGAAATCGGGCGCTACCTCACGGTCCGACAAAACCTGAAGCGCATATTGAGTGCCGTCTTTGCCGTCGCCTTCTTCGTCGCTTGTGAGCAGCAGGACAATCGTTCCTTTGAATTGGGGATGTTTAGAAACGAATTCACAAGCGGCAGCCGCAAAACAGGCGTCGGAAGTTTTCATGTCCTGAGCACCGCGTCCGTATAAGAAGCCCTCATCTTCCGTTGGCACAAACGGAGGAAACTTCCAGCCGTCTGCACCCGGCGGCACAACATCCACATGACCGGCAAAGAGAAATACCGGGGCCCCCGAGCCGTACTTGGCCCAGAGATTTTTAGTTTGCCCTCGATTGATTTCCTCACAAGAGAAGCCGTGTTGAGAGAGGAGATCGGCAAAGATTTTCAGAGAGCCAGCATCCGAAGGCGTCACGGATTCGCAAGCGATGATTTTTTTCGTGAGTTCAAGAGGGTCTTGCTGCATGCTGAACATTCTCAAATTCAGAGGTAGATGAAATGCGAAGACCTCTGTCAGGAAAGACAGAGGCTCTAAACAAAGGGCCTTGAATATTCAAGGCCCTTAAAATTAGTCGCGAAGAAGTTCGTTAATACTTGTCTTCGAACGCGTCTTGGCGTCTACGCGCTTAACGATGACCGCGCAGTTAAGGTTGTATTTGCCGTCAGCGGAAGGCAAGCTTCCGGGAACAACGACAGAACCGGCAGGTACTCTGCCGCGATGAATTTCGCCGGTGGTACGGTCATAAATCTTCGTGCTCTGTCCGATGAAGACACCCATGGAGATCACGCTGTTTTCTTCAACGATGACGCCTTCAACGATTTCGCTGCGGGCACCGATAAAGCAGTTGTCCTCGATGATGGTCGGGGTTGCCTGAAGCGGCTCGAGAACACCGCCGATACCGACGCCGCCGGAAAGGTGGCAGTTCTTACCGACTTGAGCGCAGGAACCGACCGTTGACCAGGTATCGACCATGGTGTTTTCTCCGATGTAGGCGCCGATGTTGACAAAGGAGGGCATCAATACAACGCTCGGAGCGATGTAGCTGCCGTGGCGAGCCACAGCAGTGGGCACACAGCGGATGCCGGATTCTTTCCAATCGGCTTCGGAAAAATGATCGAAGCGGGAGGGAACCTTGTCAAAGAAAGAGAGGTCGCCGGCGCGGACCATTTTGTTCGGATAAAGCTGGAAGCTCAAAAGAACGGCTTTTTTGATCCATTCATGGGTGACCCATTCGCCGTCAATCTTTTCGGCAACTCGAAGCTTTCCCTGCTGAAGCAGTTTGATCACTTCATCGACGGAGTTTTGAACTTCGGGCGGAAAGTGTTCGGGACGCAGCCCGAAAGATTGTTCAATAATTTGCTTTAATGCTTCCATAGTTATTCCTCAAAAGGGTCAAATTCTGCAATTCTTTGGGCGGCCTCTGTGACTTCCGGTACGGTGGCTACCAGTGCGATGCGAATGTAGCCTGAGCCCGGATTAACACCGTTGACTTCCCGGCCAAGGAAACTGCCCGGGAGGACGGTGATGCCTTTTTTCTCATAGAGCCGTCTTGCATAGAGTTTATCGTCTATAGGCGTTTTCGCCCACAAATAAAAACTTGCATCGGGCATTTCTACTTCCAGCGCTTGTTTCAGCAAAGGAACGGCGGCCTTAAATTTTTCGACATAAAACCTTCTGTTTTCCCGCACATGTTCTTCATCATTCCATGCCGCGATGCTGGCGTGCTGTACGGCGCCCCCCATGGCGCTGCCGTGATAAGTTCTGTAGAGCAGGAACGGTTTGATCAGTTTTTCGTCGCCGGCGACAAAGCCGGTACGCATGCCGGGGATGTTAGAACGCTTGGATAAGCTTGAGAAGACGATGAGACGGTCGAAGTTCGGTCTGCCTAGAAGTTTGGCAGCGCTCAGTGCGCCGAGCGGCGGATTGTCCTCGTCAAAATAAATTTCCGAATAACACTCGTCGCTGCCGATCACAAAACCGTACTTGTCGGAAAGGTCAAACAATTTTCTCCAGTCCTCCAATGACAGAACCGTTCCGGTCGGATTGTTCGGAGAGCAGACAAAGAGCAGCTGGGTGCGTTTGAGGACATCTTCCGGTATGGAAGAGTAGTTGGGTTTAAAGCCTGTCTCAGCCGTCATCGGGCAAAAATACGGTTGGGCGCCGGCCAATTTCGCGGCTCCTTCGTAAATTTGATAGAAAGGATTCGGCATGACAACGACCGGGTCTTGGGTCGGATCAATCAGAACCTGCGTTAAAGCAAACAGGGCTTCTCGCGATCCGTTGGTCGGCAGAATCTGAGAAGCAGGATCGAGTTTTACGCCGTAGCGTTTTTCAATCCAGTTCCCGATCGCCTCTTTCAGCTCAGGATAACCGCCTGTCGGAGGATACTTTTCAAATAAAGCCTGATGGTCGAAGAGGGCTTGTTTGACGGTGTCGGGTGCCGGGTGTTTCGGCTCGCCGATAGAAAGGGAGATCGGTTTGAGATCCTCGGGAAGTTTGGCGCCTTCCAGAAGCTTGCGCAGTTTGGCAAAGGGATAGGGCTGAAGTGTATTAAGCAGCGGGTTCATAACAACTTATCATTTTCGTCGGAATATTCACAAAATTTTAGCGAACGAAGAAGCAGTTGCCGCGCTCGAAAACTACGAAATGCAGATCAGAAAAAACAACGGCCTGTTGAAACGGGCCGCTGAGGAAAAAAATCGGATTAACCGCGAGTCGGATCGTTCGATTCGAACTCAGGCAGTTCAACCGGTTTGACCGGTGTCCAGCCTTCTTTACGGTATTCAGCAACGACCGTCGTGTAGATGCCGCCGCGGACCCACCATTTAGCCTTGAGTCTTATGAAACGAGGGGAAGTGGCCGCAACGAGATCGTCCAGGATCTTGTTGGTGATGGCTTCATGGAAAGCACCTTCCTGACGATAACTCCACATATAGAGTTTCAGTGCCTTGAGTTCGACATTCTTCTGGTCCGGAATGTAGTCGAGCAGAAGTGTGGCGAAGTCGGGCTGTCCGGTTAACGGGCAAAGCGACGTGAACTCAGGGATTTCAATGTGAATTAAATAATCCCGATTCGGCTGAGGATTCGGGAAAGTCTCAAGATTCTTGCAAGGAGCTGTAGACATGAAAATTATTTTTCCGCTATGTGTTTAATTAGAGGCCATAAATTATAAGGTCGCGGAAAGAAAGACAAAGCGGTTTGAACCGCCGTGGGTAACGCGGAAAAAATAAAATTGCATCAGTTCGTAATACGGTGGTTTTCTTCATAAGCCTGTAGAATATTGAGACTTGAGTAGTAGCCTGCGGAGAACACAACCGCAGGTTTAGGATTTAGCTAAAGAAAGATGAATATGGTTGGAATGGGGGTAACGATAGTCCTGATCCTTGCGGTTGGCGGCGTCGGCGTTTGGTATTGGCTTCGAATCAAAGAGACGTCAAGTCATGAGAAAGTCGAAGATAAAACACCTCCGAGGATTCCTCAGGAGCCGATTTTCGGCGAGGATTTGATCAATTCCGGCGACATTAAAGTCGACGAGATTAAGAAGACCTCACCTCCTGCTGAAGAACCGCAGTCTGAGTCTCAGTCACCAGAAGAGACGATCGAGGAAGTTCAGGAGGTTCTCCTGAAAGAAACCGAAGAGGAAGAGGAGCCCGTTGAAACTTCTCCGGTATTGGAAGAGATTGATGACAGCGGTCTGCCTAAATATGATCCCTTTGTCACGGAACTCGTTCGCATTACCTTCAAGAAGCCGGTAACCGGTAGCCAGCTCGCACCGTTCGTTAAAACGGCAATGGAAAATGCTCCGAGAGGTCTGCTGCGCATCTTGGCGCTGGAAGCCAACAGCAACCGCTGGTTCGTGCCGGATGCGATCGGCATGTTCTCGGCAATTGCCTTCTATATTCAGCTGGCTTCCGGTAAAGCTTCTTTCGACCAGGTGTCCCTATCGAATCTGTATCAGCTGGTTTTCCTGCGTATGGAAATGAACTTGGACGGCACTTCAGAAATGAAGGAAATGCAGCTGCTGAACAACCATACGGATCAGCTCAACGCACTTATCAAGAATTTCGGCGTGCAGATCACGCTTCTGCTGCGTCCTTTAGAACCGGTTTCTATCGATGATTTCGAAAAAGAAACGATGCTCTTGGGCTTAAAGCGCAGAAGCATGACGCATTATGAAAAGCTGGGTGAGCTGGTTTTGGATAAAAACGGCAAACGTCAGGGCAACCGTAAGGGCACGATCGAACTTCGCTGGCTGGACGACAGAAATATTGCGATTTCTCTGAACGTTCCGCTGATCGCTCCTGAAAGCGATCCCCTGCGTCTGCTGATGACGGCTGCCAACGCTTTTGCGGCCGTGTTTGATGCCAAGATTGTGGATCCTAAGGGATGTGAAATCTCGGGCGCCACGGTGTCTCTGCTGAAGCAGGAACTCGACCGCTTCTATAAGCAGATGCGTGAGAACAATATCGAGCCGGGCAGCGTTAGGGCACATCAGCTTCTCGATTAAAAAGATCCCAAATTTATCATTCTGATTCAAACATCGGATTCCCAGCGAGTACAGTAAGGAACCCGATGTTTTTATTTGGTTCAGGTACGAAATGGAAGAGCAAGACAAGAAAAAATTAGAGGCAGTTAAACTCCGAATGGAGAAACTGGCCGAGGAGCTTGAAAAGCACAACAAGGCTTATTACATCGACAATGCTCCGACGGTGTCTGACGAGATCTATGACTCGTTGTTCCAAGAACTGGCGCGACTGGAAAAAGAATATCCTCAGTTCAAAAGTCCGGTTTCACCGACGGAGCGCGTCGGTGCAACCGTCCAGAGCGAACTGAAAAAAGTCACGCATGCCGTGCCGATGCTCTCCATTCATACCGAAACGGACTACACTGCTCAAGGCGCTTATGATTTTGACGCCCGCGTAAGAAGAGAACTTGAACTGACGCCCGATCAGACGATTGATTATGACTGCGAATTGAAATTCGACGGGCTGGCCATTAACTTGCGTTATGAGGACGGCGTTCTTGTTCAGGCCGCGACCCGCGGAGACGGCTACACCGGTGAAGACGTTACAGCGAACGTCAAAACGATTAAGACGCTTCCTTTAAAGGTCGATGGCTTCCCGAAGATTTTTGAAGTCCGCGGCGAGGTGATCATGCACAAGGAAGTGTTCCGCAAGCTTAATGAAGAGCAGGAAGCGGTCGGAGCGAAGCTTTTTGCCAACCCTCGTAATGCAGCAGCCGGCAGTCTCCGCCAGCTGGACTCGGCCCTGACGGCGAAACGCAATCTGAACTTTTATGCCTACGGCTACGGCGAAGTGAGCGAGATGCCGGCCGATACCCAGTCGGGACTGCTTGATTATTTGAAATCTAAAGGCTTCCCGGTGATCAGCAATCGGATCGTCGTGCAAACACCGGAACAACTTGAGGCATTCCATTTAGAAGTCGCTCGTATTCGTCACGATTTGCCGTTTGATATTGACGGCGTGGTCTACAAAGTCAATAGTTTTGCCCGCCAGAAACAGCTGGGATTCGTCTCCAGAGAACCTCGCTGGGCCGTGGCCCATAAATATCCGCCGGAAGAAGTTCAAACGCAGGTTTTGGATATTACCGTTCAAGTCGGACGCACCGGCAAACTTACGCCCGTCGCTCGCCTCAAGCCCGTGTTTGTCGGCGGAACCACCATCAGCAATGTTTCTCTGCACAACGAAGAATTCCTACAGAACATGGGTATAAAGATCGGAGACACGGTCGTTGTCCATCGTGCCGGCGACGTTATCCCCGAGATCGTCCGAGTAATTCCCGAGCTTAGGCCGAAAGACGCCAGAGATTTCGTGATGCCGGAATTCTGTCCGGTCTGCGGTTCTCACGCTTATAAAGAAGACGGAGAAAAGGATCGCCACTGCAGCGGCGGTCTTTTCTGCCGCGCTCAGCGAGCCCAAAGCATTCTCCACTTTGTCAGCCGCAAAGCCATGGGCATTGACGGTATCGGGGAAAAATTGGCCGAACAGCTGATTGAACATGATTTGGTTACTACGGTTGCGGATATTTACCGTTTGACCGTCGACAAGCTCGTCGGTCTGGACCGTATGGGACAAAAATCTGCCGAGAAACTTGTCGCCTCTATTGAAGCTTCCAAGAAGACCACGCTTGAACGTTTCTTGTACGCCATCAGCATTCCGGAAGTCGGAGAGGCTACGGCGAGGAATTTAGCATCGCACTTCGGTGCTTTAAAACCGCTGGAAGAGGCTTCGTTAGAACAGCTGCAGGAAGTTGAAGACATCGGTCCGTCGGGCGCGGAAAACATTCTGCACTTCTTTGCCGAACCGGCGAACATCGCGGTGATCAATGACCTGATGGATCGCGGCGTCGTGTGGGAAGAGGGTACGGGCACGAGTGGCCAGGAACTTCCGCTGAACGGTTTGACATTCGTTCTGACCGGCACACTACCAACGCTTTCCAGAGACGAGGCCAGCGATATTATTCGTAAAGCGGGCGGAAAGGTAAGCGGATCGGTCTCTAAGAAGACGAGTTATGTTTTGGCCGGCGAATCTGCGGGATCCAAACTCGCCAAAGCCGAGGCTTTAGGCGTTAATATCATAGACGAACCTGAGTTATTCAAAATGATCAATCAAGGAGTAAAGGCGGATGGCTAATTTTGCGTTGATCGGCGGAAGCGGTTTGGACCAGTTGTCTCTTTTAGAAGGCAAGGTCATTGAGAAAATTGACACTCCCTACGGTAAAGAGCCGGTCGAAATTTGCCGTGGAGTGATTGACGGACTGAACATCGTATTTTTATCTCGGCACGGGACGACTGAGAAGAAGCCGCCGCACATGATTAACTATCGCGCCAACATTTGGGCTCTTTCACAGTTCGAGCCCAAAGCCGTGATCGCATTGGCTTCCGTCGGCGCTGTTTTGCCTGAAGATGATATCGGTGCGATTGCCGTACCCGATCAGATCATTGACTATACCTGGGGCAGAGAAACCAGCTACAACACCGGCAAAGAGAAGTTCATTAACTTCATTGACTTCACTTATCCGTTTGATATGGATTTGAGAGAAGCAATTGTTGATGCTTCTGAGGAGCTGGATCTTCCGATTATTGACGGCGGTACTTACGCCTGCACTCAAGGTCCGAGACTCGAAACGGCGGCCGAAGTTGATCGCATCGATAATGACGGCGGTCACTATGTCGGTATGACACTGATGCCCGAGTCATGCTTGGCTAGAGAGTTAAATCTCAAGTACGCAGCGATTTGCCAGATAGTCAATACTGCAGCCGGCCGCGGAGCCTCTGAAAAAGGCATCGTGCTTGACGATACGAAGGAAGCCCTGACTAAGGCGACAAAGGAAAGTGTGAATTTAGCTCTTGCCACATTCCGCTCATTGGCTGATTAGAACTTTTGTTGACTAAAGCAAAAGGGGATGTTGCAAAAGTCCTGAGAAGGAC
>NZ_GL883738.1 GCF_000205025.1 Parasutterella excrementihominis YIT 11859 | reverse complement strand
CCTGAGGCTAGTCAACTAGAGGCTTTTTCAAGTCGCGGCCTTTAGGCCGAGGTAGTTGACTTTTGATTTCCTTATGCGCGGACACAACAAAGGCTCGCGATTGCGAGCCTTTGTCTTAAATCACTTCAGAGAAATTATTCAGCTTTCTGAGCTTCTTCTTTAGCAGGAGCAGCGTCAGTTGTCTTCTGAACAAGTTCAACATAAGCCAGAGGAGCGTTGTCGCCGACACGGTAGCCCATCTTCAGGATACGTGTGTAGCCGCCTTTACGGTCTTTGAACATCGGTCCGATTTCGTTGAACAGTTTGACAACGATTTCGCGATCGCGCAGACGGTTGAAGGCAAGACGCTTGTTCGCAACTGTCGGTTCTTTGGCCAGAGTGATCATCGGTTCGACGACGCGGCGAAGTTCTTTGGCTTTCGGCAGTGTGGTCTTGATGGCTTCATGACGAAGCAGAGAGTTCATCATGTTGCGGAGCATGGCCAGACGATGAGCCGATGTACGATTCAGTTTGCGAAGTCCGAGTTTATGACGCATTTTTTAAATTCCTTAAAAGTTTCTAGTTAGGGTGCCATTTAGGCATCTCCCGTCTCTTCTATCTCCTACCGGAGCGGGCGGGTAGGCTCGGCATTCTAACCGAGCCGGGTACTGCTGACAAATAATTCAAATAAAACAAGTACTACAAATTGTTCTGCAATTAGTGGTCAAGACCGACAGGAGGCCAGTTTTCCAGCTTCATGCCGAGTGTCAAGCCGTGAGCGGCAAGAACTTCCTTAATTTCGTTAAGGGACTTGCGGCCAAGGTTTGGAGTCTTGAGCAGTTCGTTTTCGGTTCTCTGGATCAAGTCGCCGATATAGTAAATATTTTCGGCCTTGAGGCAGTTGGCGGAACGAACGGTAAGTTCAAGGTCGTCGACCGGACGACGAAGGATCGGATCAACCGGAGGCTGAGGTTTGGCCATCGGAGCTTCGACAGGGGCCTGCGGCTGCATTGCGCCGAAAGCAGGCTGCGGAGCAACGGGTTCGAGACCGATGGTGGGCAGTCCGCCGAAGACGGAGAGCTGATCCTGAAGAATATGGGCGGCTTGACGAAGCGCTTCTTCCGGAAGGATGGCGCCGTTCGTCTCAATGTTCATAACAAGTTTGTCAAGGTCGGTGCGCTGTTCGACACGTGCGTTTTCGACACGGTAAGCAACACGCAGGATCGGGGAGAAGGAAGCATCCATAATGATGCGGCCGATCGTACCCTTGCTATAGTCGTCCTTAAGTGCTCTCATGTCACCGGGCTGGTAGCCGCGGCCTTTTTCAATCTTGAGCTGCATATCAAGCTTGCCGCCGGAAAGGTTGGCAATGACATGTTCCGGATTGAGAATCTGAACATCGTGCGGCAGATCGAAGTCCGCGGCAGTGACGACACCTTCGCCTTCTTTACGAAGTGTGATCGTAACTTCGTCACGGTTTTCGAGCTTAAAGATGATGCCTTTGACATTCAGAAGAATGTCGACCACGTCTTCCTTAACGCCGTCAATCTGGCTGTACTCATGAACAACGCCTGCAATCTGGGCTTCTGTCGGAGCAAAACCGACCATGGAGCTCAAAAGAACACGGCGAAGCGCATTACCAAGGGTGTGCGCATAACCGGTTTCAAACGGTTCCATCGTCACGGTGGCGGAATAAGGATTGCCTTCTGCAGTTTCAACTTCAATGCTGCGAGGCTTAAGGAGAGCATTTACAGACATTAATTTTCCTTTTAACAATACCCTCGGCTCGTTACACCGATAAGGCTGTAGGAATTATTGAGGCTCATAAATGACACGACGACCTCTGCCTCAAGGAAGAGATCGTGTGTAAAACTAAACCGGCAGCGCACTACACTGCCGGGGTACTGCAAATTAGCGAGAATACAATTCAACAATCAGAGATTCGTTCACGTCCGGACAAATTTCGTCACGGGCAGGAACATTCTTGAAAGTGCCTTCCAATTTCTTGGTGTCAACGGAAACCCAGTCGGGCAGACCGTTGGACTCGGCCAGTTTCAGGGATTCGGCGATGCGAACCTGATTCTTAGCCTTCTCACGGACGGCGATAACATCACCGGCCTTAACGGAGTAGGAAGGAATATTTACCTTGTTGCCGTTAACGCTGATAGCGCAGTGGGAAACGAGCTGACGTGCTTCAGCACGTGTGCAGCCGAAGCCCATACGATAGACAACGTTGTCTAAGCGGCTTTCAAGAAGGCTGAGGAGCTGTTCGCCGGTGTTGCCGCGTTTGCGGGCAGCTTTGGCAAAATACAGTCTGAACTGACGTTCGAGAACGCCATACATACGTTTAACTTTCTGCTTTTCACGAAGCTGAGCACCGTAGTCAGAAAGACGAGCACCGGAAGTGCGTCCATGCTGACCGGGGGCAGATTCGGATTTGCATTTTGAATCGAAGGAGCGAACAGCGCTCTTCAGATTCAAGTCGCAGCCTTCACGGCGTGCGAGCTTTTCTTTAGGTCCGGTATAACGAGCCATTTTTTCTCTTATCCTGTGTCTTCCACATTCAGTTCATCGATTTCACGACAAACGCGGGAATTAGTTATTAAACACGACGACGCTTCGAAGGACGAACACCGTTGTGAGGAACGGGAGTAACGTCTTGAATGGAAGTGACGCGAATACCAAGAGCGTTGAGAGCGCGAACACTCGACTCACGGCCGGGTCCGGGTCCGGTAATGCGGACTTCAACGTTCTTTAAGCCATATTCAAGGGCGTGACGGCCGGCCTGTTCGGCAGCAACCTGAGCTGCGAACGGAGTGGACTTACGAGAGCCTTTGAAACCCTGAGCGCCGGAGCTGGAAGCTGCAATAGCATTGCCCTGACGGTCAGTAATAGTGATGATTGTGTTGTTAAAGGAAGCGTGAACGTGAGCGATGCCTTCGGTCACAACTTTTTTAACTTTTCTACGAGCACGCTGAGCAGCGATCTGCTGAGCGTTAGGAATCTTTCCTGCCATAGTCGTCCTTTACCTTACTTTTTGAGAGCGACGCCAGCTTTCTTCGGACCCTTGCGAGTGCGTGCATTCGTACGAGTGCGCTGACCGCGAACGGGCAGACCGCGGCGATGACGCATGCCTCTGTAGGTGCCTAAGTCGATAAGGCGTTTAATTGACAATTGAATTTCACGACGAAGGTCGCCTTCAACAGTGAGCTTGCTGATCGCATCACGAATGCGTTCGAGTTCGGCGTCTGTTAAATCTTTAACCTTCTTAGTTTTTTCAACACCAACCGCTTCCAAAATTTCACGGGCACGGGGACGGCCGATGCCATAGATGGCAGTCAAGCCGATTTCAGCGTGCTGATTCGGCGGAATGTTAATACCGGCGATACGAGCCATTATTTACCTCTAATTAGCCTTGGCGCTGTTTATGACGGGGATCCGAGCAGATAACGCGGACCACGCCTTTGCGCTTGATGATCTTGCACTTACGGCACATTTTTTTGACCGAAGCGTTTACTTTCATAGTTATCTCCAAAAGTGTAAGAAGCCTCTCGCGAAGACTTCATACAGAACCGACTCCGCCAAATGTAGTGCAGATGACAGAGTAAAGCATAAGGAGCGGGATTATAAACTAATCCCGCCCTTTATAGCAATTTTTTTAATGGTTACAACCCGTTAGCGGGGAAGTGAACCGGGACCGAATCCGCGGAAGTTTGTTTTCTTCAGCAGAGATTCGTATTGATGACTCATGAGATAAGCCTGAACCTGACTCATGAAATCCATTGTCACGACCACAACGATCAGCAGCGATGTACCGCCGAAGTAGAACGGAACGTTGAATCGCAGGTTGAGGAACTCAGGAACCAAACAGACAAACACTAAATAGATCGAACCGGCAAGTGTTAAGCGAAGCAGGACCTTGTCAATATAACGAGAGGTCTGCTCGCCCGGACGAATACCGGGAACGAAAGCACCGCTCTTCTTGAGGTTCTCTGCAGTTTCTTTCGGATTGAAAACCAATGCCGTGTAGAAGTATGCAAAGAAAACGATCAAGGCAGCGTAGAGCAATGTATAAAGCGGTTGACCCGGAGAAAGAGAAGCCGCTAAGTCACGAATCCAACGAGTGGAGTCGCCGCTGGTAAACCAACTGGCTAAAGTAGCCGGGAAGAGAATCAGCGAAGATGCAAAGATCGGCGGAATCACATTGGCCATGTTTATCTTCAGAGGAAGATAAGAGCTCTGGCCGCCGTAAATGCGGTTTCCGACCTGACGTTTTGCATAGTTGACGGTAATACGGCGTTGTCCTCTTTCGATGAAGACAACAAAAGCCGTCACCAGCATCACGATCGCAATGATGAAAATCGCAGACAGAGGTCCGATCGCGCCGGTGGAAACCAACTGGAACAAACCGCTGACCGCAGCCGGAAGCCCGGCGACGATACCTGCGAAGATGATGATCGAAATGCCGTTGCCGATGCCGCGCTCTGTAATCTGCTCACCTAACCACATCAGGAACATGGTGCCGGTGACCAGAGAAATCACACAGACGCTGCGGAAGAAGAAGCCCGGATCAATGACCAGGCCCGGCTGTGTTTCCAGGGCCACGGCAATACCGAGAGCCTGAAACAAACCGAGAAGCAGTGTACCGTAACGGGTGTACTGCGTGATCTTTCTTCTGCCGGACTCGCCTTCCTTACGCAGAGATTCCAGAGAAGGAAGTACGTAAGAAAGCATCTGCATGATAATCGATGCCGAAATGTACGGCATGATACCAAGCGCGAAAACGGAGAAACGGGACAGGGCGCCGCCTGAGAACATGTTGAACAGCCCTAAGATGCCGCCCTGCTGCTGATTAAACAGCTCTTTTAAGGTATCTGGATCGATACCGGGAACCGGAATATGCGTGCCGATACGATAGACAACGAGAGCCAAAACAAGAAAAATCAGACGTCTGTATAAGTCGCCGTATTTACTGCCGGCTTTCGCTGGAATGTTCTTGGCCACGTTTAATTCCTTATCTCAAATTATTTGTCAGCGTCTACAACAACGGAACCGCCGGCTGCTTCAATAGCGGCCTTGGCACCTTTGGTGACAGACATACCGCGGACGGTAACTTTGCGAGTGATTTCTCCGGAGAGGATCACACGAGCGTCCTTCATGTTGGATTTGATCACGTTAGCGTTGATCAAATCTGCCAGGTTGACTTCGTCCAGACCCAGTTTTTCGAGATCGCTCAAGCGAACTTCAGCGACGAATTCATGTGTCCAGGATGTGAAGCCGCGCTTCGGCAGACGACGATGCAAAGGCATCTGGCCGCCTTCGAAACCGACTTTGTGGAAGCCGCCTGCACGGGACTTCTGACCTTTGTGGCCGCGGCCTGCAGTCTTGCCCCAGCCGCTGCCGACACCGCGACCGACGCGGTGAGAAGCGCTCTTGGAACCAGCTGCCGGCTGAATAGTATTAAGTTTCATTGTCTAATCCTCAATTATTCAGCACGAACCAGGTAGGAGACCGTGTTGATCATGCCGCGGACGGCAGGTGTGTCTTCCAGCTCGCGTGTCTGACGAATTTTCTTGAGACCCAGACCGAGAACAGTCTGACGATGGGCTTTTTTGCAGCCGATCGGGCTCTTGACGAGGGTCACTTTAATGGTTTTCTTTTCCATTTCTAAACTCCAGATTCTTAACCGATGAGTTCTTCAACGGTCTTACCGCGCTTGGCAGCAATTTCGCTCGGAGAACGAAGCTTGCTCAGTGCATCAAGTGTGGCGCGAACCATGTTGTAAGGATTGGAAGAGCCATGGGACTTGGCAACGATGTTGCGGATGCCCATCACATCGAAAATGGCGCGCATCGGGCCGCCGGCGATAACGCCGGTACCTTCGGGGGCCGGATGGAGCATAACGCGGGAAGCACCGTGATGGCCTTCAACAGCGTGGAAAATGGTACCGTTGCGAAGAGGTACTTTTTCCATAGCGCGGCGAGCCTGATCCATTGCTTTCTGAACGGAAACCGGAACTTCACGGGACTTGCCTTTGCCCATGCCGATGCGTCCATCGCCGTCACCAACCACTGTCAAAGCAGCGAAACCGAGAATACGGCCGCCTTTAACAACCTCGGTAACACGATTGACCGCAATCATTTTTTCGCGAATGCCGTCGTCCTGTTCCTCGGCAACTGCGTTTTTGGGATTCTTTGCCATTTAGCTATTCCTTAGAACTTGAGACCGGCTTCGCGCGCTGCGTTGGCAAGCGCGGCAATACGGCCATGAAAACGATATCCGGCACGGTCGAATGCGCAAGACTCAATTCCGGCAGCTTTTGCTTTTTCAGCAATGCGTGTACCGATGAGTTTTGCAGCGTTGACGTTGCCGCCCTTTCCTGTCACACCGGCTAATTGTGCACGAACTTCGGGTTCGAGCGTAGAAGCAGCGCAGAGAACATTCTTACCGTCAGCAGAGATGATCTGTGCATAGATGTGCAGGTTTGTACGATGAACAGTCAGGCGATTAACCTTCATGTCCTTGATGCGGGCACGCGTGGCACGCGCACGACGCAGACGATTTTGTTTCTTGTCGATCACTTTAAGCCTCCGCCCGCTTATTTCTTCTTAGTTTCCTTGATGATCACAACTTCATCAGCATAGCGGACACCCTTGCCCTTATAGGGTTCAGGTTCGCGGTAGCTGCGAACTTCCGCAGCAACCTGTCCGACTTTCTGCTTGTCAGCGCCGTGAATCACAATTTCAGTCGGTGTCGGGGTCTTGACTTCGATTCCTTCAGGCATCTTGTATGCAACAGGATGAGAGAAACCGAGGGACAGATTCAGGACATTGCCCTGAGCCTGAGCCTTGTAGCCCACGCCAACCAGATTTAACTTTTTGGTGAAGCCTTCGGTCACGCCGATGTTCATGGAGTTAACCAGAGCTCGGAGCGTACCGCTCATGGCGTTGGAGAACTTTGTCGGCTCAATGGCCTTGAAATGAACTTCGCCGTTGTCGATAGTAACTTCGACAACCGGATTAAGCTTCTGAGAAAGAGTGCCTTTCGGACCTTTAACGGTAATGAAACCGTTTTCGATCTTGGCCTCTACACCTTTGCCCAGAACGACTGGGATCTTAGCAACTCGTGACATATTTCCTACCTCCGGCTTAGGCAACGACGCAAAGAACTTCGCCGCCAATACCTGCTGCACGAGCCTTACGATCAGTCATCACACCCTTCGGTGTGGAGATGATCGCAATTCCGAGGCCGTTCATGACCTGAGGAATTGTTTCGTGGTTCTTGTACACACGCAGTCCGGGACGAGAAACGCGTTCAATCATTTCAATCACGGGACGACCGGCATAGTATTTAAGACCAATACGAAGAACGGGCTTGCCGTCGTTGGCGTCAACGGTGTAACCGTCGATGTAGCCTTCGTCTTCGAGAACTTTTGCAATAGCTACCTTCAGTTTGGAAGAAGGCATAGTCACTTCCGTTTTGTCGACCATCTGACCGTTGCGAATACGGGTCAGCATGTCGGCGATCGGATCACTGATACTCATTTTGTAATCTCCTCGCTTACCAGCTGGCCTTTGTCAGGCCGGGAATGTCACCATGCATAGCCGCTTCGCGGATCTTGCCTCTTGCCAGACCGAATTTGCGGAATGTTCCGCGGGGACGACCGGTCAATTCACAGCGGTTACGCTGACGGCACGGACTTGCGTCACGGGGCAGAGACTGAAGTGCGTTGCGTGCTTCCATGCGCTCTTCCATCGAGCGGGTAGCATCGTTAATGACCGCTTTGAGAGCGGCGCGTTTAGCAGCAAACTTCTGAGCGCAGGCTTTGCGCTTGAGTTCACGATTGATTAATGCGAGCTTAGCCAATTAAATCACCTCGCTTAGTTACGGAACGGGAAGTGGAAGGCAGAAAGAAGTGCCTTAGCCTCTTCGTCCGTCTTAGCGGTTGTCGTAATGCTGATGTTCATACCACGGAGCTTGTCGATCTTGTCGTATTCAATTTCCGGGAAAATGATCTGTTCCTTCAGACCGATGTTGTAGTTGCCGCGGCCGTCGAAAGAGCGGGCACTGACACCACGGAAGTCACGAACACGCGGGAAAGCGATAGTGACTAAGCGGTCCAGGAATTCATACATACGCTCTCCGCGAAGCGTGACCATGCAGCCGATAGGCATGTTTTCACGGATCTTGAAGTTAGCGATGGCTTTACGAGTTTTGGTAACGATTGGCTTCTGACCGGAAATCTTGGTCAGATCTTCGACAGCGTGGTCAACAAGCTTCTTGTCGTTGACTGCATCGCCGACACCCATATTCAGAGTGATCTTGGTGATACGGGGAACCTGCATTTCGGTTTTGTAGCCGAACTGTTTTGTCAGGGCCGGAATCACTTCGTCACGGTACTTATTCAAAAAACGAGACATTTATCTGCGACCTCTTATGCCTTAGCGCCGACAACGGCACCGTCACTCTTGAAGACGCGAACTTTCTTGCCGTCAACAACTTTGTAGCCGACGCGGTCACCCTTGCCGGTTTTGGGGTTGACAAGCATGACGTTGGATCCTTCGATCGGAAGCGTCTTGTCCATAATGCCGCCGGCCTGGCCCAGCATGGGGTTCGGCTTGACGTGCTTCTTAACAATGTTGATACCTTCAACGACGACTTTTCCATCGTCATGAACAGCTGTAACAGTGCCTTTCTTGCCCTTGTCACGGCCGGTGATAACGATAACTTCGTCACCTTTACGGATACGTTGCATTTCCATCCTCTCCTTAGAGAACTTCAGGAGCGAGGGAAACAATCTTCATGAAGCGTTCGGTACGCAGTTCACGCGTAACCGGCCCGAAGATACGTGTTCCGATCGGTTCCAGTTTGTTGTTAAGCAAAACAGCAGCATTGCCGTCAAAGCAGATAGAAGAGCCGTCAGGACGACGAACGCCTTTAGCAGTTCTAACAACAACGGCAGAGTAGACTTCGCCTTTTTTGACGCGGCCGCGCGGAGCTGCATCTTTGACGGTCACTTTGATAATGTCGCCAATATTAGCGTAACGGCGTTTGGAGCCGCCCAACACTTTAATACATTGAACTGAACGTGCACCGGTGTTGTCGGCTACGTCCAGATTAGATTGCATCTGAATCATGGTTTTATATATTCCAACTTATTCCGAGTTCGACGCGATTCGCGGCGCTCGGCCAGTTTTGGTCCCGTCCGGGAGAAGAGTTTCCAATTCAATCTCACAGATACCCGCAAGCTTTGTGGGTTGTTCAAAAAAACCGGAACCCCAAGAACCTCTAACTACTTAATCCGAAAGAAATTCTTTCGCAAAAAGAATTAGAGAGCCGCAAGTATATCCGATATACGGATAACATTGCAAGCTCTCTAAAGTGCTTATTAAGATCTATTTACAAATCAATTAGATTTCAGCACGTTCGACGATCTTGGAAACTGTCCAGGATTTCGTGCGGGAAATCGGACGTGTTTCGGAGATTTCGACGATATCGCCTTCTCTAACGTCATTGTTTTCGTCATGAACATGATACTTCTTGCTCTTGACGACGATCTTTCCGATCGTGTGTTTAACCTTACGTTCGACAAGAACCGTAACAGTCTTGTCCATCTTGGTGCTAATAGCTTTGCCGATCAGCGTGCGTGTCAGTTTGTTTTCGCTCATTTCGTCGCTGCCTTCTGAGCAAGAATCGTACGGACGCGGGCGATATCGCGGCGTGTCTGACGAATCAGGCTCGTGTTTTCAAGTTGCTGATGAGACTTCTGCATGCGCAGATTAAACTGGGCTTTCAGAAGATCCTGCAGTTCTTTGTTAAGCGCAGCTTCGTCCATAGCGCGTAAATCTTTGGCTTTCATTCTGCACTCCTATTACTGGCCGATTTGACGTGTAACGAACATGGACTTGAGCGGAAGCTTGGCCGCAGCAAGGCGGAAAGCTTCACGAGCAAGTGCTTCATCAACACCGTCAAGTTCATAAATGACGCGGCCCGGCTGAACCAGAGCAACCCAGAATTCGGGATTGCCTTTACCATTACCCATACGGACTTCAGCCGGTTTGGAGGAAATGGGTTTGTCCGGGAAGACGCGGATCCATACACGGCCGCCGCGCTTGATGTGACGAGTGATCGCACGACGGGCAGCTTCGATCTGACGAGCTGTCAGACGACCGCGTTCTGTAACTTTCAGACCGAACTGGCCGAAAGAAACCTTAGCACCTCTCTGAGCCAGACCGTAGTTACGGCCTTTCTGGTCCTTACGGTACTTAGTTCTGTTTGGTTGAAGCATGTTTATTCTCCTTCCTTAGCAGCGGCTGCGGGAGCGGGTTTGCGCGGAGCGCGAGCCTGCTTGCCTTCAGCGCCGTCGGCCTGCTTGCGAGGACGGCGGTTGGCCGGCTTGCCGGGACGACGGTTGCGGCGGTCTTCGCGTTCGGCCGGAGCTTCGGCAGCAACATCCTTACCGGTGTTGTCGCCTTTGTAAACCCAAACCTTAACGCCGATGATGCCGTAAGTTGTCTGAGCTTCAGAGAAGCCGTAGTCGATGTCGGCACGAAGAGTATGCAGAGGTACACGACCTTCACGATACCATTCGGTACGGGCGATTTCAGCACCGTTCAAACGGCCGGAGGACATGATCTTGATACCAAGAGCGCCCTGACGCATTGCGTTCTGCATGGCACGCTTCATAGCGCGACGGAACATAATACGTTTTTCGAGCTGCTGAGTGATGCTGTCGGCGATGAGCTGAGCATCGAGGTCAGGACGGCGGATCTCTTCGATATTGACATGGACGGGAACGCCCATCAATTTCTGGAGTTCGGCCTTCAGAACTTCAATGTCTTCACCTTTCTTACCGATCACAACGCCCGGACGAGCGGAGAAAATTGTGATGCGAGCGTTCTTAGCGGGACGCTCGATAAGAATACGACCTACAGAGGCGTTCTTGAGCTTTTTGCCCAGGTAATCGCGAACTTTGAGGTCTTCAGCCAATGTGCGGGCAAAATCGCGGCCAGTAGCATACCAACGGGAAGTCCAGTCGTGTGTTACGGGAAGGCGAAAGCCTGTCGGATTAATTTTCTGTCCCATGGGTCACCTATTATTTCTTCGCCGGGGTATCACCGACCGTCACGTAGATGTGGCAAGTCTGTTTACCGATACGGGCACCGCGGCCTTTTGCTCTTGCAGAGAAACGACGGAGAGTCGTGGCTTTCTCAACATAGATAGAAGTCACACGGAGTTCGTCAATGTCTGCACCGTTGTTGTGTTCGGCATTGGCAATAGCAGAATCGAGAGCTTTGCGGATGATGCCGGCAGCTTTCTTCTGCGTGAAAGAAAGAATGTTCAGGGCCTTGTCAACGGGCTTACCGCGGACAAGATCCGCAACCAAACGGCCTTTCTGAGCCGAGAGGCGAACTCCACGTACGATTGCTGTGGTTTCCATTGTTATTACCTCTTAGCTGGAGCAGCCTTCTTATCAGCTGCGTGGCCTTTGAAAGTACGGGTCAATGCAAATTCACCCAGCTTATGGCCAACCATGTTTTCATTGATAAAAACCGGCACATGCTGACGTCCGTTGTGGACGGCAATTGTTAAACCGATAAATTCAGGAAGAATTGTCGAGCGACGAGACCAGGTCTTGATAGGACGCTTGTCACGGCTAGCTTGAGCGGCTTCGACTTTCTTCAGTAAGGATCCGTCAACGAACGGTCCCTTCTTAAGCGAACGAGACATTCAGGCCCCCTTACTTGCGATAGCGACGCGACACGATCATGTTGTCGGTGCGCTTGTTGTTACGAGTACGATAACCCTTGGTGAGCTGGCCCCAAGGTGTGACAGGAGCGCGACCGGTACCGGTACGACCTTCACCACCACCGTGCGGATGGTCAACAGGGTTCATCACAACGCCGCGGACGGTCGGACGAATACCGCGCCAACGCTTGGCACCGGCTTTTCCGAGTTCACGCAGACTGTTTTCTTCATTACCGACGGTACCGATCGTTGCACGGCATTCGATTAGAATGCGGCGAACTTCACCGGAACGCAGACGGATCTGAGCGTAAGCACCTTCGCGAGCAAGCAGCTGAGCGAATGCACCGGCGGCACGAACCATCTGAGCACCTTTACCGGGCTTCATTTCGATGTTGTGAATCGTGGAGCCGACGGGAATGTTGCGCAGGGGAAGAGCATTACCGATTTTGATCGGAGCTTCCTGACCGCTCATGATTTCATCGCCGGCTTTCAGGCCCTTCGGAGCGATGATGTAGCGGCGTTCGCCGTCCTTATAGAGGACAAGAGCGATGTTGGCGGAGCGGTTCGGATCGTATTCGAGACGCTCAACAATAGCGGGAATACCGTCTTTATCGCGCTTGAAGTCGATGATACGGTAGGCCTTCTTGTGGCCGCCGCCTTGATGGCGAACAGTGATACGGCCGAAGTTGTTACGACCGGATCCGCGGTTCTTCTTTTCTACGAGGGCTGCAAAAGGTTTGCCTTTGTGCAGTTCCGGGTTCACAACCTTAACGGCGTGACGACGACCGGCAGATGTAGGTTTCAGTTTAATCAGAGCCATTACTTCACCTCTGCGAAGTTAATTTCCTGACCTTCTTCCAAGCAAACATAGGCCTTGCGAACGTCATTGCGTTTGCCGGGGAAACGACCGTTGCGTTTCTGTTTGCCCTTAAGGTTCAGCATTTGGACGCCTTTGACCTTCACTTTGAAAAGTAATTCAACGGCGGCTTTCACATCTTCTTTGGTAGCTTCGGGAACTACACGGAAGACGTACTGATTGTTCTTTTCTCCGATTCTGGTGCTCTTTTCAGAGACGATAGAACCGAGGATTGCTTTGTAAAGGAAATCTTGGCTCATCCCCACATCTCCTCAAGTTTGCTGATTGCTGCTTTAGTAACAACAACGGAATCAAAGTGAACCAGGGAGACCGGATCAGCATAACGCGGCTCGACAACCCAAACGTTCTTCAGGTTGCGGCTGGCGAGATCCAGATTTTCGCTGATTTCGTCAGTGATGATAAGAGCGCTGTTCAGACCCATGGCTTTGAGCTTGTTAGCAAAGTTCTTAGTCTTGGGTGTGTCAACGTCAATGTTCTCCACAACGACGAGACGACCGTCGATAGCTAACTTGGAGAGAATGCAGGCCATAGCGCCGCGCATCATCTTCTTGTTAACTTTCTGTGTGAAGTTTTCATCGGGTGTGTTGGGGAAAGCTCTGCCGCCTCCGCGCCATACCGGAGAGGAAGACATACCGGCACGTGCACGGCCTGTGCCTTTCTGGCGCCAGGGTTTGCGTGTAGAGTGGTGAACAGCTTCACGAGTCAGCTGTGCACGGGTTCCGAGACGAGCGTTGGCTTGATAAGCAACAACGATCTGGTGAACCAGTGCTTCATTGTATTCACGACCGAAAACGGTGTCGGCAGCCGCAAGGGTTGCGGTCTGCTGGCCCTGATCGTTTACGACTTTCAGTTCCATAAATCGCTCCTTAGGCTTTGGCCTTAACAGCCGGACGGATGATTACTTCGCCGTTGGCGCAGCCGGGAACGGCTCCGCGGACCAGGATCAATTGACGATCGGCGTCCACACGGGCGATAACCAAGTTCTGAGTTGTGCGCTGGACATCACCGAGGTGACCGGCCATACGCTTGCCAGGGAAAACACGGCCCGGATCCTGACGGTTACCGATAGAACCGGGGGCGTTTGTAGACACGGAGTTACCGTGGCTGGCGCGGTTGGAAGAGAAGTGATGACGCTTGATTGCGCCGGCAAAACCCTTACCGATTGTTGTACCCGTAACGTCAACTTTCTGACCTTCGGAGAACATATCGATGGAAAGAGTCTGACCGACTTTCATTTCGCCGATCTTGTCTTCTTCAACATGGAATTCTTTGAGCATGGAGCCCGCTTCGACACCAGCTTTTTCAAACTGGCCTTTAAGAGGCTTGCTCACACGCGACGGCTTCTTGGAGCCGAAGGCGACTTGCACTGCATTGTAGCCGTCAGTCTCAACCGTTTTTACCTGTGTAATGCGGTTGTTCGACACTTCGAGCACGGTTACCGGAATGGAAACACCATCTTCGGTAAAGATGCGCGTCATGCCGATCTTGCGACCGACGAGGCCGAGCTTCTCACTCATTATTATCTCCACCCAGGCTGCGATTGGCCTGGACAAGTTAGAAAAAGTCACCGAAAAAGAATAGCGGTGACCACGAAAGGCACGCATTGTACATCGTGATGTTCAAAAAAGCAAATATTCTCCTTCAATTCATAGAGTTATCAATTGTAAGGTGACTAAATATTCTTCTAATTAGGTCCGTCTTGACCTTTTTTCCTCTCTTCGCCCGAATCCTCCGTAAAGGTTTGACAAGATCTTTAATAATTTGATACCTTAATTTCCGCACCCCGTTCGCCGCCCTGCTGTTCTTGCGGCGAATCGGCGCGAAGCCCGTCTCTTCGGGCAATGCGCATCCTAATGATCCGGTTCATCTCCATTTCGATTCTCTTCAGCTCCTCTTTGAGCCGAAGTTTTAAAGAGCCGGAAATATAATCTTTACAATTACTAACTTATTTATCCGTTTCATCTTTATAAGAAAATGCAATCTAAAAAGATCATTCTTTCTCTGATTGCCGCGCTCGCCTTTACAGCGGGTCCAGCAACAGCTTCCGACGTATACAGCGTGGATACGTTTGCGATCGGAACGTTAATTAACGGCCAATTTAAGGTCGACAGTAAAGAGAAAGCTGAAGCCTGCTACAAGATCCTGAATGATGAAACACGCCGCCTTGAATACATCCTGTCTGCCTACGATCCGGACAGCGATGTCACGCGATTGAATCAGCACCCCGGCGAATGGATTCAAATTGAACCGGAAACCTTTGAGGTGTTAAACGGTTCTAAAACGATCGCCGCACTCACACACGGAACTTTCGATCCGACGGTCGGCGCATTGGTAAAACTTTGGAGTGTGGATCAGCCCGAACACCGCGTCCCGAGTGAAGCTGAAATCAAAAGAGCTTTAATTAATGTCGACTACAACCTGATCGACGCTAAAAAGGAAAACGGCAGATATTTCGGCAAGATCGGTAAGAAGCAGTCCGTCGCTTTCGGCGCCATCGGCAAAGGCTATATCGCTGACAAGGTCATTAATAAACTCAAGCAAGGCGGATGCGGAGACTCTCTGGTGAGTCTCGGCGGCAATGTCATCGGTTCCGGAACCAACGGTTCGGACAAACCTTGGTCTATCGGTCTCCAAAGGCCCGATAAAGAAAGAGGTGAATATTTCGCGGTCGTCCCCTTAAAGGACACTTCAGTCGTCACCTCAGGCGACTATGAAAAGTTCTTCATTAAAGACGGCGTTAAATACCATCACATCCTGAATCCGAAAACCGGCAAACCCGTTCCCGCCACTTTATCTTCAGTGACGATCATTGATGACAATTCAGCTAAAGCTGACGCTTTGTGCACTGCCCTCTTCGTCATGGGCTGGTCCGGCGCAATTGAGTATCTTCAGAAGCATCCGGATCTGAAAGCCGTATTACTCTCCGAAGACCTCAAGCATGTCGCTATGACCAATTCGGCGTCCAAGATCGTCAATATCATCGACAAAGATATGACAGTCGACATCATTCCGCCGAAGGGCAAGATTGCCTTTGCCGATCTCAAACAAAAATAAAGACTTCAAATTGCAAAAAGCGCTCAGGGAACTTCAATTCCCGAGCGCTTTTCTTTTGGGTAAAAAACGGGCCCTTAGAACTTTCATTCAAAGGGCCTGTTTAATTTAGTCAACCTTATTACTGGACTTTGATTTCAACGTCCACGCCGGCAGGCAGGTCGAGCTTCATCAGAGCGTCAACAGTCTTGTCTGTCGGATCGATGATGTCCATCAATCTCTGATGAGTTCTGATTTCAAGCTGATCGCGGCTGGTCTTGTTGACGTGCGGGCTGCGAAGAATATCGAAGCGCTGGATGCGTGTGGGCAGAGGGATCGGACCTCTGACAACAGCACCGGTTCTCTTGCCGGTATCAACAATTTCAAGAGCAGACTGATCGATCAGTTTGTAATCAAATGCCTTGAGGCGAATACGAATACGTTGGCTTTGCATTATTTATCCTTTAAAGAACGAGGGGCCGAAGCCTTCTTCGGCCCGCGATTCGAAATGAGTTAATTAACCGACGATCTTAGAAACAACGCCGGCACCGAC
>NZ_GL883737.1 GCF_000205025.1 Parasutterella excrementihominis YIT 11859 | reverse complement strand
TCCCAGCGCATAATTCCCATGAAGGCTTCCGCATGGAACGATTTCCCTCGCTTGGCCTTCAACGTGATATCGCCGCGGTGAAGTGCCTTATGGCACGTCTCACAAAGCGTAATCAGGTTGCCGGGCGAATCTCCGCCGGTACGTCTGCTTTCCAAGTGATGAACATTGAGCACCGGATCCTTCGATCTGCCGTAACAATGCTGACAAACGTGCCTGTCTCTGAAAAGAACATACTCGCGGACGTTCCAGAAGCCGAGCTGCTCGCCCTCTGGGTACTCTTTCCCTGCAATGTCGGGATTCTTCAGCAGCTGCATGTCGAAGGAAGCCGTTTCCACGGTGATCTTCGTGACCGGCAGCAGTCGAAGAACCGCTTCTATGCGCGACAAGTGCGCGTTGATTCGGTTTTCAACCGACGGAGCAAGCCAGCCTTTGCGCTTGGTGCGGAGACGGTTGTTGAATCTCGGCGCGCGGTAGCGCGTTTTGCGGTTACGGCGGGACTGCCG
>NZ_GL883736.1 GCF_000205025.1 Parasutterella excrementihominis YIT 11859 | reverse complement strand
ATAGAGAATGCTCATGCCGAGCACACCAAAAATCCCGAACTCTTTGGAGTTCGGGATTTTTTTGTATCAGATCTGACTAATTGCTGAGATTAGAGTCTGCCGCCCTGCTGCTGGCCTTGGGGAGCAGGAACACCCTGCTGATACATCATGCCGTAGCCGCCGTGATGGTAACCACGGTGTCCGGGACCAAAACCGCCTCTTGGGCCTCTGGCGTGTGTGCGGGATTCAACGGCGTCGAACACTTTAACCTGTTCGGGCGTTAAAACTTTCATGAGCTCCTGACGAGCGTCGATGGCTTTCTGCAGGGCTTCAACACGAGTTTTCTGGAAAGCCAAACGCTGATTTAAAATATCCTGTCGTGTCTGGCCTTGAACGCCTTGGGGACGTTTCATCTGATGATAGGCATCAACGGCGCCGAAATAAGCTTCAAAAGCTGGTTTTTGAGCATCGGTAAGATTGAGGGCCCCGCGCAGGTAAACTTTTCTTTGTTCAAAGCCAGGGCGGAAGTCTCTTGCTCCCTGAGCGCCTTGCGGGCCGTAAGACCAGCAGGGATATCCCTGCCGCATCATCCCGTTGGGACCATACTGGCAGCCGGGATAGGCACCCTGCGGATCGACTTGACAGCCGGGACCGTAACCCATCATGGAGCCGGCTCCGCAACCCCATGCAAATGCAGCACCGGCGGCGAGAGTAAGGGAAGCAGCTAAGGCTGCAGAAGAAAAAATCTTTTTAGTATTCATCGTTATCCTTCCTTTGAGATAAGCGCCAACTCAGCGCCCTAACTGCACTATATCAGGCTTGCTAAAAGCAGTTCACCGAAAAGTTAAAGTTTGTTTCGGTCTCTCAAAAAGGATTACAATTACGAACTTTTCACGCTAAATAGTTACATTTTTCGGTCGTTTGTAAATTCTCTATACTTGGGTTCTTCCGGAATTTTTTCTATTTTTTGTCGTGTTTGCCAATGGCCTCTGATTTTGACTTTGATCTTCCTCTCAATCAGTATTTTTTATCTGAAGTTGCGGAACATCTTGAATCTAAAGGAATAAATTGCCTTGATGATCTGATTGACGCCATGTACGGAGACCCGGAACGCTGGGCAACGCGTTTGGATCTAAGTAAAGAAAGGAGCAACGGAATCCTTTCTTGGCTTTATTCAAAAAAACTCGGCGGAGCGCCGATTGACTTTCCACCGGTTCTAGAAACAAGAGCCCGAGACCTTTCCAAATCTTATTACGGACAAAAGGTTGAAGATATCGGCGCTCCGCTTTGGTCCGAAATCAATAAAAAACAAAAAACCGGCCGCCGGCTGGGACAGCCGCTTAAAAATAGTGAAATTCGTCCGCTTGAGTTTCTGACGCCTCCTAAGGCTTTGGACGGATCTTCCGGAACGAACCGAGGGGACCGGCAGGACTGCGCCTTAAACGTCAACACAGACATTGAAGCTATCCGCCTCTGGCTTAAAGCGAAAGGGACAAATGCCAACACTCAGGCAGCGTACCGAAGGGAAGCCGAAAGATTTTTACTGTGGTGTCTTTTGGAGAAAAGAGTCGCCCTTTCCTCCGCGCGTTTAGAAGAATGTTCAGAATACCTCAAATGGCTCGAAATGATTGGGAGAGAAACGCCCGAAAACTGGCAGAAATCCTGGATATATCCTCAGGAAACTTGGATTGGACCGAAGAATACGCCGCGAGAATCACCGGATTGGAAACCTTTTAACTCTTCGCTTGCCTACACGAGCAGGAAGGCCGCCTCAACAATCGTTCGGCAGCTCTTTTCGTTCCTTCATAAGACCGGTTATCTGAAATTCAATCCTTTTGACCAGATTCCTGCGAAGGTTCGTTTTTTACCGGGCGAAGGCAAACCGAAAGAATTTGCCGACCGTTCCTTATCGCCGGCCCAGTGGGAAGAGATTGAGACCCATCTTGCTCAGCTGCCGCTTGACCTTGTCCGTATGCGCCTCGAGGTGCTTTTTGTCCTAGGAAAAGAACTCGGCATGCGCGCGAGCGAAATGATCAACGCGCGCTGCGGCTGGATTGAATACTCGCGTTTCGGAGATGAAGAAACCGTTGTCATTGATATCGTCGGGAAAGGTGACAAACAAAGACGCCTGCCGCTGTCTTCGGAGCAGGTCGACAAGATTTCTCGTTATCTTGCCGCCAGAAAGCGCCCTCCGCTTTTTGAACCTGCTGGGAAAGATGTGCCTCTGATTGCGAGCTTTCGCATCGGCAATAAAGGCGCAGATAAAGAAGGTTTATCGCGATCCGGTCTCTATATCGTCCTGCACACCTTCCTAGAGGAAGTAGCCAACGACGTCCGAAAGAAAAATCCGCGCGACGCCGCTAAGCTCCTCGGAAGTTCTCTGCACTGGCTGCGCCATACCTTTGCGGTCGCCAGCCTGGAGGTGATGCCGGTGAACGTCGTTCAAACAGCCATGGGACATGCATCTGTGAACACAACTACCAGATACATCTCTCCCGACCAGACAGAAGTCCTGGAAGGATTTAAGAAGCTTAAATCCTAATTTTTACGAGCGTCAGCAAGCGTCTTAGCCCACGTGATGAACAGATCCTGAAGAACGAGACGTTTGCTCAAAGGATGATCCTTGCTGCGGTTAGCCTGCATCAGCGTCTGGTTAAAAGGAACCAGCTTCTGAAAATCCGTGCCGTGCACCTGACGTTTGTAAGCTTCAAAGTGTTCCGGAAAATACCTCGGCTCGGCGCCCGAGAGTACCGCCATCAGATCCCAATACCATCGCTGCATGATAGAAACGACAGGTCCCACCGGTATATCCTTTTGAAAGGCTGACAGAACTTGAACACTGGACAACGCAGAACCTAAGGCAAGCATTTCCAGATACTTAGCTTCGTCTTTTTTATCCAGTGTGAGGTTGGGGTCGGCCTCATGAATCAGAAGCGGTCTGCCGCTTAAACGCGTGAGCTCTCCTTCAGGATTTCGGACCTTCTGAGACTTGAGGTAAGCAATGCCCTGCTCCCGCGTCGGAGGTGTGCAGCGAACCAACTGGCAGCGGGAACGGATCGTCGGAAGAATTGAGTTAATGTCGTCGGCAACCAGAATAAGTACCGCGCCTTCAGGCGGCTCTTCCAGTGTCTTAAGCAGTGCCGAACTTTGGTCGCCCGACATAGAGTCGGCCGGATAAATAACGACGGCTCTGTGACCCGCGCGATGGGCGGTCACCGAGAGATATTCACCGATGCCTCGAACCTGCTCAATCAGAATTTGTTTGGACAGGCTTTTTCCTTTCGGAATTTCTCCGAACTTACCGTTCCAAGGTTCGGGGTGAAGCGCCGCCTCGGTTTCGCTTAAGACGTAGCGAAGGTCGGGATGGTTTCCGCTGAAAATAAGTTTGCACTCTTCGCAAATGCCGCAAGGCGCGCCGTCTACAGGGTGCTGACACACTACAGCTGCGGCAAAGCGCGAAGCCAGTTCAAACACGCCGCATCCTCGCGGACCGTAAATCAAAATGCCTCCGGGAAGTTTATTGAGCATCTTGGCCAAGACTTCCGCCGGCCGCTCAAGCCACGGATACGGGGCTAAACCCATGTCTCAACCTCCTTGAGCACTCGTGCGGAGACTTCTTCCGGCGTTCCCTGAGCATCAATGACGACGCAGCGCTCGGGTTCTCTCTTTGCGATTTCCAGATAGCCTTGACGCACTCTTCGATGAAAGTCAGCATCTTCCTGTTCAAATCGATCCAGCTTGCGGGACAAACGGGCCGCTGCAACTTCGGTGGGCAAGTCAAAGATGACGGTTTTATCCGGTTTGATATCCGGATGCACGAAGTTGGCGAGCATCTCAATTTCTTCCAGACTTCGACCGCGGCCGTAGCCCTGATAGGCAACGGAAGCATCCGTGAAGCGGTCGCAGAGAACCCATTTACCGGCTTCTAACGCCGGACGAATGATTTTTGTGAGATTTTCCTGACGCGCGGCAAACATTACCAGGAGTTCGCACTTTGCGGTCATCGGTTCATTCAACAAAAGCTCTCGGATCTTCTCTGCGCTTTGCGGGCCGCCGGGCTCGCGCGTCATGACAAAATCAATGCCCCTTTCTTTGAGCGCATTAGCGATGACTTCGAACTGTGTGCTTTTTCCGGCGCCGTCAACACCTTCAACCGTAATAAATTTCCCACGTTTTGTCATTTAAAGTCCTTGACTCCTGAGATACTTCTGAACGGCCGCATTATGCTCTTTGAGTGTCTTGGAGAATTTGGTCTGGCCGCTCTTGCCCATGGCCACAAAGTATAAATAATCCGTATCCGCCGGGTGTGCGGCTGCTTCAATCGCTGCCAAGCCCGGGTTGCAGATCGGGGTCGGAGGAAGACCCGGACGCGTGTACGTGTTGTAGGGATGATCGGTTCTCAGATGTTCCTTAGTGATTTTGCCGTTAAAATTCTCGATTCCGTAGGTTACCGTCGGGTCGGTCTGCAGCAGCATGCCGCGTTTCAAGCGGTTGTTAAAAACACTGGAGACTAAGGCCCGATCGGAGTTCTGACCGGTTTCCTTTTCAATAATGCTTGCCAGAATCAGCAGTTCATAAGGCGATTTAACAGCAACATTGAGAGAGCGTGTTTCCCAGGCTTTTTTAATGCGTTCCTGCTGTTCGCGGTAAGCGCGTCTTAACACCAGCGTATCCGGCGATCCCTTGGCAAATACAAAAGTGTCTGTGGCGAATTGACCCTCAGGATGCGTACCTTCAGGCGCATGAACAACTGACATGACCGTTTTGAGGTCGAGCTCGGGATCAGCGTGGTCTAAATCTTCTGAGTTTTTAATGCGTGTCAGGAATTTGGCGGTTTCCGTGCCCTCGACCAGCGTGAACTTGCTCATGATCACGTCGCCGGAGGCGAACTTATCGATGATCTCTCGGATCGTGGAAGGGTTCGGAATTCGGTAATAACCGACATGAACCGATTTGTCCTGATCGTAAAAAGAGAATGCGCGCGTAAGAATCGACGGATCAACATCCGCCCCGGCTTGCTTGAGCGAGTTGGCAATTGAGCGGATCGTGCTGCCCTTGTCTACCTTAATCACGACTTCAGGAGGGTTGCCCTCAAAAGGCACGGGCCGCACGTTTACGTAATAGTAAGCACCGCCGAGAAGTCCGAACGCCAGCAAGGCTATAAGGCCGCAGGCGGCAAGCAGTTTGACCACAAATTTCATACGCTATTGAATTAACACAACTCAAACAGCATGATAGCGACAAATTAAGATCTGTCTGCTCAGTTTGTCGAGCAAGGAACCCATATTTGTTTTCGATCTGTTAATTTAATGAAATATTTGATTAAGGAGTAATGCATAAATGAGCATGCTTGAATTAAATTCCTGGACATTCAGCGAAGAACAAGATTTTGTATTTGTCGTTGTTCGCGGCGAAGACGCTGAAAACTTTCTCCAAGGAATGCTGACCCAGAATGTAAAGACAATGGGACCGACAGACGCTCGCTGGACGGCTGCTTGCAACCATCAAGGACGTACCGCCGCTACCTCTTTAATCGTCAGAATTCCGAACGGTTTCGGAATGCTTATGCCGAAATCCATTGCTCAGGACGAAGTTGATCGTCTGAGCAAGTTCATTTTGAGAAGCAAAGTCGAAATCGAAATTCTTCCCGAACCGATCACCTATTTCTGCTCCGACGACGCCAAAGCTATTGATCGTCCGTGCCCGGCCCTTCCGCGCGAACCGATGCAGGCCTATGTCGGTGATTCCGTCATCGTTGTTCGTCTTCCCTCCAATGACGCACAAGGCATGCACGGCAAATTCGTGGCTATCGGCAAGATCCCTGATGACATGTACGCTCCGATCAAAGCACACAACCGCCTGGCTCGCTCTCTGATGGAAGAAGGTATTGCTTTAATCGAAAAACCCGAAGTGCTCGAATGGCTGCCGCAGGCTTTGAACATGGATTTGATCGGCGGTATCGCCTTCAATAAAGGCTGCTACACGGGTCAGGAAATCATCTCCAAGACTGAAAATCTCGGCAAGGTAAAGCGCCGTATGTTCTTAGGCGTTGCCAGAGGCGTTAAGGATCTCGACGAAGGCACCGAAGTCTTCATGGAAAACGAACCGATGGGACGCGTGATTCAGAGCGACGGCGAACATTTCCTGTTCGTGCTGACTTATGAATACATGGATTCCGAACTTTATGTTAAGGATGTACCGGTTGAAATCCTGCCGCTTCCTTATGAAGTCACGGTTCCTGCCAGCGTGATCTAATCTAAACGCTTTTCTCTAAAAAGGCCGGAGTTCTCCAGCTCCGGTTTTTTTATTACCGTTTCTCTTTGGCAAAACTTCTTCGCCGCCTGTCGCACAACGCTTCCCGCTCCTTGATTAGAATGAAGGATTCTTAGATGTGTTTTACGGAGAGGAGATGCCGATCTCAAAATCGACGGAAAGAATATGGAAGCGACTCAATCGCGACCTGACCGGCAAGCCCTCCTACCGAGCCAACAAAACCGGCTCCTCTCGGCGATTTATTCCCAAAGAACGGTGCACGAATCCCGACACCCTCTCGTTTATCACAGAGCTTTTGCCCTCTGAAGATAAAGTCCCTCTACGAAATACCATCTACACACTGAGCTGCGTGCTTCTGGACCGCTCCGACTGTGATCGAAAACTCGCTGAAAAGTTCAAAACCGAATACGGCCGCACACATAACTTCGTACACAAGTTTGCCCAGGTTGTGCTCCCGGAAGAATTTGACCTTCTCGGTACTGTTTACCAATCCTTTTTAACAGAAGGCGTCAAAAATTCCACCGGTTCTTATTACACGGAGCGATCCGTTGCTCAAGAGCTGCTGGATTCACTGGAAGCAAAACCAGGTGCAAGCTTTTTGGATCCCTGCTGCGGCAGCGGAACGTTTTTAATACTTGCCCAAGAAATGGGACTGAAGATCTGCGGCATGGACAGCGATCCGATTGCCGTGATGATTGCAAAAGCCAACCTGATTTTGTCAGGTGCAAAAGAGTACCCCGATGTCCGTGTCATCGACTTCGTCAACCGCTGGAAAAGTGAAAGAAGGCGTTTTGACTTTGCGGCCACGAATCCGCCATGGAGCTCAAAAACTAAAAACGTTTACGCCGATGTCTCGAGCTTTTTCTTCATGAAAACGCTCTCGCTCCTTAAATCTGGCGGCAAGCTTGCCTTCCTGATGCCGATCTCTATGCTCAACATTGCTTCGCATCGGCTTTTCAGAGAGCATTTGTTTAGCGACTGCCGTCTTCTTGAGATCCGTAAGTTCGATACGAAATTTAGCGGCGTCCAAACCGATTTTGTTTCTATCCTTGCAGAAAAAGCAAAACCCGCAGAAAGGTTTCGGATGAATGAATCCGGAGAAATCAGAGAAATTCCGCTTTCGATTTTTCAGCTCACCGAGCAAAAGACGATTTTCAGCGCGACGGAACCGGAAGTAGAAATTATTTGTAAGATCCTCTCCAAAGGAGAGATTTCTTTAGCCGACAGCAAATGGGCGCTAGGCGTTGTGACGGGGAACAATAAAAAGCATTTAAAGACCAAGCCCGGGCTTGGCCTTGAACCGATTTACACGGGAAAAGAAATCCAGCCGTTCTGCATCGATAAACCGCGGTATTTCGTGCATTACGATCGAACCGTTTTCCAGCAGACGGCCCCGGATGAATACTATCGAACGACTCCGAAGATCGTGTACCGCTTCATCTCCAATCACCTCGTTTTTGCGGCAGAAAGAAACGGAGCGCTAGTGCTCAATAGCGCCAACATCCTTATTCCTAACGTTCCGGAGCTTTCTTTTGAGGCTCTGCTCGCCCTTTTAAACAGCAAGGTCTACTCTTTTATCTACCGAGTGTTGTTCGGTCAAATCAAAGTGCTTCGCAGCAACCTTTCGCAACTGAAGCTGCCGAGCATTAACCCCCAGCAGGATGACGAGCTTAAATCGCTAGTGCTGGCGGCAGAAGCAAATTCCACAGAAGAGATCAAAGAAGAAATCAATCGTGCCATATTTAAACTCTATGGTTTGGATGACGAAGAGATCGCCGTTATCCGCAAACGGCTAGAGGCCTAAAACAAGTCGCCAAACAGTCAAAAATCGCTGAGCCAGTTGCCAGAAAGAACTTTGACACGGGCGCATCTTCCTTACCAACCTTGAACAGAGAGATCGGTGAAAAGTGCTGAATCAGAGTTTCCTTTCCTTGAAAAAATTATTCACAGAGTCATAAGACTCCAGCTTTCCGCTCTCAGCCTCCTTCATCGCAGCCAATGTCTCTGCATTGGGAACTTCGTAGTCAAAGGAAATTTTTTCTCCTCGGCAAAACCATCCAAGAAAATTCTGACAGCATCAGCGGTCGTAATTTCCATCATTTGCGCGACTTCATCTGCCTCTTTTTTGATGTTAGGATCAATCCGCAGTCTAAGAACTTCACTGTCTACAGAGACTTCTCTTAGTCAACTACCTCGGCCTGAAGGCCGCGGCTTGAAAAAGCCTCTAGTTGACTAGCCTCAGTCTGTCGTTTCGAGGACTACGTTGGGTGGGAATGCACAGGCACCGCGGGATGCAGATCCTAGTCCCGCGCTCTGCGGCCGATGGTTAAAAGCTCTGAGAGGTAGGAGCAGTGCTGTCGGCACGAAACCCCTTCTAACATTGGCGAAGGATCACAACCGGTCGAAAG
>NZ_GL883735.1 GCF_000205025.1 Parasutterella excrementihominis YIT 11859 | reverse complement strand
GCTTTCGACAGACTTTTGCAACAGCCCCTTTTTTCATATCTCAAGGTCTTACTTGATCAGGTCGGAAAGACTGTAAAGCTTGACCAAATTTTGGAAGGACTCAGGAGCATTGATCACTTTCAGCTCGGCGTTTCTTGCCTGAGCCCTTCGCATCCATTCCAGTACGACGGCCACCGCGGCGCTGTCGGTTTTCTGCACATCTTGCATATCCATCACGCTGTCACCTGAATCAATGGCCTGTATGCCTTGGTTCAAAATCGCAACGGCATTATCAAAGCCGATGTGCTGAGCCTGCAACTTCATCCTTACTTCCCTTTATTGGCTTCAAGCTTCTGCACGCGGTCTTTCAGCTGAGCGATCAAACCGGTAAGGCCGGAGTTCCCGATAACGGAAGCAAACTGAGAACGATAGTTCTCAACGAGCCAAACACCGCCGACGCAAACGTCGAAGATCTTCCAGTCTTTACCGGTATTCATCAGACGGTAGTCCAGCTGAATCGGATCGCGCTGGCTGGCTACCAAGCGTGTGCGGACGATCGTCAGACGAGGATCATTGCTCGGACGAGATTTTGCCGGCTCGACCGTGTAGTTGTTGGCTTCCTTCAAGGCGCCGGAGTAGACAGCAACAAGAAGCGTGCGGAACAGTTGCATGATCTCTTTGCGCTGAGCTTCGTTAGCCTTTCTCCAAGAAGGACCCACGGCCATACGTGTCATCGTGGCGAAGTCTGTATAGGGCAGAATCTTTTTATCTACAAGCTGATTAACATGCGCCGGGTCGGCTGCTGCCAAAGCCGGGTCTTTCTTAATTTCATCTAGAACCTGAGTAGATACGTCCATGACCAATTTCTCCGGAGCAAGACTCGGTTCAGCAGTTGCCGCGACTCCGAAAACGGAGAGGAAAAACACGACAATCAGGCTAATCAGTTTTTTCATTTCTTTTCATCCATAGCGGGTTTATCAGCATCGTCAGCGTCATCATCGCCGAACGGGCTCAGCAGCGGCTGCTGAATCATTGCAGGGCCGTCACCGTTCTGAAGCGAGTTCTGGCGCTGCTGCAGGTAAGCGTTTCGTGTCGCAACGTACGGGTCGACGGTCTTATCCAACATATCCGTGACCGGAAGCAGGCGCTCTCTGGCGTTGACGAACTTGGCGCCCCACCACGGCCATACGAACCAGTCCCTGCCGACGTACGTGTTCGGATCCAGGAAGACTTCAGGAACCAAGCCGACGGTGTCACGAACGGTTGAAGGTCCTAAGACCGGAATGACAAAATACGGGCCTTTCGGAACGCCCCAAGTTGCAAGGGTCTGACCGAAATCTTCCGGCATACGGGGAATATCAACCATCTGGGCTACGTCGAAAATACCAACGACGCCGACAGTGGAGTTAATCATGAGACGGAACAAGGAAAGAATGCCTTCTTCGACTTTTCCTTGAAGAACATTGTTGACCGCATTAGACGGCTCCATCGTGTTCTGGAACACGCGGGTCACACCTTCGCGCACGGGCTTCGGAGTGATGAACTGATAGCCCTTTGCCAAGGGACGGATCAGAATAAAGTCCAAACCTTGGTTAAAAGCAAAGGTCTGACGGTTCAAGGTTTCCCAGGGATCGTCGGGATTCTGACCGGAGTCTTTCGGGACGGAGGCACAGCCGGACAGTAAAGCAGCTCCGACGAGCGCAAGAGCCAAGATCTTCTTTTTCATTTTGTTATTCCTTCTTCGAGCCAGCGTTTTCTTCAGCCTTATTAAACATGAATTGACTGATCAAGTTCTCTAAAACAACAGCACTTTGAGTAAATTCTATTCTTCCGCCGTTTGTTAAGTCCTTATCATCGGCTCCGGGCTGCAGGCCGATATACTGCTCACCGATTAGGCCGGCCGTAAGAATCTTCGCAGAGGTATCTGCCGGGAACTTGAATTGGTTCTCCATAGAGATCACGACTTTTGCCTGGAACGTGTCGTTGTCGTAGCTGATGGATTTGACTCGGCCAACGAGCACACCGGCGCTTCTGACCGGAGCGCGGGCTTTCAAACCGCCGATGTTATCGAAGTAGGCGGTGACTTCGTAGCCCTTGGAAGTAGAGAACGAACTCAGGTTTGCGGCCTGGAGCGCTAAGAACAACAGAGCAACAATGCCGCCGAGGACAAACAAGCCGACGAGGAAATTAATTTTTGTATTCTGATTCTGCATGACTGACTTTCCTTTCTAACCGTGCGTAAACATAAAGGCGGTCAGAATGAAATCCAACCCTAAAACAACAAGAGATGAAACAACAACTGTTCGCGTAGTCGCGCTCGAAACACCTTCCGGCGTTGCACGAGCTGTATAGCCTTCGTAAAGCGCAATCGCTCCGACGGCTACGCCGAACACAAAGGTTTTGATAATGCCGTTGCCGATATCGGGGCCGACTTCAACACCGGCCTGCATCTGTGCCCAGAAGGCGCCGGAATCCAATCCGATCAACGGAACAGCCACGACCCAGCTGCCGATAATGCCGACAGCGGAGAACATGATCGCAAGCAGCGGCATCGAGATGACGCAGGCCAAAAAACGCGGTCCCAAAATTCTGCGGATAGGATCGACACCCATCATTTCCAGAGCGGAAAGCTGTTCACCGGCGTTCATCAAACCGATCTCCGCCGTAAGCGACGTACCGGCGCGCCCCGCAAAAAGAAGTGCCGTCACCACCGGTCCCAGCTCTCGGAGCAAGGACAGAGCAACTAAAACGCCGAGCGCCTGCTCGCTGCCGTAGCTCGAAAGGACGTAGTCGCCCTGAAGACCGAGCACAAAGCCAACGAATAATCCGCTCACCAGAATAATGACCAGTGAGTAATTGCCTACAAAATACAGCTGTTTGAGTGTGTCTTGAAAACGCGTAAACGACGGGCCGAGGTTTACAACTAAACGGAAAAGAAAGCGTGAGAAGTTTCCGAGCGTACGCACGCCGGAAAGCGCCCAGGCGCCGACGGAACTGATCCAATTAAAAATACCCATCATTTCAGACCAAGCTCCTGATTCAGCGGTTCGGCCGGATACTGGAATCGGACGGGACCGTCCGGCAAACCGTTAACAAATTGATAGACGAACGGATCTTTGCTTTGACGCAGCTCGTCAGGTGTTCCGTGTGCAGCGACTTTTCCGCTGGAAATCATATAGACGTAATCTGCGATGCCGAACGTTTCCTGAACGTCGTGCGTGACGATCAGACTTGTTGAGCCGAGAACAGTGTTCAAATTGCGGATCAGCTGAGCGGTCACGCCCATAGAAATCGGATCTAAGCCGGCAAAGGGCTCGTCATACATAATGAGCATCGGATCGAGCGCAACGGTTCTGGCGAGCGCTACGCGGCGGCTCATACCTCCGGAAATCTCAGACGGGTACAGTTGAGCGGCACCGCGAAGTCCGACCGCATTGAGTTTGAGCAAAACGAGGTCACGAATTAAAGCTTCCGGAAGATCCGTGTGCTCACGCAGCGGGAAAGCGACGTTATTGAACACCGTCATATCCGTAAACAGCGCTCCGAACTGAAACAGCATTCCCATCTTTCTGCGGATGCGGTACAGAGATTCGAGATTGGCCGTATTCAGCCGTTCTCCGTCAATAAAGACCTCTCCTTTATCCGGCGTCAGCAAACCTCCGATAAGTTTCAGAAGGGTTGTCTTGCCCATGCCGGAGCCGCCCATAATGGCAATCACTTCGCCCTTACGGAAGGATAAGCTCACGTCATCCAAAATGACGCGGGAGCCTTCCGCATAAGAAAAGCTCATATCCTTAATTTCGACAATCCAGTCGTTGTCCTGTCTCTCCATCGTCGACCCAATAAAACCAAAACAGGCATTCTTACACAAATGCCTAATTGATCGATTATGCCACACCCGCGCGGGCTATTCCTTTGATTAAAGGCGTTAAATCGGATTCAGCTAATCACGGGGTAAAGAATTTTTTACATTTTTTATGCAGAAAAAGAATAAAGGCAGCCGAAGCCGCCCAAACTTACGAGATCATGCCTGTGAAGGACTTCTTCGAACGCCTGATGCTTTGAGGTCCGGATCGTCCGGAGGCACAAGCGGAAAATTTTTCTTAACCTCCGCACTAATATCTGCGGCCCGCCCCGTCTGAAGATCGACAAAAGTCCATTCAGTCCAACCCTGCATACAGACTTTATTGTCCCGCTTCAGATAAAAGCAGCGGCGGCTTTTGGCGCCGTCCATGGTCTCTACCCAAGTAAGCATGGTGAGTTCGTCGCCTTCGAACGTGGGCCGCAAGTACTCAATCTTATGAGTACTTGCAACAAACACTTTCCCGATTCCCAGATAGCGGTCCATCGTCCACCCAAGAGAGTCCGAGTGAGCAAGCGCCGCCTCTTCCATCCAGCGCAGATATTCTTTGTTGTTGGTATGACCCAGCACATCAATTGATTCTTTGCCGACCTTGATCGGAAATCGGAAAATTCGTTCCATGAGCAGTATGCAAAAAAAGAATTAATTTTGCTCGTCGCTGAGGAACTTGTCGACAGCCTCAGCGCACCGACGGCCTTCAGCCAGAGCGCGAACCACCAAGCTCTGGCCTCTGCGGCAATCGCCGGCTGCAAAGACCTTCGGAACATTCGTGCGGAAGGCATCTTTTCCTTCGTACGCCGCCTGGGCATTGCCGCGCATGTCGGTTTGAACGCCGAACGCATCCATCACCGGGCTGCTCGGATGCAGGAAACCCATTGCAAGCAGAACCAGGTCGCTCTCGATTTCGAACTCGCTGTCCGGGATTTCTTTGAAAGTTCTGCGGCCGGTAACCGGATCTTTCATCCACTCCAGACGCACGGCTTTAACACCGCGGACCCGTCCTTCGCCGTCGGACAAAAACTCCTTCGTGGAAATCGCATAGTCCCGTTCACCGCCTTCTTCCTGAGAGGTAGAGGTACGCATAACGGCAGGCCAATTAGGCCAAACCATCGACTTATCGTAGGTTTCCGGCGGCTTCGGACCCAAGTCGATCTGCAGGACCTTTTCTGCACCTTGACGAATCGCGGTGCCAAGGCAGTCACTGCCGGTGTCGCCGCCGCCGATGATCAGAACTTTTCGATCTTTGGCACTGATATCTTCGTCAAAGGGCTCAGAAGCGTTGTGCTTATTCTGTACCGGGAGGTATTCGAGCGCGAAGTGAATACCTTTGAGATCGCGGCCTTTCACCTGCAGATCTCGCGGCGTTTCGGAACCCACAGCAAGCACGACGACTGAGAAATCTCGAAGGAGCTCGGAAACATCGATCGTCCGTTCACTGTCGTTCCAAATTCCGTGCGGATGATCTGGAACGCCGATAGACGTAGAGCAGCGGAACTGCACGCCCTCATTTTCCATCTGTGCAATCCGGCGATCGATCAGACTCTTATCCAGCTTGAAGTCAGGGATGCCGTAGCGGAGCAGGCCGCCGGGGCGTTTGTTCTTTTCAAACACCGTGACGGCGTAGCCCATGCGAGCCAGCTGCTGCGCACAGGCGAGTCCCGCAGGACCGCTGCCTACGACCGCGACCGACTTATCTTTGTGCTCCTTGGGAGGCTCTGGTTTGACCCAGCCCTGATTCCAGGCATTCGTGATAATGGCGCGCTCAATGGACTTAACGCCCATAGCTCGCTGCGTGTAATTCATGATGCAGCCGTTTTCGCACAGCGCTGGACAGACACGAGAAGTGAACTCCGGGAAGTTATTGGTTGAAGACAAGACGTGATAAGCCTTCTCCCAATCTTCGTTGTAGACCAAATCGTTAAATTCCGGTGCGACGTTGTGCAGCGGGCAGCTGAATGTGCAGAACGGTGTTCCGCAGTCCATACAGCGAGCGGCCTGCTGCTTTGCTTCCTGCTGACTCAGCGGAGTAATGAACTCGCGAAAATGCGTCTTACGCTGAGCAACCGGTTCGTGCGCCTGTTCGAGGCGCTCAAATTCCATAAATCCTGTTACTTTTCCCATGGTTCACCTCAGGCGGCTGAATGAGCAATGCCTTTGAGCAAAGCTTGTTTGTATTCTTTCGGGAAGACCTTCACGAACTTCTGAAGGCTTCTCGGCCAATCGTCGAGAATGTCTCGAGCTCTCTGACTTCCCGTGTAGAGGAAGTGACGATTGACCAGGTCTTTCAGGATGCTTTCGTCTGTCTTGCCGAGGTGCCAGGCGCTGTGGTCGCCCGAAGCGGCTTGGTCTTTATCCGGCAGCACAGCACAGAGCTCGACGCTTTCAGAGTTGCAGCGTTTCGCAAACGTTCCGTCCTCGTCGTAGACATAAGCAATACCTCCCGACATACCGGCGCCGAAGTTTCGGCCGACATCGCCTAAAACCACGACAGTTCCGCCGGTCATGTATTCACATCCGTGATCTCCGCAGCCTTCCGAGACTGCTGTTGCACCGGAAAGTCGAACCGCAAAGCGCTCGCCTGTCACACCGTTGAAGAAGGCTTCACCGCTGGTGGCACCGTAAAGAACCGTGTTGCCTGCGATGATGTTTTCGTCGCCTCTGCCGCGGAAGTCGGTCGGGCAGCGAACGATGATGCGGCCGCCGGATAGGCCCTTACCGACATAGTCGTTGGCTTCGCCGACCAGGTCGAGCGTGACACCGTTGGCAAGGAAAGCGCCGAAGGATTGGCCGGCTGTACCTGTCAGCTGAATGTGCAGTGTATCTTCAGGCAGACCTTCGGCACCCCAGCGGCGAATGATTTCGGAAGAAATCTTCGTACCGACCGTACGATGAATGTTCTTGATCGGAGAGATAAAACTGACTTTTTCTTTCTTCTCAATGGCATTGCGGCAAAGATCCAGCAGCTGGTAATCCAGTTCCTTTTCCAGACCGTGATTCTGCTTGACGCTTTGACGGCGCTTGTTCGGGTCGTCAACCTCCGGCTGATAGAGAACGCGAGACAGGTCGAGGTGAGCACACTTAGCCGGGTGCATCTTCTTCTGGCGCAGAAGATCGGAGCAGCCGACCAAGTCTTCAAACTTGCGAATACCCAGGCTTGCCATGATTTCACGAACTTCTTCGGCAACGAAGAAGAAGTAATTCACAACGTGCTTCGGTTCACCGTGGAAGCGTTTTCTGAGCTCTGGATCCTGGGTTGCGATACCGACCGGGCAGGTATTGAGATGGCACTTACGCATCATCATGCAGCCTTCCACAACCAGCGGAGCCGTCGCAAAGCCAAATTCGTCAGCACCCAAGAGCGCACCGATGACAACGTCACGGCCGGTCTTAATCTGACCGTCCACCTGGATTCGGACGCGGTCTCTCAAGTTGTTGATTACCAAAGTTTGCTGCGTTTCAGAAAGGCCCTGTTCCCAAGGCGTACCGGCAAACTTAATGGAAGAAAGCGGAGAAGCGCCTGTACCGCCGTCGTGGCCTGCAATCACAATATGATCGGCCTTTGCCTTAGCGACACCGGCAGCAACTGTGCCGACACCCTGCTCGCTCACGAGCTTGACGCTGATGTCTGCCTTGTCGTTGGCCATCTTGAGATCTCGGATCAGCTGAGCCAAGTCCTCGATCGAGTAAATGTCATGATGCGGAGGTGGCGAGATCAAACCGACACCGGGGATGGAGTAACGCAACTGAGCAATGTATTCACTAACCTTATGACCGGGCAGCTGACCACCTTCGCCGGGCTTGGCGCCCTGACTCATCTTGATCTGGATTTGGTCAGCGCTCGACAAATAGGCTTCAGTCACACCGAAACGGCCGCTCGCAACCTGCTTAATACGGGAGCGCAGAGAGTCGCCTTCTTCCAACGGAACGTCGGCCACGATGCGGTCTTCGCCCAAGATCGACTTCAGCGTGTCGCCCTTCTTAACAGGCGAAAGGCCTTCACGCATTTCTGCTTCATAGCGTTTCGGATCTTCACCGCCTTCACCGGTGTTGCTCTTGCCGCCGATTCGGTTCATGGCCACGGCAAGGACCGCGTGGGCTTCTGCAGAGATAGAGCCGAGCGACATGGCGCCGGTCGCAAAACGCTTCACAATTTCTTTGGCCGGTTCCACTTCTTCCAGCGGAATGGCCCTGGAAGGATCCACGTTGAATTCCATCAGGCCGCGCAACGTCATCTGGCGCTTGCTCTGGTCGTTGATGATTTCGGCGTATTCCTTGTAAGTCTGATAAGAGTTGCCGCGTGTGGCGTGCTGAAGTTTGGCAATTGCTTCAGGCGTCCACATATGTTCTTCACCGCGGGCTCTCCATTGATATTCGCCCAAGGTCGGAAGCAGTTTGTGACGATGGTTCTTATCGGCAAAGGCTTCCTTGTGCTGTTCAATAGCTTCGCGCATCACGTCAAAGATGCCCAAGCCGCCGACTTTGCAGCTGGTTCCGGGGAAGTAGCGATCGACGAACTCTTTATCCAAACCAAGTACTTCGAAGATCTGGGCGCCGCGGTAACTCATGTAAGTTGAGATACCCATCTTGCTCATAATCTTCTTGAAGGTTTTACCGATAGCGTGAATGTAGTTCTGCGTTGCTGTCTTTACATCGATCCCGCTTGGGTTGCCCGGCTTGTAGAGTTGTTCGATGGTTTCCAGTGCGAGATACGGATGAATTGCTTCGGCGCCGTAGGCAGCCAGAACGGCCATATGGTGCGTCTGAAACGCACTTCCGGTTTCGATGACAAGACCGGTATTCGTGCGGAGACCTGCCGCGATCAAGTGTTGGTGAATCGCACTGATAGCAAGCGGCATCGGGATTGCGACACGCTCTTCGCTCATCTTCCGATCCGTCAGGATCAGAATGTTGTAGCCGTCTTTAACGGCATCCACAGCCCGTGCACAAAGAGAAGCCAAACGAGCTTCTACACCTTCTTCGCCCCACGCAACACGATAAGTCGTGTCAATTTCATAGGAGCGGAACTTATCTCCGGTGTAGCGGTCGATGCGGCGCATCTTCGCCATTTCTTCCATACCGAGAATCGGCTGGGAGAGTTCCAGACGCAGCGGCGGGTTGACGTTGTTGATGTCGAGAAGATTCGGACGCGGACCCACGAAGGAAACCAGCGACATCACAAGCTGTTCGCGGATCGGGTCAATCGGAGGATTGGTCACCTGAGCAAACAGCTGACGGAAGTACTGATAGAACGGCTTGGCTCGGTGAGAGAGCATCGCAAGCGGTGTGTCGTTTCCCATGGAGCCGATTGCTTCTGCGCCTTTTTCCGCCATCGGGCGCAGAACAAACTTAATGTCATCTTCGCCGTAGCCGAACGCTTCCTGACGTTTGATCAGAGGAACCGGATTATTGTTGGGCAGCGGAGGCGGAGCAACCACGTCAGAGAGATGAATGTTCAGGCGCTTTGTCCATTCCTTATAAGGATTGCTCAGAGCCAGGGTACGTTTGATTTCTTCGTCTTCAATGATGCGGCCCTGTTCGGTATCGATCATGAACATCTTGCCCGGCTGCAGACGCCATTTCTTTTTAATTTGACTCTGAGGAATCGGCAGTGTTCCTGCTTCAGAAGCCAGGATCACAATATCGTCGTTGGTCAGAATATAGCGACCCGGACGAAGACCGTTTCGGTCGAGTACGGCACCGATGCGCACACCGTCGGTAAATCCGACAGCTGCCGGACCGTCCCAAGGTTCCAGCATGGCTGCGTAGTATTCGTAGAAAGCGCGCTGAGCCGGATCCATCTGTCCTTTTGCCTGCTCCCAAGCTTCAGGAATGGTCAGCATCACGGCCTGAGCCAGCGGGTAGCCGCTCATGACCAGAAGTTCAAGCATGTTGTCTAAACAAGCCGTGTCGCTCTGACCTTCGTAGATGATCGGCAGCAGCTTCTTGACGTCATCTCCCAGGACGGCTGTTTCAACGGCACGTTCGCGGGCTCTTAACCAATTAAAGTTGCCTTTAACCGTATTGATTTCGCCGTTGTGCGCAATCATGCGGTACGGATGGGCAAGTTCCCAGCTCGGGAATGTGTTGGTCGAGAAACGCTGATGAACCAAAGCAATGGAGCTGACGACACGAGGATCATTGAGATCTTTGTAGTAGGCACCGACCTGATCTGCCAGCAAAAGACCTTTGTACACAATGGTCTTTGTCGACATTGAAGGCACGTAGAACTCTTTGCCGTGCTTTAATTTCAAAGCCTGAATTTTGTGACCGGCAAGCTTGCGAATGACGTACAGCTTGCGTTCAAGGGCGTTCGGCACCATGACGTCGGGACCGCGGCCGATGAAGATCTGACGAATAACCGGAGCGGTTTCCAAAACCGTCTTCGACATTCTGATAGTGGTGTCAACCGGAACGTCTCTCCAGCCTAAAACAACTTGGCCTTCGGCCTTCACGACGCGTTCCAATTCCTGTTCGCAGGCGCGCCGAGAAGCGTGCTCACGCGGCAGGAAAATCATGCCGACGCCGTAGTCGCCTGCGGGCGGCAGAAGGATGTTTTGTTTAGCCATTTCGGCGCGGAAGAAGGCATCCGGAATTTGAATCAAAATACCGGCGCCGTCGCCGCACAGCGGATCAGCACCGACCGCGCCGCGATGATCAAGATTTTTTAGAATTTGCAGCGCCTGCGTCACGATTTCGTGACTGGCCTGTCCTTTGACACTGGCGACGAAACCGACACCGCAAGCGTCATGCTCATAAGCGGGATCATAAAGTCCGTGCTCGGCAGCATCTTTCCTTTGGTCTGAGCGAGTGCTCATGGGGTTCTCCTGAATGGATTCTTTATTGAAGACTTGTTTGTTATAGAAGATTTAACTTCGCAAAATGCAAAGAAATATTTTTATGTGACACTAATTTATAAAAATTTTCTTTATTTATTTAATAAATTGGTGTCAGATTCAAGAGGGTTTATTGCGGACGCCTTGCGGGGGCGACCTCTTCCGCGCTGCGGCTCCATCCGTTCAGCCTCAACGCCTATAGACTCTAAGAACTTCTTGTCTGCGATCGGCCAGCCGCGTTTTACACAAGACATCAGCCTTTCCCCGAAAACTTTATCAGGACCGCGTTCAAAAAGATCCTTGTAATTTTTTTGCCGCTCAAACGGCGTATTGCCCAGTGCCCAATACTCGATGGAAGGCACCATGAAGTAATCGCTGCGGATGCCGGCGTGATGGAAGTAGCTGCTCCACGGATAAAACTGCGGCTCTCCGTAACCGTAAACGAACGGCAGCCATTCCATATAAATTGTCGCCGCCAAAAGCCTGCCTTTTCCCTGCAGAAGCGAAGACTCAAATCTGCCCTGCCAAATCTTGCCGTTTCGCGAAAACTCGTCATTGAAGTAATGGCTGTACAGACGGCTTAGCTGCTGCACGAACCGAGAGAGATCCTCCGCTTTTTCTCGCGGCGTCAGCAGCAGATGAATTTGGTCGGTAAAAACCGCAAAGGCCGAAATGTCAGTGCTGTACGCACGAGAGCCGTCTGAGAAGATCTGAAAGAGCTTCTCGATGTTCTTATCAAACGGAATCAAAGAGATTTCCGGCACACTTCTGAGGACAACATAGTGTGCCTGCGCAGCTGCAGACAATCGAGTCAAACGGGTCATGGGATTCGGGTCTTTTGGTTTTCTAACCTATCTTACCGAGCCAGAAGCGCTTTAACTCAATAAGCCGTTAAAAAACAGCTGCGCTTCCACGGCTTCTCCGGCTTCAATCCTTCGGCCCTGGGGATTCGGAATCGCCGCCGCTGCATCTCGAAAAGCCGACGAACGGCCGCTTCCCTTCTGTACGGGAAGTGCAATGACTCTGCCCTCGAACGGCGCCAACTGCACGCAAATGTCGCCGGCTTTGCCTTCGTAATCAAATCCCATGAATACTTTTTGACGTCTCACAAAGAAAGGATCCGTTCTGAAAGACTGCCAAATGACGGGGAGCACGACCCGCTGAACAATGTTGACGAACCCGAGCGGATTACCAGGAAGGCCGAACAAAACCGCACCTTTGAGATTTGCGCATACAAAAGGCAGTGAACTCGAGAGTTTTGTCTGATCTTCGGACTGCTTCGCTCCGGCGCGCTTAAGCGCAAGCCGCAGCATATCGCTCTTACCTTGTCCGGTTCCTCCGACCGTGATAATAAAGTCGAAGCTTTGAGCAAGCACTTCCAGACGGTCGGCAATCGAATCGGCTTCGTCCTTCGCGTAAAAGATCGCCGTATCCGTCAGTCCCAGCCCGGAAAGAAGATTCATGAGATAGACCGCATTGCTGGAGTGGCGTCCCGCTGAACTCAAAGCGCCGGCTTCAGCAATCTCGTGCCCCGTCGCCAGGATCGCGGCCGAGGGGCGCTTCCAGACGCGAATGTTTTCGATGCCGGCCTCAAACAGCAGCGCCTGCGCTCCGGCGCCAAGGACCGTACCTTTTTTCAGAATAAGAGACCCTTTGGTCCATTCTGTCCCGCGCGGCAGGACGTTCTCGTAGGGATACACATCAGCAGCAAAATCCGGGGCTTGTGGATCAGAATCTGAAACGACGGCATCGGCAGCAAGCGGGAGAAAACCGCCGGTATTGATCCATCGGGAACCGTTTTTTTGTAACAAAGCGGGCTGCTCTCCGTTTTTGACCGGCTCACCCACTAAGGTGTGATTACCCTCAGTTGTGCTAATCGCCCATCCGTCTCTCAGCGACACGTCATAAGGCGGAATATCTTCCATGCAAACAACATCTTCGGCGAGTTCGCAGCCGAAACTATTGTCCGTGCTTACACCTACATTTATTCTTTTTGTTAGGGTTTCTCCTAGCTCAAAGGGGTAAAGTACAAAACAACCATTCATATTTTGTTGATCCTAAACACTTTTTGTTCTTCTTTTAGATGGGTATTTATTTTGTGTATCCACTAAAAAAAAATTGTAACTTCACAAAAATTCTTTTCAAGAATATTACAAATTGTTAGAATTTGTTCGTGTCGAAGACGAAACTGTAACAAACCGTCTCGGCATAACACCCCAAGTGCAGCGACTAGCTGCGGAGAACAAAATGACAACCAGATTCAAAGAAGTAGTTTACGCAAAGGCTCTCTCACGTGAGCTTCCCTCGGTTGTTTTCTCCGCCACAGAACCGATCCTTCTCACTCGCTGGACAATCAAACCCGTCGGCAGCGACGGCTGGTCTGTTGCCCGAATCTAATCTCTGCACCACAACGGACTCGCAGGGTCTCTCCTAGCTTCGTCCCTGCGTTCTCTCTCTGCGACAGTCTCTGTCGTTCCTCCATCAGGAGAAATTGAAATCATGTTTGATCTGAAAGACCTAATGTCTCGGGTAAATCTGCCCCAAGACATTACTCGACGCGGCTTCCTGCAGGTAGCTACCGTAACCGCAGCATTTGCTGCTATGAATCAATCCCGCGCGCAGACCGGCGCTCAGCCCTACATTATTTTGGAAACTCCAAAGGGCTTAATCGTCGGCGATCCCTCTCTCTGCGTCGACTGCCAGCGCTGCGAAATGGCTTGTACCGAATTTAACGACGGTAAGAACGACCCGGTTCTGGCTCGTATTCGTATCGGCCGCAATATTTGGTACGGTCCGGGCAACCCCGGTGCACGTCCTCTGCAGGGCGTTTGGGGCGACAGCACTGTCTATCAGGACACCTGCCGTCAGTGCGCCCACCCTGTCCCTTGTGCTAATGCCTGCCCGCAGGGTGCCATCCGCGTCGACCCCAAGACCGGCGCCCGCTATGTGGATGAAGACAAGTGCATCGGCTGCGGACTCTGCCAGAAAGCCTGTCCGTGGGACATGATGAGCTTCGACCGCGAAAAACAGAAAGCCAGCAAGTGCTTCCTTTGCGACGGCGAACCGAAATGCGTGAAAGCCTGCCCGGCTGCCGCTCTGACCTATATGCCTTGGAAGGATCGTTCCGGTGAACCCGCAAGACGTCCGACCCACGGCTATCTGCCTGAAGAAAATGCTAACCAGTGCTCGGTCTGCCATGGTTAATTAAATCTCTAAGGAACTGCTATGGACAATATTCAAAAAAGATATGGCTACACCGGTCAGGGCCTGCGTGTAAATCTAACAACCGGCAAAATCACCAAAGAACCGACGTTCCCGAGATTTAAAGACGAAATCGGCGGAACTGCTTTGGGCTACCGTGTTTTCTGGGACGAAGTTCCTCCGAAGACTCAGCCGCTTGATGAAGCCAACAAGCTCGTGATCGCTCCGGGACCCTTCTCCGGATCCGGCGCCCTCTGCTCGAGCCGTACTTCCATTACGACCATTTATCCGACAATCTATCCGATGCCGATGATTGCCTCCGCTCATATCGGCGGCGACATGGCTGCACGCCTCAAACAGGCCGGCTATGACTTCATCATCATCGAAGGTAAATCTGAAAAACCGGTTTACCTCTACATCAACAACGACGAAGTCGAACTGCGCGACGCCAAAGGCATTTGGGGCCAGGGCACCCGTCGTGCACAGCAGATGCTTGCCGACCAGACCTCTCCGATGGCTTCTATCGCCGTGATCGGACCGGCCGGTGAAAACCTCGTTCCGATGTCCGTGCTCATCAGCGCCCGTCAGCATTCCGGCGGCGGTGTCGGCTCCGTCTTCGGATCCAAGAAACTCAAAGGCGTCGTTATCATCGGCGACCAGCCGATCCACATTCATGCCGACAAGAAAGAATGGCAGAAGATCACCGAACGCAACATCGATCTGTTCGGTTCTCTGAACCAGCACGTCGTTCCGTCCGCCCCGAACCCCCTGTTTGAATTCTGGGCCCCGGGCAGCCGCTGGAACGGTATGCCGGGCAACGTTTGGCAGAAAGCCAATCCGCCGATCACGCTCGGTGAAGATATGCGCAGCCCCAACAAGATTTCTTACCGTTGGTGCGCCAGCCAGTTCTTCCTCGGCAAACCTCAGGGTTTGAAGATTCAGGTCCGCAACAACGGCTGCTACTCCTGCCCGCTGCGCTGCTACTCGATCGTTGAAGACGAAGAAGCTGCTGCCCGCTATCACATCAATAAGATGACCGAACAGACCTGTATGTCTCTGTACTTCGGCCGCGTGATCTTCCCGAAGATTGCCACGAAACGCGACCTGCCGGCAGCCCGTCAGGCTTCCATGGTCGGCATCCAGACAATGGACGACCTCGGCGTATGGTGCAACTACGGTCAGCTTCACCGCGACTTCAAGAAGATGTACGTCAAGGGCCTCTGGAAGAAGGTTCTTCCTGAAAAGGAATACAACTCCATTCCTTGGCAGAAGATTGAAGACTGCGACGCTTCCTTCCTGCAGGATTTGTTCCAGCGCATCGCCTATCGTCAGGGTGAAATGGGCAAGTGGCTCGGCGAAAGCACGCCTTACATGCTTGGCCACTTCGGCATCCCCGAATCCGACTGGTCCACAGACAAATCCACAAACTACTGGGGTCTCGGCCATCCGAAACATCACGCCAACGAAGACGACGGTCAGGTCGGCGTGGTTCTGAACTGCCTCTACAACCGTGACCCGATGTGCCACGGCACCGTGAACTTCACACGCAGCGGTCTGCCGATCAATGTGAAGAAACAGATTGCCGAACACTTCTGGGGAAGCGGCGATGCCGTCGACGAAGTCGGCGACTACACGCCTACCAATGAAGCCAAGATGCGCCGTCTGCGCTGGATCATCTGCCGCAAAGAACTGCACGACATGCTCGGTCTTTGCTCTTGGATGGCTCCGTGGGTTGTGTCTCCCAACAAGTCCGAAAACTACATCGGTGACGATGACATGGAAGGCAAGGTTTATCGCGCCTTAACCGGCAGAAATACAACTGCTAAGCAGCTTGATGACGCCGGCTTCCGCGCCTTCACGCTGCATCGCGCCTACACCATGCGCGAAATGAATGAAGTCAATATGCGCAAGAACCATGACTTCTATCCGGCCTGGATCTTTACAGATGCCAAGGACAAACCGGCATTCACGAAAGGCACGATCCGTATGGATCAGGGTGACATTGAAAAGAGCTTCGATATCTTCTTCAAGCTGATCAACTGGGATCCCGCCACCGGCGCCCCGACCGAACAGGCTTACAAGGATATCAATCTCGAATTCGTTATCCCTGTCATGCAGAAAGAAGGCTTAATCCCCGGAAAATAGAGTAGTAAATTATGAATCACCCTGAAGCCAACTCCGCAATGGATGCCGCCCAGCTCAAAGCTGACATCGTCCTGCTGATCGATCTGATTACCGAACACAGCCGCAAGGTTGAACTGGTAACGCACGAAGACCTTCAAGACGAATTCCTCAGTAAGGCTCCCCTGCAACAGCCCATTCCCGTTTCTCAGATCAAGGCCGAATACGAAGCCATCCCGGAAATGGAAAGAAAGCTGCGCAATAAGGCCGACGACAGCCCCGAAGAGAAAGAGCGCAGACGTCTGATCTCCCGCAGACAGATGTTCGGTTCTCTCTTCAGTGGCGAATTAAGTCTTGCCGACCTTAAGGAAGAGCCGGCGGAAGCTGAGTCCGCACCCAGAGAGATCACGCCGGAGTACTTCGAAACCGTTTTAGCCGAAGTACTCAAAGGTCAGTACGGCATTGAAGATCTCACGAGCTGGGATAGCAAGCACTATTACCATTTCTCTCCGCTGCTTTCTGCCTCGTACGCCAGACTGCTTTCTACGCAGAACAATCCTTACGAGCAGATTTTGGACACGGTTCGCGAAAGTTCCCGCGTCTATCCGCGTCCCGTCGGAGTGTTCACCTTTGAATTTGCGCCCTTCCGAATCGATCCGACCGTGATCCAGGATGTCCTCGATCGAATCGCTGAAGATCCCAACGCCAAAGACATTCGGGTGACCGTGACATCCGCCGGAACCGTGTATCTCTACTCTTCAACTTACCTTGAAGATGCTATGGCGGACTTCCTCGCGGAGGAAATGGATCAGGGCGAAGCTCAGATGCTCTAGTAAAGACTCCCGGCGGAACGCCTCGAACGGGCCGCCGACATAAAGGTGCAAAATACTATGCTTACCAAAATTACAACGTTAACTCTCTCCTGCCTGGCAGCGATCGGTTTTTCTGCCGCCTGTGCCGCAGAAGGTTCTTACAACGTTAATCAAATCAACATCCCCGAAAAACCTGAGTTCATGGCTTCTCTCGGTATCGCTAAGGATGCCAAGCCCGATCTGACCAAAGACCAAAAGACCCAGCTCGCCGGCAAGGCATACCATGAAAAAGCCGATCAGCACTTCATGAGCGTCCATGCTCAGAAGGGCGTGAGCTGCAACACCTGTCACGATCCGAGAAGTCTTGACGGCGTCGCCTGGATGGCCGTTGTGAACAAACCCGTCATCCGTCAGACCTGCCAGGACTGCCATACGGTTCAGGCCGATGTGTTTGCGCACACCGATACACATGACAAGCTCGACTGCATTGCCTGCCATATGCCGAACGTTGCTTCTGCCGCCGACTATTCGACCGATCAGAACGCTGCCGGCCCCAAGGCTCTGCGCCGCATCCATACTTACAAGATCCTTGTCGACCCGAAGGCCTCCTCTATGGTTGAAGGTGAAGTCAAGGTCGGTAAGGACGGCACGGCCAAAGGCTATGTCATGGCCAAGGACGAAGACGGAAACGGATACGTTGACCTGATGTGGAGCTGCGCACGCAACACGCCTGCCGACTACACAGTCTTCGAAGGCAAAGGCTGCCATAACCCGGCAACGTCCAAACTCGACGAAGGCCTGATCTATCAGGATCAGAAAGAGGTCTACGGCGAAACTCTGAAGTGGCAGACTCCGATCAAGGAAGGCTACAAAGAAATCGCCGGAGCCATTCCCCGCATGAGAAAGCTTCTTGAAGTTACTCGTCTGAGCCCAGCCGACCAAACCGACGCCAGACTTCTTCTCGACAAAGCCGACCAGATTGCAACCATGATTAAGAAAGACGGTTCCTGGGGTATGCACGCCCAGAACTATCTGCTTGACCAAGTTAAGACCGCACAGGCTTATCTTGCCAAAGCCCAGCAGATCATGGACAAGGGCGGTTACAACAAGATAGCAACAAAATAAAGGAGTCCGGGGGAGCGTCTTTGGGCCGCTCTTCCGAGCTCCTATAGCGCGGATTTATTCCGCCGAGGAGATACATTGTGAGTACCATCAACAGGCGAACTTTCATTAAGGGCACGACTGCCAGTTCTCTGTTCGTTCTCACGCTGGCCGGCTGCTCTGAGAAAAAGAGCGCTCCCATTAAGAGTGCTCAGGCTCAGGGAGTAACGCAAGGTTCTGCCAAGCCCCACTATGTCATGGTCTTTGACCAGAACAAGTGCGTCGGCTGCGGCGAATGCAAAGAAGCTTGCGCCGAAACCAACAAGACACCTGCCGGTGTGTTCCGTCTGGCTTTAGAGCGCCAGAACGGGAGAGAACCCGGAACGGCTTGCCCGTACTGCGGAAAAATCGAGCCCTGCGACTGCGAACGCAAATATGTTCGTGTTTCTTGTCAGCAGTGTCTCGATGCGCCCTGTGTTCGCGTCTGCCCGACACAGGCAGCTCACCGCGATCCGGAAACCAACATCGTGACGATGGACCCGGACAAATGCGTCGGCTGCAAATACTGCATCGCCGCTTGCCCGTACAACGTCCGCTTTATCAACCCACAGACCCGCGTTGCTGAAAACTGCGACTTCTGTCTGCATACCAAATTGGCAAAGGGCGAGGATCCTGCCTGCGTCTCTAAGTGCCGTTACGGTGCTTTGGCGTTCGGCGATCTGAACGATCCGAACTCTTACGTCGCCAAGCTGTTAGACGTGAAGGATGCCGTCCGGGTTCGCACCTATCTTGGTACCGAACCGAGTCTGCGTTACATCCCGGTGATGAAGGAGAAAATTTAAATGGACGGAGCCATCAACTTTACAATAGGTTTATCCGAGGGCATCGCATGGCCCTGGCCAATTGCCGTCTATCTGTTCTTAGCCGGTATCTCGGGCGGTGCGGTTGCCGTTGCCCTTATGCTTAATTTCTTTAGGCATAAGACGGAAACAACGCCCATCATCAAATCTGCAAGCATTATCGGTCTGGCAACCATCCTGCTCGGTATGCTCTGCTTAGTACTTGACCTGACCAATCCTCTGTACTTCTGGAGAATTCTGGTCTACTACAACCCGACGAGTGTGATGAGTATCGGCGTCATGCTGCTGCTCTTCTATATCCCGCTGGTTGCAGTACTTATGGTGATGTCCTTTGCAGATACCTTCAGCAAGTGGCCGCTGTTAGGCTGGGTTAAACCGGTCTGCGACCGGCTGGAAAAATTCCGCGTCTGGATCAATGCCGTCGTCATGGTGCTGGCGATTGCCATCTGCGCCTACACCGGCTTCCTGATCTCTGCGCTGATCCGTTTCCCGCTGATCAACACGGCTGTTCTTCCCGCTCTCTTCGTTGCGTCCGGTATTTCCGCCGGTATGGCTGTCACTAAGATTTTGGCCGCCTGCTGCTTCGGAGCTCGCGAAGAAGATCCCGACATGCATGCAATGCACCAGGCCGAATGGCCGGTCATGGCAACCGAGGCTTTCTGCCTGTTCATGATCGCCATTGCCCTGCTCTCCGGCAACGAATCTGCCAAACTTGCCTTCAGCGCTTTCACAGACGGCATCTGGGCAGTCGTCTTCTGGGTCGGTGCCGTCGGTATCGGTTTCGGTATCCCGCTGATCGCGTCTCTCATTGCAGGCAAAAATACCGAGTCCAAGGTTTCCTTCTACTTTGCAGGAACCTGTGCGATCGCCGGCATGATGTGCTTGCGTCTGTTCATCCTCTATGCAGGACAGATGAACACCATCGTTTAAGCGCGATCAACTCATAAAATTTCAGC
>NZ_GL883734.1 GCF_000205025.1 Parasutterella excrementihominis YIT 11859 | reverse complement strand
AATAACGATTTTCCCCGCATTAAACGACTCCCGCCTTACGTCTTTAACATTACCAACGAACTGAAGATGGCGGCCCGTCATCGCGGAGAGGACATCATTGATTTGAGCATGGGCAACCCCGACGGCGACACACCGAAGCACATCGTCGACAAGATGGTCGAAGTGGCGCAGCGCCCCGGAACCCACGGCTATTCCGCTTCCCGTGGTATCCCTCGTCTTCGCAAGGCCATCAGCGATTGGTACAAGAGACGCTGGGACGTCGATATTGATCCGGACAAAGAAGCCATCGTTACGATCGGCTCCAAGGAAGGTATCGCTCACCTGATGCTCGCAACCTGCGATCGTGGCGACACGGTCCTCGTTCCGAATCCGAGCTACCCGATTCATATTTACGGTTCCATCATCGCCGGTGCCGATGTCCGCAGCGTCCGCATGGGCCCCGGCATCGATTTCTTCAGCGAATTCGAAAGAGCCGTGACGGAAACGACCCCGAAACCCAAACTCATGATTCTGGGTTTCCCGAGCAACCCGACCGCTCAGTGCGTAGATCTCGACTTTTTTGAAAAACTCGTCGCCCTGGCTAAGAAGCACGGCGTCTACATCGTTCACGACTTGGCCTACGCCGACATCGTCTACGACGGATTCAAGGCGCCTTCCATCATGCAGGTCCCGGGCGCTAAAGACGTGGCCGTCGAGTTCTTCACGATGAGTAAGAGCTACAATATGGCCGGCTGGCGTATCGGCTTCATGGTCGGAAACCGTGAACTTGTCGGCGCACTGACTCGTATCAAGAGCTATCACGACTACGGCACTTTCACACCGATTCAGGTCGGCGCGATCGAAGCCTTGAACGGTCCTCAGGAATGCGTCGAAGAAGTCAGAAAAGAATACGAACACCGTCGCGACGTGATGGTCAAAGGCCTGCATGACTTAGGCTGGATGGTAGAAAAACCCAAGGCCTCCATGTATATCTGGGCTGAGCTCCCCGAGTTCTACAAGTCCATGGGCAGCGTGGAATTCTCCAAACGCCTGCTGGAGAAAGCCAAGGTCGCCGTTTCTCCCGGCATCGGTTTCGGTGAATACGGTGAAGGCTTTGTGCGTATCGCCCTGATCGAAAACGCCGATCGTATTCGTCAGGCCCTGCGCGGTATTCGTCAGATGTTCAAAGAAGACGGTCTGATCCAGCCCAAGACGAAGAAATTCCATCGTCGCTGGAAGGGCGAGCCGGCCCCAGCTGCTCCGGAAAAGAAACCGGCAGCACCCAAATTCGCCAAGGTCAAGAACATTCCTACCAAGGGTTCTAAGAAACCCAAGGCAAAAGCAGCTTCCAAGAAAAAATAGTTAAACGCAAGGAGAGGAAATGGCAACGGAAATCAAAGTCGGTTTGGCCGGTTTCGGTAATGTCGGCAAAGGCACGTACGACATCTTAGAAAGAAACCATTCTTTAATCAGACAAAGAGCGGGTGCGCCGATCTCGGTCAAACGCGTGACCGTCCGCAATGTCGACCGCGTTAAACTTCTGGTCGACGAAGATGTGATCGTCACCAACGATTGGCATGATCTGGTTAATGACCCGGAAGTCAACGTTGTGGTTGAAGCCATGGGCGGCATCGAGCCTGCAAAATCTTTGATTTTGGCCGCTATCGACGCCGGCAAGCATGTCGTGACCGCAAACAAAGCTTTGCTGGCAGAACACGGCAACGAGATTTTCTCTGCCGCTCAGGCCAAAGGCGTCAATGTCGCCTTTGAAGCCGCCGTTGCCGGTTCCATTCCGATTGTTAAGGCGCTGCGCGAAGGCTTAGCCGCCAACCGCGTCTCTTCGATCGCCGGCATCATCAACGGAACCTGCAACTTCATCCTCTCTACCATGCGTGATACCGGACGCAGTTTCGACGATGTGCTCAAAGAAGCTCAGCGCTTGGGTTACGCCGAAGCCGATCCGACCTTCGACATCGAAGGTACGGACTCCGCTCATAAACTGATGCTTCTCTCGGCTATTGCTTTCGGCGTTCCGGTCGATATGTCTAAAGTTCATATCGAAGGCATTACACATCTGGAAGCCAAAGACATTAAGTTTGCCGAAGAACTCGGCTACCGCATCAAGCTGCTTGGCATCACCAAGTACACCGATTACGGCATCGAACTTCGCGTCCATCCGGCGCTTGTTCCCACACGCCGCCTGCTCGCCAATGTAGAAGGCGCGATGAACGCCGTCGTTGTGAAAGGCGACGCCGCCGAAAGTTCTCTTTACTACGGCAAAGGCGCCGGCTCTGAGCCGACCGGTTCTGCCGTGGTTGCAGACTTGATCGATATCGCTCGTACTGCGGAAGTGGCTGTCTCCGAGCGTCCTCGTATGCCGACCACAACGCATAACCCGAAAGCCAAATCTTTTGCTGACTTCGGTGATACGGTCTGCTCTTACTACCTGCGCATTCCCGTTGAAGACAAACCCGGCGTTTTGGCGGAAATCGCCCGTATTCTGGCCGACAACAAGATTTCTATTGAGTCTTTGATCCAGAAAGAAGCACCTTTGGAGGACGCTTCTACCGAAATCATTCTGCTGACGCACAGCACCCGTGAAGCGGATATTCAAAGAGCCATCCGTACGATGCAGCAGCTGGCCAATGTCCGCGGCGCCATCGTGCTTCTGAGAAAGGAAGAATTACAGTAATGCAATACGTGTCTACACGCGGCGGCGTGCCCGCCGCCTCTTACAGCGAAATTGTTCTTCAGGGTTTGGCGCGTGACGGCGGCTTGTTCGTGCCTAAGGTCTACCCGCAGGTTTCGAAAGAAACTCTAAAGAACTGGCGCGGCCTCTCTTACGCTCAGCTCGCGACTGCCGTGACAAGTCTTTTTGCCAAAGATATGCAGCGCTCGGATATCGCCCGTCTGTGCGAAACCACTTACACGCCCGAAGTTTACTGTCACGGCCGCGAAGGCACGGATTTCAAAAAAATCGCGCCCGTCGTTTGGCTGGAAAATGACTTCGGCATTCTCGAGCTTTCCAACGGTCCGACGCTCGCCTTTAAAGACATGGCGATGCAGTACTTGGGTTCGCTCTTTGAGTTTGTGCTCGCCCGCAAAGAAACCCGCCTGAATATTCTCGGCGCCACGAGCGGAGATACCGGCAGCGCAGCCGAATACGCTATGAAAGGCCGTGAAGGCATTCAGGTCTTCATGCTTTCGCCAGCCGGCCGCATGAGCAAATTCCAGAAAGCTCAGATGTATTCCCTGCAGGATAAGAACATTTTCAATATTGCCGTCCAAGGCAGTTTTGATGATGCTCAGGATATCGTCAAAGCCGTATCCGGCGACTTGACCTTTAAGACTGAGCATCACATCGGCGCTGTGAATTCCATTAACTGGGCACGAATTGCCGCTCAGGTCATTTACTACTTCAGCGCTTGGCTCCAAGCGACCGAATCCGAAGATGAAGAAGTCACATTCTCCGTGCCCTCCGGCAACTTCGGTGACGTTTTAGCAGGCTGGATCGCCAAGCAGATGGGGCTCCCTGTGGCTCGTCTGATCGTAGCCACCAATGAAAACGATGTCCTCTATGAATTCTTCCGCAGCGGCCGTTATCGCATTCGCGATTCTGCACATACCTTTGTGACGAGTTCTCCGTCCATGGATATTTCCAAGGCTTCCAACTTCGAACGCTATATCTACGACATCACCGGCAGAAATCCTGAGCGTGTGGTAGAGCTCTGGACCGAGCTGGCTCAGAAGAAGGAATTCCTTCTCAATGCAGAAGAATGGGCAGCTGTGAAGGCAAGCGGCTTTACCGCTTCCAGAAGCACCCACGCCGACCGTTTGGCCTGCATCAAGCGCGTTTGGGATCAGTACGGCTTCCTTGTGGATCCGCACACAGCGGACGGCATCAATGCGGCAGTGAAAGAACGAATCCCGGGTGTAAAAACCATTTGTTTGGAAACCGCATTACCTGCTAAATTTGCAGCTACGATTAAAGAAGCCGTCGGCTTTGAACCTCCGGTTCCGGCCGGCTACGAAGATCTGCTCGAAAAACCGCAGAAAGTGCTGGAAATGCCTGCGGATGCGCAGTTGGTTAAAAATTTCCTCGCCGAGCATGACGTCGGGAAATAAGTTTTAATTTGAAGAGGCTTGCTTAACCGCAGGCCTTTTTGTTTTTATGAAGATTGTTAATTTTGTTGGATACTCCGGCAGCGGCAAAACGACCCTGATCGAAAAAATCATCGCGCTGCTCGCTGAGCGCGGCCTCAAAGTCTCGGCCGTTAAAAATGCCCATCACAATGTCGATATCGATAAGCCCGGGAAGGATTCTTATCGTTTTCGTGAAGCAGGTGCGACGCAGGTTATTGTGCATACCGACGAACGCTGGGCCATGCTCACCGAGACGCCGAAAGACAAGCCCACGCTTTCGGATTTGATTCGTCATTTAGATCCTGCGGACATCGTGATTGTCGAAGGCTTTAAGACCGAAGAGCAGGAAGCGCTTCGTCTGGAGGTTTGGCGCAAGCTCGAACGGCATGAAACACCGATTTGCGCACACGACAAGCGCATCGCTGCGGTCGTGACCGATACGACACACCCGGCATTTGGAAATCTGCCGATTTTTGATATAAATGATGCCGAACCCATTACTCGCTTCATAGTTCGAGAGCTTGGTCTCGAAGACGGAGAAACACGGAAATGCTGACAGTTGAACAAGCAAAAGCAAAGATTTTGGAAGGTGCGGAGGCGGTTGCCGAAGTAGAAGATATGGTGACCCTTTATTCGGCAGGCAAGATCCTCGCCCAAGACATCGTCTCCGAAATTAAAGTCCCTCCTCTGGATAATTCTCAGATGGACGGCTATGCCGTTCGCTGCGCCGATTTTGCAGGCGGTCGCCGCAATTTCCCGGTTTCTCAGCGAATTTTTGCCGGCCACGTCGGTACTGAACTTGAACCCGACACTGTCGCCCGCATCTTCACCGGCGCCCCCATCCCTCCGGGAGCCGATGCGGTTATACCTCAGGAAGAAGCTTCCGAGATGGAAGACGGCAGCGTTGAATTCCATTGTGATCCTAAAGCCGGTGCCTGGATTCGAAGAGCAGGCTGCGATATTGATGTCGGCCAGACTGTATTGAAGAAGGGCGACCGCTTAACGCCTCCGGCGCTCGGCGTTGCCGCGAGCATCGGCGTTTCCACAGTTAAGGTTTATCGTCCGATTCGTGTTTCGCTTTTCTTCACCGGTGATGAACTCGCGATGCCGGGAGAAAAGCTTGTCGAGGGCGGCATCTACAACTCCAACCGCTTTGTCCTGCGCGGACTGCTCCATCAGCTGGGCTGCGATGTGGTGGATTACGGCAATATTCCTGATACGTTTGAAGCAACTCTGGAAGCTTTCCGTAAAGCCTCACGCAAGTCTGATTTCATTCTGACCAGCGGCGGCATGAGCGTAGGCGAAGCCGACTTTATTCGCCGAGCCGTTGAAGAGCTCGGCAAGATGCAGATGTGGCGCATCGCCATGAAGCCGGGCAAACCGGTCGCCAAAGGTGAAGTTCGCGGCGTTCCGTTTATCGGTCTTCCCGGCAATCCCGTCTCCGGCTTTGTGACCTTCCTGCTGTTTGCTCAGCCGCTGATTCTTAAACTTTCCGGTCGCGGCCAAATTGATGTGAAGGGTTATATCCTTCCGCTGGCCTTTGATTACAAGTGCGGATCCCGCCGCGAATTCATCCGTGTCCGCCGCAACGGCGCCGGAGAGCTGGAAAACTACCGAACTCAAAACTCGGCAGTGCTCAGCTCCTGCACCTGGGCAGATGGCTTAGCCGACATTCCGGCTGAAGCTGACTTGAAGAAGGGCGATTTGGTGACCTACATCCCATTCACAGAATTCAACTTATAAGAGGCGTCAATGAAGATTGCAGTTCAAACAGAAGACTTTGATGTTCAGGCTGAAGTAGCGGCACTGCATGCGTCTCCCAAAGTCGGCGCCGTCGTGATGTTTTTAGGCACGGTTCGCGACCTTAACGAAGGTGACGAGGTCGCTTCCATGACGCTGGAGCACTATCCCGGCATGACCGAAAAAGCCCTTACGGCCATTGTGGAAGAGGCAAAGAAGCGCTGGGACATTATGGATGCGACCGTGATTCATCGTGTCGGCGAATTATTCGCCACGGATCAGATCGTTTTTGTCGGCGTTTCCGGCGCCCATCGCGGGGAAGCATTTAAAGCCTGCGAGTTCATTATTGACTACTTAAAGACCGAAGCCCCGTTCTGGAAGAAGGAAAAGGTGGGCGAGGGCACCCGTTGGGTACAGGCCAAAGAGACCGACGAAGCTGCAAAATCCAGGTGGACCAAATAAGCTCAAAATAAGAGAAAAACGCACGTCCGTCTCCGCGGACTCTTCAGAATAGACGCATAGGGGAACAGGAGTTGATTCCGAATGTTTCCTTAACAAAAGGAGATTCAAACTCTTATGCGTCAAGATCAATTTACAACTCGGTTCCAAGAGTTGCTCGGAGAAGCACAATCGATGGCTGTTGAGCGTTCCCAGCAGTACATCGATCCGCTTCACTTGCTGCTTGCGGTATTAAAGGACACCGAGGGCACCGGAAGGACGCTCTTAGAGCGCTCCGGCGTGAGAGTCAGAGAACTCGAACGTAAGGTGAAGGAAGCGATCGGCAAACTGCCGGAAGTTTCCGGAGCTGCCGACAATGTCCAAATCAGCCGTGAGTTGATGGCAATTCTTAATTCGATGGAAAGGGAGGCCGAAAGACTCGGCGATAAATTCATTTCCACCGATCTCTTCCTTTTAGCTTTATGCGACAGCAAGTGTGACGCCGCACACCTTGCGCAAGAGGAAGGCCTCAATAAACCGAGCCTAGAAAATGCAATTTTATCCGTGCGCGGAGGTGAAAAAGTGGACAATCCCGAAGCTGAGAACAATCGTGAAGCCCTAAAGAAATACACGGTTGACCTAACCGAAAAGGCCAAAGAAGGAAAGCTCGACCCTGTGATCGGGCGAGATGACGAGATTCGTCGTGCGATGCAGATTCTGCAGCGCAGAAGTAAGAACAATCCTGTTCTTATCGGCGAACCCGGTGTTGGTAAGACCGCAGTGGTTGAAGGCTTAGCACAGCGTATTGTGAACGGTGAAGTGCCCGACACACTGCGCAACAAACGCGTCTTAAGTCTCGATATGGCAGGACTTGTCGCCGGTGCGAAATACCGCGGCGAATTCGAAGAACGTCTGAAAGCACTGCTGAAAGAAGTGGTTGCCGAAGAAGGCCGTATCATTCTGTTTATCGATGAAATCCATACAGTGGTAGGTGCCGGTAAGACAGAAGGTGCAATGGATGCCGGCAACATGCTCAAACCTGCACTTTCCCGCGGTGAACTGCATGTGATCGGTGCGACGACCTTGGACGAGTACAGAAAGTACATCGAAAAAGATCCCGCTCTGGAACGTCGTTTCCAGAAAGTGATCGTCAACGAACCGAGCGTCGAAGACACGATTGCTATTCTGCGCGGTCTGCAGGAAAAGTACGAAGTTCATCATGGTGTCGAAATTACCGACCCGGCGATTGTGGCTGCTGCTGAACTTTCCGCCCGCTACATTACCGATCGTTTCCTTCCGGACAAGGCTATTGACCTGATTGATGAAGCGGCAGCGCGCATCAAAATGGAAATTGACTCCAAGCCTGAAGAACTCGATAAGCTGGACCGTCGCCTGATTCAATTGAAGATTGAACGTGAAGCCGTTAAGAAAGAAAAAGACGAAGCCAGCAAGAAACGCTTGAGCGGTTTGGAAGAAGAAATCGCTAAGTTAAGCCGCGAGTATTCCGATTTGGAAGAAATCTGGAAGAAAGAAAAGAACGCCGCGTTGGGATCTAAAGAAGTCCGTGACGAAATCGACAAGCTCAAGACCAAGATGGAAGAGCTTCGTCGTTCCGGCAAGTATGAAGAACTCGCTGCGATCCAGTACGGCAAACTTCCCGAACTTGAAAAACAGCTGGTGAAGGAAGAAAAAGAAGAAACCAAGCTCTACGATGAAAAACCGAAGCTCCTGCGTACGCAGGTAGGCGCTGAAGAAATCGCTGAAGTGGTTTCCCGCGCAACCGGTATTCCGGTCTCCAAGATGATGGAAGGCGAACGCCAGAAACTTTTGGATATGGCCAAGTACATCGGCAAGCGCGTTGTCGGACAGAAAGAAGCGGTTGATAAAGTCGTTGACGCCATCCTTCGTTCTCGTGCCGGCCTGTCCGACCCGAACCGTCCTTATGGTTCCTTCCTCTTCCTCGGTCCGACAGGCGTCGGTAAGACGGAGCTCACCAAGGCTTTGGCCGAATTCCTGTTCGACACTGAGGACGCCATGATCCGTATCGATATGAGCGAATTCATGGAGAAACACTCCGTGGCTCGTTTGATCGGAGCGCCTCCGGGATATGTCGGCTATGAAGAAGGCGGCTACTTAACAGAAGCCGTACGCCGTAAACCTTACAGCGTGATTCTTCTCGACGAAGTTGAAAAAGCTCACCCGGATGTCTTCAACATCCTGCTTCAGGCATTGGACGACGGCCGTATGACCGACGGTCAGGGACGCACGGTTGACTTCAAGAACACCGTCATCATTATGACTTCCAACCTCGGTTCTCAGGAAATTATGAACCGTCAGGGTGAAGATCCTGAAGTTGTGAAGGAAGCCGTAATGGACGAAGTCAAGAAGCACTTCAGACCCGAATTCATTAACCGTATTGATGAAATCGTTGTCTTCAATGCCCTTGATCAGAAGGCTATTCGCGAAATCGCCCGTATCCAGATCCGTAAGCTTGCTAAACGTATGGAGCAGCAGAATATTGGTTTGGATGTTACCGAAGCGGCTCTGGACGAAATCGGTAAGGTCGGCTTTGATCCGCTGTTCGGTGCACGTCCGCTGCGCCGTGCTGTCCAAGACTATCTGGAGAACCAGATTGCGGTGGATATCCTTAAGGGTAAATACGCTCCGGGAGACACGGTGTTTGTGGACTATGTTGACGGAAAATTCATTTTTGAAGACCGTAAAGACAATCGATAAGATCGTCTGATCAAATCTGAGTTAAGAGGCTGAGAGACCAACAATCTCTCGGCCCTAACTTATTTTGGAAGACGCGAGGGATAGAATAAGAAAAAACACTCTTAAGCCACGCCATGTACGCACAAGGAACTCGCGGTCACGACATCCTCGCGATTTTTCTCGTTTCGATCGCCCACGCCAGCTCTCATTTCTATCACTTAGTGATTCCGTCGTTGTTCCCTTGGATTCTTCCGCACTTCGGAATGAATTTCCTTCAGGGCGGAACCTTGATGACAACGTTCTTTGTCACGAGCGCAGTCGGCCAGTCGATGAGCGGCTTTCTGGTTGATAAAGTGGGCGGCCGGACCTCAATGTATACAGGCCTGGTTTTGCTGATTGCCAGTGCCGTGGCTTTAGGCATGGCAGAAAATGTGCCGATGCTTTATCTCTCGGCGATGCTGGCCGGCGCCGGCAACTCGGTGTTCCATCCGAGCGATTATTCGCTGATGAACTACAACATTCGTGATCGCTTCTTGGGTCACGCTTTTGCCTGGCATAACATCACCGGCAATATCGGCTGGGCAATTTGTCCTTTCTTCATGGTAACGACAGCGGGCTTGTTCGGCTGGAGAGGTGCGGCGTTTGCAGCTTCTTCGGTAGCGCTGATTGTTCTTGTCATCGAGCTTGTATTTAGAGGCGTTTTCTCTCGAGATTCCGTTCGTGACACTACACCGCCGACTCCGAAAGAGAAAGAAGAGGGGACTTTCGGATTTCTGCGAGTGCCGGATGTATGGTACTGCTTCATGTTTTTCTTCTTTACGTCTGGGGCCTTCGGCGTTCTTCAAAGCTTTTCGCAGACGATCTTCAAGAATGCCTATCACTTGAATCTGACCGGAGCTTCGGCGGCTCTGACAGCTTATCTCTTGGGCGCCGGCGCGGGCGCTTTGATCGGCGGGTTTTTAACGAATCAGCATAAGATCTCGAGCAATCGTGTTGTTGCTCTGTGCCTTACGTTTGCTGCCGTGATGGCAGCTATTTTGGCGTCTCAGATTCTGACCGGGTATTGGGCAGTCGTTCTAATGTGTCTGATGGGTCTGGGAACAGGTGTGGCAGCACCGAGCCGAGACATTATGATTCGCGGAGCGACGGTTGCGAAGTTAGGAAAGAAATCATTTGGCCGCGTTTACGGTTTTACTTATTGCGGAATGGATGTGGGTCAGTCTCTGACACCGATTTTGTTTGGACCGCTTCTTGACGTCGGTATGTTTACAGCCGTTCTTTTCGGTGTTGCGATTCTTCAGACCTTTGCAATTTTTACGGCGCTCCGCGTCTCGACTCAGTCAAGTCCGTCGGCGCCTTAAAGAAGCCTGGGTGTAAGCTCGTCCATATCGCCGAGATTCAACATGTTTTCGGTGTCTTCTTCCAGGCGGTTTCCAATGGCGATTCCGAGGAGGCG
>NZ_GL883733.1 GCF_000205025.1 Parasutterella excrementihominis YIT 11859 | reverse complement strand
CCTCCGCAGAATTTGGTCTGCATCACATTGTTCAAGGAGTCCAGAACTCTGCAGTCTCCGTCATAAACCATCGGCAAGGCGGTGTTCTTTTTGCACTCCTCACTGTATTTTCTCAGTCTCGTTCTGACGATCATTGCAATAGAGGTCGCTAAGAACTGCACAAACGTTTTACCTGTTAATGACTCGTTATCCGAGACTCGATTTCGAGAGCAGCCCAATCGGGATTTGAGCGTTTTAAATGTATCTTCAACGATCCAGCGTTCCTGGTAAGCGCACCAAGCTTTTCCGGCATCGGATATTTCGTCGCTCACGAGCACCCGGTAGCCTTTGTAGCGGAGCTTTTGATCCACTTTTTTATTGTCGATGCTGTAGCTGACGGCATCGTCTTGCTCATGTTTTTCAAACACTTCTTCTAATAAAGTTTGTTCGTTTTCATCGAGCGCCTTTCCGTTGGCTAACTTTTCCCGGACGCGATCGATTCTCTCGAACAGCCCTTGTCTGGCGTTCTCAGCAATTTGTCGATCGAAGTAGATGTGCCAGTAAAGCTCCTCGCTCTCCTGCGTCTTTTTTGTGGATTTCTGATTTTTTACAGGACTAGGCTCGTAAATCCAATTGATTTTCTTTGTCACCTGGAAGACCTGGGTATACCAATCCCTCCGGTTTAAGTCCTGCAGATTGAGCCTTTCTTCATCAATGAGTTCTTGAGTAAGACTGCCGGAGATCCCGCATTTCATATTGAGCAGGAACCCGACTTTATTTCTCAGGCAGTCATTGATATTTTTTGTGCCGCTGTAGCCGCGGTCAGACACAAGGACGACATTTTGGATGCCTAGTCGGGAGTTATCAGCGATAACTCGTCTGACAGTTTGTACATCCGGAACGTTTCCATCGTAGGTTCGATAGAAGATGGGCAGCCCGCTTTTGGACTCAACCAACATCAGCAGATTAATTTGAGGAAGGTTGTCCTCGTCTTTATTCCTGCCTCTTTCTACGTTTGGCAGTTTATTAGCGTAGCTGGAAATGGAAGTCGAGTCTAAAGCCAATGTCAGCTTGTCATCATCTCCAACCTCTCTCTTCTGTTCTATTAAGCCTTCCTGTAGAGCTGAGAAGTACTTTTCTATCTGTTGCTTTTTGATTTTCCTAAAAATCCTGCCTATTGAAGATGGATGCAAAGGCGCTCCCCACGGCAGGCGAGTTGCCTCGGCAAAGGTCGGATATTTGGAAATATTGTTGTCTTGGTTAAGGATTATGAAGTACGCAATCGATAAAACTTTTAGATAGTCCCGGCGCTGAGGAAAGGCTGTTTTGAGAGCTTCTCCAATGGGAGATTGAACAACGAGCTGATCCAGTGCCCAAGTAGCTCCCGCGTGCAGTTGTTTGACTTCCATTGCCTGAGAAAGCGTAAAGCCGCCTTCGTTCATGGGAGTAAAGACATAATCTTTACCTTTGCGTTCACAGATAAAGTCCCTCAATTCCGGGCGCTCAGCTAAAAAATGGTCATCCCATCGGATTCTTCCCTCTTTCTCGCCTGAGGTGACAGAGCCGACTTTCTTGAAGCTGGCGCGGTAACTTCTCTTTTTCTCCGGGTCCCATTTGTTCTTGTAGGTGTAAACGTAGAAAGCCGAAGGGCTCTTTTTAATGATGAGCGGAGGAAGCTGGGGCGTTTTCATAATTAAAATAGATTATCCGGTTAGGTAATCTAGTATAACATAAAAAATCCTTTTACTCCACTGAAATAAAAGGATTTTTTT
>NZ_GL883732.1 GCF_000205025.1 Parasutterella excrementihominis YIT 11859 | reverse complement strand
CGCAGTAAGGCCGCTATCAGCAGGAACCCGAAAACGATCTACTGCAGCACTAGGCCACGGCCGCTGCAGAGGTGGTATGGAATCCTTGTCATTTATGACGAGGAGGATGTCAAAGGAAGCGGTTGTTTTGTGGAATGCGCGCTGTAAGGGCCTAATCTCCACATTCGAAGAAGAAACAAACAAAGAAGAACCAAATGGATCCTTCATGTTTCCTCCTCCTCACAATGGCCTTCAGACACCTCAGAATAGATTAACTCAAAAGTACTAAATGGTACAGCACCGACAAAATTATTGACCCACTAAATCGAAAGTTATTATTCCTTTAATAGGTCAAAAGCAGCGATTTTTCATCTATTCCGCTTATCGAATGTCTTCAGAAGAAGAGTCTTCTTCATGAAGAATACTAAGGATGCTTGCAACTCCGACGGCGCTTTTCACGCCGAGTTTGCGGCACACTGCACCGCGATGAACCTGTACGGTTTTTTCACTGATCTGCAATTCGTCAGCGATCTGCTTATTGAGCAATCCCCTCGCCACTTTCTTAGCAACCATCTTTTCCCGAGCCGTAAGCGTGTCAAAAACGTGTCGGTATTCATCTGTCAGTTGATTCTGCTGGCGACGCTCGACGTCCTTACTCACCGCTCTTTCAATGGCTGTTAAAAGGCGATCGGCGCTGACCGGCTTCGGCAGAAAGTCTGTTGCACCGTCTTTGAGAGCCTGTACAGCCATATCAATGTCTCCGTGACCGGAAACAAAGATAATGGGCAAGCCGTTTTTCTGGAGCATCATCACGCGCTGAAGTTCGATTCCGCTCATATCCGGCATGCGAACATCAAGCACAACACAGCCAAGCTCATTACGGTCGTCTTCTTCCAGAAATCGGAGCGCCGAGGAGTAGCACTTCGTTGTCCACCCTTCTCCTTCAATTAGGAAGCGCCACGATTTCCGCATTGAATCGTCGTCGTCAATAATCCTAACAACCGCTTTTTCCTGAAGTTTATCCAGGCCCATCTTTATCCTCCAAAGCTATAGGCAGAGAAGCAATACAGCGAAGTCCTCCTGAAGGAATCCTGACAAGTTTCAAAGATCCTCCGTTAGCCTCTAAAAGCTCTCTGACAATTGCGAGTCCCAGACCCAATCCGTCTTTTTTGCTGGATTGTCCGAGATTCCGCAATGAGGCAAACTGATCGTCCGTCATGTCCGGACCGTTGTCTTCAATGATCACGAGAGCATCAGCCCCCGCATTTTTAATTTCTACTTTAATTTCTGCATTCTGCTGATTTCTTACCGCCTCTTCTGCATTCTTAAGAAGGTTCATAAGAACGAGATCAACATTCAGCGGATCGGCGTAAACAAATAAATTTCCTGCACCGGTCAACGTACATTTACTGTTAAGACGGCCTAGGCGCTTCATTAGCTCTATCGTATGTTCAACGGCCGACTCCAAATTAAAGCGCTTTCTCTGGCGAGGCTCTTTGCGACCGATATTGCGTACGAACTCAACGATTTCAGAAGCCCTTTGACTTTCGGATTTAATTTCCGAAAGTGCCTCTGTCAGAATTTCTTCTGCAGGTTTCTTTCCGCGTTTAAGCTGCCTCAAAATCGCTTCTGAGTAGTTGTTAATGGCACCAAGCGGCTGTTTGAGTTCGTGGGCAACCATAGCGGAAATAATGCCGATAGATTTCGCTTTTTCTAACGCTTCAATTCGCTCCGTAATCTTGCGATTTTCACGTTCGTACTCGCGATTTTCTTCAACCTTTTTACGCAACTGTTCTGTCTTGCGTCTGACAGCAAAGGCTAGATAAGCCCAATTAAGGATAATAAGCAGGAGCGCACCGCATCCGACAATGAAATACCAGCGGTAATAATTCAGCATCCAGCCGATTGTTCTATCCTCCAAGTATCTGACTTCCATGCGCTGGAGAAGCAGATTCATTTGGTCGTAATCGGTGGCTACCGTCCAGTAAGAGCCCTCTTCCTTACCGGGAGGTAGCTGAAGCAAAGCCTCCATGATTTTTCTTAATGTTTTGGAGTTAAGCGTCGGCTGCGCAGAAAGTATCCAGCCGGGATAAAGTCTGGTGGAATGCTTGCAGTAGAAGTTTTCGTCTTTTTTCTCGTTGATGACCTTAAGACAGCCTTTGGGAATAACGCCGTCAGCTTCCATATTTTCGAGAAGGCAGCTCGCAATGAAAGCGACATCGACCTCTTTATTGACAACTTGCTTAACCAATTCCGTCATCGGTTTATGTGTCGCCGTCACTGACTTAAACAGGCGGTTGGGATTTAATCCCTCTGCTTGGATCTCTCCCATGGCCGCAAGAAATCCGGCAAAAGCTTTCGTACTGGATACGGCTACTGTCTTCCCTTTGAGGTCAGCCAGGCAATTGATGTCATCTCTGTCGCTTCGAACAACGATGACACCGGCGTTCGCATGATTGGGATCCGGCGTTCGGCTGTTGATGATCGTCAGAAGCGCAGCCGCACCGCTCGCGTCAGTCATGAGAGCTGTCAATCCGCTTGAAGCAATTGCCAAGTCAAACCCTTTATTCTGAGCGGCCTCAAGAAAAACTTCCTGGTCATAAAATTGGACGACAAGTCTTCTCGGAGCAACCGCTTTAGCAATAGCGTTCACCGTCCCGTTAAAGTAGCGAACAGAGAGGTTAGAGCCGAAGGAATTGACTACGGCAAGACGCACAGGAGGCAGCAGATTATTGAGTTGAGAAGCCTGCGCGTAAGCAGAAATAAGGCCACACAAAATGAGGAGGATCCACCTCATTTTGAATCGGTTCAATATTTCTGCCCAAAAATTCAATTTTTGTAGAAGTCGTCGCCGATTGAATAGAAAGCCTGAATTCTCGTTCCGAAGATTCCGTTCAGAAATCAGCATGTTGGATAAACATTTACTCCTTGTCGGAGTCGGACTGTTTAATTTTAATTTTCCGGAAATCAGACAAAAATAAGACAATTGTCTTAGCTGAGATTCAAGGAAACCCTCGCCTCTAAGGCGAGGAATAGTCATATGCCGAAGCATCATTTTTTGTGCTTCGGCTCAAAAAATCAGAATCAATTGGCTTTGGGCTTGGCGTATTTTTCTGCCAGTTTCTTCAAGAACGGCATGACGTCTTTATCATCCCACGGCAGATAGCCCGGAAGGTAGCCGACAATGTTTCCGGCTCCGTCAATAATGTAATTGGTCGGAACGACTTCAAGCGGCATCACATCTTCGATAGATTCCGTCGGGTCAGACCACGTATTAAATTCCGACATCTTGTGTCTTGCCAAGAATTTAGAAATTCCTGCAACGCTTTTGTCGACTGCAACACCGACGATCTCAATGTTTGAGCCCTTAAGCTGTTTTTGAAGATCAATCAGCTGAGGAATCTCTCGGATGCAAGGGGTACACCAAGTTCCCCAGACATTCAAAATCAAAAGTTTTCCGCGGTACTTGGCTAAATCGACTTTCTCGCCTTCAAGCGTAAAAATTCTAAGTTCCGGCAGAGGACGAGCCTTGGAGAATTCCACAAAAGGCTTCATGACCATCGGCTTTTCAAGTGCTTCCCCGGTGCTGTAACCGCTGGTAGAAAAAATCGTTTGAGCGCCGACGGTAAAAGATGTCGCAAATACGGCAGCGGCAACTAAAAGTTTGAACGATAAGTTCATTCAGGGTTCTCCTTTTTACGTCTGAAGATAAGGAAAAGTGCTGTCAGCACCAAACCAGCAAAAAGTACGGCGGGAACAACCCAAAGCGCAGCGGTCCATGGATCCACCGGAGGATCGTATCGAATTTGCTTTCCGTAGCGAGAAGCAAAATACTCCAACACATTTTCCCGGCTTTCGCCGTTTTCCAATAATTGATAAATCTTCGCCTTAAGCTCTGCCGCCTGCGGTGCATTGGACTCATAAAGAGATTGATTCACGGCACCGGGATCGCGCAGTTCTTTCGAAATTTCTATGGCCTGTTCACGAATAGAAGGCGCTGCAAAAACTGTAGACGAAGTGCTGAAAGCAATAAAAAAACAAAGGATTAATCTAAGTGCTAATCTCATGACTGACTCCATTCCCTTCTTCGCCAAGCAGAGGAAAAGACTGCTGATAAAAGCATGATGAGGCCTCCGATCCAAATCCAGCTCACCAAGGGACGGATGCTGAGGCGTACTAAAAATTCATCGCTGCTTAACCGGTTGCCCATCGAGACATAAAAGTCTCTAAAGAAGCCATGTGAAATACCGGCCGCCGTCATTTCCATGCCGTTGGATTTATAGGTTTGGCGCTGAGGATGAAGTTCGTCGATGACATCCTCATTTTTATTGAGCACGAGAACCTTGCCTTCATCGGCAAAGAAGGCATTGGTATCGACCTTGCGGGTTTCTTCATACACGAAGATCACGTCGCCGAGCGGTCGCCCCTGTCCCGGCCCCATTCTTACAACGGCTTCCTGAGAATATTGCGTGTCGCCGATCACACCGATGATGCTGACGGCAATGCCCAAGTGAGCGACTAGCGCAAAGAAGTTCTTGTGCTTCTTGGACTGCAGAGATGCCATAAAGGAACAAATAATCCACAGGGCACTAAACACACCGGCAGTCGTGTAAACAGAAGATTTCACTTCCGTAAAGAACCCGCAATAAAGAGCGGCAATAGCGGACAGAATGAAAGTTGCACCCCATGTCCACATCGGTGATTTTTTTAACTGAACTGCGCCGATCATCAGAGCAGCTAAAATCGCCATTGGTGCAAAAATCGAGTTGAAGTACGGAGCGCCCACTGAAAGGGAGCCTTTACCAAGGGCTTCATGCACTAAGGGATAAAGCGTGCCGAACAAGACGCAAACAGCTGTCACAGCAAGCAGCAGCACTGCCAAGACTAAAGAGATATCCTCGATACCGGAAATTTGCTTTGCGCTCTCAAATTTGGGTGCCCGAATCATGAAAAGAAATAAAGCCGGGACGACCATTAAAAGAGAAATGACAAGCAGGAAAGCTCCGCGGTTGGGGTCTGAGGCAAACGCATGAACCGACTGAATCACGCCTGAGCGCACGATGAAGGTGCCGAGCAGGCAGAGCGCAAATGAAACGATGCAGAAAAACAAGACCGTTTTTGTGAGATGGGCACGGAATCTGAGAAGAACCAACGCATGAAGCTGGGCTGTCATGAGAAGCCAGGGAACAAAAGATGAGTTCTCAACCGGATCCCAGAACCACCAGCCGCCCCAGCCTAATTCGTTGTAGGCCCACCAAGAACCTAGCACGTTGCCGGAGGTCAGGAAAAGCCACGCAATTACCGAAATCGTTGTGAGTCCGCGAAGAGATTCCGGTCTCACCTTCCCTTCCATCAAGGCACCAAGGCCGAATGCAAAGCACAAAGCAGTACCCGCGTAGCCTAAGAAAAGCATCGGCGGATGTAGAATCATGCCGATATCCTGAAGGATCGGGTTTAAGTCTTTTCCTTCGGGAGGAACTAAAGGCAGCAGACGTTCAAAAGGATTTGAAGTAAAAATCAGGAAGAGGCAGATAAGTCCGGTTACGCCGAGCAAAACGCCAAGCACTCGGGATTTGAACAGCTCGTCGTCTCGTGAGAAAACTGCAAACAATGAAGCCCAAACAGTAATCGTCCAAACCCATAAGAGCATGGAGCCTTCATGACTTCCCCAAACCGCAGAAATTTTATAAACCGGGTCGAGCTTCGTATTGGAATTGTTGGCAACGTAGGCAATCGAAAAATCATTCGTTAAAAATGCCCAGATCAGCATGATCAGAGCAAAACTTAAACCTGCAAAAGTAATGCCTAAAGCCGGCTTCCAAAGATGAACGAAAAGCGGTGCTCTGCTTTTAGACCCCAATAAAGTCGGCAAAGACAAAAACACTGCACATAACGCAGCGGCAATAAGAACAAAATGACTAATTTCTGCCTGCACAGGAGAGCGCCTTTCGTTAAAAACCTTTGGTTAGAAAGTTCTTTTATTCAAAATAAAACGGTCTAGAACGAACAAGACCGCCGACCACAGGCACAAATATACCCCAAGCCACGCAGTTTGGAGGGGAATAGTCGAATTTTCAAGCAGTTGCTGGTTAAAAAGACGGAAGGCACTCGCCGGATTAACCGCCAAACAGATGTTCAGGAATCCGTTTGTGATCTGATGCTCAAAGGCAATCGTGATGATCAAAAGCCCTAAATCGTAAAAAAGAACCGAAAGCAGCCAAATAGAGAGCAGAACGCCTAAAGCCCGCGCCTTATTCTTCGCCAACAAGCTGATCGTTAAAGAAATTAAGATAAAAACCAAGCCTAAGAGCCAGCCTGAAAAAATCAGAACAGCAGTCAAAAGACTAAGTCTTGTGAGGTCGTAGGGCAGAACATTTAATACCGTAAGGAGCGGCAATACGGAAAAACCAAGAAGCAGGCAAACGCCGAGTGCAGCACTTTGCCCGAGAAGTTTGCCGGTTAAAAGCGCCGGTCGGGAGAGCGGATAAGTTAAAAGAAGAATTAACGTTCCGTGCTCCTGCTCTCCGACAAATGCGTCATAAGAAATTAGAACCGCAATTAATGGGATTAAAAACACTCCGAGCGTGACAACCGAAGTCATGACGGCTTCCAACGGACGAAAAGAAAAATCGCCGCCGATTGCCGCCGTTCCGAAGACTACTGCCAGAGAGAGACAAGCAAAAAGCGCGGATCCTACGATCAGCCATAAATTTCTCCAGCAGTCTCTGAATTCCTTTGCAGCGACGACCCGAACAGAAGATAAAAAACTTCTCACTTTTGGTGCCCCTTCAACGCTGCTTTATAAATATCCATTAGTGACGGATTTTTAACACCGACTCCGGTGATGCCATATTTCTTTTCCAAATAAATGAGTTTTTGGCTGAGATCCGTTCCCTTACAAACAAGACGCCCGTCAATAATGGAAGAGCGAAGAAATTCATCCTGACGAGCCGCATTCAGGGCATCTGAAGAAACCAACTCAAAAGACAGGCCCATCTTTTCACTCAAAATTCGAATCGTACCATCGGCCGCTTTATGTCCTCCTACGAGCATTACGATTCGATCCGCGAATCCTTCTACCAACATAAGCTCATGGGTACACACAATCACGGTACAGCCGCGTTCTTTGAGTTTTAAGAGCTCCTGATACATAAAATCTGACGCGGTCGGATCCAATCCAACCGTCGGTTCATCCAAGAAAAGCAGTTTAGGCTTAGCTAAAAGCGCCTGAGCCAGCCCTAAACGCTGCCTCTGCCCCTTAGAGCACTGGCCGACTTTTTGTACAGCCACAGTTGAAAGTCCCAGTGATTCAATTAGTTCGTCGGCTCTTTGACGTGGGATATTTTTCAAATCCGCAAAGTAATTGAGATTATCTCGAATCGTCATTCCGTCGTAGAAACTCACATTCTCCGGCAGGTAACCGACGGAGATGGGAGAGGCGCCCGGCCTTCCCCCTAAGACTTTAACTTTCCCTTTTTTCGGCGTAATAAGGCCGAGGCACAGCTTAATCAGCGTAGATTTTCCCGCGCCGTTGTGTCCGATCAATGCGACGAATTCTCCTTGTGCAACAGATAAAGAAATGTCATCAAGGACCATCCGTGATCCTCGGTTAAACGAGACATTTAGGCATTCGACTGCATTCATAGGGTTCCTTTATTCGTCGAAATAGGATCGTGCATGATTGGGTTGGAATCAACAATCCCCTTGCCCTTATCCAACTGAAACTGTGCAGTGATAAACCTCAGAAAAACGACAAGGGGGCTATCCATCAAGAAACGGCTTTGCGGATAAAGCCAGAATAATCTGTCCAGGGAGTCATTCGGCTGATACGGAATATCTCCCACTCCGTCTTGATTCAAATCCCAGCCCTGATAGCTGCTCCAATAATTTCCGACGCCTTCCCTGCTCCACTCCACAGAAGAAGAACCAATATATCTGACCTGCAGACGATTGCCGACAAAACGATTGTTATGGAGAACGGTTCCTTCTCCGCCCATGGCCACGCCTGCACCGATATCGCAGGCTTCAAAGCTGTTGCCTTCAACAGTATTGATACCGCCGCCATAAATAAAAATGCCCTTCCCTTCGGTATCTAAGGAAGGCTTGCCACGCGGATTTTTAACGCGCTCAACGTGATTGTTTGATACTTCGGAGGCATCTGTTTCGTTGAGCAAGACGCCGAATTCCACCGTACGCTTGGAGAGGTTATCGAACAGACGAATTTTTTCAGAACTCATCAGCGCATAGCCGCCGATACAGGCTTCTGCTTCGTTGTTCCAGGCGGAATCGCCTCGTGTGTACATATAATGGATACCGTATTGGAGAGCCGCAAAGTAATTTCCGCTGCTTTGTGTTCGATCGGTATTTTCGAAATAAAACCCGTCTCTGGTGTACCGAACTTTGTTGTTTTGCAGTACAGCGTTCTTCACATAATTGAAATAGACACCATCCCCTCGGTCTAAAACGTGTTTTCTTTTATTGCCGCGAATTTCGCAGCCCTCAATATGAATTTTTTCGGATTTGTCGGCTCGAATTCCGAATCCGGTACCTTCGATTTTGAGATCCTTTAAAAGGATATCTTCAATGCCTTCGTTGATTAAAACGCCGCTGTTTCGTTCATAAAGATCTGCACCGTAATTTTTAAGCGTTAAGCCTGAAACCTTTATTCCGGAAGCCTTGATCTCTAGGCAGGATCCTTTTCCGGCGGCGTCGATGATCGAATCTTTGCTTCCTCGAAGAGAAAGACTGGTAGGAATTGAAAAAGTGCCTTCATAGGTTCCCGGAGACATCACAATTTCGTCTCCTGCCCCCGCTTTTGAAAGCGCATCGCGGAGTTCCTGAGACGTACTCACATCCCATTGGGCCGCACTGCAAAAGAGCGGAAAAAATAAAAGAAACAGAAAAGGCACTTTTTTCATAATCAATGGCCTTTGAGCGACTTCAAAAGCTCAAATTTCACTTCTGAATAATTCACAATTGTTCCGCCGTGCTCTTTCGTAAAAGCTTGAACTTCTTCTTTGGTAGCGAACGGAAGAATCGATTTGCCCATCGCTCCGCGAACGTCAGATCCGGCATTAAAAAACGCCTTTTGAGCCGTCAGCATCTTTTCATGCAGCGGGACGTCTTTCTTATTGCCGAAATCGGAAACGTAAAACGCTACAGTACGGCTAACGTTCTCGGGCTGAAGAACATAAACAAATCCGTCTTTAACAGAACAAAACTTCAAAGGCTCTTTTTCTCCCTTCACAAAAAGCTGAGCTTTTGCACCGGAATAATTAAGAATGACCATGCCGCAGATATGGCAACGATCATGCTTATTGAAAGCAACGGGACCGGGAATTTTATCTTCACTTTTCCCGCTGCATCCGACAAGGAGAACGACAGCTACAGCTGCGCAAAGGACGTGAAAAAACTTCTTCATAACGAGAGTTTCCTAGGGATATTAGCTGCCGGCTTTCTGCCGGTCTGACAAAAGGTAAGAAAAGTGCCCCGAAAGCAAACTCTCGGAGCACTGTTTCCTTTTAGATGGAGTTGATCTGGCCGGCGTAAATGATGAATAGACGCAGGCACATCATGCCGCAGATGGCAGCCAGTCCGGAGGTATAAAAAGCAGTTGCTCCGGTACGGAATGCCTTGCTTCCGAAGAAGCTCAGCGCCAGCGGAATCAGGAAACCGATACCGACTGCACCGACCCAGAAAACCTGAGCCCACATTCCGGTTGTAAAGGCAGCAAAGGCAGCCTGAGCAGCGGCGTTTCCGCTGACCAAAGCGATGATGATCATCAGCAGGCAGAGAGCTTCAACCGCCATGATCGGCCATTCAGCCGCATGAAGAACATGCAGATCGGAGCCGTGACGATCGGCACCGAAGAGCCAAGCGGCCAAAACTTTTGTCGCTGCACAGCCGGCAGAGAAACCGGAGGCGACGAACAAGGCCGGAAGGACAGCAGTGTTGATCAGCGGGAAGCGGATCAGAGCCGAAATCAGGAAGCCGGTGTAGGCACAGATCGCAATCGCAAGGATAAGAACGATCCAGTCCAAAGCCACTCTGAATTTGGCAAAGAAGCTGATGATCGGGTCAAGCCACTTAAGCCAGCTCACGGACGTAATTTCCTGCTGAAGCACAACGCACATCAGCACGAAAACGAGCGGTATATAGAACAGAAGCGCCATCACGCCGATGCTCATGACGGAAGTCGGGTTGTAATAAACCAGAATTCGCCAGAAGAAGAGCGGATTGGTCAGGTCCAGTACCAAGCAGATCATGCCGAGAACGATCGTAATAAAACCGATCAAAGTCGCCGCCTTCATGATGGGTGTGTTGAGGTGAACGCCTCTGAAAAGGTTCACACAGATCGCAACGGCAACCGCCCCCCCGGAAATACCGGCTAAGAACAGATACACGGCAATCGGCCAAGGCCAGGCAACACCCTCGGTAAGACCAATAGTAAAGTCCAACATGATCAGACTCCTTCTTTCTGAACGGTGACGTATCTGAGGCTAGGCTCCGTACCCAAATGCGGACGGATACGAACCGTGTCTTTGACACGAAGCAGACGGCTGATGATGCTTTGCGGATCATTGACGTCGCCGAAATACAAGGCGCCGTGCCGGCAGGCTTGTACGCAGGCGGGTTCTTCTCCGTTTGCTAATTTGGTCTTCAGGCAAAAGTCGCAGTTGTCCGCCACTTTTGTTTCCGAGTTGATGTATCGAACGTTGTAAGGACAAGCGGCAATGCAGTACTTGCAGCCGACGCAGCGGTCCGGATCCATCGTCACGATACCGGTCTTCGGGTCTCGATGTGCTGCACCTGTCGGGCAGACACGAACGCACGGGGCGTCCTGGCACTGCTGACAAGAGACACGAACGTATACGCGCTCGCAGTCGCAGCCTTCGAGTTTTCCGCAAATCGGACACGCAGTTCCCGGAACATGAGTCGTCTGACGTTCGAGCACTAAGCGCGAAACTCCCTTGGGCAATTTGTTGGTTTCGTTGCAGGCTTCTTTGCACAAGCCGCAGCCGATACACTTGTTTTGGTCAAAGACCATCGCGTAATGCGGCTTAGCTTGGCCAGAATCAGATCCTGCGCTCGTTTTTATTGCGCCTTTGTTCTCGTCGGGCTTATTGCAGCCTCCGAGCGATAACAAAACTAAGGAACCCGCGGTTGTACCGGCTAGAAATGTTCTTCTGTCGATGTTTGCACTCACGGTGATTCTCCAAAACAGACTATTCGTCTGTCGCTAATTTATTTTGACTGGGCTAACTTCTCCCGAGCGTTAGCAATCGCACGCTGGATTGCCGCTTCGCGCTCCGGAGCACTGTGCGCTTTAATGATTGTTTCCCATTCACTGATCGCCGCTGCGTAGTCTTTATTCCTAAAGGCGTGTTCCGCAAGCAGCATTCTTGAAGAGGCTTCCGTTGGATTCAGACTTAACGCTTTTTCAAGCGTGAGCTTCACTTCCGGTGTCATCTGACGATGATCTCGGTAATAGAGCGCCCTGGCCTTGTCTCCATACAATCCGGCATTCGGTCCGGTAATTGTTAAAGCTTCATCCAATGTTTTTGCGCTCTCGCCAAAGAGCCCTCCCTGCATGTAAAGTCCGGCAAGATCTCTGCGGGCTTCCACACTGCGAGGTTTATTCATCGCAACTCTGCGGGCCTGAGTGATCTTGGCCGCGAGACGATGATCTTTGGTGTTGTCCACCTGAGCCCTTTCCCAATCGGAAAAGCGGCCCACAGAAGCGTACACACCCAACGACGAACCGATGAGAAGAAGAATAATCAGTGAAAGGATTGAGATGTGGCTGCGTGCTGCACGGCTTCTCAATGCGTAAACGATAAAAACGATACACACTAAGAAAACCACGATAGCGATGGATGCAGCCAATCCGATCATCATTAAAACTCCCTTTGCTTAAGAATTAACTGTGAGGCCACGCCATTTTAGGACGACTTCCGTTCATCGGAGGATGTCCTGCCGGCATTGCCTGGTTAGATTCTTTGTTAGCACCCGGTTTTTCAACTTTTTTGAGCGTCACTTCAAAAATGAGAGCAGATTCGGGCGGAACCGGACCGGCTCCGTTTTCACCGTAACCCTTATCAGCCGGGATAACGAAAACGGCCTTGCCGCCCTCTTTCATCTGAGACAAACCTTCCTTAAAGCCGGGAATCAGGGTCATGACGACGTCTTTTTCTTCAGCAGGTGTTCCTTCTGCATTCGTAAAAGGCGTGCCGTTAACCAGTTTTCCGACGTAAACCATCGTCACTACGTCTTCTTCTTTCGGGGAGGGACCGGTACCGGCTTTCAGCTCTTCATACTGAACTCCGGAAGCCAGGACCTTAACGCCCTTCTTCTTTTTGTTTTTCTCAAGGTAAGCAAGACTTTCGGCTCGATTCTTTTCCTTGACTTCCTTGACCTTTGCCTCATGGAGCTGGTTCAGCTTTTCAGCTCTGGTGTTGAGCGAAGTCACGATTTCTTCCTCGCTTAACTTGCTCTTATTCTTCAGAGCATCCATTAAGCCCTCCACAACCAGGTCCATGTTAACGGGTGCGCCAAGCTCAGACTGTTTGAAGGCCTGAGAGGAAAGATAATTTCCAAGCGAAGCTCCTAAGCTGTAAGACTCTTTGGCCTCCGGTGTCATGTCCTGTGCAAGGGCTGAACCGACGAAAACGAAGGTCAACGCGACTGACAACATAGTTTTTTTGAGAATCGACATAGTGATACTTTTAAATGGGGTTGATTTGATTCAAACGGAATGAAATTTCTTTAAGGTCTTTCAACCTTGCGTCCGGAAAGCTTCCAGCCCTCAATGCCGTCCGGCATCTGACGCACGTCGGTGTAACCAAGCTTCATGACTTCGCGGGCAGCCATTTCGCTAGCCGTGCAAAGTTTGTTCACGCAGTAGAACACCATCGTTTGGTCTTTGTTTTCGGGAAGAAGTTTTTTCCAGTTGCGGACGTTGAAGAACTTAGCGCCCGGGATGTAGCCCTGAGTCCATACTTCAAGCGTATTCACGTCGTAGAAAGGAATTCCGGCTTGCCAGAGCATCTCAGCTTCGCGCATAGAGATCTGGTTTAGGAGTTCGTCATAGACAGGCGCTTCGACCGGTTCTCCGCCTCCGCCCGCAAAGTTGATTTGCGGGTAAAGACACAGAAACGAAATCATCGCGGCTTGGAGTATTTTGCTTTTCATTCTTACTTCTCTGCTTTCACTTCGGGCCCGAAGACCCGAAGTTTACGTGACACTAATCTTTGTGGTTACTTCGTTGCTTTTACAGCCTTGTAACCGCCCTGATCGATAATGGACTGCGCCTTGGTCAGGTAGGCTTGTGCCGTCTCAACACGCTGTTTCGTGTAGTTGAAGGCATGCACACCCCAAGAACCGTCGTCCTGGACCTGTTTGATGATTTCGCCGGCCTTGTCGATAAGAAGCATGGCTTCCGTTCTCTGTTCAGGCGTGAGTTTGGTGACTTCAAGCAGCTTGTTGTTACGAGTCAGAGCTTCGACGTTCTTCTGGTGGCCTTCCTTAATCGGGTTCTGCCACTTCATGACTTCGCCGTAGATCTCTTTCTGGTCCTGATAGATCAGGCCCTGATCGAGTTCAGACTGGAACGGGCTGTGGCAGCCTTTGCCTTCGACAACCGTAAAGTCGGCGATGGATGTACGTGCGCAGCTCCACATTAAGTCAACGTAACCGTGACCTTCTTCGTCTCTGGAGATTCTCCAGCCCTTAGAGTTGGAAGCACGAGACTGGCCCGGACCCGGGTTCATCATCTTCTTGTCAGGATCGACCATGATCTTGAAGAGGTGAGAACGACGGACGGCGTCAAAACCGGCCATGTCAGGACGCTGAATAGCTGTGAAGTTTTCGCAGCTCATCGTGAACGGCATATGGCAGGCGATGCAGTCGACCTTGCTGTGGGTGTCGGCATTCGCAACCATCTGAGCCTGTGTCGTATGGCAGTCTCGGCAGTTCTTACGAATTGCGGGACGTGTTACTCCGGAAGTCCAGTCGTTGCTGGTAACCTCATGCGGGTCGTGGCAGGTAACGCAGCGCATGCCCTTTTCATAGTGCTTCGACATGAAGAGCTGAGCGCCTTCTGTACCACAGGACGGGCAAGAAGACTTCGTCTTAGCGTTGAATGCCTTTTCAAGCTTACCCTTAGCATCGGGACGATCAACTTCGTCTTCGATGAAGTTCAAGCGCTGATGGCAGCGGTCGCAGTTTGTGCTCATGTTGTTGGTGTTGCCAACCAAGTGTCCGCCTTCTCCATGGCATTCTTCACAAGCGATACCGCGGGAGATTGTGTGTTTCTGGAGTTCTTTCGGGTTGCCCAGGGCAGCGAAGAATTCCTTCTTATCCTTAAAGTCAAACTTGAAGGCGTGACAGACTTCGCAGTAAGAGGAAGCAGCCTGGAACAGAAGTTTGCCTTCATAAGTAGAACCGTAGGATGTCATACCCCACTGGTGAGAGGCGGAAGGTCCGAACTGGCTGAGTTCTGTCGGGAAGTCAGGGATCAATTTCTGAATTTCTTTCGCTTTTTCAGGTGTCAGCCATTCTGCCCAGCCGCGGGAGAACTGGTTGCCGCCGGCAACAACCTTACCGGTGCCGTCTTTGAGCAAACCGTCACGAACGTGGTAGGAACCGCGAACGAGCCATCCGTCGATGTAGCCGTATTTGGTACGCGGTGTACCGATGGTGGCGTAAATCACGTCAGCCGTAATACCGTCAGGAAGAATAGAGGCCTCAGAACCGTACAGTTTCTTCTTCAGGTCGTTATCGACTTCAGGATGTTCTCCAGGGAAACGAACCGTCTTGGCATGACGGGAACGCTTCCACTGTTCGTACTGAATCGCGTGGCATTCGCCGCATTTTTCCGGTCCCACAAACTTGTTGGGGAAGTCAAGAATGGAGCGCTGGCCCAAACGGTATTGAGAGGCCATCGGACGGTTGCCGTCCTGATGAGCGGAGTACTTCTGAGCATTGCCTTCACCAAGGTATTCAGAGCCGCGGGTAGAGATAACCGGTGTACCGATCACTCGTCCGTCTTTTCCGTAAGTAGCAAAGATGGGATGATTCTGGAATAAAAAGTCCCAAAGTTCTTTTTCTTGGACGATGTAGTCCTGCAGGGTGCGGATGCCCTTGGTCGGTTCCGTCAGGTCAGGATTGGCCCATACTTTCTGGGTAATCTCATTAACCTTAGGTGTCGGAAGGGGCTGATCGTCCGCTGCATAGACACATGATGTCGCCATAGCAGCTGCAAGGCCTAAGCCTATCGCTGTTTTTCGTGTCTCTCGTAACATATCTTCTCCAGGTGAGGCAGAGGTTTTTCGAATAATTAAATTGCTCCGAATATCTAGGCCTCGGTAGGTGTGAAATGGGAACAAGGAATGCAAAGGCAATACCTTTCCCCACCTTCAGGTTAATTTAAGGTTAGAAAGGCACAAATAAGATATTCATATTAAGGGTAACCCCTGTTTTTAGACTGAACGGACTAATCCTTTAGGGGTAGTCTTTGCTGTTTTATTCAATTCGGGGAATCCGGCAGCTGTAATGCAAAATTTTCAAAATGTCCTGGCGTCCTTGAGATCTGTTCGCTAATAACCAGAAGAAGTTGTCAGGCAAGACAAGTAAATACCAACCCTTATGGATGTATAAATGTGCAACAAAGGGGGCTTCATAAAGGCGATACGGGGCTAAAAATCGCCGTATGCAATAAGGAAAACATCTTAGAAAAAAATAGCCCCTAAGACCTCACTGTCGTGTTGTGGACACAACGTTTTTTGCCTCATCCCTTTAATACGTGAGGAAATTTATCAACAGGGCCCGTAAAACACCGTCA
>NZ_GL883731.1 GCF_000205025.1 Parasutterella excrementihominis YIT 11859 | reverse complement strand
TTAGACAAGGCCGGCATCGAATATCTCTACTTAGACGGTTCGGTGCCTGCCGCTCAGCGCAAGAAACTTGTAGAAACCTTCCAAAACGGAGACATGCCGTTGTTCCTGATCAGTCTGAAGGCAGGCGGTACCGGCCTTAATCTGACGGCAGCCGACTATGTGATTCACCTTGATCCTTGGTGGAATCCTGCTGTTGAAGATCAGGCTTCCGACCGAGCTTATCGAATCGGACAGAAACGCCCGGTGACGATCTACAAGCTAATTTCGGAAAAGACAGTTGAGCAGAAAATCCTCGAACTTCATAAGACGAAGAAGAACCTTGCCGACGCACTGCTCGAAGGAAGCGATGTCGCTAAGAAGCTTTCGAACGAAGAAATTTTGGAACTGCTTCAGCTTTCATAACCTAGGATTGCCGCAGTTCATATTGGCTGCACCGTCCTTCTAAGACAAGATTGTTGGGATTTCTTTTCGATTCTGGATTAGTTATTATTTTGAAAATGGCACGTTGCTGCGATGTATGTACCTAATCATCACATTTAGGCGCGGAGACCCCTGCCTTCAGGCGGGGGAGGAAGCGCCTCCTCCTTTCGAATTTCTGTTAAATAGGTTCTTCTCTTTTCCAGCAGATGCAGCTTCTTGTAGCTGATGCCTGCCGAAATGCAGGTTCCGTCAAGCTTTCGAACATCAAAGTACCCGGTTGATCGACGCCCGAAAATGAAGCCTTCTTCTCCCTGGCAGGCAACTTTGTCAAAAAGACGGAAGCCCTTCACTTCGAAGGGTGCCTGATTGCGCTTTCGAATGCCGCCTTTGAGGATGGAGAGCTTGTGAATCTGCCGGTTGTTCCGGCGCGTCTGCTTCTGGAAGAAGAATTCGCAGAGCCTTTCGGCGCCGAGGTTGCCGGCGATGCAGAAAGCATCCGCACAATGCGACTTTGCGATACCGTTCGCGATCCGCGCGTGCTTAGTCCGGTAGCCGTAGGTGTTGTGCACTTCCAGCTTCGGATGCGACGCCTTCAGGCGGTTCAGAACTCCCCACCGCATAATTCCCATGAAAGTTTCCGCACGGAACGACCGACCGCGCTTGGCCTTTAGCTTGATTTCTCCGCGATGAAGTGCCTTATGGCACGTCTCACAAAGCGTAATCAGGTTGCCGGGCGAATCTCCGCCGGTACGTCTGCTTTCCAAGTGATGAACATTGAGCACCGGATCTTTCGACCTGCCGTGACAATGCTGACAAACGTGTCCGTCTCTGAAAAGAACATACTCGCGGACGTTCCAGAAGCCGAGCTGTTCGCCCTCTTGGTACTCTTTCCCCGCAATGTCCGGATTCTTCAGCAGCTGAGTGTCGAAAGACGCCGTTTCCACGGTGATCTTCGTGACCGGCAGCAGTCGAAGAACAGTTTCTATGCGTGACAAGTGCACGTTGATTCGGTTTTCAACCGTCGGTGCAAGCCAGCCTTTGCGTTTGGTGCGGATGCGGTTGTCGAACCTCGGCGCACGATAGCGCGTGTTGCGGCTACGGCGGGACTGCCGTAACGCACGACGAGCA
>NZ_GL883730.1:17250-60407 GCF_000205025.1 Parasutterella excrementihominis YIT 11859 | reverse complement strand
TCGTAACTGCGTCTAATTAAGGCTGGGCCGAAGCGGGTGCTTGAGCCGGGGCAGGCGCAGCAGCCGGAGCCTGATTCTTCAGGCTGTCGATTGCCTGCTGCTGGCGAACCTTGTTCAGGTCGATTTCGGTCTGAACTTTGGAGCGCTTGGCTTCTAAGTCGAGGCGTTTGCTTTCCAAATCCATCTGCATCATCTGATCCTGATAGTTTTGGAGTTTCTGTTTCTGAGCAGCGGCTTCCGCTTCAGCTGCCTGCTGTTTAGCCTGCTGAGCAGCTTTAGCTTCGGCTTTTGCCTTGGCCTGACGAGCCTGAGCAGCAGCACGCTGGCGAGCGGCTTTCTCAGCAGCGCGAGCCTTTTCCAAAGCGACTGCTTGTTCGTTTGCCTGAATCTGACGTTCAGCCTGCTGGACGTTAAGAATCTGTTGGTCCGACGGAGAAAGAGGGACCAGCGGAGTCACGGTCTCGGTGATCTGAGCCGAAGCGGCCGAGCCGATCGCAAATGCGCATACAGCGGCGAGAAGTTTAAGTTTCATATTCGTTGAACCTCACCAAAACACGGGAACAAAGGTTATCGCTTGCAGCCGTACGGGTTGTTCGGCTGAATACGAGTGCTTGTGGGGCCTGTGGATGTCATGATGGCAGGGCCGTACTTGAATTCGCACATCTGACCGACCTGAGCGGAGTTGAAGATTCTGCCGTTCATCTTGAAGGTCAGCTGGACGCCGTCAACCAAAGAATTTTGCGGAGAGGCCGCGCTGGATCCGGCTGCGCCCAAGGCAGCACCGGCGATAGCGCCGATAGCAGTGCCGCTGTCTCTATGATGTGTTACCTGGTTGCCGATCACAGCACCGAGAATACCGCCGAGGGCGGTACCGACCATCTGAGAAACGTTGCGGTCGGACTGATTATTCACGGCAACGCGGGCAGGCTGAATTGCAATAATTTCAACTGTCTGCACCTGCTGGGCCTGGTTGACCTGGTTGCTCCCGTAAACATCGGAACGATACATGTCGCCGTTAGTCTGACATCCGGCAAGAGCGAAAAGAGCAACTGCAGGAACCAGCAATTTTGTTTTGATCATGGCTGACAAACCCCTTTGTCTGTAAAAGTAAATTCTGATCTCTCAATGATAATGAACAATCCTCGGGGTCGGATACTTCCTTTGCGCCTAACTGAGCCATAAGGCCGGCGGAAGGCTAAAAATTGTAAAGATTAGTGTTGGCGTCGGTGGGGAAGGAAAAAATTCACACATGCAAAAAGCTTATCGATTGTGCAAGATTTGGGGATCGGGCCATTTCTTCGTTCGCAACGCTTTTATACTAGGCGCAGTACTTCGAAGCGACACTAAATTGATATGCTGTTCTCTCAGATTCTTTCCCAGGTGAAAGTGCATACCGGCAGGCTGTCCCGTTGGTTAACGAATAACTGTTCGGGAAAATGGAGCTACCGAATTAATATGTTTTGTTTCGGTTTGGCTTGGCTGATCTTTCCGATTGAGAACAGGTTCTATCAAAAGATTGTTAAAAACCGAACCTATTATTTTCCGCAGATCGACTTTCATAATCTGCGGCCGCTTGATCCCATTCGAGGCCTCATTCAGCTCAGCTTTCTGATGTTTGTTGCCGGCAGCAAAGAAGATGCCGCCAAACGTCTGTCGCATTCGACGTATGCCAGCCGCTTCTTTCTGTTCCGCTGGGTCAATCACATTTTCAAGAGGATTAACCGCGGGACACGAATGATCGCTGAGCGAGTTTCTAAAAAACTGGCTTCGGAAGGCAAGGAGAAGACCGGACAGCATAAGCCTCAGCACCAGAAACTGTCGCTTTTTAAGAAGATCTTCGTGGGCTTTTTGCTCGCGATCGGCTTCGTGCTCTACGTGCTCTGTATCACTCAGCCCTTCAGTTTGGAAGAACAAGTCATCTTCCTGCTGATCTTAGGTGTGATCGCGCTTACACTCTTTCAGGCGCAAACCCGCTTTACGCTGCTGATGCTGATCGTGATTTCGGTCATCGTGTCGTCCCGCTACGTTTGGTGGCGTTATTCGGAAACACTGAATCCCAACAGCTACACCTCTGTGATCTTTACATGGCTGCTGATCATCGCTGAAACCTATGCCTTCATCGTGATGCTGCTCGGCTACTTCCAGGTCTGCTGGGTGCTTGACCGTAAACCCGCCTCTTTGCCGAAGGATAAGGAGCGCTGGTCGAGTGTCGATATTTTCATTCCGACTTACAACGAACCGCTGGACGTTGTGAAACCGACGGTGTACGCAGCGCTCACCGTAGACTGGCCCAAAGAAAAACTCAATGTTTATATCTTGGACGACGGCAGTCGTAAGGAATTTAAAGACTTTGCCTGTGAAGTCGGCGCCGGCTATATCGAGCGCGAAGAACACAAGCACGCCAAGGCCGGCAACATTAACCACGCAATGGGCATCACTAAGGGCGACTTCATTGCCATCTTTGACTGCGACCACGTACCGGTAAAAACGTTCCTGCAAAAGACGATGGGCTGGTTCTTAAAGGACGAGAAAATCGCTCTGGTGCAGACGCCTCATCACTTTTACTCGCAGGACCCGTTTGAAAAGAACCTGCATCTCAAAGAGAATGTTCCAAATGAGAACTCGCTCTTTCATGACTTCATTCAGAAGGGCAATGACACATGGAACGCAACGATGTTCTGCGGCTCCTGCGCCATCATGCGCCGTAAAGCATTGGAAGAAGTCGGCGGCATTGCTGTGGAAACGGTGACCGAGGACGCGCATACCTCTTTGAAGCTCAACCGCAGAGGCTGGTCTTCGGCTTTCTTAAGTACGCCCCTTTCTGCCGGTCTGAGTACGGAAACTTTGGCGGCGCATATCGGACAGCGAATCCGCTGGGCCCGAGGCATGGTGCAGATTTTCCGCTTGGATAATCCGCTTTTCGGCAAGGGCCTGACGATTCCGCAGCGCCTGTGCTTCTTAAATGCGATGATCCACTTCCTGCACGGACTGCCGCGGATCATCTTCTTAATCGCTCCGCTACCGTTCCTCTTTGCCAATATCTACGTGATTTACGCCAGTGCGATCGCTATTTTCGTGTACCTGATCCCGCATATGGTTCACTCCACGATGACGACGTACATGATTCACCGCGGCTATCGATTCCCGTTTATCAGCGCGCTCTATGAAACGATTTTATCCTGGTACATCTTCGTGCCGACACTCGTTGCACTTATCGCGCCTCACAAGGGTAAATTCAACGTGACGGCTAAGGGTGGCGTAATTGATAAAGAATATTTGGACTGGGCTGTCGCTCGTCCGTACTTCTATTTGTTGCTCCTAAACCTGGCCGGCTTCTTTATCGGCCTCTACAGAATGGTCGGAGCCAGCGCCTACGAAGTTCTGATGCTTTTGATCAACCTCGGCTGGATTATCTACAACCTGATCATTCTGTTTGCCGCGATGGCCGTGACGGTCGAAAGTGTCCAGAAACGCAAATTCCCGCGTGTGTCCTTCACCGCACCGGTACACCTTCAGGTCGGAGAGACTTCGATTCCGGCCGTTATGTCCGCTTTCTCTCAGAAAGACTGCGTCGTAGACTTGAAAAACGCTTCAGACCTAAGCAAGGTTTCGCTCGAAGAGCCTGTAAAGCTGGTTTTTGGCCCTAAGAAAAAGCCTTCGACAACGTTTGACTGCACAGTGACGGCCGCTTTTGAAAACGGCGTTGTCGAGCTTTTGGTCTCTCAGCCGACGCGTACCAAAGAAATGGAATATGTCGAGTGCACGTTCGGAACGCCGGATATTTGGATCCAGAGACAAGCGAAGGTTAGAGACTATGGCATGTTTGACGGCTTCTTTGCGCTGCTGCACATGGCGCGCATGGGCGCTGAGGCATTTGCGCATTTTTCGAATCCTCAGGCCGGCTGGTTCCTGAAGGCCTCGGTTTGGACATTTAAGTGGGTCATCAGTTTTATTCCTCGAGTCCCGTCACTTAGGCGCGAAAACAAGAATTCTCCTTTTGAGGAAACCCATCCGCTCTACTTGCCTAAAACAATTTGCCTAAAACAATTTCATCGGCTCATAGCGCGTAATAACGAACTAAAATCTTACGCAGTTAGAAATAATACGGATTAATGAGTAATTCGGAAGATCTCGGTCAGATATGTTTAAGAATAAAAGATTCTCTCTTCTTCTATCCGGTACAGTGCTCTGCGCACTGAGTGTAGCTCTTGCGAGCGTTGCGTCCGCCGCCCCTGAACCCGCCACATTTATGCGGGATGTTCAGCCGGCCTTCCGGACAGACGAAATCCCGGTGATCCGCAAAGACAGCCCCTTGTTTAATTACTCCACGGAAGGAGCGATTGAACAGATCAAGATGACAGGCATCTACAACGAAAGATCTTTCCGTTTTTATTCTGCAAAGAACGAGCTGATTTCCAAGGCTTCGGTCACGCTCCGCTACACGCCGTCTCCGGCCCTGATTCCTCAGCAGAGCCAGCTCAATGTTTACTTAAACGGCCAGCTGCAGAAGAGTCTTCCGATTACCAAAGATCAGCTCGGCAATCAGGTTTCCGCCACAGTCGATCTCAATGCGAAGCAGTTTGACAGCTCCAACCGCCTGACGCTGGAGTTTGTCGGTCAGTACACGCAGATTTGCGGCTCTCCCGCAAATCCTGCTTTATGGCTGACGGTCGACTCTTCGAGCTACCTGTCTTTGAATACTCAGAAGCTGCGTTTGGCCAATGATCTTTCGATCCTGCCGGCGCCTTTTGTCAACACCATCAGTCCGTCTGCAACGACGCTGCCGATGGTTTTTGCTTCTACACCTGATAATCGCTTCAAAGAAGCTGCCGCGGTACTTGCTTCATGGGCTGGTGTGCGCTCCGAGTGGCGCGGAATTGAATTCCCGGTCTACTACAACGAACAGCCGGCCGAGCAGAACTATGTCGCTTTTGTCACCAACGACAGCCGTCCCGACTTCCTGAAGTTCCTGCCCAGAGTCGAAGCGCCAACGATTTCGATCGTTAATGCGCCGAACAGCTTATACGCCAAGGTTTTGGTGATTGCCGGGCGCAACGCCGATGATCTGCTGACAGCTGCCCGTTATCTGGCGGCTGCTGACGCAGGAATTGCCGGCGGTATGGTCACGATTGAAAACTTCAAAGGCGAACCGGATCGCAAGGCTTATGACGCGCCGTCTTGGGTCAACACCGATCAAAAGATTCCGTTCGAGAAGCTTTCCAAGTATCGCGGCCAGCTCACCAGCACCGGTCTGCATCCGGCTCCGATCAAGCTCGACGTACGTCTCCCGCCGGACCTTTTCATGGTCAATCGCAGCAATGTGAATCTAGACCTACGCTATCGCTACACGCGTCCGATGGGCGGAGAACCGGCCCAGATGCGTTTCCTGCTGAATGACCAGTTGGTCGAGTCCTATGACCTGAGCCCGACAAAAACGAGCAACTCGTTTATGTCGCAGTTTTCGTTCATTAATGGCTTGGCAAATCTGTGGAACAACACATCGATTCCGAGCCGCCTGCTGTCCGCGGAAAATCAGCTGACGTTTGACTTCCAATACGGTTTGGCGGTTGACGGCGGAACTCAGGCCAACTGCAAGTCCGTGACCTTGATTCCGAACCAGGTGGAAATCGATCCGAACTCCACGATCGACTTCTCCGGTTTCTATCACTTTGCACGCCTGCCGGATCTGAAGCTCTTTACCGTGAGCGGCTATCCGTTTACGAAGTATGCCGACTTGTCTCAGACCTTGGTGCTGATGAAGAAAGATGCGCCGGCTAACGTCATGACGACGATGCTCAATACAATGGGCCGCTTCGGTGCGCAGACGGGTGCTCCCGTCACGAAAGTTACGTTCGACTCTGCCATCCAGAATGATAACGCTCAGCACCGCGACATTCTGGTCTTTGCTGAAAACAGCGCCGATATCGATAATCTCGGCAAACTTGAGCCCGAGATTATTCTTGAAAAAGTTAAAGGCAACTTGAAGTCTAATTTCGAAGCAAAGTCTAAAGACGCTGCTCCTCAGTCCACTGTCACGGAAGACACCGGCATTGCCACGATTGCTCAGTATGAATCTCCGTACGGCAGCGGCCGCTCGGTCGTCGCAATCTTAGGTGACGGTCAGGACGGAAGCTACCTCCTGAACAAACGCCTGATGAACCCTGGAGACCTGAAGATGGTCGGTGGCGGTGTGGCGATATTCAAACCGAATGCTCAGCCTGCGAGCTACATGGTGGGCCCTGACTACTACACAGGATCCCTGCCGTGGCACCAGAGAGTTTGGTATTCGCTCTTAGACCAGCCGCTTCTTCTTGTGCTCTTCACATTGGTGTGCGCACTGCTCTTTGCAGGTGGCATCTACTACCTGATGCATTCTTTAATCCGCTTCCGCAACCGCCGCAACTAAGAGGAAGGAGACCACAACATGAAAAAGAACTTTCTTCTTGCCTGCCTGATCTCTGCCGTGTTCGCAGCTCCTGCGGGTGCCTGGGAACTTTGGGATCAATTTAAAGCAACGAATCTTACGCCCGAAGGCCGCGTCGTTGACTACAGCGAAGCCAAGCTGATTACGACTTCTGAAGGACAGTCCTACGGGATGTTCTTCGCTCTGGTTGCCAATGACAAAAAGGCTTTTGACGAGATGTTTGCCTGGACGGAAAAGAATCTCGGCGAAAATCAGCCTGCTTGGCTTTGGGGTATTCCGGACGGCAAGCCCAATGGAACAGGCAAGATCTTGGATACCAACAACGCCACCGACTCGGACATGTGGATTGCCTACTGCCTGATCGAAGCGGCCCGCATCTGGAATGATCCTTCCTACCTTCCGAAGGCTGACGGTTACCTTGCCAAGCTTAAAGAGCTCGTTCGTGACGTGCCGACCGTCGGCAAGATCATCCTTCCGGGCCGCGTCGGATTTGAAGAGAAGGGCGTGATCACCATCAACCCAAGCTACTATCCGCCGCACATCCTGCGCCGCTTTGCCGATTACGATCCGTATTGGCTCCCGGTGCTGGAAGGTTCCATCAACGCCATGGTGCGCTGCTCTCCGAGCGGTGTGGCGCCGGACTGGGCTAAATTTGACGCTCAGGGACGCCTTGTCGATCCTCAGCAGATGGAAGGCAGCTACAACGCCATCCGAACCTACCTGTGGTCCGGCATTCTGTCGCCTAAAGATCAGAACTATGAAGTGCTGATGCGCCAGTACGAACCGATGATTAATCTCGTCAAGGCAACCAATATTCCGCCTGAAAAAGTCAACATCGGCGACATGACTGTCAACAATCGTCAGGTCAATGCTTTCGGCGCCTGCTTTCTGCCCTATGTGGCTGCAGATAAGGCCGGTGCGGTGATTCGTACGGTGCTCACCTCGACGGAAATGAAGGGCGATAATTATTACCGCAACGTGCTGACTGTTTTCGGTCTGGGCTTTGATAACCGCACCTATGCCTTCGACGAGAAGGGGCGCCTGATTCTGCCTACCGACAACGTGGCCGTTAAAACAATGACACCTAAAAACAACTAATAAAGTTAAGTTCTGAGCATGGCTGCGACTGAAAAAAACAAGCAGACGAAAGTGAAATGGACCGGCCTCGGTCTGTGGAATGTATTTTTTATCGGAGAATTTTTACTCGGAGGGTTCGGATATCTCTCGCTGAACCTTCTGCAGAATGTTCTGCTCTTGGTTTTTGTCCTCTTCCCGATCGGCAACCGCTATCTGCGCTGGTTTCGTACTTTAGTTGCCGTGGTCTGTGCAGCCGCATTGGTTTACTCCGAAAGCTGGCTGCCGGGGTTGGACAGCATTCGAGGCAACTTCCATAACCTTGCGGCGATGGAAAGCGGCTATCTCCTCGACTCAGCTCTGAACTTTTTGAACTTTGAGATGATCGGCGCCGGAATCGCGCTCATCATCATCTATTACGCAATCCGTGACTATATCCGCGTGACGACGTTTACTGTCGGCTATTTGTTTATTCTTCTTTGCGCACCGCTTTGGCAGCCCTTTGTGGCCCAGCTCAGAGCACCGGCGCCGGCAACTGAGGTTGTCGCTTCAGTTGACAACGCCAAGAAACTGGCAGAAGAAGAAAAGAAGAGCGACCTCATTCCTCAGACTGCTGAACCTACCTCAAAGAATCTCGATGAATGGCTGAAGCGTTTCCACGACACGGAAAAAGACCGCAGAGCCGAGTGGCCGGACAAGCTGGCGAAAGATTCAACGCCGTTCGATATTCTTCTGCTGAATATCTGCTCACTTTCCAACGACGACTTGAAGGCCGTGGGTCTGGAAAATCACGAAGTTCTCAAGCAGTTTAATATCCGCTTCGAGAACTTTAACTCCGCGACGTCTTATTCCGGTCCGGCTGCGCTGCGTCTGCTGAAGTCGGTCTGCGGACAGCCTTCTCATGAAGATCTGTACGAAGGCCGCAATCCCGACTGCGAAATCATGAACCGTCTGGCTCGTTTGGGCTACAACCAGCACGTTTTCATGGACCACAGCGGTAAGTACGACAACTTCTATCAAAGTCTGCGTCATCTGGCCGGGCTTTCACCGCAGCTTGCGGAAATGAAGTATCCGAAGCGCTATGACTCTTTTGACGAAGAGCCGATCGGGGACGCCCGCGCCGTCTTTAAGGATTACGAAAACACCATTGCTGCGGACAAGGGCGGCAGAAGTGCAACCTTTATCAACATGATCGCGCTGCATGACGGCAACCGTTTTGCCAACAAGCGCCGTTTAGCTCCGTTCAAACCCAGAGCTCAGGCCATGCTCGATGACTTAGGCAGCCTGATTACCGATCTGGAAAAGAGCGGACGCAAGGTCATGCTGGTTGTTGTGCCGGAGCATGGCGCAGCGGAAAAGGGCGACAAGGTTCAGGTCGCGCACTTGCGTGATATTCCGAGCCCGGCCATTACACATGTGCCTGCTTTGGTGAAATTCATCGGCGTAACGCCCGCAGACAGCCCGGTTACCGTAGATACTAAGACGAGCTATCTTGCCGTGAGCTCTCTGATCGGCCGTGTTCTAGAGACTAACTACTTCGGAAAACCGGAAGGGGAAGTTCCTCTGAAAGACCTTGTGAAAGACCTGCCGCAGACGCATTCTGTTTCTGAGAATGCCAATGCCAAGGTCGTGAACTATAAAGGCAAGGACTACGTCAAGATGGATAACAAAGATTGGCGCGAATACGCTAAGTAAAAATCTAAAAATCATTGCCGTGATCTTGGTTAAACTCGAGATCACGCTTTAAACTCATTTTGTCCATAAATTAAGAGAGTTAACGCGGAGGTTAACGCTCAAGACGCTGATTCGATTGGAGTTGTTCAGTGCAAAAATTAGTTATCACCGGCGGTGTCGCGCTTGAAGGTGAGATCAAAGCTTCCGGAGCTAAGAATGCGGCTCTTCCCCTTTTGGCTTGCGCACTTCTTACAGATGAGCCGATGACTTTTGTGAACGTGCCGGATCTGGCTGACGTTCATACCATGCTTAAGCTTTTAGAGGAACTCGGCTGCAAGGTCACGCAGGAAGGTCATAAAGTGACGATCGATGCCTCGCATATTACTTCAACCGAAGCTCCTTATGATTTAGTTAAAACGATGCGTGCTTCCATTCTGGTGCTCGGCCCGCTGCTCGCACGCTTCGGAAAGGCCCAAGTGTCGCTGCCCGGCGGATGCTCGATCGGAGCTCGTCCTGTAGATCAGCACATCAAAGGTCTCAAAGCACTCGGGGCCGATATTTCTATTGAACACGGCTACGTCACGGCGCATGCTGACAAGCTTATCGGCACCAATATCGTGACCGACATGGTGACTGTGACCGGCACGGAAAATCTGTTAATGGCCGCCGTTCTGGCCGAAGGCACAACCGTGCTCGCCAACGCTGCCCGTGAACCCGAAGTCGCTGACTTGGCGAACTGTCTGGTGAAGATGGGTGCCAAGATCAAGGGCATCGGATCTCCTCAGATGGAAATCGAAGGCGTCAAAAAACTTCACGGAACGACTTACCGCGTGATTTCCGACCGTATCGAAGTCGGAAGCTTCCTGGTTGCCGCCGTGATGACTAAAGGCAAAGTTCGAGTGACAGACTGCGATCCCCATACGCTGACCGCAGTGATCGAGAAGCTCGAAGAAGCCGGCGCCAAAGTAACCGTCGGAGATGATTGGATCGAGGTTGACGGCACAGGGGAACATCAGGCTGTGGATATCCGCACGGCTCCGTATCCCGGATTCCCGACCGACATGCAGGCCCAGTTCATGGCGCTCAATACGACAGCCAAGGGTGCTTCGCACGTTGCCGAAACGATTTTTGAGAACCGCTTTATGCACGTACCCGAACTGCAACGTTTGGGGGCCGATATCACCATTGACGGCAACAATGCCGTGGTGCGCGGCGTCGATCTTCTTTCCGGAGCCCCGTTGATGGCAACCGACCTGCGCGCCAGTGCTGCGCTCGTGATTGCCGCTTTAGCAGCCGACGGCGAATCGACGGTGGATCGTATTTATCACTTGGATCGCGGCTACGAAAAAATGGAGCAGAAACTTTCGTCCCTCGGCGCCAAGATTAAGAGAGTAAAAGCATGATTACGTTGGCATTATCAAAGGGAAGAATCTTTACTGAGACGCTTCCGTTTTTGGCCGCAGCCGGAATTTATCCGTTAGAAGATCCGGAAACTTCCCGCAAGCTCATTATCGGAACCAATAATCCGGATCTGAGAATCGTGGTTGTCCGCGCGAGCGACGTCCCGACCTACGTCCAGTACGGCGCAGCCGACATGGGCGTTGCCGGCAAGGACTCCTTGTACGAACACGGCGGCGCCGGTCTTTATGTACCTTTGGACCTCAATATCGCCAAATGCCGCATGTGCGTAGCCTGTCCCCGCGATTTTGACTACGCCGCCCGCGTCAAACGCGGTGCACGCTTAAGAATCGCGACCAAGTACATGAAGTACTCGAGAGACTACTATGCGCGCGTCGGTGTGCATGTTGATCTCATCAAACTCTACGGCTCGATGGAGTTAGCTCCGATTTCCGGTTTGTCGGACGCCATTGTTGACTTGGTGAGTACCGGAGCAACACTTAAAGCAAACAACTTAGTTGAGGTGGAGACGATTGACTACATCTCCTCCCGCCTCATCGTCGGCAGTACCGCAATGAAGTTGAAGCGCCAGGAACTGCTGCCCTTAATCGAAATTTTTGCAAACACGGTGAAAAAAGAATGAGCATTAGAAGATTGAATACACAGCAGCCCGATTTCGCGGCCAAATTCTCTGAGCTTGTTGCAGTCGACAGCTCTGTTGATCCCGAAATCACACGCCGCGCCGAAGCCATCGTTCAGGATGTCCGCGCCAGAGGGGACGAGGCCGTCCTTGAGTACACCAATCGTTTCGACCATATGGACGCCAAGAGCGTTGCCGAATTCCGTCTGACCGAAGACGACCTGAAAGAAGCTCTTGAAACGCTTCCGAAAGACCAGAAAGACGCCCTGACTCAGGCTGCTCAACGTATCCGCGAGTTCCACGAACACGAACTCGGACAGAGCTGGTCCATTACGGAAGAAGACGGAACAAAGCTCGGCATCCGCTACATTCCGCTCGATTCCGTCGGTCTCTATGTTCCTGGCGGTAAAGCCGCGTACCCGTCTTCCGTTCTGATGAACGCCATGCCTGCTCACGTTGCCGGCTGCAAGAAGATTGTGATGGTTGTTCCGACTCCGGGCGGCAAACCCAATCAGCTCGTTCTTGCCGCGGCCTGCCTGGCCGGCGTTAAAGAGTGCTACACCATCGGCGGCGCGCAAGCCATTGCCGCTTTGGCTTACGGCACGGAAACTATTCCTGCCGTTGACAAGATCGTCGGACCGGGCAACGCCTACGTGGCTGCTGCCAAGCGCTATGTGTTCGGTACCGTCGGCATTGATATGATCGCCGGTCCTTCTGAAATTCTGGTGATTTGCGACGGTAAGACCAATCCTGACTGGATTGCTATGGATCTTTTCAGCCAGGCAGAACATGACGAATTGGCTCAGGCAATTTTGCTGACCGATGACGCCGAATTTGCCGACAAAGTGGCCGAATCCATTGATCGTCAGATCAAAGGCATGTCCCGCAAAGACATCATTTCCGCTTCGCTCAATAACCGCGGTGCCATCATCGTGACGCGTTCCATTGAAGAAGCCTGCAAGGTTGCCGATACGATCGCTCCCGAACACTTGGAACTCTCTGTTCAGGACGCCGACAAATACATTGACCAGATTCACCACGCCGGTGCGCTCTTCGTCGGCCCTTACACTTGCGAAGCTTTAGGCGACTACTGTGCCGGCCCGAACCATGTTCTTCCGACCTCCCGCACCGCCCGCTATTCTTCCCCGCTCGGTGTTTGGGACTTCCAGAAACGCATGAGCGTTTTGAAGGTCAGCAAACACGGCGCAGAAAAACTCGGCCGTATTGCCGACGTGCTTGCCCGCGGCGAATTCCTGACGGCCCACGCTGCCAGCGCCATGTACCGCGTTCACGATCTGGAAAAGAAATAAGGATTTCATCATGACGAGACGAGCCGATGTAAAGCGTCAGACGGCAGAAACATCGATCCTGGTATCGATGGATCTTGACGGCACCGGTAAAGCTGATATTCGTACGGGTATCGGATTCTTCGACCACATGCTGCACCAGATTGCACGCCACGGCCAAATCGATTTAACCGTGATGTGCGACGGTGATCTTCATATCGACGGACACCACTCCGTTGAAGATATTGGAATCGCGATGGGCCAGTGTCTGGCCAAAGCATTAGGAGACAAAGCCGGAATCACACGTTTCGGCTCTGCCTACGTGCCGCTTGATGAAGCGCTCTCACGCACGGTTTTGGATATCTCGGGCCGTCCTTATTTGGTCTGGAATGTCGATTTCACTGCCGCGATGATCGGCGAATTTGATACCCAGTTGCCGAGAGAGTTCTTCCTGGCGCTCGCGGACAATGCCCGCATCACGCTCCACATTGACAATCTGCGCGGCATCAACGCTCATCATCAGTGCGAGTCCGTCTTTAAGTCCTTCGGCCGCGCGCTGCGCATGGCCTGCGAGTACGATCCCCGCGCCCGCAACGTTATCCCGTCCACAAAAGGTGTGTTATGAAAATAGCCATCGTTGACTACGGCTCCGGCAATCTGCGCAGCGTCAGCAAAGCCATTGAAAAAATTGCACCGATCAGCACGCAGGTGCTGGTCACCGGTGACCCCGAAGAGGTTCTGAAAGCAGACCGTGTGGTCTTCCCCGGACAGGGCGCGATGCCCGACTGCATGAAGAATCTTCGCACGACCGGTATGGAAGAAGCGGTGCGTGACGCGATCCGAAACAAACCGTTCTTTGCCGTTTGTGTGGGCGAGCAGATGCTCTTCGAACACAGTGAAGAAGGCGATACGCCGGGCCTGGGCATTTTCCCGGGCGACGTCGTTCGCTTTGCTTCCGACCGTGTGGATCAAACTGGCGCACGCCTCAAAGTTCCTCAGATGGGCTGGAACCAGGTGACGCAGACCCGCGAACATCCCATGTGGAACGGTATCACCAACGGTGCTTGGTTTTATTTTGTTCACAGCTATTACGCCAAACCGACAGAAGCAGACTTGACCGTCGGAACGACGTTCTACGGCGAGGAAGTCACCGTGGCTGTCGCCCGCGACAACGTTTTTGCAACGCAGTTCCATCCTGAAAAAAGCGCTGCAGCCGGTTTAGCTCTCTACCAAAACTTTTTGACTTGGAATCCTTAACGAGTATTTATCATGTTGTTAATTCCCGCTATTGACATTAAAGACGGGCACTGTGTTCGTCTTCGCCAGGGAGATTTAACTTCCAACATTACTGTCTTCAATACCGACCCCGTTGCTCAGGCCCGTCATTGGGTTGAACTCGGCGCCGAACGTCTGCATCTGGTTGACTTGGATGCGGCCAGAAGCGGAAAGCCCGTGAACCTTTCCGTGATCCGCAAGATCTGCAGTGAATTCGCAGAAGACGTTGAAATTGAAGTCGGCGGCGGTATGCGCACGCTGGAACGCGTCGGCGAAGTGCTCGACCTCGGCGTGGACTGTGTCGTGATCGGAACGGCTGCCGTGAAAGCTCCGGGATTCCTGCATGACGTCTGCAGTGAGTACGGCGGCAGCGTCATTGTTTCCTTGGATGCCAAAGACGGTATGGTTATGACCGACGGCTGGACAAAGAACACTGGACACTCTGCCACTGACTTAGCTAAGAAATTCGAAGGCTACGGTGTGGATGCCATTCTTTACACCGACATCAGCCGTGACGGCATGCTTACCGGCTGCAACGTTGAAGCCACGGCCGAATTAGCCAGCCAGCTGTCTATTCCCGTTATTGCTTCCGGCGGTATCCGAGACCTGGATGACATCCGCAAGCTGCTTGCCGTTGAAGACGACGGCGTGACGATGGCGATTTTGGGCCGCTCTCTTTACGAAGGTACCTTGGACTTCACACAGGCGCTTGATTTAGTCGAGGCGACAGAAGCCGCAAAAGACAATCAGGCCAATAACGAAGGATAAATTCATGCTCGCAAAACGCATCATTCCGTGCTTAGACGTGACCGGCGGCCGCGTGGTCAAGGGAACGAATTTCGTCGACCTGAGAGACGCCGGAGATCCGGTGGAAATTGCTCGCCGATACGATGAGCAGGGCGCCGATGAACTGACCTTTCTGGATATCACGGCGACTTCGGACGAAAGAGATCTGATCCTCAAAGTGATTGAAGACGTTGCGGCTCAGGTCTTTATTCCGTTGACCGTCGGCGGAGGGGTGCGTAAAGCGGAAGATGTTCGCCGTTTATTAAATGCCGGTGCGGATAAAGTCTCGATTAACTCCGCGGGCGTCAATAATCCCGATTTGATTGCCGAGGCCTCTTCGATTTACGGCAGTCAGGCCATTGTGGTTGCCATTGATGCTAAGCGCAGAAGCGACGGCACGTGGGAGGTTTATACCCGCGGCGGCAGAACGCCGACAGGCATTGATGCGGTTGAGTGGGCAAAGAAAGTTGAAAAGCTCGGCGCCGGCGAAATTCTTCTCACCAGCATGGACGGCGACGGAACGAAAGCCGGATTTGATCTGGAACTGACACGCGCTGTGAGCGACTCGGTTTCGATCCCGGTGATTGCCTCCGGCGGCGTCGGAAATCTCCAGCATTTGGTTGACGGCATTGTTGAAGGTCATGCCGATGCGGTACTCGCCGCTTCGATTTTCCACTTTGGCGAATACACCATCGAAGAAGCCAAGCGCTATATGCAGGAGCGCGGTATTCCTGTCCGTCTTGACTAAGGATCGTTTCGAGAATGATTGAAGAAGTCCGCTTTAACTTAGACGGTCTGGTTCCCGTGATAGCACAGGACGCCCATGACGGTACGATTCTGATGCTTGCCTGGGCGAATAAAGAAGCCTTGGAAGAGACGCTCAGGACCGGATTCGGTACTTATTTTTCTCGCTCTCGCCAAAAGCTTTGGCGTAAAGGCGAAGAGAGCGGCAATCGTCAGAAAATTTTTGAGATTTTGCTCGACTGTGACGGTGATTCCGTTATCTACAAGGTCGAACAAAAAGGAAATATTGCCTGTCACACCGGCCATAGAAGCTGCTTTTACCGCAGCTGGGACGGTAAAGACTGGAAAGAGAATGCTCCTGTCCTGAAGTCTCCGGAAGAGATGTACGGCAAGGGACATCACTAAAGGAATAAAAAATGGAACGAGTTCCTGTAATCAGCGAAATTGCCGATGTCATCGATAGCCGCAAAGGCGGAGATCCTAAGGTTAGTTACGTTGCTAAATTATTTTCGAAAGCACCCGATGCCGCATTAAAGAAGGTCGGTGAGGAAGCTACCGAGGTCGTGATGGCCGCAAAAGACGGCGATCGCGACCATCTGATCTACGAAACGGCCGATCTCTGGTTTCATTCCATGGTTGTGCTCTCCCAGGCCGGAATCCGTCCTGAAGAAGTGCTGCAGGAGCTCGCCCGCAGAGAAGGAACCTCAGGTTTGGTCGAAAAAGCGAATCGAAAAGAATCGTGAGAAAGCGTTAATGAGAACCCTATGGTAGGGTTATCCATATTGAGCCGACGGCTGAATTCTTTAAAAATATAAAAGTAACTTGGAGAATGGTATGCAAAAGGAAGATTGCCTTTTTTGCAAAATCGCAAGGGGAGAGATCCCTTCCCAGAAAGTTTATGAAGATGACGAAGTGATTGCCTTTAAAGACATTCACCCTGCTGCGCCTGTTCATCTCCTGATTATCCCCAAACAGCATTACGACTCTTTGGCTGTCATGGGCAAAGCAGAAGAGCCGCTTTTAGGTAAAATGCTGGCTTTAGCGCCTGTGTTGGCAAAAGAAGCGGGTGCAAATAACGGCTTCCGCGTTGTGATCAACACCGGACATGACGGTGGTCAGGAAGTAAATCATATTCACGTACATGTCTTGGGCGGCCCGCGTCCTTGGACAAAACTCTAGGAGTAAAAAATGGGTTCTCTTTCCATCTGGCATTGGTTAGTTGTGCTGGTTATCGTTGTTCTGATTTTCGGTACCAGCAAACTTAAGAACATGGGCAAAGACCTCGGCGGCGCCGTTAAGGGCTTCAAAGAAGGTATGAAGGAAGCTCAGGACGAACCGGCTAAACCGGCTCAAGTTGCCGACCAGAAACCGGCTGAAGCACCTGTTGCTAAAGAAGAAGCTAAACCTGAAGAAAAGAAACAGGCTTAATTCAAACACGATTGAGTACATATGCTTGATTTAAGCATGGGCGAAATCGGGGTCATCGCGGCCATCGCGTTGGTCGTCCTCGGCCCCGACAAACTCCCTCAGGTAGCAAAGACTGCGGGCTCTCTTATGGGGAAAGCCCAGAGATTCGTCTCGCAGGTTAAAAACGATATCGACAAAGAGGTCGAACTTTCTGAACTGAAAAAGATTCAGGAGGACGCCAAGAAGATGGCGAGCGACCTTCAGTCGAGTCTGAAGAACACAACCGACTCTATTGAAAAACAGGTCAGCGATGTGCGGGACTCCGTCACTTCCGCCGGCCAGGAAGTCAAGTCCACGATGGACAACGCTTCCAAGGAGCTTAAGGATCAGTGGATGGAATCCACCGCTCCGAAAGCCGAGCTTTCAATGGAGAACATCGTAGACGGTACTGCTAAGACCGAAACTGCTTCGACCTCTGTCGCTGCCGGTCAGGGCAAGAACGCCGCCTGGGAAAATCTCGACAAGTCGGTCGACACCTCTATGCTGGAAAAGGCATTTGACTGGGGTGCATCCGACATCAAACCGACGTTGCCTCAGGAACTGAGCGGCCCGGCTCCTACTGTCGACTCCTACAATTTCGGACAAGCGCCGGCCAATGCGCCGATGGCCGACCCCAACGCTCCTACGCTTGCCGACTTAATGCGTGAAATCAATGCGCTCAAGCAGCAGGTTGAGGCTCAGAAGGTCGCTTCTGTTTCCAAGACCGGCGCCGGACGCTTTGCGCCGCGCAGTCATGTTAACAAAACCCGTATTTCACGCGTTTAAATAATGAGTGATAAAGATTTGGTAGAACGCCCGGAAGACGGGCCGGAAGATGACCGCGAGCAGACACTCGTCGCTCATTTAATTGAGCTTCGCTCCCGTATTGTCCGTATGGCTGTGTCGGTTCTGCTGGTTTTTGCCTGCTTGTCGCCGTTCATGAAGCAGATTTTCGACTACCTGAGTAAGCCGCTGATGGTGGCTTTGCCTCAGGGCGCAAAACTGCTGGCCACCGGTGTGATCGCACCGTTTATGGTGCCTTTGAAAGTGACGCTGTTCGTCGCTTTCGTGATTGCACTGCCTTATGTGCTGTGGCAGCTCTGGGGCTTTATCGCTCCGGGACTTTATCGAAAAGAGAAGAAACTTGCCGCTCCGATCATTATTTCGAGTTTGGTGATGTTCTTCCTCGGAATGGCTTACTGCTATTTCATTGTGTTCCGTATGGTGTTCCAGTTCATTGCCGGATTCTCCCCGAACTCTGTGAACTTCGCACCAGACATTGATTCGTACTTTAGCTTTGTGCTGGCGCTCTTCTTAGCGTTTGGTTTAACGTTTGAAGTGCCGATCATTGTGGTTGTCTTGAACCGCATGGGCATTACTTCGATTTCAAAGTTAAAGAAGGCTCGCCCTTATATGGTCGTCGGCGCTTTCGTTCTAGCCGCTATTGTGACGCCGCCGGATGTTCTTTCCCAGTGCTTGCTGGCATTGCCGCTGGTGATTCTGTACCAGGTCGGCATTTGGCTGTGTGCAGTATTCGGCAAGAAGGATGAGCCTGAGGAAGAAAGCGCAGAGTCATCTTAAAGAAATTTAAGTAAAGAAAAATCCCGCTCTCACCGAGGCGGGATTTTTCTTTGAGTGCTTTATCGCGAAACCGGTCTAAAGTCTCGTTTTCCTGTGATCACAGAAAAAAATGAGAAGGAGGCCAGCTAATAAGAAGACGAAGCTCCAGCTAAACGAAGCAAGCTTGATGTCGCCGATTCCAACCAGCGGGGCGGCTAAACCTCCCGCGAGATAGCCGAGGCCTCCGACAACGGAGGAAGCAATACCTGCGTATTTTCTGCCTTTCTCCATGGCCAAGGTGGTTGAGCTAGGAAACACGAAACCGAGTCCGAAGAGCATCAGGGCGACAGGAACTAGGTAAGCGAGGAGCGACTGACTAAGGAAATATAAAAGCAGACAACAGCCCGCCCCGAAAAATGCAAGAAGTGCTCCGAACTTTAAAGATTTTTCAACAGAACTGAATTTGACGGACAGGATCGAGCCGCAAGCGATGACCAACGCGTTGAAAGCAAAGATGAGGGAGAACTGTACGCCGCTCAAGTTATATTCCTGTTGAATGATGAACGGAGCTGCTGAGATATAGCAAAAAATGGCGGACATTGAGCATGCATAGGCAAGGGAGGCGGGAATGAAACCTTTTTCTCTGAGAATATCGCCGAAACCCTTTAAAACATTTTTCCAGCCAGCACCGCTTCTTCTATCCGGAGGCAGACTTTCTCGAAAAAACAAAGACCCTAACGTCAAACAAATTCCTAAGGACAAAAGGATCAAAAAAATTCCCCGCCAGCCGACAATTTGGGCAACGAGGCCTCCGCTCAGTGGGGCGGCGATGGGCGCTAATCCGTTGATGGCACTAATGAATGCAATTATTTTGGCGAGTTGTCTCCCATGATAGAGGTCGGTTGCAACGGAGCGGGAGAGGACGATACCTCCGGCAGCTCCAATCCCTTCAAGAAAGCGGAAAAAAGTAAAAACCCAGATTGATTCGCTGCAGAGACAGCCGACAGTGGCGGATAGATACAAAAACAGAGAAAAAAGAAGAACCGCTTTTCTTCCGAACCTATCACTGACCGGACCGAGTAAGACTTGGCCGACGGCTAAGCCGCCCATGCAGAAAGTTAGACCAAGCTGGATGACGGAAGCAGATGTTTTAAAGACATGTGTCATCTCAGGCAAAGCCGGAAGATACATGTCGATCACGAACGGGCCAAAACCGTTTAGAAGACCTAAAAATAGGACGAGGTAAAGGAAATAGCCTTGAGAGCTTTCTTTTTCCATTATCAGAAATTGAAGATATTATTTTCTTTTGAGACAAAGCCTGTCGACGCCGAAGCACCGAACCATTCTGTAAGCAGTGAGGCGAATTCATCACGAGCTTTGATAACGTCGTCATCGTTGGTTCCGATGAAACCATCAAGCGGAATCAGGTATTCCGTGGTGAGGTTGGTGATTTTTCCGTCATCGCTTTGTCGCCAAATGAATCGACGCGTTTTCACCTGATGTCCAGAAACGTAAACAAGTTCTCCCTCCGGAACGGCTTCATCCGTCAGAGTTCCCATCGGTCTGAAAAGGTCCCCCGCTTCAGAAAATCTGACTGCGATTGAGTTCTCTTGTGCGTTTGCTAAATCATGGGCACCGACGGCCAGCAGATACTTCAAAGAGATGGCATTTCCAAGATCAACGATTGGGTCGATCTCGGGGAGCACACCGCTTTTCTGTACTCTTCTAGACAGAGCCTCGATAGAACACATAAATTTATTTGGATTTATTCCAGCCTTTTGTAGGGCGGAACGGTAGGCAGAAATGTTTTTGGTTTCTCTTAACGCAACACCTTGAGACTGATGAAAGAACCGTTGAAGTTCTTTTCTGAATAGTTCGCTTACTGCGTTGGCCGCGCCCTCTTTGTTTGGAATGGAGGCGCGGATGACGCCGACGCAATAATCGGGGAGAACCTCAAAAACTTTTTTTTCCACACTGAAAGAATTATTCATTTTTTTGCCTCACTGGTATCTGAATTTCTGTCACGTAAAGGTTTTGATCGGAAGTGAACCCTGAATCGATCAAGGTTATTTCTCGGGAAAAATCGGTAATTTCTAAGTTATTTGCGGAGATGAATTCCAATAACTTCGTGTAGGCAGCAGGAGCTTCTTTGTGGAGGCCCTTAAAGCGTGTGACGACGCCGAGCTGAGGAGGTGTAGTGAGAACTTTCCCTGAGAAGGAATCTTCCTTATCAAGCATCAAAAAAACGAAGTCGTATGTCTCCAGGCTGCCTTCTTTGAGATGATTTTTCGAAATGCCGAGACCGACTTTGCCTAGAAAAACCAATGAGTCTTTTTGATTTTTCTCTAATTCTTGTACGGCCATTTCGAGATCGTCATTATCAGGGTTGACGAGTTTCGTTTCCAAAAGCAAGAACTTTTGTTTGTCGAGCGTCACGAGCTGTATTTCATCGATCGGACTACCGAGTGCGTCCTTGATGCTCTGGATTCTTCTTTCTAACTTTCTTTTTGTTATTTTCAGCTCTCTTTGTTTGGCGGCAATTTCCATCTTTTGAGCTTCGAGAAGTTCAAGTATCCCTGAAACGTTGCGATCCCTTAGAAATTCTCCGATTGCTTCGAGTGTCATGCCCAATGATCTGAGATACCTTATGGTGTGCAGGACTTCAAGCCGTGAGAACTCATAGAATCGATAATTTGTTTCCGGGTCAACAAATGAAGGTTTAAGTAGACCTAGGCTCTCGTAATGACGTATTGTTCCCGGCGTTACATGAAAAACTGTCGCAAGCTCTCCAATGGAAAATAAGCCTTTTCTTTTTACTTGAAATTTCATGCCGGATTCTCTTGATGCAAACTATTGAAAAATTATTAACCTTACAATTATTGTAGAGTCAAACTAACTTATTTATTAATTAATTCATTGATTTAAAACATTATTATCTATTACTCTATATTGTTTTTCTTTGTGCCGTAAAAAAATTGCTCTATTGATAAAACAGAAGAGAAGAATGGATGGGATGTAATAAAAGGAGGTATCAGATCTCAAAGATCTAGATACGAACACGGCCTTGTTTGGCCGACAAAATTTTGGCATGGTCGGTCATAACTAAAAACATCTTAGGGGGCACACGTACGTTACGGTTTTTTCACTATTAATCTATAATTTTTTCACGAATAGACAGTGAGATAACACTGTTAGGTGAATTTAGAATAACGTGGGTGCTCATAAAGACCGATGACTCAGACGGATATCAAACCGTTTACTAAAGAAGATCTCGAGAAGGCAGATGTGCAGCTGCTTCGTGACGGTCGGTGGGGAAATGCCCGGGTGTCAGTGGCTAACATCAATGGTAAGCGCTGGACAATCAAAGACTTTTCCGATCGCCGTTGGCTTGTAAAAAACAGTTTTGCTAAGTTTGTGCTTTGGCGTGAACTGAAGGCGGTCCGCAAGCTTCACGGCCTCGAAGGCGTTCCGACAGAAGCCTTCATGGTGACGCCGCATATGCTTGCGATTGAATATATTCCCGGCCGCGTTTTAAACCGTGTTCCGAAGGAAGAGGTTTCTCCGACTTTCTTGGAAGAATGCGAGGAGATTATTCGGTCGATCCATGCCCGGCATCTGGTTCATTTGGATACCCGCGGGACCAGCAACTGGGTCATGCAGGTCAACGGAAAGCCCGCGTTGATTGATTTTCAGGCAAGCGTAGATACGCAAGGTCTTCCTCAAAAGATTCGTTCCTTTATGGAAGACATGGATATCGGCGGTGTTTATAAGAAGTGGAAGAAGTATTGCCCGGATGAGATGGGCGAGTTCCGTGAGAAGGAAAATGAACGCATTGCCAAGCTCAGAAAACTCTGGGTTCTTCGCGGGTACTTCGGCGTGAAAAAGCGCAATGCCAAACACGGCAAGCCGATTGACAACTAATTAACGAACACTATAACCAGCTTATTTTTATGGCTCAATTTGTATACACAATGAACCGCGTGGGCAAAATTGTTCCGCCCAAGCGACAAATTCTTAAGGACATTTCTCTGTCTTTCTTCCCGGGCGCCAAAATCGGCGTCTTAGGTTTAAACGGCGCCGGTAAATCCACGCTGCTCAAGATTATGGCCGGTGTGGATACTGAGATTGAAGGCGAAGCCATTCCGATGCCCGGCATCAAGATCGGTTACCTGCCGCAGGAGCCGGTTCTTGATCCTGAAAAAACCGTTCGCGAAACGGTTGCCGAAGGCCTAGGCGACATTTTCGATGCCCAGGAAAAGCTCAACAAAGTCTATGAGGCTTATGCCGATCCCGACGCTGATTTTGACGCCTTAGCTGCCGAGCAGGCTCGGCTTGAAGCCATCATCGCTACCGGCGGTACGAACGCCGATACGCAGATGGAAATTGCTGCTGACGCGCTTCGTCTTCCGCCTTGGGATGCCAAGATCGGTAATCTCTCCGGCGGTGAAAAACGCCGTGTGGCTCTCTGCCGTCTGCTGCTCTCCAAGCCGGACATGCTCCTCTTGGACGAACCGACCAACCACCTGGACGCAGAAAGTGTGGATTGGCTTGAACAGTTCCTGCAGCACTTCCCCGGAACCGTGGTTGCCGTGACCCACGACCGTTACTTCCTGGACAACGCTGCCGAGTGGATTCTCGAATTGGACCGCGGACACGGTATTCCCTGGAAGGGCAACTATTCCTCCTGGCTTGATCAGAAGGAACAGCGCTTAGAGCTCGAGCAGAAGAAAGAAGACGCCCGCATCAAGGCAATGAAGCACGAGCTTGAATGGGTTCGTCAGAATGCCAAGGGCAGACAGGCCAAGAGCAAGGCTCGTCTGAACCGCTTCGAAGAAATGTCTAGCTACGAATACCAGAAGCGCAACGAAACCAACGAAATCTTCATCCCGGTGGCTGACCGCCTCGGCGATAAAGTCATCGAATTCAAGAATGTTTCTAAGGGTTTCGGCGATCGTCTCCTGATCGATGATCTGAGCTTCTCCATTCCTCCCGGAGCCATCGTCGGCGTGATCGGTCCGAACGGCGCCGGTAAGTCCACGCTCTTCAAGATGATCACCGGTAAAGAAACTCCGGATTCCGGTGAAATCGATATCGGACCGACCGTCAAACTCAGCGCGGTTTCTCAGACCAGAGAATCTCTCCCGAACGACAAGACCGTTTGGGAAGCGGTTTCCGACGGTTTGGACATTCTGAAAGTCGGTAAGTTTGAGATGCCGAGCCGTGCTTATCTCGGCCGCTTCAACTTCAAGGGCGGAGATCAGCAGAAGATCGTCGGAACGCTCTCTGGCGGTGAACGCGGACGTCTCCACATGGCCAAAACGCTTCTTGCCGGCGGCAACGTTCTTCTCCTTGACGAACCGTCTAACGACTTGGACGTTGAAACACTGCGTGCTCTGGAAGAAGCGCTGCTGGAATTTGCCGGCTGCGCTATGGTCATTTCTCATGACCGCTGGTTCTTAGACCGCATCGCTACACACATTCTGGCTTTTGAAGGCGATTCCAAGGTCGAATTCTTCGCCGGCAACTATACGGAATACGAAGCAGACAAGAAACGCAGACTCGGAGATGCGGCAATACCGCACAGACTGCGCTTCAAACCGCTCAAGAGCTAAGGGTCAAAATGACCATTGTTCAAGGGAAAATTTCTCTTGACGACCGGGGCTGTGCATACAGCCCCGAGTTCGGCGATGTTTATGCATCCAAAGACGGGGCTTATGAACAGTCCCGTTTTGTTTTTTTAGGCGGAACCCAGCTGCCTGAAAGATGGCAGGGCAGAGATCAGTTCACGATTGTTGAGAACGGGTTTGGACTCGGCACAAACTTCTTGACGACGCTTAAGGCATGGCGGGAAGATCCGCAGAGAAGCGGCAAGCTGTTTTATTTGGCGATAGAAGGCTTTCCGCTCCAAGCGTCGGACATTAAAACATTCGCCTCTTTAAGCCTTAAGGCTGAAGCTGAAGAGCTGGCAGCTAAATGGCCGACCCTGACGCCGGGTGTACATCGTCTGACATTCGATGAAGGGCGCGTCGTCTTAGATCTTTACTTCATGCCGTCTTCTGCAGCCGTCAAGAAGCTTTCCGGCGCTTTTGATGCTTTCTATCCGGACGGTTTCTCGCCGAAGAAAAATCCCGAGATGTGGGAGCCGAGACTTCTCAAAGCAATCTGTTCGCACGCTCGAGAAGGTGCCACACTTGCGACTTGGTGTGTAGCTTCGGCCGTCAGAAAAGCTTTTACGGAAGCAGGATTCACGATCCAAAAGGTTCCGGGTTTCGGGCATAAGTCAGAAATGACCGTCGGCCGCTTTGAACCTAAGTTCAAGCATCGCCGCTCAACGACATTTTTAAATTCAGCCGAAAAACCTCAGTCAGCTATTGTCATCGGGGCCGGACTTGCCGGTTCGGCGGTGGCTTGCGAGCTGGCACGCCGCGGCGTCCAAGTTCAGGTCGTCGATGCCGGTCCCGTCGGTGCTTCCGGCGCCTCAGCGCTTCGCTGGGGCGTGGTGCATGCTCAGCCTTCAGGTGACGATAATCAGCTGTTCAGGCTGACAAGGTCGGGTTTGGAGATGCTGCGGGAAGAGTTGCTCTGCTATCCGGAGTTGGTCCGGACTGAGGGGCTTTACCAGATGGCCAGAGATGGAGCCGAACTTCAAAAATGGCAGCAGCAGTTTGCTCAGTTAAAGCCGTTCAGTTTTCCGAAAGATTTCCTCCGACTGATGTCAGCAGAGGAAGCCGAATCAAAAATCGGTCTTAAGCCTCGATTAGGCGGTCTCTGGCACGAAGGCGCCGGTATCGTTGCTGTGGCTGAATGGGTTAGAGCGCGTCTGAACCGCTCGGGTGCTTCCTTGCTGTTTAACACTCGGGTCGGCTCTCTGTCGAAGCAAGGAAAAAATTGTCAGGCCAAAGATGCCTTCGGACAAATCATTGCTGAAGCAGATGCGGTCGTTGTGTGCTGTGCGGCTGAAACCGCTAATCTTCTTCCCGGAATCGAACTTCCGTTAACCCGATGGAAAGGCAGATTATCTCTTCTCTGCGAGGGCGCCTTAACGGATTTAAAAGGCGCGGTAACAGGTCCGGGTTATGCCATTCACAGTCCTGATGATTGGATCGGTGTCGGTGCAACCTATGAAAGCGCTGACAAACAGATGTCTTCAGAAGAAGCACACGGCAAAAATCTTTCTCATTTGACGGATCTATTTCCGCAGCTAACTGAAGCTGACGCGGCTGGATTTTATGAAGGGTTTCGATGTGTTGCACCGGATCGACTGCCGGTTGTCGGACAAGTTCCGGCAGCGGAAGGCTTTCCGAATGCGACAGGTATTTACGTGAGCTGTGCTATGGGGTCTCGAGGTACCGTGTTCAATGAACTTGCCGCTAAAGTCATCGCAGCGCAAATGTTTAATGAGCCGATTCCGTTGGAGGCCGATCTTCTGTGTGCGATTGATCCAGGCAGATTTTTCAAAAAGCCTCGGTAAACGGAGCATTGTTGAGCCTGCGGTCGGCTCGTAGAATATCAGCCACAACAAACCTCAAAAACTACAATCTATGACCGCTCAAACCAAGGGACTTCTTGCCGCTGTCGGCGCATACCTCTGCTGGGGCTTTATGCCTTTGTACTGGGCTTTATTCGGAGGTGTGCGAGGTTGGGAAGTCATCGGTCACCGAGTACTTTGGTCTCTGATTTTGATCTCGGCATTTTTGATGCTAATCGGGCGGTTTTCTGAGATTTTCAGTACGCTTCGTACTTTCAAAAAGCAACCGATTCAGTATTTCAATTTATTTGCTGCGGCTGCGATTGCGGCGATCAACTGGTGGATCAATGTCTACGCGGCAACATCTAACCAAGTTGTCGAACTTGGCATCGGCATGTTCCTAACGCCTTTGTTTACTGTCGCGCTGGGCGTAGTGTTTTTTAGAGAGCGGCTGAGCCGATTAAAGCAGCTGAGTGTATTCCTGCCATTCCTCGGCGTGTGCATCATGATCTACACACTCGGCCGCATGCCTTGGATCGCATTGGGTGTTTCTTCTTCATGGGCGCTTTATGGGGTCTTTAAAAAGCGCCTCGGGATTGACCCTTGGGTGAGCAATGCCTTAGAAGCCTCTCTCATGCTTCCCTTTGCCATTGCCTACCTGTTTTATCTTGATGCGAACGGCGTCGGCGCATTCCTTGCCGGCGGAACCTACATCACGATTCTTCTCATCAGCGTGGGGCTTGTGACGTCCGTGCCGATGATTGCTTTCTCGGCTGCGGCCAATGTTCTTCCGCTGACGATCCTTGGATTCATCCAGTACATGAATCCGATCCTTACGCTAATTGTCGGATTGGTTTTCTTCCATGAGCCGTTCAATCACCAGCAACTCATTCCTTTGCTGTTTATTTGGGCTGGAATTCTGACTTTCATCTATAGCGAATTTAAAGAAAAGGCGGCGAGGAAGGTTCAGGCTGCGCGGGCTTAAATTCGGATTCGAGCCAGAAAAAGAATGCGCAACTAGGTATCAAAACTTCCCGTGAAAAGACTATAGATTGCACGCTAACTGCCTGAAGGAACGTCAAAAATCACTTATCATTACGCCTTGCTTTTTTGTTTTGGTCGGTGTTTTCTATGTTTATCGTCTCTCGTTATCGAGCTCCGTGGGTCGCTTTTGCTTTTATCGCAGTGGTGTCGATCGGTGCCTTCATGCGCTTTCAGCAAAGTGCGGAAACCGACGCGAAAAACTTAGAACTCGACCGAGCAGAGTTTCAGCTTTTTAAAAAAGATTTAGCTCCGATTAATTTGCCCGAGAAGATGATGAATTCGACAGTTCTTTTCGAGCTGTTCCGCTGCGGTGTTCGTTCTATTAACGAAGCCGGCTACTGCAATAAGATCGGAGAGGATTTTTTCAGCCAGCTGTCTGACGAACAAAAGAAAGCCATTCGTCCGATTTTCAATAAATATTTCAGTAACCGTCCCGTCAGGTAGGCAGTATTCTCATGGATTGGATTCTTTATTTAAAAGCCGTCATTCTCGGTATCGTTGAGGGTTTGACGGAGTTTTTGCCGGTCTCTTCCACCGGTCACTTGATTGTTGCCGGCAGCTTACTTGACTACACAGGACAGGAAGCAGATACCTTTTACATCGCGATTCAGGCCGGCGCTATCTTTGCGGTGTGCTGGCACTATCGTCAGCGCCTGATTGATATCTGTTTGGGCCTTTTCTCCGATAAAGTTCAGCAGCGTCTGGCAATCAACACTATTGTTGCCTTCCTGCCCGCAGCGGTGATTGGCGTATTGGTAGCAAGCTATATTAAGAAATGGCTGTTTAACCCGATTGCGGTCGCAACGGCCTTAGTTGTAGGCGGCGTGATCATCCTCATCGTTGAATACTTCCAAGATAAGAAGACTTACAAGCCGCGCGTAGAGACGATGGACGATATGAGCTGGAAAGACGCTCTGAGGGTCGGTTTTCTGCAGTGCTTGGCCATGATCCCGGGCACCAGCCGTTCCGGCGCAACCATCATCGGCGGTCTTTGCATTGGCTTGTCCAGAAAGGCAGCGACGGAATTTTCTTTCTTCCTGGCAATCCCGACGATTTTCGGCGCTACAGTTTATGACCTTTGGAAGTCCAGAGACGTACTGACAGCAACAGCGCTTCCGATGATTTCCGTGGGTTTCGTCGTGTCATTCTTCTCCGCACTCGTCGTGGTCCGCTGGCTGCTTCATTACGTTTCTAAGCATGACTTCTCCGCATTCGGCTGGTACCGAATCTTTTTTGGCGGCGTCATTCTTCTGACGTGGTGGACCGGACTGGTTCAGTGGTAACGAGTCAAAAGAAACGATCCAAACCAAACGGCGCCGAGGCGCCGTTTGGTGTTCCTGAGGCCTTAAATCTTGCGGAAAACGAAATCCCAACAGCCGTGACCCAAACGGTTGCCGCGTTCATTGAATTTTGTCGTCGGACGCTTAATAAGCGGATTTTCCGGCTGGGGAGCGGCTCCTTCGTGGAGGTTTTCTAATGTCGGCTCTGCAGATAAGACTTCCAGCATCTGTTCGGCATAGTTTTCCCAGTCGGTGGCGCAGTGGAAATAGGCGCCTTTTTTCATTTTCGGAACGAGAAGTTTTAAGAAGCTCTCGTTGATCAGACGGCGCTTATGATGACGGGCTTTTCTCCAAGGATCCGGGAAGAAGATATGCAGGCCGTCTAAGGAATTGTCTTCGAGCATGTCTCTGACGACTTCCACTGCGTCATGACGGAAAATACGGACGTTTTTGAGGTTCATGTCATGAAGACGTTTGCTTAGGGCGCCGACGCCGGCAGCAAATACCTCGCAGCCGATGAAATTGATTTCAGGATGAGCCTGTGCAATCGCAGCAGTGGTTTCGCCCATGCCGCAGCCGATTTCCAGGACCAGCGGATTGTTGTTTCCGAATGTCTTGACCGCATCGAACATTTGATTGGCGTCATAGGGAATTTCATACAGTGGAAGCAGTTCTTCCAGCGCTTTTTCCTGGGCGTTGCTGATGTGCCCGCGGCGCATGCAGAAGCTGCGGATATGACGTTTTTTCAGTTCTTCGATTTGTTCGGGAGTCAGCGGTTCTGTTGACATGTGAAAGGGTCCTTAATAAAAGCGAGGCTCAATTTTAGAAAATTAAGACGTGATTGTCTGCGATATTTTCTTGAAGTTACAGGCGGTTATAGATTAAGTATTGTTTGTTCAAGAGTTAACTGCGTGAAGTCAAAGTAGGAATGAGAAGGATTTTTCGATATGCCTAGGCATGCCTAAGAACACACGTTGTATGCCGTTTAGTGGTGGTGGAGATACTGATGGGTGACGTGCAGTCGGCTCTTGTAGAATGTCCGCAAAGGATCGAGCCTATGACAACCTACAGCAAGAGAGAAAAACTCAAGCCGCTTATAAGAATCGTGGATGATAACCAGGCGATTCTCAACTCATTGACCTTCATGCTTACTTGTGAAGGATATGAAGTTGCGTCATTTAGCTCGGCAGAAGCTTTTTTGGCCGGAGATACACCCAGCCGAGAGGGTCTGCTGATTTTAGATGTTCAAATGCCGGGGTTGTCGGGATTGGAGCTGTTTAAGGTTCTCAATATGAGGGCTTATAAACTGCCGATTATTTTTCTGACGGCCCACGCAGATGTTGACATGGCTGTTGCGGCAATGCGGGAAGGCGCCTGCGATTTTCATCAAAAACCGATCAATCCTGAGACATTGCTTCCTGCGATTGCCAGAGGTTTAGAAAAAGCTCGCATCAGCAAGAGCGGCTTAGGCGATATCAAAGAGGAAGTTGAACGTTTTAAAGCACTGACCGAGCGGGAAGAGCAAATTTGCCGCTTAGTCGCAAAAGGCCTTGTTAGCCGTGAGATTGCAGAGCGTTTAGTGATTTCTCAGAGAACCGTTGATCACCACAGAACGGCGGCACTTTCCAAATTGAACATCCGAGAGCCCGCAGAGCTTGCTTTGTTTTTCGAAAGAATCGACGCATGGCGCAAGAGCGCCGGCCACGCGGGTCAGAACTTATTCTGAAGAACCGGGATTCTCATCGGCTTCCGGCAGAAAAATAACTGCCTTCAGACCATTCTCCGGACCTCTGAAAAATTCCAACTGACCTCCGTGATTCTCGACAATCAGCCGCACGATAGATAAGCCGAGCCCTAAACCGTCGATCTTTGAACTGGATAAGACGGAGCTGAGTTTTTCAAAAGCCTCATCGCTCAGGCGCGGACCGTTGTCGCTGACGCTAATGGCAATTCGTGGCGAACCGCCGGAGGACTTTTCCTTATGAACGGAGACGCTAACAGACGGATTCTTTTCAGAAGAAACGGCGTGGAGGGCGTTTTTCAATAAATTTTGAACCGCAAGTTCGAGCTCCGTCTTGTCGCTCCAGATCTTGTCGTCTCTGCCCTTAAGCCCTGAAAAAGTTACTTTAGTAGGAGACAGCATGGCCTCATTGAGCGTGTTGACGGCTTCAAGAACAATCTCATTGGCATTTAACAAAGAACGAGGCTGACCTTTTTTGCGCGCATAGGAGCGAACTTTTTCAAGGATAGACTCTGCAGTTTTAGCCTGAGATTTAATGGCACCTATGCCGGAACTCAGCATTGCGGAATTTGCCGGATTGTTTTGGTCTAGAAGCCTTTCAATTCCGTGGAGGTACCCGCTAATCGCTGAGAGCGGCTGCCTGAGTTCATGAGCGACGATCAAAGACATTTGACCGACAACACCAGTCTTTTGCAGGGAGGCCATTTTTTCCTGCGCGCGTCTGGCCTTTTCTTCCAATCTCCTTTGGTTTTGAAAAGATTCTCTGAGCTGGCGTGTCCGTTTTTCAACTAAATAACCGGTTCGAATATTGTGCGCAATGCCCGTGGCCAAGAGAACTAGACCTAAGAGACACCAGGGCCAATACATATCCCAGAAACGTTTCAGGTTCCACTCTCGAAGATAGGCATAAGGTCCTCTGCGAATTTGCTTGTACATAGCATCCGCCCCTGAGTAGTCACTGGCCACGGTCCAATGGAGTCCGCCTGGGTTAGACGGAAGTGAAAACAGCTTGAGAACTACTCGGCGGGAAAGCTCAGGCGAGAGGCGCGGTGTTGCAGCGATTGTCCAGTTGGGATAAAGATCGGTTGAAGTTAGACAGCGCTCAGACTCTCCGACATCTTTAACTAGGAGCGGCTTGATATCGTCAACGTTGTCTCCTTGTTTCTTCAAGTTTTCCAACAGGCAATTTCGAATAATGCCGATATCTGCCTGATTATTCCGAAGTTTGGTCAGGACGGCCGGCATGTCGTAGTGCGTATAGATTTCAGAGCTGAAGAAATGATCTGGGTCTTGGCCTCTCTGAGCCAACTCTCCCAGAGCTAAGTCGTGGCCGGCAAATCCATTCGGGCCTGTGGCTGCAAGCCGTTTTCCTTTCATGTCTTCCAGCGTGTTGATATCGTTCCGGCTTTTTAGTGTGACAAAAAGACTGCCTTCCGCTTTGTTGGGGTCGGGATGCAGATCTGAAGCGACAGTCGCTAAATCTCGAAGACCTTTGTTCGGCATGCGAAGATATGTTCCTGTTGAGCCAAGGACGAGATCGGCATCTTTGATGTCTTCCGGGTTTCCGGAAAACAGCACCGCACGGAAGTTGTTCGGGCCGAAAACTTCTTGGAGGGCACGGAAAGTCTGAGGAATGATGTCTTCTTGACCGTTCGGACGTGCCAGCGGGGACACCAGCATCGTGATGAAGGGGCTGTTCGGATCCGGTCTCCCGAATGGCTTAACGAGTACTTCCGAGGGCGAAACTGATTCTTCCGATAAAGCGGACAGAGATAAAACGCACAGACAAAGAAGAGTAAGAGTTCTCAGAAAAGTCTTCATATGACCATCAAACCGAAGCGTCGGATGTTTTCAATTTAAAAGAGAACGAAGCTCATGAAAATTGGCAAAAGCGACTAATTGACGATAGTTTGACAATAGACAATATGCCTAGGCATGTCTCAAAAACATAATGCATTCAATCGGACAAGAAAATAGTTCGTTACTTCCTCTAAACAAACAGGAATACATTATGGTCTCAAGAAGAAACATGCTGAAAACAGGTCTGACCGCCGTGTTCGGAGCCTGTGCCGTCCAGACAGCCTCTGCTTCCGAAGTACAGCAGAAGTCTCAGAACAATTTTGATGTCGTTATTCTCGGTGCCGGTACCGGTGGCTTAGTCACTGCCATTGAAGCGGCCGATCTCGGACTGAAGCCCGTCGTCTTAGAAAAAATGGAATGCAGCGCTGGAAACTCCCTGTATGCATCTGGTGGTATTGCAGCCTGGGGCACCTCTCAGCAAAAAGAAGAAGGCAGGAACGAAACGAAAGAGTCTTTCAGAGAAGACATGATGAAGGTCTCCGAATATCGTGCCGACCCGGCCCTTGTTGGCGCCTATGTCAACCATATTCCGGAAGACTTCGAATGGCTCAAAAAGCAGGGTGTTAAGTTCTCGAAGATCGGCAAGAAGCCCTGGCCACTTAATTATCGAATGCACAATGTGGACGGACAGGGTTTGACGGGCGGTGCTCGTCTCGTCCGCTATCTGCTCGAAGCCTGTGAAAAGCGCAATATTCCGATTATCTACAACACTAAGGCCATCGAACTTTTAACGAACGACGCAGGCCGCGTAATCGGTGTCAGAGCCCAGGGAGATCTTCACAAGACGGACTATTTTGCTAAGGACGGTGTAGTGATTGCGACCGGCGGTTTCTCCGCAAATCGTGAACTGCTTTGCCGTTATATGGGCGGTCCGCTTTCTCGCCTGGTTCTTCGCGGATCCCCGTATGTAACCGGGGACAACCTTATGCTCACCGCACCGGTCGGAGCGCAGCTTGTTCATATCGACCAGTTCCACTGCGGCCCGATCGTTGAGGAAACGCACGCTAATCCGAACTTTGTGATCGATGCCGGACAAGGTATTGATGTGGATGTGCGCGGTCATCGCTTCATGGACGAAATCTATACCTACACTCAGAAGTCTATGGCTACGGCAACCAAGACGCCGGAAAACATGGCTTATCACATCATCGATGCTCACTGGCCTAAAGCCGAAAGCGCTGCGAAGAAGTTCCTGGCAATGAACACCAAAGTCCTGGTTGCTCAAACGCCGGAAGAGCTCGCCAAGAGAATGGGCGTCGATCCGAAGGTTATTCTTTCGCTCTTCAAAGAGTACAACGACGCGCTTGCCGCCAATAAATTGAAAGAACTGAATCCTCCGTGTTCTTTGAAGGAACCTCAGCCGTTAAATAAGGCTCCTTACTACGCTTTCCCGTTCCAAGGCGGTATTACAGCAACATTCGGCGGTCCGAAGATTAACGCAAACGCTCAGGTGATCAATAACGAAGGACGAGTGATTCCGGGACTCTATGCTGTCGGAAACGCAGCCGGCGGTCTGTTCTACGGAAACTACATCGGCGGAACACAGTTGGGAGGCGCAACGGTCTTCGGAAGAATCGCCGCCCGAAAGATGGCCTCTCTCCATAAAAACAACTGATAAAGGAATCTGAAAATGAAACACCTCTTAGTGCTCGTGTTATCCGCGCTCACCGCCTCTGTTGTTTTTGCACAGCCTTACACAGCAGACCGCCATCTTGCTCGGAAGGTTCCCTGTCAGGCTTGCCACGTGACCGGCGACACTTCGGTTCCAGTCCGAAAACAAAACTGCTTAGCCTGTCATCAGAGTTATGAAGTGGTTGCGCAGAAAACTAAAGATCTGAAACCGAATCCTCACTTCAACCATTACGGCGAACGTGATTGCTCAACCTGCCATTCAGGACACAAACCAAGCGTGACATCCTGCAATCAATGCCATAAGTTTGATTTGAAGACGCCGTAAAGGTTTCTAAGTTTGAAATTTCGACGCCGGCACGTTCCGGCGTTCTGTTTAAGCTCGTGAAATTTAGAATTTGACAGCGTTGTCTCGATGTTATATTTGGTCTTATTGCGGAGAGAAAAAGATCGTTCTAATGTTAACGACCTATTGCCCGTCTCGAAGAGTGTCGTCTGCTCTTAATCATCGACGGTATTCCATAACGAAATTTGTAAGCAAAACGCCTCGCCTCTTTACTGTTTGTCTTTTTATGACTTTGTAGCCCCGCTTTTCAAAAAACGGTTTTGCGGTGATGGACGCGTGAGTAAAGACGTTTCCTTGGACCGCTCCTTCTAACTTATTACAAATAGCAGTTCCTATTCCCATTCTTTGATAATCAGGGCGGACGAATAGCCGATCAAGATAGCCGTTCTCTTCTATATCCCCGAACCCTACGATCGTCCGATCGTCAATTGCGACAAAACTAATGTGCTTTTCAAAGTCACGATTCCAGTCCTTTAGATTTCTGGACCTGGGCGCCCAAGCGTCCAATTGCTCCTTTGAATAATCCTTTGCATTTGCAGTGTGAACTGTAGAGTAAAAAAGTTCTGCAAGGTCAGCACAGTCAGAAGCTTGATATTTTCTAATAAGGAGCATTGATTGGGTTTTTTATGGTGGATTTGGACGGCGTGGCGACTCCCTAAACACGTACACTGTTGGAGAAAGGAAACCGGAGGGAGAACGGGAACTGGAGCGGGTGAGGGGAATCGAACCCCCGTCGTAAGCTTGGGAAGCTTCTGCTCTACCATTGAGCTACACCCGCATTCGATAGAGCAAGATTGTACTCGAAATTTCACAAATTATTTCAGGCTTCGAAAAGTTCTATTCACGTGCTTTCTCTCATATGGCGCCCACCGCTTATGTGCAAGAATTAAGCAAACTAACTTCAACATCAGATCTCATGTCCTCTATTGCTTTGGTTTATTTCTCTCCTACGGGAAACACTAAGAAAGCGGTTTCTTCGATCGGGGAGCTCCCGTGTGTCACTGTCAAGACCTTCGATATCACAGGCAACGTAGAAGTTCCGGAAACCGATCTCAGCGGTTTTGATTTTGTCGTTTTCGGGGCGCCGGTTTATGCAGGACGAATCCCAGCCTGCAGCGTAGATCGTTTTAAAAAGATGAAAGGAAGCGGTACTCCTTGTGCGTTAGTGCTTACTTACGGCAATCGAGCTTACGAAGATGCCCCAAGAGAGCTTGGTGACATTGCTGAGGCTAACGGTTTCAGGATCAAGGGAGTGGCTACAATGGCGTCCCAACATACTTATGGGCAGATCCAGTTAGGTCGTCCGAACAAAGACGACATTGCCGAGCTTCAGGAATTCTATTTTCATATGCTGGCCAAAGCTGAGGAGCCTGAGACAGTGATTCCTCCGGGAAATTATCCTTATAAGGTCGTTGAAACTAAAGCCAAATTTAAACCGACGACCAACGGTAATTGCTTGGCTTGCGGGATGTGTATCAGAGATTGTCCGGTCGGAGCGATCGAAGAAGATATCAAGACGGTAAACGACAACTGTATCGGTTGTATGCGCTGCGTTAAGAATTGTCCGATGAAAGCGAAGTCGGTTGTTGCAGATGCATTCTCAGATTTTGAAAAACTCCTCTCGGAACGCCTCAAGAACCGTAAAGAAAACGAATTCTTTGTGTGAGGATTGCGTACCTCAAGCGGCTGAACTTAAGGCCAATTGAGAAGCAACTCGGAGAAAAAACAAACCCGGCGTATCGAGAAGAACGCCGGGTTTGAAATTGTTGGGGATCGGTTAGCGGTGAGAAACTCTTCTGACCATCCAATCGCCGAAGCTCTGCAGACTTTGGACGAAGACAATCAAAATGATGACAACAGCTGCCATGACTTCAGGCATGAAGCGCTGATATCCGTAACGAATACCCATGTCGCCTAAACCGCCGCCGCCAACGGCACCGGCCATAGCGGAGCTGCCGACCAAAGCAACAAAGGCGATGGTGAGGCCGGCAAGGATGCCGGGCATCGCTTCCGGAATAAGCACTTTGCAAATGATCTGAGTGTTCGTAGCGCCCATAGACTGAGCAGCTTCAATCAGGCCCTTGTCGACTTCACGCAGACTGGTTTCGACCAGACGAGCGATGAGCGGAGCAGCGGCAATCGTCAGGGGAACGATGGCAGCAACGGTACCGATGGAAGAGCCGACGATTAAGCGCGTAAACGGAATGATGGCAACCAACAGAATGATGAACGGCGTCGAACGCACGGCATTCACAACAGTGCCGATGATGCGGTTGACGTACGGCTTGGGCATGATGCCTTTGGGAGACGTGACGAACAGGAAGACGCCCAAAGGAATACCGATCGCAGCGCCGAGTCCGCCGCTCACGCCGACCATTAGAATGGTTTCAAGGAAAGATTCCCAAAGAAGATTGATGATGTTAGATGACATTTGTGAGCTCCTCGACGCGAACGCCTCTTTCGGCGATGTAGTTCAATGCCTGACGGAAGTTTTCTGTGGTTCCTTCCATCACGATCGTGAGAGTTCCGTAACTTTCGCTTTGGATCTCATCCACCTGTCCTAAGAGGATGTTGAAGTCCAGATCGAATTTGGAGCAGGCGCGGGAGAGGACCGGTTCGGTCGTTGAGCTGCCGACGAACGTCAAACGAATGAGATGATTCTTGCGTCCGTTTTCGCCCGGTGTGTTCAGAACTTTCTTCACACGCTCGACCATGCTTGCCGGAATTGTGCGGGCAGCAAGAGCCGTGCCGAGCATCGCCTGAGTAACTTCGTTCTTCGGGTCGCGGAAGACCTCGAGCACGGCGCCTTCTTCGACAACGACGCCTTTATTCATCACGACGACGCGATTGCAGATCTGTTTCACTACGTCCATTTCGTGCGTGATCATGACGATCGTCAGACCGAGCTCCTTGTTAATCTTCTTGAGGAGCTGAAGCGTTGCCTGAGTGGTTTCCGGGTCAAGAGCAGAAGTGGCTTCGTCGGAAAGAAGAATCTTCGGATCGGAAGAAAGCGCACGAGCAATACCGACGCGCTGTTTCTGACCGCCGGAGAGCTGAGACGGATACTTGTTGACGTGTTCGCTTAAGCCGACAAGTTCAATCAGCGGCATTACTTTTTCGCGAATCTTATCCTTCGGCATTCCTGCAAGTTCCAGAGGAAGCGCAACATTGCCGTAGACGGTACGGGAGGAGAGCAGATTAAAGTGCTGGAAGATCATACCGATCGAGCGTCTTTCCTCACGCAGTTCGGATTCCGACATCTTGGTCAGATCCTTGCCGTCGACGATGACGGACCCGGAAGTCGGGCGGTTGAGAAGGTTGATGCAGCGAACCAGCGTGCTCTTACCGGCGCCGCTTCGGCCGATGATGCCGAAGATATCGCCGGGTTTGACGTGGACGTTTACATCCTTACAGGCAAAGAATTTTCCTTTACCGTCAGCAGTATCGTATTCCTGCGTTATGTGTTTTAACTCAATCATTTAATTTATATCCCAGGGCGAGGTTCTGACACCTCGAGGTCCTGCCCTTTCAGCAGGACAAATCATTTCTACGCGGACTTTGCAGTCAATGGGCACAAAGTAATGTCCACGGGAAATTATCCTTGATTCTTTTTAAAGAATTCTTATTTTTCGGAAAATATTTCATTAGTTTTGTTAAAAAGGAAAAGTTTCAATCTTCGGATTTCTTCTCAGAGCCAGCGGGCCCGGCGCTTATACGTTTACGAAAGGTTAAACAGTTGTGCCCAAGAGCAAGAAAAAATTGTGTGCAGAAAAGGAGAACCGATGTGCTCTCGATCGGTATCCGAAGGAGAGACAGCATCGGTTCTGCTGAGGTTGCTTTATGGCCGGTACTTTTCGCCGACCCTTAAACTAAAGTGGTCTGAGCAGGTTATTTCGAAAGAATATGTTCGGCTGCGCGACGTCCGCTCCAAACACCATGAGGCGTGCCGGAGTCGTATGTAAGCTCGCCAACCGCATAGAGATTCGGAATTACCTTACCGTCTGCCTTGACGCACTGCATGAAGTCGTTGACGTCAACACCTCCTACGCTTACCTGTGTACCCGGAAGAATGGCCGAGGCATAGTAAGGAGGTGTAGAGAAGTCGGTCTTCATGTTGATGCTGCGGCCGAAATCTAGATCTTTGCCGTTGCGAACAAATTCCGCATAACGTTTGATCGTCTTTTCTAAGTTTTCCGGCGGAATGCCGATTTTTTGAGCGAGCTCAGGGATTGTTTGGGCTTCTACGAAATAGCCGCTCTTCAAGAAACTTTGAAGGCGTTTGGACGCTTTCATAGACTTACCGTCAATGATGACGAAGCTCTTTCCTTCCGGCTGCTCCAGCATTGCTTTGGCCATCTTTGTGTAATCCGGCCAATAGTCATTGCAGAAGCGGTCTCCTTTCAAGTTGACCATGATGCCGCCTTCCAGCCGAGCAGCACTCATGGAAATGTTTTTTCCGCCCTGAGAGTGAATAGAAGGGTTAAGGCCGACTTCTCCTGCATTTTTGATGTTCACGCCGTACTTCTCTGTGAGGATGAGACCGTCACCGGTTGAGCTCACGGCAGTTGTGGTAGGCAAACCTTTCCACTGAGGAGCGTATTTGGAAATCAATTTTTGGTTCTGATTGAAACCGCCTGTTGCCAGAACTATGTTATCGGCAAATACCTTGTATTTTTCTTTGCCATTTTCTACAACAACACCTACCGCTTTCCCATCTCTAATTATTAAGTCAAGAACTTTACTGTTCATCTTCACTGGGATAGAAAGTTCTTTGGCCCTTGCGCTTAATACCTTCATTAACCGCACGCCTAGAGAACTTCCGTCGGAAATGCCCATTTGATAATCGCTGACCGGACGAGTTAGGCCGGCGCCTAAGCTGTTCAACCAATCAATAGATTTTTGCGAGTCGAACATTCTTTGTGCTGTACGCGGGAGCATTTCGGAATTTCGGCCGGTTTTCGCTGTTCTTTGGATGTAGTCAGGCACAGATAGCTCTTTACCGTTAGCAACTTGATCCTTCGTTCCCACGGAAACAAAGTATTGCGCAGCCAAGTTCGTGGTGCCTCCCATGAAAGGCATTTTTTCAAGAACTAAGACATTTTGTTTGTGCTCTTTGAGCAGGATCGCAGTAGTGAGACCTGAAACACCGCTTCCGACAATGACTGTCCCTGTATGAATGTCTTCAAGCGCAACGGCGTATCCGGGAATAAGAACAGAGGTCAAAACTGCAGCAATAATCGTTTTATGCATGTGATTTCTCCTTGGAAGTTACAGGGATATTCTTGTTGAGGAGAAATAGATTGGAAACTTAGAATAATTAGAACGAATCGATCGAAGAATTAGAGCTATGAATATCAAACAACTTCAGATCCTAGACGCGGTTGTGCGCCTTGGTTCATACCGTAAAGCAGCCGCTCAGCTGCGCTGCTCTCAATCGACAATCACGTTTCAACTAAAAAACTCGAAGATTCTTTGGGATGTTTTCTTTTCGAGAAAACCGGCCGTCACATGGTTTTGACACCTGCCGGGCAGGCAGCCCTCAAAGAAGCACAGAAGATATTGGCCAGTCATTCGGTGCTAATGAATCTCAAAGGCTCAAAAGCTTCTCTTACCGGAAGACTTAAGGTCGGAGTGAATGAAACACTTCTCGAATTCATGCTGATCGACGTGATTAAGGAGTTTCGACTTTTGGCGCCGGAAGTATTCTTTGAAGTAGAGATTCTGGATGCCTACCGGTTAAAGACGAAAGTGAAGGATTCGGAGGTAGACATCGGGATTACTTTTAATACAGGAGACTATCCGGCTCCATTGATTGCTCTGCCTTTGACGGCAAGTCCGCTCGGTCTCTTTGCCTCACCGACATTATCAATAAGCGAAAGTTGTTTCTTCCTTCCCGGTTTAGCGCCGGAACTGCCCCTCATCACAGGGAGTGTTAAAAGCGGTCCGTATAAATTTTTTAAGCGGTTTTTGGATGGACGCGGTATTCGTTTAGGAAAAACTATGCAAGTGGGTAATGTGCATATCGTTAAAGCGCTTCTTGAAGGAGGATTGGGCGTCTCCTATCTCCCTAAAATCTGTGTGGAGAAAGAACTTGCTAGAGGATCGCTTGTTGAGGTACTGACCGGGCTGGGTGAAATCGACTTAGGCGTACTTCTTCTCAAAAATGCCAACAAAGAGGAATCGGCGGCTGCCAGCCTACTGTCGAAAATGATTCGGACGAAACTTTTGGATCCGAATTTAAGAACGAAGGATTTTTTCGAACGAACCTGCCTGATGAAGCGGAAGTTCGAATAAAAGAAAATGCCCGGAAGTCTTTCGACTACCGGGCTGAATTCTGGTGGGGGCACAGGGATTCGAACTCTGGACCTACGGATTAAGAGTCCGCTGCTCTACCAGCTGAGCTATACCCCCATAATTGGTGGGCTGTGCAGGACTCGAACCTGCGACCAATGGATTAAAAGTCCACTGCTCTACCAACTGAGCTAACAACCCTTTATTTCGATCTCTGTTTCGCTCCGAAGCGCGTCTCATCAATCGAGAAATCGAATACTACACAGGTTTTTTCGGTTCGTCAAACCAAAACTAAAAACAGTGAATCTATGAGACATAAATTGACGTATACGCCTTTACTATGACTACAACAGAAAAATGAGTGAAGAGATTTGATTCGGCCTTGTTAAATTAAATTTTTTCGCTAGTATTAGACAACCTAGGTCAGTTTCGTCTGATCGGAAAATGATTAGGAAATAAAGATGGCAGAAAAGAAAAAAGTTAAACCGCCCGTTGAACAGCTCGTGGATGCGGATGCTCGTAAAAAAGCCCTAAAGATGGCCTTGGATCAGATTTCCAAGCAATTCGGCAAGGATGCGATTCTGAGCATGGGCAGCCAGCCTGACCAAAATCTGGATGTTGTTTCTACCGGCTCCTTTACTTTGGACTTAGCACTCGGCGTCGGCGGTCTTCCCCGCGGACGTATCGTTGAAATTTACGGACCGGAGTCTTCCGGTAAAACGACCCTGACGCTTCACATTCTTGCTGAAATGCAGAAGCTCGGCGGAACCTGCGCTTTCATCGACGCAGAACACGCATTAGACGTTAAGTACGCCAAAGCCCTCGGCGTTAAAGTGGACGACTTGCTCCTGTCTCAGCCGGACAGCGGTGAACAGGCTCTTGAAATTACGGACGCTTTGGTTCGTTCCGGTGCCGTTGACCTCGTCGTTATCGACTCCGTGGCGGCTTTGGTGCCTCGTTCTGAAATTGAAGGCGACATGGGCGAAGCCCTACCCGGTCTCCAAGCTCGTTTGATGAGTCAGGCACTCCGCAAGCTTACTTCCAGCATTAAGAAGTCCAACACACTGGTAGTTTTCATTAACCAGGTTCGTCAGAAGATCGGTGTGGTTTATGGTTCTCCGGAAACGACCACCGGCGGTAATGCACTTAAGTTTTACGCCACGATCCGTATGGATATCCGCCGTACCGGCGGTATCAAACAGGGTGATGAAATCCTTGGCAACGAAACTCGTGTGAAGGTTGTTAAGAACAAAGTCGCGCCTCCTTTCAAACAAGCTGAATTCGAGATCATTTACGGCCAGGGCATCTCCCGCGAAGGCGAGATTATCGACATCGGTACCGATATGGATATCTTCAATAAGTCCGGTGCTTGGTACTCTTATCAGGGCAACAAGATCGGTCAGGGTAAAGCGGCAGCCAGAGAATGGCTGAAGTCCCATCCTGAAGAAATGAAGATGATCGAAGAACAGATCAAGGCCGCGATCAAGGGCAAGGATCACGAAGAAGATTCGGCCGAAGAAGTCGTGACCAAAGAAACTGAAGAAACTTACGAAGACGCTCAATAATGTTTGATCCTGCTGACCGCAGAAAGCAGATCTTATACAAGGCGGTAGCTGCTCTTGCTCGTCGAGAGCGCTCCCGCCTCGGCCTTTATAAGAAGCTGTCGGAAACTTTTAATGAAGAAGGCGATAAGGAGTTGATTAACTCCGTCCTTGACGAGCTCGTCAATAAAAAATACTTGTCTGATGAGCGGTACGCTCGTATTCAGGTTTTGACGCGCAGCGCCAGATACGGTGACCGCAAGCTCTTCTGGAACCTTCAGAGGGATGGCGTGTCTCGTGAAATTGCTGAAGAGGCATTGAAGCAGAACGAAGAGTCGGAATACGACCGAGCACTCGTGCTTTGGAAACGAAAATTCGGGATGCCGCCCGGGGACTACAAAGAACGCGCTAAACAAATCCGCTTCCTTGCAAGTAGGGGGTTTACCTTTAAAACTATTGAAAAAGTCTTGAATTGCGAACTTCCTGGTCAATTACCTCGGCCTAAAGGCCGAGGCTTGAAAAAGCCTCTAGTTGACTAGCCTCAGGCCGTCGTTTGGCGGATTACGTTGGTCGGGAATCTATATATAGGCACCGCGGGATGCAGATCCTAGTCTCGCGCTCTGCGGCCGATGGTTAAAAGCTCTGAGAGGTAGGAGCGGTGCTGTCGGCTTGAAACCCCTTCCAACATTGGCGAAGGATCACAACCGGTCGAAAGACCGTGGAGCAAAACTTGAGAGTATTTGTGTTAAACAAACGCGGAAAGCCGCTGATGCCTTGTTCACCGGCAAAAGCGCGCCATCTGCTTAAAGAGAAGAAAGCTATTGTGAAGAGGCGAACGCCTTTCACTATTCAGCTGACGATTGCAACGGGTGAGTCCAAACAGCCGGTGAGTCTAGGTGTTGACGCCGGGTACAAACATGTCGGACTGTCCGCATCAACGGAAAAGGCTGAACTTTATGCATCCGAAGTCGAGCTCCGTCAGGACATCACCGATCTGCTCTCTGCTCGTCTTGCATTACGGCGATCTCGTCGAAATCGTAAAATGCGCTACCGCGCACCGAGGTTCGACAACCGCATCCGCACCAAGCGCAAAGGCTGGCTTGCTCCGTCGGTTGAAAACCGAATCAACGCGCACTTGTCGCGCATAGAAGCGGTTCTTTGACTGCTGCCCGTCACGAAGATCACCGTGGAAACGGCGTCCTTCGACATGCAGCTGTTGAAGAATCCTGACATTGCGGGGAAAGAGTACCAAGAGGGCGAACAGCTCGGCTTCTGGAACGTCCGCGAGTATGTTCTTTTCCGAGACGGACACGTTTGTCATCATTGTTACGGCAGATCGAAAGACCCTGTGCTCAATGTTCATCACTTGGAAAGCAGACGTACGGGCGGAGATTCACCCGGCAACCTGATTACGCTTTGTGAGACGTGCCATAAGGCGCTTCATCGTGGCGAAATTACACTGAAGGCTAAGCGCGGACAATCGTTCCGTGCAGAAGCCTTCATGGGAATTATGCGCTGGGAGGTTTTGAACCGCCTAAAGGCGTCGCATCCTGAGCTGGAAGTGAACAACACCTACGGCTATTGGACTAAGCACGCACGGATCGCGAACGGCATCGCTAAGTCGCATTGTGCGGATGCTTTCTGCATCGC
>NZ_GL883730.1:0-17184 GCF_000205025.1 Parasutterella excrementihominis YIT 11859 | reverse complement strand
TTCTTCCAGAAGCAGACGCGTCGGAACAACCGACAGATTCACAAGCTTTCCATTCTCAAAGGCGCCCGGAGAAAACGCAATCAGGCGTCCTTTGAGGTCAAAGGCTTTCGTCTGTTTGATAAAGTTGCCTGCAAGGGAGAAGAAAGCTTTATTTTCAGTCGTCGATCATCCGGGTACTTCGATGTTCGAAAGCTCGATGGAACCCGTATTTCAGCCGGCATCAGCTATAAAAAATTACGTCTATTAGAAAAGAGAAGAACCTATTTAACAGAAATTCGAAAGGAGGCGTTTCCTCCCCTCCCTGAAGGCAGGAGTCTCCGCGCCTAAATTTGATGAAATCTTCTAAGACGGCAGCCTGAGATCGTTATACTTTTGTTCACAAACAAAAGTTAACAATTTCATCGCTATGAAAATTCATGAATATCAAGCACGTCAAATTCTGAAGAATTTTGACGTTCCCGTTCCTGTTGCTGAAGTTGCTTCAAGTCCTGAGGAAGCTCGAAAGATTGCTGAAGAAATCGGCGGAAAGATCTGGGCGGTTAAGTCCCAGATTCATGCCGGCGGCAGAGGTAAAGGCGGCGGTGTAAAACTCGCCCGCAGTCTGGAAGATGTCAGCAATCTCTCCCGTCTTATGATCGGCAGCCGTTTGGTTACCAAGCAGACCGGTCCTGCCGGAGCCCCTGTCAGTAAGGTCCTTGTTCAGCGGGGTCTCGATATCGTCCAGGAGTTCTATGTCGGTTTTCTCATCGACCGCAAGCTTCAGAGGCCGGTACTCATTGCTTCTGCTGAAGGCGGCATGGAAATTGAAAAAGTTGCCGCTCAATTCCCTGAAAAAATCATTAAAACGGTCATTGATCCTGTGGCCGGTCTTTCCGTTCCCGAAGCTTTGGAAGTTGCTACTCGATTGGACGTGCCTGCCGACATTGCCGGAGACTGCGCAGAAGTCCTGAGAAAGTTATGGAACACCTTCGTTTCGATGGACTGCTCCCTATTGGAAATCAATCCCCTGATCGTAACATCCGACAAAAAGGTTTATCCGCTGGACGTGAAGATGACTTTTGATGACAACGCGCTGCTGCGTCACCCTGAACTCGAAGAACTTCACGACCCTGAGCAGGAAGATCCGACGGAGCTTCGTGCACACAAAGCAGGTCTCCAATACATTCAGCTCAACGGTAATATCGCGTGTTTGGTTAACGGCGCCGGTCTCGCAATGGCGACCATGGACACGATCAAACTGTTCGGCGGTGAGCCGGATAACTTCCTTGATATCGGAGGAGGAGCTTCTCCTGAAAAAGTTACGGCGGCTTTTGAAATCATGCTGGCTCAGCCGGAAGTCAAAGTTATCCTGGTCAATATCTTCGGCGGCATTATGAAATGCGACGTCATTGCCGAAGGTATTGTTGAAGCCTGCCGACACGTTAAGTTATCCGTTCCCTTAATTGTTCGCATGAAAGGAACGCACGAAAAAGAAGGCAAAGAAATTCTCAAGAACAGCGGATTACCGATTATTTCAGCGGATTCTCTTGGGGATGCTGCGCAGAAAGCCGTAGAAATGGCTGCGGAGAAATAACATGAGTATTTTGGTCAATAAGAACTCCCGCGTTATTACGCAAGGAATGACAGGCAAAACCGGTCAGTTTCATACACGTCTTTGCAGAGATTACGGTTTTGGCCCCGAGTGTTTTGTGGGCGGCGTGAATCCTAAGAAAGCCGGTCAGGAATGGGAAGGGCTGCCGATCTTCGGTACCGTTAAAGAGGCAAGAGCAAAAACAGGAGCAAACGTTTCCGTGATTTATGTTCCGCCAGCCGGAGCGGCAGCGGCTATTCAGGAAGCAAGCGATGCAGGTATCGAACTTATTGTCTGCATTACGGAAGGCATTCCTGTGATGGACATGGTTAAGGTCCGAGATCACATGAAAAAGACCGGATCTAAATCTCTCCTTCTCGGACCCAACTGCCCGGGCATCATGACTCCGGGAGAAATCAATGTCGGCATTATGCCTGCACACATTCACCGCAAAGGCAGAATCGGTGTTGTCTCCCGTTCCGGCACTTTGACTTATGAAGCGGTGGCACAGATTACCGCGTTAGGGCTGGGCCAGTCCACCGCTATCGGAATCGGCGGAGATCCGATTAACGGCTTAAAGCACATCGACGTACTGAAGCTCTTTAATGACGATCCTGAAACGGATGCAGTTGTCATGATCGGCGAAATCGGCGGAAGCGATGAAGAGACTGCTGCCGAATGGGTAAAAGATCATATGAAGAAACCCGTCGTGGGCTTTATTGCAGGCGTAACGGCTCCCGCAGGAAAGAGAATGGGGCATGCAGGCGCGATCATTTCCGGTGGTACAGGAACTGCCGAAGGCAAATTAGCCGTGATGGAAGCCTGCGGTATTCGAACGACACGGAATCCCTCTGAAATTGGCTCGTTGCTGCAATCCGTGCTCTCTTCGAAAAAGGAGTAATTCATTTTGGAAGCGCTTATTGCTTGGTTTGGTGAGATTCATTGGGTCGCAGTTTTGCAGATCATTCTCATCGACATTTTGCTTGGCGGAGACAATGCCGTTGTGATTGCGTTGGCTTGCCGAAGTCTCGATCCGCACCTGCGCGTGAAAGGCATTATCTATGGTGCCGGCGGTGCTATTTTGCTGCGTGTCATTCTGATTGCCTTCGCAGTCTCCGTGATGAACATACCGTTCCTGAAGTTCTGCGGCGGCCTGCTGCTGTTGTGGATCGGCGTCAAGCTCATTGCCCCTGCCGATGAAGGAGAGCATGAGATTCATGCGAGTAAGCGGCTTTGGGGTGCGGTTAAGACCATTATCGTTGCCGACTTGATCATGAGTATCGACAACGTGATTGCCATTGCCGGTGCGGCTGAACAGGCTCCGGGCCATCATCAGATGGCGCTGGTGATCTTTGGTCTGCTCGTGAGCGTCCCGTTCATTCTCGGCGGCAGTCAGATTATTCTGAAAGTGATTGATCGTTTTCCGATTATTGTTTATGCGGGCGGAGCTTTGTTAGGCTGGATCGCAGGCACGCTAATGGTTGACGACCCGGGCATCTTGGCACACCTGCCGAATCTGCCGGCTCTTCATACTGAAGGCGGTATTGCCGGTGCAATCTTCGTGCTGATCGTTGCTTTCGTACTTAAGTACTTTAGGTCCCAGAAGACGAAGGCATAGCTAAAAAGCAGAATCAAGAAAAGGCGCTTTCTCTAGCGGGGAGCGCCTTTTAAATGGCTGTCAGCAGGATCAGAGTTTTTCTGCAGCTTCTCTGACTTCTAGTGCGGCTCGTTTGCCGGTAATCCAATCCGGAACAAGTTTGACCATGAAGACATAATTCAAGGAATGCTGAATTTCCTCTTCATTATCGGGAATGCCGCGGCTGTACTTTTCAGCAAGTGCACGCAGAGCGGAGAGTTTTTCTGCAATGTCGGTGACGATGTGAAGCCTTCCCCAGATGAGAACGCTTTGAAAATTATTCGCTCGGACAGTCGGAACGACTTGACTTTGCCCGACGATCGAAAAGCTTGTTTTGTTGGTTCTCTGGAAGCACTCGGACTTATATCCTCGCGGCGATCCGTGGAAATAAACGGCCCCACCCGTATATACGTAACTTAGCGGTACGGTATAGAGATAACCGTCGTCTCCGTTAAGCGAAAGGACACCGTAGGCGGTCGTGTCGATGATTCTTTGAATCGATTCGTTGCTTAAAGCTTGCTTTGTTCTTGTGAGTTCTTTCCTCATACTCCCTCCTTTAGCTCAGAGTTTGATCTAGAGCTTCTTTTAGTTTGAAAACTGCCGCTTCCAGCTCTTCTTCTTTAAAGTGAGCATAACCTAGAATAAAACCGGTAAGTGCTTTGGCCGAACGATAACAAGCAGAAAGCGGTCTTGTCTCGATCTGATAGGAACGTATTAAAAGCTCGGAAAGCCGGACATCATCTTGGGGCTGATTAAAGATGAACGTCAGATGCGTTCCTTCATTGGCTCCTTCAATGTGTCCGTAACCGGAAAGGTATTTTCCTATAGCTCTAACGGCTGCTTGCCGGCGCTTTTCATAAATCTTCTTAAGGCGCCGAACGTGTGAATAGTAGAAACCGTTTTGAATGAATTCAGCCAAAATGTATTGATGAACTTCGCTGCTGTGGCGATCCATAAGAAGCTTGGCCCCCTCGAAAATGGGGACGAGACTTTTAGGGACCACCATGTAAGCCATATTGAAGCCCGGATAAATTACCTTGGTAAAGCTTCCGAGATAGATGCACGGTGCGCCGTCTTTGTAGGAAGAGAGTGCCGGCAAAGGCTTTTTTCCATACCGAAGTTCGCTGTCGTAGTCGTCTTCAATTATCCAGATTCCCTCAAGTTTGGCCCAGGCTAAAAGCTTTTCGTTGTTTTCGGCGGAAGAAACGTAGCCTAACGGGTACTGATGGCACGGCGTTACTAGTATCCCTTTGATTTTCTTTTGTTTTTTAAGTTTGTCAATGTCGATTCCATCTTGAGAGACAGGAATTGGGATCGGCTTCAGTCCTCTGAACTCCAATAGGTTGATGTGCGTTTGAAAGTAAGGGTCTTCAACAGCGATTTTGTCCTCTTTTTCAAATAAAACGCTTGCACAGAGGTCCAATGCTTGTTGAGTGCCGTTTGTTGTAATCACTTGCTCAGGTTCGCACCTAAGGCCTCGGTACTGACGTAAATAATCGCAGACAGCTTTCTTATAAGGCATAAAGCCGCCAGGTTCACAATAACCGTTGTGAAGCCACGGGCTCTTTGAAGTACGTGCGACGACAGTAGTCCAGTTTTTACCCGGCAGGCTATCCAGGTCAGGCGCTATCACTGCGAAGGGCATAGGCTTTTGAACTTTGAAGCCAGTGGCCGTCGCTGCGATTTGTGCAGAAAGCGGGAGTTCTGAGGGGAGATATTTCTCATTAACTGGCAGACTTTCCTTTCGATTTTCAAATACACCGAGAGAAATTTCTGAGACAAAGGTGCCATTGCCGCTCTTTGTTTCCAGAAGTCCTTCCTCAAGCAGCCGGTTATAAACGCTGACGACTGTTGAACGTGAAACCTCGATCTCAGAAGCGAGTTTGCGGCTTGAGGGAATAGGATCTCCAGGACGCAGGCTTTTGTTCTCGATTAAGTCGAGGATCTTGAAGTAAAGCTGCTCTTGAAGTGATGATGCGCCGCTGTCGTGATTTAACGATATGTTGGAGAGGCTCGGCTGAACTTTGTGTGCCATGTCGGCTCCGAAAACGTTAAGGCCGGAGATTGTCTCCGGCCGATGCTGAGTTAGATTACTTTATCGTATTCTGGGCGGCTACGGTCGCTGTTCTCAGATTCTTAATAACTTCGGAAGAAGTTTTTTCAAATCCGGATGGATCGTGAACGCCCTTCGAATAGTCTGAGAAGTACCAACCGACGGTGTGCAGGTAGAGGCTGTAAGCATCCTGAAGTTTTTGATATTCAGGCTGATTGATCTTGACATCGCCGTTCTTAGCTTTGATCAGGAGGTTGCGCGCGGCGCTTCCGTAGCGTTCGAGTCTTTCTTTATGGATACGATAACGCTGCTGGATTGTTGCAACCATGTAGGCGGCTTGCCCCTCGGACCAATTGTCGCCGTTCGGATTGCCATGGCAATCGGATCTTGCGCAAGTGTTCTTGTACTTCAGAGAAGGCAGACTAGGCTGATGTTCAAGTGTGCCGTTCGCTTTCTTGGCGAAGTGGCAGTCTGTGCAGCCCACGCCTGCTTGACCGTGCTTAGAACCAACAACGGTTTCCATATGGTAATGGTCGGTCGAGACAGTCTTAACGCCTGTTGCCTTATCGATTCCGTTATACAGCCCTAATCTTCTCACGACATTCCAGCGTTCGATCGGGTTAGCTGCGAAGAACGTACCGACGGACCAGCCGGTTCTGTCAATAGCATTTTTCGGATGAGCGAGCTGACCGTCACTGTCTTTATAGAAAGTTGCAGAGCGGTTATGGCCTTCGTGGCACTGACCGCACATATAGTTCGAGTTGGCTTTCTCAAGAATGGCGATCTTTCTCGGATAGCCGCGAACACCCATGTTGATGACTTCGATCTTCGGATAACCGGTCTTTCCTGCGTTCTTCTGATAGTTGTAGTCCTTGTAGTCCGGATGTGACATGGCTTCTATCAAATGGTCGAAGACGATGCGAGGCTCTGCCGAATGCGGGTCGTGGCAGGTAATGCAGTTGAAGCTGTTGTTGACGGTCTTTAGGACTTTGTGGTCCGGATCATCAAAGGCGAGCGGGGCCTTCGGGTTTTTAGCGCCTAAATAGGCGTAATCCAAGATGTTATCAGAACTCTTGCACTTCAAGCAGTCAGACCGTCCCATAATCTCACGTCCTTTGTGAGGACGCCAAGTCAAAGACAATGTCTTTGAGGGCAGAATTTTGTCGCCTTCGTTCGGGCGTGTATCGGTTAAAGCCTCCCACATCGGAGCTCCGGGTTTAGAGAGGTCCGTGTACTTTTTATATTGGTAACGGCCGTCAGAACGAACGTTGGCAAGGTCGGTCACAATGCTGGAATGGAAACGCGGCAAACGGAACTGGACGTCCCGGAAAGAGTTGTCACCGGCGATATCACGGAACTGTGCGTAGGCGGGCGGCGTGTTTTTGAGCGCCCACTCATAATGGTACTTCGGATCCATGATGTCTTTGTGCTGTTCAGTGTGACACTGACCGCAGGCGGCATATTCAAAATGTGTAGTCGGGCGGTTGTCGCGGCTTGGAGCCTTGACGTGTTCCGGACTGATGTCGTGACAGGAAACGCAGTTCACATTTTTATGTGCACCGCGAGTTGATAAGGTTTTAATGGCCGTTGCATGACAGCCGAAACACTGGTTCTTGTCTACAGGCTGCTGAGGAGCAGCGGCTGCCAATACTGACAGCGAAAGGCAAGACAGACCTAACGAAACTATGGATTTGATTATTGTGTTTTGCATAAGGTTCTCCTTAAGACTGCCTTCATTTTCTCCAATGAACTTTGAGAAAAAGAGTCCACTTTCAGACTATGTGCTCAGTCCACTTTTAAGGAGAACGCTCTTATGCGAAACAACAGGTCTTCTTGTTTCTGAATGTTTGGAAATTAAGAAGCCGAGAATTTCAAGCCAATGATTCCGATGGCGATAAGCGAAGCGAAAACAGTTCTGGAGACAGTGAAAGCTTCTCCAAACAAGAGAATGCCGGCAATAAAGGCGCCAATACACCCGATACCGGTCCAAATGGCGTAAGCCGTTCCTAAAGGAATAGTTCTCATCGCTACTGCCAAGAAATAGACGCTGGCGACCATTCCGATAATAGTGACCGCACTGTAGAACCAATTACTAAAGCCATCGGCATATTTCAAGGCAACGGCCCAAACGATCTCAAAAATTCCTGCAATGAAAAGATAAATCCAAGACATTTGTATCCTCCAAAACAAAAAGGCACCTTTGTCAGCATTCCTTCAATGGCCTGCGGAATACTGAAAAAGGTGCCTATCCGGCGATAGATTGCACAATGAAAGTATACCGACTCAGTAAAAATGCGGGTTATTCTGGTTAAGAGGATTTCTCGAAAGTTCTGACTATTTGAAATTTCACGTTCTTTCACAAGAACGGGTAATGGTAAAACTACGACAAATCAACGCATTGCTAAAATCAACCGTCAATTTGGTTTTTACTCTTAGGAGATATTTCATTGGAAGCGCTTATCGCTTGGTTTGCCGAAATTCATTGGGTGGCCGTTCTTCAAATTATTTTGATCGACATTTTGCTCGGCGGAGACAACGCGGTTGTTATCGCCTTAGCCTGCCGCAACCTTGACCCGAGCCTTCGTTTTAAAGGTGTGCTTTACGGGGCTGCCGGTGCCATCCTCTTGCGTGTGATCCTGATTGCTTTTGCCGTCACGATCATGAACATTCCATTCCTCAAACTTGTCGGAGCGCTTCTGCTTCTCTGGATTGGTATAAAACTTATTGTTCCTCAGGATGAAGGGGAGCATGAAATTCATGCCAGTAAGCGTCTTTGGGGTGCGATCAAAACCATCATCGTTGCCGACTTAGTTATGAGCTTGGACAACGTGATCGCGATTGCCGGTGCAGCTGAACAGGCACCTGCCGGTCATCAGATGGGACTCGTGATCTTCGGTCTCTTGGTGAGCGTTCCGTTCATTCTCGGCGGCAGCCAGCTGTTCCTGAAAGTTATTGATCGTTATCCGATCATTGTTTACGCCGGCGGCGCTTTGCTGGGATGGATCGCAGGCACACTGATTGTGGGCGACCCCGGCCTGACACCGCATATTCCGAACTTGGCCGAAATGCATACGCCTGCCGGAATTGCCGGTGCCGTCTTCGTGCTGATTGTGGCCTTTGCAATTAAAGGACTTCGGAAGAAGGCAAACTAACTTGTCAGCTTAAAAGCTGAAGGACTTTCAGGTCCTCCTGAAAATACAAAAAACGGCGTTCAACCGCAAAGGAAGAACGCCGTTTTTTGTCTGATGTCAGCGGCTGGTGCCGATAATCGCACCGCCTAAGCACACTTCTTCGTCATAAAAGACCGCGCTTTGTCCGGGTGTCACCGCCCAGAGAGGATCAAGAGAAGAGACCACTACGCTTTCATCGTCGGTGCGAATAACTTTGCATTCCTGATCGGCCATGCGGTAGCGCGTTTTAAGACCGAGCATTCTTCCGGCCTCGGGAGCTGTTCCGCTGATCCAGTTGGGTCGCGTGGCAGAAAGCGAGAAAGACTGAAGCCAAGGATGGTCGTGACCTTGTACGATATAGAGCGTGTTGTTCGGAATGTCCTTCCGAGCAACAAACCAAGGTTCGCCGTTGCCGAACTTAGAACCGCCGACGCCGATACCTTTGCGCTGACCTAAGGTGTAGTAAGAAAGGCCGATGTGCTCGCCAACAATTCTTCCGTCCGGTGTTTTAATCGGACCGGGTTTGTTGGCAAGGTAGCGATGGAGGAACTCACGGAACGGACGTTCTCCGATAAAGCAGATACCCGTACTGTCTTTTTTCTTGGCGTTCGGCAATCCGATTTCTTCGGCAATTCTGCGTACCTCGGTCTTGCACATGTCTCCGACAGGGAACATGGCTTTCGAGAGCTGGTACTGATTGAGACGATTTAAGAAGTAGCTTTGATCTTTAGTGTTGTCCACACCTTTGAGCAGTTCAAAGAGCCCGTCTCTTTCGCGGACACGTGCATAGTGTCCGGTGGCAATCTTGTCGGCGCCTAAACGGATGGCATGATCAAGGAATGCCTTGAATTTAATTTCGGAATTGCAGAGAACGTCAGGGTTCGGCGTACGACCGGCGGAATACTCGGAAAGGAATTCCGCAAAAACGCGGTCCTTGTATTCTTTGGCAAAGTTCACGGCTTCGATATCGATGCCGATTACGTCGGCGACCGCCGTGGCATCGATTAAATCCTGACGGGAAGAACAGTATTCGCTGTCGTCATCGTCCTCCCAGTTTTTCATGAAAAGACCGATTACTTCGTATCCCTGCTTCTTGAGAAGGTAGGCGCTGACGGCAGAATCCACTCCGCCTGAAAGACCAACGACAACTGTTTTTGTTTCCACACAAAACTCCTTACGATAATCCCGACATTTTAATAAGTTAGCGATCAACAGGCAGGCGATTTTCGCTATTCTTGTGTGCATAGTTGAAACAGACGACAATGCTGTTTTGCGAAAAAACAATGCCGCGGCTCATTAGCGCGAAAGAATAAAAGGATTCGAGATGATTGCGACTCAGAATGCAGCAGACAAAACTCAGAAGTTTTTAGACGATTTCAAGGTCTCTAAACCCGTGATCGGTTTGCCGGGCCTCGGCTGGGATACGCCGGAAATGGCGGCAGCTGTTTCCAATGCCGGCGGCTTGGGCGTGCTCCATATCGGTTTTAAAACCGAAGAGGAAATTGAAAGAGATGTTGCAAAAGTTCGTTCGCTGACCGATGAGCCTTTTGCCGTACTCATGTTCCCGCAAAAAGAATCGATCTTAGACGCCGAGAAACTTCGCCTGCAGGATACAGCGCTCTCTCCGCTCAGAGAGGATTTGGGATGCACGGCAGCTAGACCGATATCGGCTCCGCTTTTTGATAATCAGTTCAGGAAAATTGTTGAACTGAAGGTGCCGGCCGTCGGCTTGAGACTCGGAGGTTTGAGAGAGCCTTATATGGAAGAACTTGAAGCCAACGGTATTTCTGTCTTCGGCATCGCGTCTAACCTTAGAGATGCCAAGGTTCTCGTCTCCAGCGGCGTCAATGCCGTCGTAGCCGCCGGCTGGGCCGAAGAAGGTCTGCTCTCCCATGAAGAAATCGGTAAAGATCAGGCTGAAATCGACTCCTTGGTCTTATGGTCGGAATGCGCAAGAGCATTGAGAGTTCCGGTTCTCGGCGCCGGTTCTGTCACAACCCAGGATCAAGTTCGTGTCATCAGGGCGCTCGGTTTAGCCGGCTTTATGCTTTCGGACGCGCTGCTGCTTGCCAAAGAGTCTCCGATTCCGGATTCCTGGCGTACCAAGGTAATGTACTTAGCGGACTCTGCCTCTGAGACGTCTGACACTTTCATGGGCCGAGCCTCACGCTATTTGTCTAACGGCTTTGCCCAGATCTTCCCCGAGAAAGGTCTTCCCGTCCTTCAGTTCCCTTATCAATACTTTGCACTGAAAGATATCTTTGATAAGGCATTAGAGATTGGCCGAATTGATTTGGCTCTTTTGGAAGTCGGACAATACGTCTATCTCGCCGAAAGCGGGACAACTGCTGACATCATCAACAAATTCTGCGGATATTGGAGTGAAGACTAAATGAAAGACAATCAGGCGCTTATCGTTGTCGACGTCCAAAAAGATTTCTTAGAAACCGGCGCATTGCCTGTTAAAGAGGGCAGCCAAGTCGTACCGGTCATTAATCGGATCATTCCGAAATTTAAAAATGTCGTATTTACACAAGACTGGCATCCGCAAGGCCATATTTCTTTTGCTTCGTCTCATCCTGGCATAGCGCCTTACAGCACCATTGATGTCTCTTACGGTAAACAAGTCCTTTGGCCGGAACACTGTGTTCAAAACACGTCCGGTGCCGAATTTGCCGAAGGACTGAACACGGAAAACGGCGACTGTTTTGTGAAGAAAGGTGCACACTCCGATATTGATAGTTACTCCGCTTTTCTAGAGGCAGACCGTAAGACCAAGACAGACTTAGGTGTTTGGCTGAGGTCTCAGGGAATTACAGAGGTCTTTGTCTGTGGTCTTGCAACTGACTTTTGCGTTAGCTGGACCGCCTTGGATGCGGCTGATGAAGGCTTGAGGGTATCCGTCATTGAAGACGCTTCCCGCGGAATTGACGTGAACGGCTCTTTAGAGGGCGCTCGAGCCGCCTGGAAAAAAAGAGGAATCAAACGGATTGATTCCTCTGAGATCAATTAGAAGAAAATCTTCATTAAAAGCGGAGTGAGCAGCGGTGCCAGCAGTGCAGTGGTCAAACCGGTTAAGCCGATGGCCAGACTGCCGTAGGCGCCGGCCGTCGAATCAATCTGGAAAGCGCGGGAAGTACCCATGCCGTGTGCGGAAAGACCGAGTGCAAAACCCTTGGCAGACGAAGAATCGACTTTTAGAAGCAGGAACAGAGGTCCTGCGCAGATCGACCCGAGCACGCCGGTCAGCACAACCAAGGAAGCAGAGAGGGCAGGAAGACCGCCGAGTTTTTCTGCAATGGACATGGCAATGGGCGTTGTCACGCTCTTCGGTGCCAAGCTAATGATGGTTTCCGGAGAAGCTCCGAGCAATCCCGCGATCAGGACAGTTGAAGTAATCGCCGTGAAGGCGCCTGCAAAAAGTCCCAATAAAATCGGTAGCCAATTTTTAGCCAACTGAATTCTGAGGTCGTACAGAGGAACGGCCAAAGCAACGGTTGTCGGTCCCAGCAGAAAATGAATGAACTGGGCGCCGGAAAAGTAAGTCTGATAGGGCGTATGCGTGGCCATCAGCAAAAGGACGACCGTGACAATGGAAACCGCAACGGGATTTAAGAGCGAATTCCAATTACTCCATTTATAGAGTTTCTGAGCAAAGAGGTAAGCGGCCAGCGTGACCGTCAGCCACAGAAGGGAAGAAGTGGAAAGCGAGGACCAAATCTCCTCGATGCCGTGAAAGTCGATGTTATTCATGCCTTGCCTCCTTCCGTTCTTTGCGTTTCTGCAGCCAGATCGTCGAGTACTTGATCACTAGGGCAGTCACAGCGATCGTCAGAATCGTACTGACGACCAAAGAGACGCCGATCGGAAGCGCTTCATTTTTGAGGCGGTCAATGTGTAGCATGATGCCGACACCGGCCGGGACAAACAGCACGGCAAGATAAGAAATCAGGACTAAGGAAATCGGACGGACCCAGGAAGCCAGACGGTCGTTTGCGATCAAGGCAACGAGCAGCAGGAACATGCCCAGAACCGAGCCGGGAACCGGGAGATGGAAGTACATCTCGGCAACGTTTCCCAAAAGTTGGAATACGAGTAGAAGGACCAGACCTTCGATCATTTTTAATTAATAGATTGTGAAAATTGACGTGGAATGCGAATGTATTCCTTATCTCAGCACAAAAACGACGTCGGAATCAGAAAATTTTTTCGAATTGAGTAATCAAAATAGGTTTGTCCAGCGGTATTTATTCTCATTTATCTAAATCTCACAAATCATTACAATCGCGGGAATCGTTAAGCCTTCGGGCTCAATTGTTTTACGCAACTTTAATAGGAGGAAACATCAATGTCAGTTCTCGACTCTTACATGAAAGACTTGGCCGAATTGGTTAACAAAGACCGCGGCACTGCAAACATTGCCGGCGTTACCGAAGCCGCCAAGATTATGAAGGGCCATCTCGAATCCATCGGATTCAAAGCCGACCTCGTTGACTTAGGTCCGAATGCCGGCAACGGTCTGTTCGCTACGAACAAGCCCAACGCTGACCACTATGACGTTCTCTTCAATGCTCACCTCGACACCGTTTTCCCTGACGGAACTGCTGCTGCTCGTCCTTTGACCGTTAAAGGCGACCGCGCCTACGGCCCCGGCTGCAGCGACTGCAAGAGCGGCGTGCTTGCCATCTACTACGCTCTGAAGGCTGCTCGTCCTGAAGATCTGGAAAGACTCTCCATCGCCGTTGCTCTGAACCCGGACGAAGAAACCGGTTCCAAGGCTTCCAGCGCCTGGCTCAAGGGCATCGCTGCTAAATCTTCCCGCGCTTTGGTTTTTGAAGCAGCCCGCGCAGGCGGTCAGCTCGTTCGCTCCAGAAAGGGTTCTACCAACTACATCGTGACCTTCCACGGTAAGGCTTCCCACGCCGGCAACGCTCCGTACAAAGGAGCCAACGCCAACATCGCCGCTATGCGCTTTGCGCTCGCAGCTGCCGGTCTGGCCGATGTCGATAAAGGCACAACGGTCAACCCCGGTGTGATCGAAGGCGGCAGCGCTCCTAACGTCATTTCCGAAAAATGCGTTGTTAAGCTCGACACTCGCTACTGGAACAACGAAGACGACAAATATCTCGACGACGGCATCAACAAACTGGCTGCTGCCGTTTGGGCTCCCGGCGTAACTCAGACCATCGAACGCGTCAGCCACAGCAACGCTATGCCGTTGTCCGACGCTACGAAAGAACTCGTTGCTCAGATTACCGAAGCTGCCAAACTCGAAGGCTTCGATATCGACTGGGTTGACGCAGGCGGTGCTTCCGACGGCAACCACATGGCTGAAGCCGGTCTCCCCGTCATTGACGGATGCGGCCCTGCCGGCGGCGAATTCCACTGCGACCGCGAATTCCTGCGCTTAGACACAGTCGAAGAACGCATTCGCATGATCACTCGCTTCCTGTCTCTGATCTAATTCAGTAGAAACAGATCTAAACGCAAACGCCCTTCGGGGCGTTTGTCGTTTCTGCGGACTCGAATTCGGCGCCGGTGATAAAAGAAATGCCTTGCAGGAATACAATGCATTTCATCTGAGAAAGTCAAAAAAGGAAATCGGAATGAAATTCGAATTGAACGGCGAATTTATTCGCTTAGGAGATCTGCTGAAGGCAGCCGGATTGACCGGTACAGGCGGAGAGGCAAAACAAGCCGTCCAGGACGGCCTAGTGAATGTAGACAGGAAAGTCTGCACCGAACGCGGCCACAAGATCCGCGCCGGACAGAAAGTCCAGTTTAAAGATCAGACGATTGAGGTCGTCGAGCAGGCAAAATAAAAGCACTCGATTTGCTGAGTGCTTCTATTGAATCGATTACTTGCGTTTTCCGCCGGCGGCAGCAACCGGAGGACGACCCTCGATATGACGGAAGGTAATGCGGCCTTTGGTCATGTCGTACGGGGAGATTTCCAGCGAAACTTTATCGCCGGCGAGAATTCGGATGTGATGCTTACGCATTTTGCCGTTTGTGTAGGCAATCAGTTCATAGCCGTTGTCGAGTTTGACGCGATAGCGAGCGTCCGGAAGAACTTCGGTAACGGTTGCAGTTGTTTCAATCAGGTCTTCTTTAGCCATATAAGAATAAAAGTTCCTAATAATCAATAGGAACAGGGTTTTAAAAAACGGATTTTACCTGACAATGCGCCTAAGTACGTAAACTCATTAACAAAAATGAGCCAATCGGGGCGGTTTTGCTAAAATCAGCGTAATAAATTACAAATTGATGCGAAAGGCCTTGTCGGTCCGGACGCGATCGGAGCGGAATTAATGAAGAACATTCTTATTGTTTATTACTCTCGCATGGGCCATACCGCCCGCATGGTTCGTACTATTGCCGACGAACTCGAGGCACTCGGAAACACCGTGACGGTTATGCCGGTCTCCGAAGCCCTTCGCGAAGGCGTGGACTGGAGCAAGCATGATTTCGTGCTCTGCGGCTTCCCTGTTGTCTACGGCACTTACCATCCGAACGTTTACGAATTTGTTCGCAACAACTGCACGGAACTCGACCGCAAGCCCAATGCGATGTTCAACGTTACCGTCGTTGCCCGCACACCGTTTAAGGCGACAGTCGAAGGCAACCGCTACATGCAGAAATTCCTTGAACGCTCTCCGTGGCGTCCCAGAGACCTCAAGTGCTTTGCCGGCAAGATTGACTATCCGCACCTGAATCTCTTTGATAAGAAGTGCATTCAGCTCATCATGAAGATCACAAACGGCCCGACAGACCCGTCTATGTGCATTGACTTTACTGACTGGGAAGATGTGAAGCAGTACGCCAAACACATCTCCGAGCTTGCCCACCAAGCTTAATCTCAGGCTAATTCTCAATGTTTTTATATCGCGCAACCCGCTAAAATTAGCGGGTTACGCTTTCTTTAGGACAGAAATAAATGACAGACACTCAAGAATATCCATGGATCAAGCACTACCCTGAGGGCGTGCCCGCGACCATTAATCCGGATATTTACGAATCATTGCCGGATTTCCAGGAAAAGATCTGTCAAGAGTACGGTGATGCTCCGGTCTTTACCAGCCTGGGCAAGACAATGACGTACAAAGAATTTGATGAGAAAGTGACGGCGTTTGCTTCTTATCTGCAGTCGCTGCCCGGCGTTGAGCAGGGCGACCGCGTTGCCGTGATGATGCCGAACCTCCTCCAGTATCCGATCTGTCTGTTCGGCATCATGAAAGCCGGACTTATCGTCGTCAACGTCAATCCGCTTTACACAGCTCGTGAACTCGGCGGACAGCTGAAGGATTCCGGCGCTAAGGTCTTGGTCATCATCGAGAACTTCGCCAAGACGTTTGAAAAGATTCAAAAAGATTCTCCCGTTGAGCACGTCATCACGACTCAGGTCGGCGACTTGCTTTCTGCTCCGAAGCGTCTGCTCGTTAACTTCATGCTGAAGAAAGTAAAGAAGATGGTGCCCGAGTTCAATCTCGAACACGTCGTCTCTTTCCGCGACGCACTCGCCCAAGGCGCTTCCAGAAAATTTAATCCGGTCAAGCTCGACCGCTACGACATCGCACTTCTGCAGTACACAGGCGGCACAACCGGCATTGCCAAAGGCGCCATGCTCACGCACCGCAATGTGTTGGCCAACCTGCAGCAGACGGGTGTTTGGATTTCCGGCGACTTCAAGAAGAAGACCGAAGTCGTTATGACAGCGCTTCCGCTCTATCACATCTTTTCTCTGACCGCTCTGTGCAGCTTCCTTCAGTGGGGCGCCCGCATGGTGCTGATTGCTAACCCTCGCGACATGAAGGGTTTAGTCAAAGAATGCGAGAAACAGCACTTTACCGTGATCTGCGGTGTGAACACGCTCTTTAACGGGCTGCTCAATACACCGGGATTTGACCAGGTTGACTTCAAGATGCTGAAGCTCACCGTCGGCGGCGGTACCCAGGTTCAGAAGTCTGTGGCCGAGCGCTGGAAGGAAGTGACCGGCGCCCACATTATTGAGGCCTACGGTTTGACCGAATGCTCTCCGGGCGTTGCCGCCAACCCGATGAATACACCGTGGAACGGCTCTGTCGGCTTCCCGTTCCCGTCTACTGTGGTTTCTATCCGCGGTGAAGGATTCAAGGACCTCGGCTTCTGGACGACTCCGCAGGAAATTCCGGAACACACCGGCGAAATCTGCGTGAAGGGTCCGCAGGTCATGCGCGGCTACTGGGATAAGCCGGAAGAAACGGCTGCCGTACTGCGCGACGGTTGGCTGCGCACCGGCGATATCGGCAATATGGACAGCAACGGCCGCATTACAATTACCGACCGCCAGAAAGACATGATTCTGGTCAGCGGCTTTAACGTCTACCCGAACGAAATTGAAGGCGTTCTTCAGAGCATGCCGGAGATTTTGGAATGCGGTGTGGTCGGTGTACCGAACGAAAAATCCGGTGAGCGCGTCAAGGCCGTGATCGTTAAGAAGGATCCGTCTCTGACTGTCGAGCAGGTCAAGGCTTATTGCCGTCAGAACCTCACCGGTTACAAGATGCCGAAAGAAATCGTTTTCGTTGATTCCATTCCGAAGACACCTGTGGGTAAGATTCTTCGCCGCGAGCTGAAAGATATCGTTGCGAAAGAAGAGGCTCCCGTAAAACAGGAGACGGAAGGACAAAAATCCGAAAATTAACTTAAATGGTTATCACACAAAGAAGGAGGCTCGCGGGTCTCCTTTTTTGGTGTGCTCGGCATGAGCATTCTC
>NZ_GL883729.1 GCF_000205025.1 Parasutterella excrementihominis YIT 11859 | reverse complement strand
AGCTTCATTTTCAAAGAAATGCTCTCCGGTTCAATTTATCGGATACTTCAAAAAAGAGCGACCTTGGCTGGTTTGGGAAAAGTAAAGCCTCATGATCTTAGAAGAACGTTTGCAACAACGATGCTGGCGAATGGTTGTGATGTATTCGTTTTGCAGCGGGCTATGGGTCACGCTTCAGTCAATACTACTTCTATGTACGACTATCGCAGCGAAACGCAGCGAAAAGAAATATGTCGCGCTCTACCGATTGGGTAAAATAAGTCAGTCCTGTCTCAATTATTTTGGAGAAATAAATGAATAAAACTGAATTAGTAACTGCCGTAGCAGAAGTTTCCGGCAAACCTAAAGCTGATGTCAAAGAGGTCTTGGAAGCACTGATGGGTCAAATCATCAAAACCGTAAAATCCGGCGATGAAGTGGCTTTGGTGGGTTTTGGCACTTTTAAGTCAGCCAAGCGCGAGGCTCGTGTTGGTCGGAATCCTGCAACAGGTGCAGAACTTAAAATCCCAGCTTCGATTCAGCCGAAATTTGTTGCAGGAAAACTTTTTAAAGACGCACTAAATACAAAATAATTGACTTTTAAATAAAAGAGGCCGCTTTCTCCGCGGTCTTTTTTTTGACCCGATAGACTGTTTTATTGTGGTCTTTTTTTCATAGTTAAGAAAGTCGAGTCGAAAGAAAGTTGTTCCGGAACAACTTTTCTTGAAAATCAGATCGGACATCAGCTTCAGCATT
>NZ_GL883728.1 GCF_000205025.1 Parasutterella excrementihominis YIT 11859 | reverse complement strand
AGGGGTAGGTGAAAGCTTCCCCTACTCGATTGCGCTCGGCATGAGCGAACTCTACAGGGTGGAAGTCCCGAAGTGCAGGCGGTGGCGCCAAGCACATAGCCAGAGGCAAGACCTGAACCGCGAGGTTCCGGCTGAAGGAAGCCCGAGGCAAACCATAGACCTTGCGAACAGGAACGGTTTCAGGCAATTGTCGTCGGGTAAGACTGCAAAACAAGTCGAAGCCCTGACAACTGACTTCCTCAAAGGCAGGGGATGGTCGTGGTTGGGTTGTTTTAGGGGTTAACATGTTGAGAAACCGCTAAAAAAACAGAGTAACCTGGCTTACCAGACCGGGTGGGCAGTGGTGTGAGAGGGTGTTCGCTGAAAATCAGTGAAACCCTGCTCGATTACGTTCCAAAAACGGTTCAGTGATGGGAAATTTTCCGAGTTAGGATTTAGATTTTTGACTAACTATTTCTTAGCCTTCTCCAATTATTAGAAGAAGGCGAAAAGAATGCTTCCTGATACACAAGTTCTCAAAAGAGTTTTCGATGAACTAAAAAGGCAACGATTGTCTCTTCAACGCCCGTGCGCCAGCCAGGCAAAATCACATTGAAATTTTCCATAAAGGAAGTATCAAATTCTTCCGAAAGCGGAACCGGCTCTTCTTCGGCAAAACTGAGTTTTGCTAACTTATGGTTGGGCAGGAGGCGAGCCAATGTCGAGTGAATAAAGCTAACGAGCTCGAATAGAGAGGTTTCTCCGTTGGCCGCTAATTTATAAACACCATCAAAACCCGGGTTTGCCAGACATTTAAGAGCGGCAGCGACCGTCATCTGAACCAAAAGATGACGCCCGATAAGGCGAAGCGGTTTATTTCCTGAGACGGTTATCCGTTTGCGGGACAAAATTTTGTCTATCCAATCGGTAATTAAGTTTTTTGTGCTTGAACAATAGAAAACTTCAGGCAATCTAATAAGTAGATGTTCACAGCTGATGAAAGGCGGAATACTTTCTTCCGGCTGCAGCCAGCTGACCAAAAGTGCCTCCTTTGTCTCTAAGGCCTGAGAAAGAGCCGCTAAATAATTTGCGCTTTTTGATTCGAAAGACCTGCCCGAGAATCGAGGAACATAGAAAACTGCATCCGGCTGTATTAGCGTCAGGAATGCTGCAGCAAGTCCGGGATCATTTAACGGGAGCTCGAACTCGGTAGGCTTCCATAAATCGGAATTCTTTTTAAGCTCTGAGGAAAGATAAGGTTCAAAGATTTCCGACTCGCCAAGCTGGGCAAAGCTGTATTGAACCTTGGTCATACAGGGACCCCATCGACAAAATCTCCGACCCAAAGACCTTCATAACTGGGAGGTACCAGTCCGGGACAATGTTCAAAGTAGTCAATAAGCCAATGGACAAAGCGATTGACCGCAACTCTGTCTCGGTCTTTTCTGCTGATATAGATTTGCTGAACAGGAAATTTCCATTCCGGCAAGACTTCGCAAACGGTTCCGTTGGCCAGTTCGTCTAAATAGTAATAGACAGGACAATACGCTCCGATGCCTTTTGAACGCATAACAACCTGCTTAATACCGCCCGGATTATTCAAACGCATATGAGCATGGAAGTGCAGCGGGAAATAGTCGCTTCCTTTTCTTAAAACCATATTCCTTTCGCGGTTTCTGGAAAAGAAAGAAAAAATAGGGTGCTCCGAAAGATCGCGAGGAGAGCGAATCGGATATTTCAGCGAGTTTAAATACTGTGGGGTGGCCGCGAGCATGAAGGAAATGCCGGCAATCAACTTAGAATCGCGCGTCGGAATATTCAGAGGCGTCACCGAGAGCATGACGTCATAGCTGGTAATGGCGTCAGAAGTCATCAGCTCAACGTAACTTAATGACCTCATAGACACTGAAACATCCGGATTGAATTCCAGGTACTTAGAAATTGCGATCGGCATAATGATCTCAGAAAGACCGATCGGGCATGCGATGGTGATCAAGTCCCTGTCGTTATCTCGAGCAACCTGAAGGTCTTTGAACAAAGAGGCCGCATCAAAAACGATACGTCTCATGCGGGAATAGGCCACAGATCCGGCACTTGTGAGCACTAGCTGTTTACCTTTTCTCCGGAAAAGTTCTACGCCTAGGTCTTTTTCGAGCTTATTAATACGTCGGGAAATGGAAGAGGCTTCCACGCCGATCTCTTCCGAAACTTTGGCAATGGAACCACGGGAAACGATCTTAAAGAAAAGACGCCAGGTATCAAGGTCGGAAACAGTACTCACAGTTCATCCTTTCAGCTGAAATCCAGGTTGTAGTTTGTGTGTTTTTGTAACTAACAGGATTGGCAATTAGAACATTATAAATACGCTTATTTATTTGAATATAAACAAATAAAATTAAGGACAATTTGTAATATTTCTGTAAATTGCCTTTTTTGTCATCAATAACACTAAATTTTTGTCATTGTATCAACTGCGGTACTTAGGCACAATAACCATGTCGGACGTAACCAAGGTCCGACGGACATCTCCTGATTGGTTGTTAGATATAAACAGTCTGTTTTGGACTGTGCCTTCTTCAGAAAGAGAGAGCTGAAGAAGGTATTTTTTTGTCCAAAAACTGCCAGACGAAAAATATTCTCTTTATTTCTAGAAGATTCGAATTCTAATCCCGAAAATCTATAATTTTCCGGAATCAAAATAATTATTCTCGTTAGTCTTTGGTTTGTCCGAAGGAAGGCTATATAGCGGTCATTAGCTAGGAAATCGAACTACAAGATTCGTTATTCACGAAATCTCCGTCCTATATTGAAGAAAAAGAATCTTTCAGGAGATTTCAATGTCGCAAGAGAATCTATCGAATTCAGCCGGCCCCAGTTGCCTCAAACGAAGTTTTGGCATGCGGGAAGCGGTGACCATTACCGCCGGTTCTGTGATCGGTGTCGGTCTTTTTACAACCGGATCCAATGTAGTCGGAAACCTCGGTATCGAGGTAATCTTCGCCACCTTATTGGCGCTATTGGTAAGCATTTATCCTGCTCTTCTTTACGCAGAAATGGGGGCTGCACTTCCATATGCGGGCGGAACCTACCAATTTGCCTCGCTTGGACTAGGGAAGGCGGTAGGCGTTTTGGCCGGTTGGAATTTCATTATTTCGCTCGTTGCGGTTACCGGCGGTGAGGCGCTGGCCTTTAGTTATTACTTCAAAACACTTTGTCTTGCTTTCGGATGGCAAATTCCATTGTCTGATGTCGCGGTGGCGTTGATCGTCACGATCGTTTTCATTATTGCCAATGTCTTCGGTGTTAGGTTAACGGGCCGGCTGCAAAACGGCTTTATGTTCTTTTTCTGGGGCGTTGCTGCTATTTGGTTCCTGACAATGATCCCGAATATTGAACTGCCGAATTTTGTAAAGTCGCCGGAATTCATCGCAAAGGACAAAGACTTTACGTTTATCGGCGCCGTGTGCATGATCTGGTGGTGCTTTGCAGGCTTTGAAGCCTGTGTGGCGATGGGAGAGGAGATTCGTTTCCCGAAAATCAATATTCCTCGTGCCATGTTCTTGGCTCCGTTCGTCGTTTTCTGTGTGAACGCATTGTTCCAGTGGTATCTAATCGGTATTACACCGGTAGAGAAATTAGCATCTCTGGCAACGGCTGAAGCTCCTTATGCGGAAGCAATGAAGGCAGCCGGCATCCTAGGATTCCCTCTTGCCTTGCTTGCGGCCGGCATTGCTTTCGGCGGTGATTTCTCAACGTTAAACGCCTCTATTTCAACAACACCGCGTTATCTCTTTACGATGGCTAGAGACGGCGCAATGCCCAAGATTTTTGCAAAGGTCAGCCGCCGTTATCAGACACCTTACGTTGCGGTAATAACGCTGGGTGTATTGACCGTTGCTCTGATTGCAACTAACTCATTGCTTTACATTGCAGAACTTTCCTTATTCGCAGATCTTTTCTACTACGTTCTCGGAATACTGGCAGCTTGGGGTTTGCGGAAAAAGCATCCTGAATTAAAACGTTCGTATAAAGCTCCATTGATCATGGTCGGTGCTCCGGTCAGCGCTTTAATTTACTTATATATGATGACTGAGCTGAGTAATGAGGCTTTTTACACCGGCGTTATATGGTGTCTCCTCGGAATTGCTATTTACTGGTGCTGCTCTAAGTATTACGGAGCCGGCGCATCTTTTAAGTTGGATGAAAAAGCTTCCGGCGTTGATGAAATCCCGACACCGGAAGAAAAGAGGAGCATGGACCGCGAATATCATCTTTGGTGGTTCCTCGTAGGAGGATTGAGCATTGTTGCCACGCTGCTTTATTTACTACCGTATTTGATGCGCTAAGTTAACCAAAACGTATTTGAGCCTCGTCCTGAGTGACGGGGCTTATTTTTTAACTTGAATCGAAGAATTTTGGGGCCAATCTAAATACGAACTCAGAATTAGATTCTTGCTTAAAGGTGAAAGCGAGAAAGCTCCGGAAGGGGATCAAGGAAAAGAAGATTTCTTAAAAACAAATATCAGAAGTAATCCTAATTCTTTGGTGACGAAAGCGGATTAATAGAAATAAGACAAGTTGAAGTTGTAGTACGTAATCTTTTTTGAAGAAAGAACAAACCTTTGAAAAAGAGAGAAAGCATGTACCTATAGAAACAATACCAAGTTAATGCTCTGAAAGTGAGATTACAAACTTCTTTGAAAACTCGAAGATTTATCGATGGCATCAAAGTGTACTCATATGTTAGGGCAGGGAAGTGTATATTAAATAAAGTAAGTTTGTTTTGATTGTCATCAAAATTGAAAACTAAAATAAATATAAATATCCAGAAGTATTAAATTTAAATTTTTCACAGAATAATCATAACAACATTAAAAAAGTTTTCGGTATATCGTTTGAACAAAACATTTAAATTATTTAAATGTAAAAACAAGTTAGACAAGATAAATTCTTTCTATCTATTATTTAACTTCGTTTCGAGTAGAGCAGGGCAGGCTTTTTCTCATAACTTTCTTTGATAATCTGAAGACTATAAATACATTAATTTCCTGATTCTCTACCATAGAGATTGAAAATTTAATTTGTACAGCAGGAGGGAAGGCCGAGGTGTACATCAGAGAGCTTGGGAAGAAGTTACCGGAAAGTTGTCAACAGAGCGTTGTGAATATATAGAAATAGACAATTTCTTCGTATAAACAGATGGATAGATGAGTTTATAAAGACTTTTTACGAGCGATAAAAACTCGAAACAGGTTGATTTATTTACTGTATAAACAATCTATTAGAGAATGTTTCAATAGGTTAAATTAGATTAGGTCTTTATCTGAAAGAAGATTTGTTCACAATAAAAATCGTTAATTTACAAATAGTTAAGTAGATACTTAAAGGCTTCGTCATTCATACAGTATGATGTACTGTCAATATAACTGTATAGATGATTTATACAGTAAATGCGAGAGGATTGAGAGGGTGGTATCTTAGGTTACCCTGTTATACAAAAATACTCATACCCCTTTGTATAAACAAATAAAAACGTAAAAAAGGAATGAGGTCTCGTATATTTTTTTTAAGATTATTATAATCTAATGAAGAAAATGAATAATACAAATAATTAGGTAATTGTGAATTTAAATATACCTTTTAATCTTATTTATATCTCTTTTAAATATTTGACCGTTAAAATAAATTAATTATTATTACTATTGATAGTTGCCTTAAACAGGATTTAATTGTTTTCGTATTTCTTCTTATTGTTAAATCAAATTTAATTTTCTAACAAAAAAGTTAGATATAAATAGAAAAATAATTTTTAATGGCCTGCTTATTTCTAGCTGTAAGCCTTTTCTTTGCCATAGGAAGGAATTCGTCTGTTCCTATGCAAAACAATCCTTAACCTATTTATTTAATTGAGATATTCATTAAAAAATGAATTCTTATTCGCAGGGGTGAATCTGGATCTCAGAAGGCGTTTTGAAAATTCTTATCTTTAAATCGGCTTGCCTAAGCTTTTTTAGCTAAGATTTTTATGTTGTAATTTTCGAAACGACTATTTTTCTGATCCTTAGGAGATTCTTTATGCAACGCCGCCAGTTAATTAAAGGCTTAGCCGCCGGAGCAATTGTTTCTACTTTGCTTCCTGCATTTGCAGCAGAACCCGTAACCCTCAAAGTCGGAGCTTCTCCCCTTGTAACAGGAGATATTCTTGAGTTCGTAAAACCTGCCCTTGCCAAAAAAGGCATCAATCTCAAGATCATCGAATTTACCGACTATATTCAGCCGAATCTAGCTTTGGCGGATAAAGAAATTGATGCAAATCTTTTCCAACACAAGCCTTTCATGGATAAGTTCTGCCAGGACAGAGGTCTTAAGCTGACGGCTTTGCCTGGCATTTTTATTGCACCTATCGCTCTTTACTCTAAAAAGATCAAAGACGTTAAGGAATTAAAGAAGGGCGACACCATCACGATCCCTAACGATCCGACGAACGGCGGCAGAGCACTGCAGCTGCTTGCCGGAGCAGGTCTTTTAAAACTAAAAGAGGGTGTCGGGCATGCAGCAACAGTTGAGGACATCATTGATAATCCGTTGAGATTAAGAATCGTAGAAGTCGAGGCTGCGACGCTTCCGAGAACACTTGACGATGCTCGCGCAGCCGTTATTAATCAGACCTACGCGCTGCCGGCCGGCCTTAATCCCGTCAAAGACTCCTTACTCATTGAAAGTAAAGATTCTCCGTATGCAAACATGGTTGCTATCCGTACCGGAGACAATCGCCCAGAACTTGTTGAATTGAACAACGCACTTCACACACCGGAAGTAAAACAATTCATACTTGAGCACTACAAAGGATCTTTGATTCCATCCTTCTAACATTAGGACGCCCCATGAATAAACGCAATTTTTTGATTACTGCTGCACTCAGCGCCGCTCTCTGCTTTTTCGGTACTGCAAACGCCGCTGAGACCTTAAAGATCGGAGCTTCTCCGGTTCCGCACGCTGATATTCTGAAAGTGGTCCAGCCCGAACTCGCTAAAAAGGGCATTGACCTTAAGATTATTGAGTTCTCTGATTATGTTCAGCCGAACCTGGCGCTTTCTGACAAAGATCTGGATGCCAACTTCTTCCAGCATCTGCCTTATTTAGAAGCTTTCTCGAAAGACCATCGCTTAAATCTGGTGTCTGCAGGAGCGGTTCATATTGAACCGATGGGCGTTTACTCCAAGAAAGTAAAGAACTTGACTGATCTGAAAAAAGGTGCCTCTGTCGCCATTCCTAATGATCCGACAAACGGCGGAAGAGCGCTTCAGGTTCTTGCTGCTGCCGGCCTGATCAAAATGAAAGACGGAGTCGGTGTGAACGGAACTCCTCTGGATATCACCGATAATCCGAAGAGAATCCGTATCGTCGAAGTGGAAGCAGCAACACTGCCTAGAGCTTTGGACGATCTAGATGCGGCCGTTATCAATTCTAATTACGCCCTCGGCGCTAAGTTGAACCCCACAAAAGACGCGATTGCCATTGAAGCCAAAGATTCTCCTTATGCAAATGTTGTGGCAGTGAGAGCAGGGGATGAAAACAAACCAGCTATTAAGGAATTGATGAGCTCTCTTCATTCGCCCGAAGTTAAGAAGTTTATTGGGGACAAATATAACGGAGCCGTTGTTCCGGCTTTCTAAGTCGCTAATCGGATGGACGTCAAAGCTGAAGAATCTTGAAAATTACTTCTGACGGTTTATCCATTAGCGGACAAAGGGAAATCCTTCCATTTTGAGACAACAAAAAAACGGCCTTGCGGCCGCTTTTTTGTTGTTAATGACTATTGAAAGGAGGGTGTCATACCGAAGCGACTGAATTCTCTTTCCTGTTCTTCGATAAGGTCTTTACCGTCTAATTCAAAATTCTTTTCGATATCGATGTCTTCAATGAGAAGACGATTTTCGCCTTTAGATGTCAGTCTAGCCCAGAAAATAGAGCCGGCCGCATCCTTCATTCTGACTTCTGTTTTACCGATGCGATTTAATTGTGCTTCTTTAACCTGAAAAACTGCTTGGTCTACGATCAAGTCCCGAAGAAGATAACCGGCTGCAATACCCAGCGTAGCAGCGATGCCCTCACCAATCTTGGAAATGATTCCGCTCTTTTCAACCGTGACCCAGCCGCTTTCTCTCCGCGTGGAGCAGAAAACACATTCATTCGTTTCTTCGGTATATCCAAAAGTCTGATTAATGTCTTTATCGGCAGTTTCTAAAACCTGTAAAGCGCCGTTTGTGTACTTAGACATTTTTCATTTCCCTTAATTAAATTTCATTGAACTTTCGTCTTGGTCGCTATATTGAAACAAAGCAAAGAAAGGGACAATAGCGTAAACCCCCAGCAGAACTCACTTTGAGCCAAATTATGGAAAAACCCTTAAGTGATTGGCGAAACAAATTAGGAGGTTTCCCTTAGAAATGCCCATTTTGACTGAAAAATTAGTTCGCAGGGCAAATAAAAAAACATAAAAAAAGAAAACCAAAATGGGGCGGAAAATAGGGAGGGTGAATAAAATTACTGTGTTACCGTTTTTACAATTTAAGAAAGACACGAACTAGAGTCGTGAAAATTCAGATGATTCCTTAAGGTTGTTGTAAGAAAGAGACAGCTCAAAATTATCGTCATATTGGTGAAAACACCTATACAACTTTGGATATTCCATGTTAATCGTACAAATTGAAAAAAACAGTAAATTGCAAAAAGGGTATTTTATTCCATTAAACCAACAAATTAAGACCAATTCACTATAGGTTGGAAGGGTAAGAAAAAGACAAAATTCATCCTTTTTTTCAATTTTTCATTAAGTGAAACTACTTAGTTTTGTTTTTGACCTCTTTAAATCCATTGTCTTTTGTCCGAAGTTGTTCTAAATTTCAGCTCAACAGTTTTAGGTGCAATTGTTTTTCATGGTCAACCCTAATAGGTAGCGGATTTGACAGAGAAATTATTCGCACCTGAATTTGTTGGTTTTTTACCCCATGCTGCCGAAAGGTGCCACCCGTCTTTTCGGTTAACTTGGATCAAGGAGATCTACTAAATGAAAGTTATTTATACGGATGTACTGGTCATCGGCGCAGGTCTTGCCGGTCTGCGTATGGCCGTCGGTGCCAAACGCCGCGGACATGATTCCATCATCCTCTCTCTAGTTCCCCCTAAACGTTCCCACTCCAAAGCCGCTCAGGGCGGTATGCAGGCTTCTCTGGCCAATGTGATTAAGGGCGTCGGCGACAATGAGGATGTCCACTTCGGCGACACCGTTCGCGGTTCCGACTGGGGTGCAGACCAGGAAGTCGTTCGTATGTTCGTTAATACTGCTCCTAAAGCTGTCCGTGAACTGGCTGCTTGGGGCGTGCCCTGGAGCCGTATCACTCCGGGTGACCGTCAGGTTATTATCAACGGCGAAAAAGTTACTATTACCGAACGTAAAGAAGCAGCCGGCCTGATCGGTCAGCGTGACTTCGGCGGTACAAAGAAATGGAGAACCTGCTTCGTTTCCGACGGTACCGGCCACGCTATGCTGAACGCTGTTTCCGATCGCGCTATCGCTCTCGGTATTCCTATTCACGAACGTGTTGAAGCCATCGCTTTGATCCACGACGGTTCCCGCTGCTACGGCGCTGTCGTTCGTGACCTTATCACTGGTGAACTCATCGGTTACGTTGCCCGAGCTACTGCTATCGCAACCGGCGGTGCAGGTAAGATCTTCCGCGTTTCTACAAACGCTCAAATCTGTGAAGGTACCGGCCACGCTATCGCTCTGGAAACAGGAGTTGCTATGTGCGGTAACTTGGAAGCTGTTCAGTTCCATCCGACGGGTATTTTCCCGGCCGGTATTCTGGTTACTGAAGGCTGCCGCGGTGACGGCGGTCTGCTTCGCGACGTCGACGGCCATCGCTTCATGCCGGACGTTGAACCTGAAAAGAAAGAACTTGCCTCTCGTGACGTCGTTTCCCGTCGTATGGAAGAACGTATTGCTCAGGGCAAGGGCGTTAAGAGCCGCTTCGGTGAACACCTCTGGCTCGACATCACGCTGCTCGGTGAAAACCACATTAAACACAACCTTCGTGAAGTTTACGAAATTTGCCATTACTTCCTCGGCGTTGACCCGACGAAGGATTGGATCCCGGTTCGTCCGGCTCAGCACTACACCATGGGCGGTGTCCGCACCAACCCGAACGGCGAATCTCAGACTCTGAAGGGCCTGTTCGCTGCCGGTGAAGCTGCTTGCTGGGATATGCACGGCTTTAACCGTCTCGGCGGTAACTCCGTTGCTGAAACCGTTGTTGCCGGTATGATCATCGGCGAAACAATCGCTGACTTCTGCGACAAGCCTGAAAACGCCATCGACATTCCGACCCGCGTTGTTTACGACTTCATCAAGCGCGAACAGTCCAAGCTGGACGCCTTCGTTAAGAACAACGGCAAAGAAAACATGGCTGAGATCCGCACTCGCATGCAGGAAATCATGACGACTAAGGTCGGTATTTTCCGCGAAGGCGAAAAACTCAAGGAAGCTGTCGAAGAACTCGAAGACCTCTACAAGAAGAGCTTCAACGTTGCTGTTAAGAACCAGCCGGGTGCCAACCCTGAGCTTGTTTATGCTTACAGAACACAGAAGATGCTCCGCGTCGCCCTCGGTATGGCTCTCGGTGCTTCTCTTCGTACAGAATCCCGCGGTGCTCACTTCCGTGTTGACTACCCTGTTCGTAACGACGCTGAATGGTGCAAACGTACACTCAGCACATGGAAGAACGAATCCGACACTCTTCCGACAATTACTTACCAAGACCTCGACATCTCCAAGATGGAACTTCCTCCGGGCTGGCGTGGTTACGGTGCTAAGAACTACATTGACAACCCCGAAACACCTGTTCGTCAGAAACAAGTCGACGAAATCCGTGCCAAACTGGAATCCGAAGGCGCAGACCGCTTCGCTGTCCAGAATGCACTGATGCCGTACCTGCAGCTTCTGCCCGAAGATCTCCGCGGCAAGAACGAACGTATTGACGAACCCCTGTCTTAATCTTTGGAGTTGAAATTAAATGGCTGATACAACACAACAGATGGCTGCTGCTGAAGAGAAAAAAGAAGATGCAGTTCCCCAGCAGGCGAAAGCTCATCGCATGCTCCAGGTAAGCATTCTTCGTTACAACCCGGCTGATCCGGATAGCGTTCCTCACCTGCAGACTTACTCCGTTTCCGAAACGGACTCTATGACTCTCTACATTCTCTTGAATGAATTGAGAGACACACAGGATCCTTCCCTCCAGTTCGACTTCGTTTGCCGTGCCGGTATTTGCGGTTCCTGCGCAATGCTCGTTAACGGTAAACCGACTCTGGCCTGCCGCTGCCTGACAAGAGATCTTCCGGATCACTTCACTCTGGCTCCGCTTCCCGGCTTCGAACTCATCGGTGACTTGTCTGTCAACACAGGTAAGTGGATGCGCGGTATGTCCGAACGTATCCAGTCCTGGTGCCACCTTAACGATGACAATGTCAATCTGTCTAAGATTGAAACCCCGATGGATCCGCATCTGGCCGAAGAAATCTACCTGCTTGACCGCTGCGTTGAATGCGGCTGCTGCGTAGCTTCCTGCGGTAACTTCCGTATGCGTCCTGACTTCGTCGGTGCTGTCGCTATCAACAAGATCTCTCGTTTCCGTCTGGATCCGCGCGATCACCGTAATGATGCCGACTACTACGAAATCCTCGGTACTGAAAGCGGAGTTTTCGGCTGTATGTCCCTCCTGGCTTGCCACGACTTCTGCCCGAAAGATCTGCCTCTGAAGACTCAGATTGCTTTCATGCGTCGTAAGATGGCCGAGCAGGGCATCATGGGCAAAGAAGAGCCCAGCCTCAAGAGAGTCATTCCTCTTCGTGAGCTCAAGCTCGACTAATCCCATTTTGTAACAAAACGTCCTAGCAAGACCTAAACCCCTACCTTAATCGGTAGGGGTTTTTGGTGTGCTCGGCATGAGCATTCTCTAT
>NZ_GL883727.1 GCF_000205025.1 Parasutterella excrementihominis YIT 11859 | reverse complement strand
CTTTTACTCCACTGAAATAAAAGGATTTTTTTGATTGTTAAACTTCTAGTGCTCTAGTTTCGCAATTTTTCAGTTCCATTAAAAACATTTAAAATCAAATAGATAATATTAAAAAATAGATTCCTCTAGGTTAGAAATCCAAAAATTGACTTATCTATAGAAGGCTTACAAAGAAAAACATTTTTCACAATCTGTCTTATTTGTCATTTTTGTTGACTTTTATTCAAGAAGATAGTTAAAAAATTGTACGTACAAAACTGATATAAGTTTAGCTTGCTTCATTTTTCCGCGCTTTTTCGTCTTAAAGACACCCCTATAATTCGCCGCTCTTGAATGCTTCTTTCGGCTCACCTTTTGTCTGTGGTGAGAACTAAAGAATGTAAGAAATAACGAAAAAGGATCTCATGAAGCACCCAAGAAAGATAATAAAAGCGCAAACCGCAAACGCCGTACTTCTTTCATTATTCACGGCTTTTTCTCCGTCCCAAGTTTTTGGTTCAAGCTTTGCATCAACCGATGCAAACGAATATTTATTTAAGGAGTATGTTCCTAATCATAAGCGGATTCATTCTGCCCCGATAGAGCATGTATTGAGAAAAGAACTTGAGGATTTTGTTGGCAAAGGAGACTACGTGTTCTTTTCCCAAGAAACTGAAATAACTTGGAATGTTTGGACCGAAGGCAACATCCTCGGCAATTCTGTCGCAACTCACGGTAAAAATTTAATTTTCAAAGCGGACAAGGGCAGTTTTGTTCTCACACCTGAGTCTGTTTCAGTAAAAGGTTTTGGTTCAGCAGTCCAGGTTGGATATCAAGACAGCGTCCATATTTCGGCGGGAGAGAAGATTATCCTCAATAAACCGCAGCCCGGGGTTCTGGATGGCCACAAAGATCCGTACTCAATTACGTTGGGAGAGGGGGCTTCCGCCTTTCTGGAGGCCAAAGAAATCATCCTCTACGGCTCAATCGGGTGGATGGGCGCTGGAAGCAAAGCTGAGCTGAAAGCTTCAGAAAGTGTTCAGATTTTGACTGAAAAGGAGAAACACTCAGGTCTTTTTCCTTTATGGATCTTTGATGGCGCTCTGATCATTGATGCTCCAACCGTAATGATCAATCGCGATATTCTTGTTTCTAACTTGGACGAAGGTTACGAAACTTACGTTCATATCGGTCTTGATGAGAGGAAAGAATTAAAAACAAGAGACGTTCTATTCGGCGGAGAAATAACAGTCCGCGCTCAAAGTACACTCAAAGCAAAGTCATCCGATTCAATGATTTTTGATAAGGCTTTGCTGATAGACGGAAGCGGAAAAGTTGAAATTGAAAGCCGGAATATCGCCTTAAAAAAATTGAATTTTCAACAGACTGGCGGGTCTGCGTCTTTTACTGTTCTCCCCGAAGGAAGCCTAAAATTTGCTGATGCAGTCTCGGTTATTAATGGTGCGAGGCTGGATATTACTTTAGGCGAGAGAAGTGTCTTAAACGGTGCTGTCTTTACGGATTTTCAAGAGGGAAAGGGAGGTTCATATATTTCTTTGGGCGCCGGCAGCATTTGGCAAAACGCGATGCATTCCAACGTCACAGAGCTGACCGTATCGGAAGGTGCGGTTATAGAAGTTGGAAGCGACAAAGGCCTTCGTCCTCTGGAAATTCAGAGCCTCAAGGGAACGGGGGCGGCGTTCTATCTTCCGGGAGGAAGGGCTGGAAGTATCCGTCAGAGTGGAGACGCAGAGGGCGTTCACTCTGTTTATCTAGGAACCAGCGGTGCGAGCCTTACGGAGACGAAGTTAGTCCATCATGTTTTTAGTTTTGATGACGCTCTGCCCAGTGCTAACAGGTCCGAATTTGTTTTGGGCAATGGCGGCTTGGTAGAAGCCGGACCCTTTCAATATAAGCTGGATATCCAGCCGGTTGAGTATGAAGATCAAAGAGTTTGGTTAATTACTTCCGAAAAAGAAGAAAAACCCATTTTTCCTGTCTTTCCTCCGAATGATTCGACTGTACCTCCGCTCGATCCGGGTGAAACTCCTTCGATTCCGGCGCCCGCTCCCGAAGTACCTGAAGTCGGCTTGTCTCGTTCGGGTAAAACCGTGCTTTCTGTTGTTGGTTCGGGTGCCGCTGTCGTTCAATACCTCAGTTCGCTGGCAGACCTTCAGGAAAGAACGGGTGAGTTAAGAAGAGGCGCATCTGACGGAGCTTATGTTTTAGGCAGATACGAGAAGGGACGTTTTGCTTCCTATTCATCCGTTGGCAGCAGACTGAGATATTCGACCGTTTCTTTTGGTACCGATAAAAAAATCGATCAGAATTGGATTATCGGCGCCCAACTTGGCATGACTGACGGGAACATTAGGGTCGAGGGAGACGCGGGGAAGACAGACATTCATTCTTTTGGCGGTAAGGCCTATCTGACGTGGTTTAAGGAGGATGCCTACGTTGATACAGTGCTGACCTTTAATCGCCACAAGCAGAAAATGCGAGCCAACTTAATGGAAGGAACCACTGCGCACGCTGCCTATCATAACTTTGGATTTGGCATCTCTTCTGAAGGCGGAATTCGATTCAATTTTTTGGAGAATGCAAATGGTTCGGTGTGGTTTATCGAGCCTCAGGCGCAACTCTCCTACTATAGATTGCTTGGAGAAGACTTTTCTTTTTCGCATGGTATGAAAGTTAAGGTTAATTCCTCCGACAGTCTGAATATGAGGGTCGGGTTGGCGGCAGGTCGTGCCTTTAACAGCCCTGACGGTCAGAGGACAGGCAGCTTATTTGTCAAAGCCGGAGTCAACCATGATTTCCTAGGCAAAACTAAGATTCGTATGAACGAATTTGATTTTAAAACCCGCTCGTTAGGCACTCGGTTTTATTTCGGGGTTGGAGGAGAGTATGCTTTCGGGAACCAATGGAAAGCGTTTGCTCAGATCGGCGGAGAACATGGCAATCGCCTGAATGTGGATTTTTCCTGTAAGGCAGGCATCAAGTACACTTTCTAAAAAGAAAACCCGAGCCACAAGTTCGGCTCGGGTGGTCAGAAAAATACTTTTTAATTCACCGGCGGCAGATCAACGGATAGGCGATCAAATTCTTTAAGCCATTCTTTTTTCCAAATGGCTTTTTGTTCGTCTGTTACCCACGCTGCTTCAATGCTGTTTTCAAGCATTTTGCGCAGCTGCGGTAACGTGAAATCCAGCCAATTATGCATCAGAAGCCATGACTCTGAAATAGAAATATGATGCATCGTCGGGTCATCACTATTGGGAAACACTTTGAGTCCCAGTTCAACCATTTTGCGAACCGGATGCTTGATCGCCCACTCTTCATCCGACAATGTTCTTAAGTAGTAAGAATTTGTCGGGACGACGGCAAAGTGCATGTCGGAAGCTTTTGCTTCCTTGATGAGCTCCGGATTGTCGATAATCGTGTAGCCGTGGTCAATTCGATCGGCTCCAAGAAGTTTCATGGCGGTCTCAACGTTTCTCCAATGCTCACCGAATTCTCCGGCATGAATGGTGATTTTGAAACCTGCCTCTTTGGCCATCTTGAAAGCTTTCCAGAAGTTTTCCGGTTCGTGATTGGTTTCTCGATAATCGATTCCGAGTCCGATCGTGTAATCATCAGGATGTTTAGTCATTTCTTCAACGAGTTCAACGGCCGCTTCCGGAGTGTCCTCGCGGTCGATGGAAGGAATAGAACGAGCCGTGACACCATAACGCTGCATGCCTTGTCTGATACCTTCGTTAATAGCTTGGCGGGCTTCATCATAGGTCATGAAATGTTTTAAGCCCGTCCAGTTCCAGTAGAACTCAATATATTTAACACCCTGACTCGCTACTCTTTGGATATGTTTCAGCGTAATTCGAGTTAAAAAAGAGGGCTTGGAAAGGACTTTCCTCTCCAAGCACCTGAAAATTCTTAAAACACCGACCGGCTTATCACCTCTCGTATAGAAATTGTTGATCTCTTCTTGGCTGACATCCGCCCCGGATTCAGCGACAAGCTCTTCAAAAGTTTCCTTACTGGTAGTACCTAATAAATGGCAATGCAATTCGAGCTTGGGGAAAGTTTTGAAAAAGTTAAGCCATTCTTCGGGAAGCTGCTTTGAGAAAGGAGAATCCGGAACAAAGCCGGGATTATCAGAACGCATATGGCCCCTCTTTTTTGGATTTGAGTCTCGTTAAATATACAACTGAATGCTTCCAAAGCTTATGGATAAGTATCAGTTCGTTACAAAGAATGAATTAATAAGGCAAAACCCTAGTTCTAAAAATCAAAAGTCTCTCATAAAGAAAGGGATCGTTAAAATTTGATCATATTTTAAAAACGAAATCACCGCATCCCACGGAGAGTTCAAATGGTCGACAGCATCCTTGCCGTTATCGTTCTCATCCTTGCAGGCTGGGCAATCGCAAAAAACTACGACGCTAAAGTTGTTTTGTTTATTGCAGCCCTTGTTCTTCTTTACTCGGGACTTCTTTTAGGACACAACGTTCTAGGAGCAAAAGCAAGTACCGGCTTATCTTGGGTGGACCCCTTCAAGGTTATTAAAGATCAGTTCGTGCGTCAGTACGGTAATGCGGGCTTAATCATCTTGACGCTCTTCGGGTTCGCGGCCTATATGTCGCATATAGGGGCAAACGATATGGTCATCAAGGTGCTGACCAAGCCTCTTTCCTATGTTCGCAAACCGATTATCCTGATCCCCATGGTTTTCTGGGTCGGAACCTGCCTTCAGATTATTATCCCTAGCGCCGCCTCTCTTGCGGTCATCTTAATGGCGACGCTGTTCCCGGTTCTTCGAGCTGCCGGAATGTCGACATTAACGGCTGCGGCACTGATTGCGACCACGGCAACCATTGTTCCGACCCCGCTGGGCGGTGACAATGTGGTCGCGGCCCGGGTTCTAGGCTTTGATAATGTCGTTGACTATGTCGCGTTTCATTTGGCCCCGATAACCATACCCGCTCTGTTTGTCATGGGTATTGTTCATTATTTTTGGCAGACTTATTTGGATAAGAAAGACGCAGGAATGTTAAAAGAGCTGGATAAAGAAGCTTTTATCGAAGCCGAACGCCCTGAGAAAAACACGCCGACTTGGTACTTTATTTTCCCGATCCTTCCCTTGGTTTTAGTGATTTTCTTCTGGGTGTTCTTTAGAAAAGCTAAAGTCGGTCTGGTTGAAATTACGTTGTTCTCACTGATATTGGCTTTTGCCTGCGAGTTGATCAGAAAACGCAATATCAAAGCCGGCATGAAAGATCTGGGTATCTTCTTCAAAGGAATGGGAGACGGCTTCTCGAAGGTAGTCGTCCTAATCGTTGCGGCTTCTTCCATGGTGTTCGGTCTTCGTGTCATGGGTTTGATCGATGCGATTTCGAATTCCATTTCCAATTTTGAAAATGCCAAAGTTGGCCTGATGCTGGCTTTCTCCGGTATTACGGGGTTGATCACATTTATCAGCGGCTCAGGCAATGCTGTGTTCTACAGTTTCATTGAGCTGATTCCTCAGATTGCGCAAAAAGCCGGTATTGACCCAATCATGGTTGCACTTCCGATGCAGTGCATGTCGAATTTGTTCCGCTCTATGTCTCCTGTCGCAGCGGTCATCATTATTGTTTCGGCTTCTGTGAAGGTAAATCCTCTGGTTCTCGTCAAGCGCACGTGGGTTCCTCTGATGAGCGGCGTTGTAGTGGTATTAGCGCTTTCATTCTTCAAGTACATGTGATAAAAAACGGTGCGTATAAGAAACTGTCTGCACTGACTTAAGTAAGGTTTGCAGAAATTGTCATTAGAAAAAGCGAAAAAGCATTTGGAGAAATTCGGCCTCTCGGATCGAATTCGAATTGCAAAGGAATCAACAGCAACTGTGGCGCTTGCAGCCAAAGCATTTGACTGTGAAGAAAAGAAGATTGCTAAGACTTTGTCGTTCATGCTTCCAAGCGGACCGATTCTAGTGTTAGCAGTCGGTGACGCGCGAATCGATAACGCGAAGTTCAAACATACTTTTGCAGCCAAAGCTAAAATGATCAAGCCGGAGGAATGTGAACAAATCATCGGACATGCGCCCGGAGGCGTATGTCCTTTCGGAATCAATGAAGATGTGAAGGTTTATTTGGACGAATCTCTTAAAAGTATGGATTCCGTACTTCCGGCATGCGGGACTTCCGATACCGGCATTGAACTGACGATTCCTGAATTGGAAAAATCTTCCTGCTGCACAGGCTGGGTCGATATAACTAAAACGCTTGATTAATTCAAAACTTCTCTCATCGGAGTTTGAAGCCACTGATCGTTCAGACCTTCTTTAACCCAGCGTCTCTCAGCTGTATCTCCCTGCAGCAGCGAGTTGCTCATGTCCATTGAGAATTCCTCAAAACATTCTTCAAGCGTCTTGCTGTGTGCGTCTGCAAGAAGTGCCCAGCTACTGGTCGCATCTGAACCGATTTTAACGACATAATTGGTCTGAATCAGTCTGGAGAGCAGCGCATCGACAGCTTCCGGATAACTTCCAATCTTATCGGCAAGTTCGATGTTGGTCATTTGAGGATTGCCGGACTCCTTAGCTAACATAAGGATTCGAAGGAGGGCAACCGCTGAGAGCAGCTCGTCTCCGCTCTTATCGAAATCCTTATAGCGTTTGGCGCGCAGCATCGGCAGCGTTGCTGTAATAGCCGCACCGGCCAGAACAAACATCCAGTTTATGTACATCCATGTCAGCATAACCGGAATCGCGGCAAAGGCACCGTATATCGTCGTGTAGGAACCGCGCATGACATAGATGCCGAAGCCCCATCGGAAGACCGTAAAAACTAAGGCAATCAGAATCCCCCCGACGAGTGCGTCTCTCCAAAGAACCCGGCAGTTTGGAACGTATTTATATAGTGCAGCAAGGATAATAGATTGAAAAATTAATTGGCCGATCGGAATGAGCCACTGGGCGTAGACAGATAAGTGTCCCGACATCGCCATTCCGGTTAGGTAGGAAGAGGCTGCAAGACTGATGCCGATAGCAACGGGCCCAAGCGTGAGGAGAGCCCAGTACATCAGCACTCTCTGCCATAAACTTCTAAGTTTGAGAACTTCATAAGTCGAGTTTAAAGCTGAATCGATAGTTGCAATACAAAGCAGTGCGGATACCATCAAACCGATTAAACCGAAGGCAGTTAAACCGGCAGCTTGAGTGGCAAACTGCTTGATGTAGCCTAAGATCTGATCACTGTATTGTTCAGGCAGCAGGGTTGAAAAAATAAACTGCTCAAAGGCTTCGCGATAAGGAGCGAACAGCGGAAAGGCAGAAAAAGCCGCCATGATGACAGCTAAAGCAGGAACAATGGAAAGAAGAGTCGTTAGCGTCAGCGAGGATGCGACCTGTTTCAAAGAGGCTTTGTCGATACGTTCCATCACGAACATACCAAAATTCCACATTCTTTCTAAATTGGCATGTTTGGTGACAAACGCCGGGACTCTACGACTCATATTTTTCCTTTAGCACTCGACGACGCAGACGGCTAAGCCGCCGAGACTGGTTTCCTTATATTTATTTGCCATGTCCTTGCCGGTCTGCATCATGGTTTCGATTACCTGATCCAGACTGACATAATGGGAGCCGTCTCCCATCATGGCCAAACGGACGGAGTTGACCGCTTTGACAGCGGCAATACCGTTGCGTTCGATGCAAGGAATTTGTACCTGTCCTCTGACGGGATCACAGGTTAGGCCCAAATGGTGTTCCATACCGATTTCGGCGGCGTTTTCAATTTGTTCATTGGTCGCTCCGAGTGCTGCGGCTAATCCGGCCGCTGCCATAGAACAAGCCACGCCGACTTCGCCCTGACAGCCGACTTCTGCTCCGGAAATAGATGCGTTCTTTTTGTAGAGCGCACCGATGGCGCCGGCGACTAAAAGGAACGTGCGAATACCTTCTTTATTTGCCTGCGGGATGAACTGGCGATAATAGTTAATGACGGCGGGAATGACGCCGGCTGCTCCGTTCGTTGGAGCAGTAACAACTCGGCCGCCCGCTGCATTTTCTTCACTCACGGCAAAAGCGTAAGCATTGATCCAGTCAATCACTTGAAGGGGATCGTCAGCGACTTTCAACGGGCTGTTGAGGAGCTTTTCGTAAAGTTCGTTGGCACGGCGTTTTACCTTCAGAGGGCCGGGCAAACATCCTTTAGCGTTCAACCCGCGGTCGATACACATGCTCATTACAGACCAAATATGATCTAAGGTATCGTCGATCACTTCATGGCTGCGGATGACTTCTTCATTGGCCCGAATCACGGCTTCCATACTCAGTCCGTTTTTACGGCATTGTTTCATGAGTTCATTGGCCGTGGAGAAAGGATAGGGCAGTGCTTTTTTATCTTCTTCCGTCGCAGGGAGGGCGCGGGGCTCCTGTTTGAGCTTGGCTTCTTCTTCCGTTTCGATAAAGCCGCCTCCGACAGAATAATATTTTCGAGAAAAGAGCTCGCTGCCTTTGGCATCAAAGGCCGAAATGATCAGCGTGTTGGTATGGTAGGAATCCAGGACAGAAGGTTCAAAAGTGAGGTCTTTGCTGTAGGTGAAAGAAATCGGCTTGCAGCTGTCGAGAAGCAAACGATTTTTGTCTTTGATGTCTTTGATCCAGTCGGGAATTGAGTCAACGTCGATTACGGAAGGACTTTTACCCATTAAGCCAAGCAGAACTGCACTGTCAGTGGCGTGTCCGATACCTGTTGCAGCCAGCGACCCCATTAGTTTTACTTTGATTCCTTCAACTTCGGGGAAGAGATGCTGACTTCTCAGGAGGGAAATAAAGTTGCGCCCTGCACGCATCGGCCCCACGGTATGGGAAGATGAGGGACCGATACCGATACGGTACATGTCAAAAACAGAAATGTTCATATAGCCTTCGAGAGTATTTCTAAATATTGCACGATGGATAACCGAGCGGAATACAAAACTGCCTCAAATCGGTTATTCTTTTGGTGCATGCATTCTAAAGTTTTTAGCTCTCGGAAGGAACTGATTTTTCATGGAAATCAAAGCGTTGTTAGTAGCTTCTGTCTTAGCTGGTCAGTTCGGTTTGTGTTATGCCTCTTCGGACGGAGATCTCATTGAAGGCATTATTCCGGAGCCGGACAGTATTTCAGTGACGTCCGTGGTTATAGAGCCCTTCCATCCTGACTTTGAAAAGCACTCCGCCGGTTTAACTGCCGGTAAGACTCCGGTTTGCCTGAAGATCACAAGAGTTCGAGAGGCCGACGGCTTGTCTTGGGTAACGCAGACAACCGTCAACTCCCTTTTCACAGAAGAGGCTTGCCGGAGAGCGTCAACAGAGACGCCTAGCGGCCGAGAGCATTTGTTCCATCAGGACTGATGAGTGCGATTAGTCGGAGTGCCGTGGGTTTCAGTGGTGAAAAACTGCAGCAAAAGCACTCCTAAGCCGAGCGCGACCACGCACACGGCAAAAGACGTCACTTGAATATTTCCTAAACTCACGATCGGAGAAACAATCCCTCCGAGCAAAAAACCGATACTTCCGATGATGGCCGAAGCCGCTCCGGCATATTTGCGCCCCAAATTCATGGCAGTGGCTGTAGCGCCGGTAAATATAAAGCCTAGGCAAAAAACCATTAGAAGAACGGAGCCTTCATAGGTGTAAAGATCTTTGGTCGTTAATCCGAAGACTAAACCTAAAACTGCGGCAATCAAACTTCCCGCCGTTCCGAAGTACGTGGCTTTAGCCGTTGTGGAAAAACGGACGGCAAGAAAAGCGCCGGCACCGATGGCAATGGCATTGAGGGCGAAGAGAAGCGAAAAATGGAACTGGGAGAGTCCGAATTCGTTCTGCAAAATAAAAGGCGTAGAGGAGATATAGGCGAAAAGGGCTCCCATACTTAATCCGAACACAGTTGTGAAAGCGGCAAAATTCGGTACTTTGCACACCAAAATAAAACCTTCAAACGAACGAAGGAAAGAGCCTTGTTCACGAGCATCTTTAGGAAGCGTTTCTTTAACCGGAATCACCATTGCTGTAATGACAACACCGATTCCTAAAAGTATGTAAAAAATACCACGCCATCCAATAAGATTTGCTACGGATCCTCCTATCACAGGGGCAGCTACCGGTGCGATTCCGTTTACTGCACCGACAATGGCAATGATCTTGGCAAGTTCTTTACCTGAATATAAATCCGTTGGGGCAGAGCGCGAGTAAACAATAGCGCCGGCGCCCCCTAAACCTTGAAGAAGACGCGCGATGTTGAAAGTATCGATGTTTTGGGATAAGCAGCAAAAAAGGGTGCTGACGATGTAAAGGAGAAGGGAAAAATATAAGACCGGTTTGCGGCCGTATTTATCGCTTAAGGGGCCGAATATAACTTGACCGAAAGCGAGTCCGACCATGCAGAAGGTCAGACCTAATTGGACCGAAGAAACCGAAGCAGAGAATACTTTTGTCATTTCCGGCATTGCCGGAAGGTACATATCTATGACAAACGGACCGAAGGCCGAGAGCATTCCTAAGACAATAATTAGGTAAACAGAATACATGCAAATTTTCAATGAAAGTCAGGCTGAAAGTTTAAGAGCTTTAGCTCTCTACTTGCCTTTTTCTCTTTCAACTCGAGCTCAAAGGTAAAAATATTTCTCTTTACTTGAAGATAAAAATGTGAGCAATTCATGAGTGAATTCGATTGATTGGTGGTCTTTTTTACATAGCTCAAACGAAAGTTGATAAATAAGTCGAGAATGTATATACAGAAACACCTCGCGATTTGCGAGGTGCTTCGAGAGATCAAAGAAGTCCTTAGACGATGGTCAGGGCCAAAACGACGACACCGACAATCAAAGGAATCGCCGTGCGTTTTACCAATTGGATCGGGGGTACCATAGCCAAACCGGAAAGCACAATGACAACACCGGCAATGGGGGACATCGTACGGCCCATCTGGCCTGAGATAAGGGCCATTGCGCCGAGGTTTGGAATCGGCATACCAAAAGAGGCGGCATGCGGGGTGACTGCTTCATTGAAGGCAAAAGTTGCTGCATCGCCGGAACCGGTAATGGCTGCCATGATGAACGGACCGAAAGACCCGCCCCAGCGGGCGATCTCGTTGGAGCTCTTTAAAACTTCGACGAAGGCATCGATTAACCCGGTGGCTTTTAAACCTGCGGCAAAAACACCGGCTGTGATGATGATACCCATGACGGAGCCGTAGCCTTCGCCCATACCTTTGAAGAAGTCCTTGGTGAACTGCTGAGGATTCACCCAAGAAACAATCAATGCGAAAATGGCACCGATGACCATGGCCTGGGCCACGCCCATCTTTATGACCGGAACGTAAGAGTTACCGAGCAGAAGAATGACGAGAGGGACCAAAGGTGCAATGGCTTTGAGCGGATTGATGCGTTCAATGCCGCCGCTGTGGTCTGCTGAGGTGTAGTAGTCTTCAAGTTCTTTAGCAGTTGGTTTGTTGTCTCTGAGAATCAGACAGACGATTGTCAGGCCGACAGCCCCGATTAAGACCATTGCTATGGAGTAGGGTGTGTGCAGGCTGATGAGGTCCATCATGTCCATATTGGCAATTTTGGCAACAACACTGTTGTGGCTTGTTCCCGGAGAAATGTTGGAGCCGAAAGTGCCCATCAGGACAGCGGCGCCGGCAGCGGCCGGACGGATGCCTGCGCGGATCATCACTGGGATGAAGGTTGCACCCACGGCAGCGGCACAGCCGGATGCAGACGGAATGGCAACGTTGATGAAGCTTGTGATGATGGTGGTGGCGGGGATTAGAAGAATGCCCAGTTTATTGAGGGGGGCGGCTAAGAATTTGACTAAATTTTTATCGCATCCTGTGGTCGTTACTACATAGGCAAAACCCATGGACGAGCAGATCGCCATGATGAGCGAAGCGTTTGCCATGCTTTTAGCAAATTGATCAAGCGCTGCCATCGGTTTCATGGCAATGCAGCAGAGGAAAAGGCCGGCGGTAAACAGCACCAAGCGTGTTTCATAACGCTTAATCAGGCAGTAAACCGTGACCAGGATTACGGCAATCGCAATCCAGGCGGTTAGAGTCATAAAAATACCTTTTGAGATAAATAAAGAAGGCCGCAAGGCCGCTTAAGGTCGTCATTATAAGTGTTACTGCTTACTCGTTGTTACTTAATACTTTCGGAGGCGCATTGCTGCTGACGAATTTTCTGTCTGACAGGCAAAACCGCTCAGAAAAAGATTGGTTTATTCTGTTCCTTTTTGAATAAACACTAAAAATAAAATGAACGATTGGCTGACTAGAGTCTCTGCCGCCAGCGGTATCCCTTCCGAAATTTTTATCCTTGGCTTCATGGCATTTTTTCTGCTGATTTTCTTAGCGATTGGCATTATTTACTGTCTGATCAGATTAAGAAGCATCAGTGCCAATACGCTTCAGACGATTGCACAAGCTCGTATGGCTTGGCGCGAAGATTTAGGTGCCGCGGTGACTCAGAGTAAAGATCTGATTGCTGATCGGATGAAGCCGAATTTCATCGAGACGGAACGCACGCTGGAACGCTCCTTTCAGGAGGTTTCGGCCGGAATCCGAAGCGAAACCTTTGCAAGTCTCAAAGCTGTGCAGGACACGCTTAACCAGTCTCTGACCCGCAATGATGAACAGATCAGTTCCGTGAACAAGCGATTTGAGGAGCTTTCCAAAAACATTCGAGAAGAGATCGCTGAAAGCGGGAAAGTGGTTCAAAGCACATTGAATCAATCTCTGATTCGTAATGACGAGCAGATTAAGAGTCTCAATGGGCGTTTTGAAGAACTCTCTAAGACACTTCGCGGAGAAATTTTTGCAAATTTGAAAGCTGTTCAAGATACGCTGAATCAGTCGCTCACCCGTAATGACGAACAGATTCGCGGCGTAAACCAGCGCTTCGAGACGCTGTCTTCGACGTTAAATACTTCGCTTAATGAACTGCGCAAACAGATCGATGACGATTTGAAGGCACTCAATAAAGATAATGAGGCTAAGTTAGAGAAGATTCGAGAGACCGTGGAGGAAAAGCTTCAAAACACGCTGACAAGCAAAGTCGGAGAAAGCTTCTCGCAGGTGACGCAGCAGTTAAACCGTGTTTATGAAGGCTTAGGTCAAATGAAAGAGCTCGCCGAAGAAGTCGGCGGCCTTAAGCGCGTCTTCGTCAACGTCAAGAGCAGAGGCATGCTCGGTGAAGTCCAACTTGAAGCGCTGCTGAAAGAATATTTCACGGAAAGCCAGTACGTTAAAAATGTTCATCCGGTTCCGTCAAAGCCGAAGATGGTGGTTGAATTCGCCGTCAAACTTCCGGGCCTAAACGGAAGAACCTGCTTGCTGCCGATTGATGCGAAGTTCCCGGTTGAGGACTATCAGAGGCTATTGCAAGCGGCAGACGAAGGCGACCGAGAAGGTGTTGCTGAAGCTCGTTCGAAATTAAGAACGCGTTTTAGAAACGAAGGGAAATCCATTGCCGAGTACATCAATGTGCCGGAGACCACAGATTTTGCCATTATGTTTATTCCGTCCGAAGGTCTTTATGCAGAGGCTTTGGCGCTCGAAGGTTTAACCAACGAGCTCTTCACTTCTTACCGTGTTTACATCATGGGTCCGTCAACGCTGGCGAGTGCTCTTTGCGCTTACCGAGCCGGCTTCCAGACGCTTGCTATTGAAAAGAAGAGCTCTGAAATCAGAAAGATCTTGTCTTCTGTGCAGACAGAGTTTGCAAAGTACGGCGAAGTCCTCAACAAACTTAAGTCTCAGGTTGAAACGGTGGCTAAAACCGTGGATATCGTCCAAACCAAGACGAGAAAAATGAATCTTCAGCTGGAAGTTGCTTCCGAGAGCGATAAGGAAGAGGATCAGCCGATGTCGCTGCCGTCTCCGGTTTCTAATCAGAGCTCACTCACATCAGAGCAGTAGAAAGCTAACTGAAAAGCCCGAATTGCATTCGGGCGCTAGAAATGAAAAGAGCCGGAAAATTTCCGGCTCAACTTCTTTAGAAAACCTCTTAGGCCTTCATTGTCTTTTCAGCGACAAAGGCAGCCAGTTCGCGTGCAGCGTCTCTGGCTCTTTCAGGCGCTGCGTCAAAGATCTCAGCCATCAGACGTTCGCTGACGTACTCAGGATTGAAATCCAGATGCAGGTCATTGCCGTGCATTTCACATTTTGTGAAGGCACCGTCCGGGGAGCACTGAGAGGCAATTTCAGCGACTTTGCCTTTAGCAAGCATTGCAATCACAGGATTCTTGAAAGATAACTCAACGTGGTTGGCAGAGATATTCTTTAAGTTCAAGAAATCACGTGCTTTGTAGAGCTGTTCAATAGGGAGGGCCATTTTTTTCCTTTCTAAAAATTTTCGGATATTTTAGTTCATCAGTCCGGAGATAAGGACTGCCAGGACAAGAGCTGGGCACAGAATGCCGATGCAGACTCTGAGCACTTTTTTCCAGCCCGGATAGTTCTGAAGAGACGTCCAATGGGTATGAACCTTGTCCCATGCGAACCAAGCCGCCAGAAGGCAGGCAATAATGCCTCCGATCGGAAGCCCGAGGTTAGAGACAAAGAAATCAGCTAAATCGAATGCGGTCTTGCCGAAAATCTTGTAGTCAGCAAGAAGGCCGAAAGACAGAGCGCACGGGATGCTAAGGATCAGCATAAAGAGCAGGCAGACGGTCACGGCAGTTGCACGTTTCATATTCAGTTCCTGGACCATCCATGTAATGTCAATTTCGAGCATCGATACGGCTGAAGTTAAAGCAGCAATGATCAGACAGAAGAAAAAGACAATAGAGAACAGGTACCCGAAAGGCAGCTTGGCAAAGATCACCGGCATCGTAATGAATGTCAGGCCGGGGCCTGCGGCCGGATCCATACCGAACGCGAAGTTTGCCGGCAGAATCATTAAACCTGCCATCAAAGAGATGAGGAGAGAAAGAACAACGATCCAGAAAGTGGAGCTGACAAGTTCTGTCTTGTCGTCGATATAGGCGCCGTATGTAATCATGCAGCCGGCACCGACCGAGAACGAGAAGAAGACCAGACCCATGGAATCGAGAAGCGTCTTCCAGCTGAATTTGGAAAAATCCGGCAGGAAGAGATATTCCACGCCTTTCATGGCACCAGGCTGCATCAGACCTGTGATGATCAGAATGATCATGAAGATAAACAGCATCGGCATGAGGATCTTGGAACACAATTCGATGCCGCCTCGAATGCCGAAGGCAACCACAAATCCGACTAAGGCAAGAAAGCCGACCTGCGCGGAAATGGCGACCCAAGGAGATGAGGACAGGCTTCCGAAAAGCGCACCGAGCGTTTCCGGATCGGCGGAGGGGAACCCGATGATGGCTTCAAAGAAGTACAGAAGGCACCAGCCGCCGACAACCGAATAGAACGAAAGCACCACAAAACCGATGATGATGCCGAGATAACCCAAGACCGACCAGAAGGGTCCGCCTAAGTTTCGGTAAGCCGTGACAATTCCGCCTTTACCGGCTTTACCCAAGGTAATTTCCGTGAGCAAAAGGCCGAAGGCCAAGGTAAAGGAAAAAATAATGTAGGGGAGCAGGAAGGCTGCTCCGCCTTCGGCGCCGGCCATGTATGGGAACTTCCAAATTGCACCCAGACCGATGGCTGCGCCGACACTGGCTAAGACAAACCCAACTTTGCCGGTAAATGTTTTTTCTTGTTGTTTTGATGCTTGGGACATCTGAGAATACTTCCTCGGTTTTAGATCAGATTAAAGATTGCAACCACAACGATGAAGCAGGGTGCAACGAAGGCCAGCATAAAGCGGAAGAACTTCATGAAGCCATCGGAATGCTTAACGCTGGAGTTGATTTCATATTTGGTGCGGTCAAAGAAGAACCAGCCTGTCATTGCAACGACGAAGAGGGCGCTCAGCGGCATCAGGATGTTGCAGCAGAGGAAGTCCATCGCATCAAAAATGTTCTTGTCCATGATCTTGTAATCAGCCCACGGACCCATCGAGAGAGCTGAGGGAATAGAGCAGATGGAAAGAACGATGAACAAAAGCACGGAAGCTGTTTTGCGGGAGAAATGGAATTCGTCCATTAAGTAGGCCAGCGGAACTTCGAACAAAGAGATCATGGAAGTCAGGGCGGCAACCAGCAGACAGCCGTAGAAGCAGACGGCAAATACGTCGCCTAACGGAATGTGCGAGAACACGGCCGGCATCGTGATGAATGTCAGACCTGGGCCTGCAGACGGGTTAAGGCCGAAGGCGATAACCGGGGGAATAACCATTAGACCGGCGAGAATGCAGGAAATAAAGGCTAAAACAGAAACCCAAAGAGCAGTGGTGGTCAGATTTTCTTTATGAGAAATGTAAGAACCATATGTGACCATAATGCCCATGCCGACGGAGAGCGAGAAGAATGTGAAGCCCATGGCGTTGAGCAGAGAGTTTGCTGTGACCTGATCCCATTTCGGAGAGAAAAGGAACTTAAGGCCTTCCCAGGCGCCCGGCAACGTCAGTCCGCGGATAATCAGGACGATCATCAGCACGAAAAGCAGCGGCATAAGCACTTTGGATATACGTTCGATACCTTTGTTCACGCCGAAGATCAGGACGCCGGCAGTGATCGCCAGGAAAAGGGTTTGATAAAGAATGGCAGAAACCGGAGTGCTGACGGTTTTAAGGAAGGTCTTTTCCAACATCGCTAGGTCAGACGAAGCCGCATTTCCCATGATGGCCTCGAACAAATAAGTGAGGCACCATCCGCCTACCGTGCTGTAGTAGGTCATGATGAGGAAAGCACAAAGCACTCCAACGAACCCCAAAGGAGCCCAGAACTTACCTCCGATACGTCGGAAGCTCGTGACGGAACTGCCGCGTCCGGCTCGGCCGATGATGATCTCAGCAAGAATCAAGGTAACGCCGAAAAACAACACCATCAGGATGAACGGAATAATAAAAGCAGAACCGCCGTTGGCACCGGCCATGTACGGAAATTTCCAAATGGCTCCGAGACCGACGGCAGAACCGGTTGCAGCCAGGATCATGCCGGTCTTGGAACTCCAGTTGGAGCGTGCATCAGACATTGAAGACTCCCTTCTAAAAAGTGACACAAAAAATGACTATTTATAAATTGATTGAAGTAATTGTATATGCCGCTTTTGGGTTCTTTAACGTGATTCAGTAGGAAATCATCGCTTGAGGTCCCAAATTTCTGACAAATTTTTCCTTTTTTTGCATCTTTGGACCAAGTTTTTGTCTCAAAGATGGTTTTGAAATCACCCGCAATTAACCTTTAAATACCAGCGATAAATTCAGAAGGCCGAATTTAGGCCTCAAAAAATCCGAAATGAGAAGTATTACCAAGGAGTTAAGGGACGATTAGTGAAGATACGAAGAAGGCGGTAGAAAATCATTACCCACTTTTGGTACCGTTTTGACCGAACAAATTCTTTAGAAGATGTAAAAGTTTCTCTTTCGTCTTTATGGGTATTAATACGTAAAGATTAAGAAAGGATGAGCCAAGCGGAAAATTATTTCTTCTTCAATTCAATAAGTAAAAGAAAAATTCGGTTGTGCGAAATAATTTGCAAAGCGGAAAAATCAAAAGTCAAGAAATTTATTTTGTCTTCTTTTTCGTAAAAAGGCGACAAAAGTATGGTTTTTAATGAATGTTGGTGTTACTATCTACATCGTGGTTTGAGGTGGTTGTGAAAACAACCGTTTATCCTGGTTGGAAACCCTGCTAGTGTCCCTAGCAGGTTTTTTTTGTTCTTTTTTCCGTCGAAAAATCGGATAATTATTCTTTTTTCTTAATAGAAGTCTTGTCTAGCAGGGCCTTTGATCAAAACTTCCTGCATGTCTTAACTTTTAGATCCGGTATTGAAGCTCAATTTTTCTTACTGACCAGCCTACTTTTTCTTTGAAAGAGTCCTTTTTCATTTTGAATCGATGATTATTGCTTGAGATGGTTTTTGCTTATTCGTGTTGATTTTGGGAATGCCAGTTCATCAAGCTTTGTTTGAATCCTCATATTCCGTCTAAAATTTCCGTAAAACAAATTTTTACGGAGCCGACCTTGTCCGATTCAGATTTTCAGCAAATATTAGATGTCAAAGGCTTGAGGTGCCCGATGCCGATGCTTAGAACAAAGAAGGCGCTAGCCAAGATGCAGCCCGGAGAAAAACTCCTGGTTCAGGCAACTGATCCGCATGCTTTAAGAGATTTGAGTCAGTTTGCGGATCAGACCGGCAACAAGCTCCTTTCCTCTTCTGAAGAGGACGGCATTATTAATATAGTGATGCAGCGTAAAGAAGAATAACATCACAAACTTACTGCTAAGGAATTCCCATGACTATGCCCGTCAAAGATGCACCCTTCCTTGAAGAACGAACCGCCGCTGTGATGGAGAGCGTCTTCAACGACCCGATTGTCAAAAAGGCCCTTGAGCAGGCCGTTCCTCAGGAAATTTTTACGATCGAGGAACAGATCGAAATTTGTGAAGTTCCTGCTCCTCCAATGAAAGAGCAAACCAGAGCCGCAATGATCGCTGAGAAGATTAACAGTTACGGTCTGGAAGCATCTATTGATCCTGTCGGGAACGTCATCGCCTGCCGAAAAGGTACGGATCCGGACGGTCCCGTCTGCGTTATCAGCGCGCATATGGATAATAGCTTTAGGGAAGGAACGGACACTACGGTTCGCCGCCAAAACGGCAGACTGTTTGCGCCTGGTATTTCCGACGCATCCCGTGCATTGGCCTGCATGCTCCAAGTTATTCGAATGGTCGTCAACAACGACATCAAGACAAAGGGAACGCTGCTTTTCATTGCCACGGTCGGGCAGGAGGCAGAAGGGGACTTGCGCGGCGTGAAACGAATCTTCTACAGCTCTGGCATCCATGTGGACGGCGTTTTGGTCTTGGACGGCGCCGACCCCGGAAGACTGCTCTACGGATCTGTCGGTTCTAAGCGCTACAAGATTGAATACAGCGGTCCCGGCGGTCACAGCTATTTGAATTTTGGTCAGTATCCGAGCGCCACTCAGGCACTGTGCCGAGCCGGCGCTTTGCTTGCCAACCTCCAGGTTCCGGCCGAACCCAAAACGACTTTTACATTAGCCACCATGAGCGGCGGTTCTTCTGTGAACGCTATTGCCGAACACGCGGAATGTGAAATTGACTTAAGAAGCGAAGACCCGCAAATGCTCGACGGCCTCGTACAGGAAGTCCTTCCGCTTTTTGCTTTCGGTGCTCAGTTGGAAAATCAGCGCTGGAATGTGACCGATCCGGCGCTGCAGGTTAGATGCAAGGTTACGCCGATCGGCCACCGTCCGGCTGCGGTCTCTAAACCCGACAGTCCTGTGCTTCAAGCGGCCAGAGCGGCTCAAATGGCGTTAGGCATTGAGCTCACAGAGTACATGAGCGCTTCGACAGACCAAAACGTTCCGATGTCTCTCGGCATTCCTTCTACGAGCTTGGGTGCCGGCGGCAGAGAGGGCTTTAACCATTCATTGTCTGAATGGTTTGAACCAGTGCGTTCTTATGAAGGACCTCAATTGTGTCTTTTGACCGCGCTCGCGTTGGTTGGTCTGGAAAACGGAGCAGATCCTATGCTTCCGATCTACACGGCAGTGCCGAGGGCACAGTGGCAGGATAGGCTCTAATCTAATGAGAATCAGGGGACCGAGAGGTCCCATTTTTTTTGGTCTGTGCGTTTATCCGTGATTTTTCTGAAAATAAAAGTTGACATAGGATAAAAGAGGGGCTATTAGAATTTGATTGTTTTCTTTGAATAATTTGATTCTTAAGAAAAACAGTTTTTTTGAATTTGCTTATTAATATGCAAATGCCTGAGAGCATTAGTCGAAAAGAGATTATTGCTTGCAGACTTAGGTGCAGTCTGGGTTCTCATTTTTCAGGAATTTCCCGTCCTTTTGTAGAAGACGTGGAATTTATCGCCCCGTTGAACTATCTCTTAAGAAATCTTAATGCTAAAATTCATGCCAAGAGGTTCTTAAGCCCCCGGGATTTTAAGAAGATAAATAACTACCCCTCTTACTCGAATGTATCTTGACTTTGGAGTACCAAATGAAGGTCTTTAACAGACGTAACGTATTGAAAGGCGGTTTAGTTGGCTCTATGGCAGCCGGTTTTGCTTCTTTCGTGGGCGCTTCCCACGCAGCAGAGCCAGCAGCAAAGGCACCCGCCCAGAACGATAAAAATACTTATGACGTGATCGTGCTCGGGGCCGGTCCTGCCGGATTGGTCACTGCCATCGCCGCTAAGCAGGCTGGTGCAAAGAAAGTAGTTGTATTCGAAAAACGCGACCGTCCCGACGGGAACGCTATTTTTGCTTTGGGCTCCGTTTGCGGCTGGGGCTCTCGTCATCAGAAAGAGCAGGGCATCAAAGATACTGCCGACGATTTCTACGCCATGATGATGGACGTTTCCAAACAGATGGGCGATAAGGCTTTGAACCGCACTTACACTGATAACATTTCCGCCGGTATTGACTGGCTGGAAAAAGATATCGGCGTTAAGTTCGGCAAGATTCGTCCGATGCCGTATCCGCGTCTCGGCCGTACCTGTCGTGTTGACGGCGAAGGTCTCACAGGCGGTGCACAGCTCGTTAAGAAACTTCTTGCGGCTGCCGCTAAAGAAGGTGTTGAAGTTAAGTTCGAGCACAAAGGTATTGAACTTCTTCATGACGACAAGATGCGTGTTACCGGCGTGAAGATTCAGACACCGGCAGGACAGGAAGAATACTTCTCCAAGGGCGGCGTTGCCATTGCAACCGGCGGCTTCTCTGCCAATCCTGAAATGGTCGATAAATACATCGGCGGCTGGGCTACCCGCATGGTGCTTCGCGGCTCCAAGTCCACAACTGGTGAAAACATTTCCTTGACGCTTCCTCTGTATGCTAAGTGCGTCAACATGGACCAGTTCCATGCCGGTCCGATTATCGGTGCAACCCACGTCAATCCTGCTGACGTTCTGAACTCCGGTTATGGTATTCAGGTCAATACTTCCGGTGATCGTTACATGGATGAAAACAACACCTATGTGATTAAAGCTAGAACCACAGCTCAGAAGACACTGGATAACACCGGCTGGGTCATCGTCGACTCGACATGCCCGGTGCTCGACAAAGTTATTCCTAAATTCGATATGCTGAACAGCCCGTACGGTAAGGCCAACACGATCGAAGAAGTCGCTAAACAGGCAGGTTTGCCTCCGGCCAAGATTGTGGCGCTTGTTAAGGAATACAACGATGCAGTCAAGAACGGTACGTTGGGCAAGATGAATCCGCCGAACACCTACAAGAAACCGCATCTGATTGAAAAAGCTCCGTTCTATGCTGTGCCTCTGCAGGGCGGTATGACCGCTACATTCGGCGGCCCGCTGATTAACACGAAGGCTGAAGTTCAGAACTTAGACGGCAAGACCATCCCCGGTCTCTATGCAGTCGGCAACTCCTCCGGCGGTATCTTCTTCCATAACTATGCCGGCGGCGCTCAGTTAGGCGCAGCCACCGTATTCGGAAGAATTGCCGGTAAAGAAATGGCTCAGAGAGCCGCAGCTGCAAAGTAAGAGGAGATCAAAAATGAAAAAAACATTACTCGTTTTAGCTTCCGCTCTTTTCGGAATGAGCGTCGGTCTTTCCGTCTATGCAGCTGACCAGGCACCTGCCGCTGCTGCTCCTGCTGCTCAGGCCAAGACACTGGGACAAATTCACGGTGCTATGTGGCCGAAAAGCAAAGACGGCTATGTCACCAAGTATCAGTGCATGCAGTGCCACGGTGACTATGACAAACTGGCTAAACAGACAGCCGATCTGGTTCCCAATCCCCATCATTCTCACTTGGGTCAGGTGAACTGCGAAGACTGCCATAAGGCCAATTTGTCTAAACCGGTTCTGATGTGCAACCAGTGCCATAACTTTACCATTCGCAAGGATGGCAAACCGATTGAGCTGGCCAAGTAATTTAGTCTCTGACTAAAACAGAAAATCCCGCAGTTCCTAAAGAACGAGCGGGATTTTCTTTGTCCGGAGATTTCTTAGAAAAGACGGACGCCGTTTGCCGTCAAAATCAAATCGCCGTTCGGCGTGAGTGTCGGAACGATTTCAGTTGTATAAACTCCTTTGCCTTCGCTTAAGTAAGAGTTGCGAGGCAATGCCATGAGCGCAAACTGTCCGAGGCCGCCGTCGGATGTCTGAAGTCTGAATTTCACAGATCCCAAAGTATTGCCTTCGGGTTGCTTTTTAAGCTGTCCGCTGAAAGAAAGGCTTTCTTTGCCGACTTTAATCTCAGAGGGTTCAACCGCGGCCCAGGTTTTACCGGCAAGGATGCCGTTTCTTAAGATCTCTTCGGCCTGAGCTTCGTTTATAGGCTCAGGAGAGCAAATGAGCGGGAAGTTAGTGCAGAAGTTTGTTCCGAAAGCCTCTTGCACCAAGAAGTCAAAGAGCAGAGGTTCGGGCGGAAAATGTGCTGTTAATCCGGTATTCCAGCTGTCAATGCCGACCTTTAAGAAACCACCGACTTTCAGGTGATCAAAAGTGATTTTGATGCCTTCGGTAATTTCAGATTTGTTTTGGCTTTGGTTGATAGAAACCAAAGTCTTTCCGATAGTGAACTGTGTACTGCTGTCTCTGTAATCGATTCCGCTCACCGAAAAAGACAGAGCAGCGGCTTTGAGATTTCCGCCTTTGACAGAAAATTTAAATTCCGGATTACTTAGAGCAACGTTGCTTTCTTCTGAGGCCAAAGAGAAGATGTCTGTCTTGACGGAAGAATCAAGATTTTCAATGAGCAGGCTGCCGTCCGCCTGTTTTACTAATTTCGGGAGGGCTTGGGACTGAATCGCGCCGATTTTAAAGGTTTCGCCGTCAACGGTTGTTTCAACGGCTTTGCTGCTGAAGACGAATAAATTCGGAATAAAACGATAGTTAAAAGAAGTCTTCAGCACCGGTTGTGCGGCTTCAACGACTTTCTTAAAAACTTCATTGCCTTCTCCCTTAATCGTGATCTCGCTTTCAGGGGACCATCCGAACTTTACTTTGCCGGGAAGCGTGACGGTATCCTTATCTTTCGGCTGGGCATTTTTATTGAGAACGATAAATTCTTTGCTGAAGAAACCGTTGTCGGTGATGTTCACTTTGACGGACTTCCATTCACTGCCCAAATACTTGGGAAGATCGGATGCGTATTCTTGGAATTTTTGGCCCTGGTAATAAACCAATCCGCCGTAAGCGCAGGCATAGACCGCGGCACAAACTGCTACCGCGGCAGCGATCTTAGATGAAGACATTTTGACCTTGATGAGAGTAAATACGTACTGAACGGAGTATATCTAACTTGGTCGAAAGTGTTTGATTAGTCGACGAGTTCGCCGCCTGTGTTGTTATGCCATCCTTCTGCCGGATCAGGAGCGTTCGGCTCGTCGGAAGAATCATCGGGAACGCCAAAAAATTCCTCTAATGAGACTTTGTCCTGGATTTTCTTCATGCACTGATAAAAGAGCTGCTCATTGAGCTCGTGCAGACCGATACCGTCGCCTTTAATTGTGTAGTCCCAGCGGCTTAATTCGAAAGGCTTCTTCTTGTATTCAGATTGAGGAGAATCGGACAGAAGGCCGGACTGAATAAAAACATTTTCTTCAGTGAGTGTGGAAGAAACTTTATGGTTTGCGGAATTAATGAAAGTGATACGCATCTTGCCGATTTTGCGCTCGGTCCAGCGAACCGTCGGAATAATCGGAAGGTAGCGCATGCCTATATCTTCCATTGTGTCGGAGATTTCGATATAGACTGCGCCGTCCAAGCCGCGGTCGGTAATGAGTGCGATTCCGTTTTTCTCCAGTAGATCAACCATCTCTTTACGAGTTTCATCTGCAAACAGCCATTCGAAGGAGTCTTCAAGCGTGCCTTCCTTGCCGGTGTCGATGCCTTGGACGATGACCCGAAGATGAAGCGTAAGGTTAAGAGGGACGGCGGGGCGTCTGAGTTCGGATTTTTCTACAAGCTTGGCATTGACATCGAACCAGCCGTGCTTAGGAGAAGAGATGGAAGCGGTTGTGCTGGCGATGCCTAACAGCGTGCATCCTTGAAGCAAGGTTGCAGCGACGAGAAGGGAGGCAGCCAGAACTCTCATACCTAAATTCCGTAAATGACTTTGCCATATTAACCGAAAGGTCCTGAACAAGCGTTCAGAAATGTCTCAGACTGCGTGGAGAACACGTGAAAAGAGATCGGGGAGATTAAATGTTACTCTTTAACTAATTGAAATATAAAGATAATTTATTCAGAAAATTATCGGGAGAGAAAAAAAGGAAAAGCCTCAGATCCGAAAACCTGAGGCTTGGAATTCTGGCGGAGTGGACGGGACTCGAACCCGCGACCCCCGGCGTGACAGGCCGGTATTCTAACCAACTGAACTACCACTCCATTTGTCTCTCCGTTCGCTCGCGCTGTCGAAGAAATCAAGATTTTACCTAAATTTCGAGAAGGTGCAACTCAGAATCAATTTCACTTGTAAAAGTTTATTGCCGGGTGTACTTACCAATCGACTTAGTTCATGGAAACAAGAAAACGAAGACGAAAAAACGCACAAAGAAAGCTGTCGTAAAAGAGGCTCACCGGTAAGCAAATAACCTTCCTCAGCGTTGGTGGTTTCACTTAGAGAAAAGTTCCTAGGGGAGAAATCCAACGTGATAAAGCCTAGAATCAAGAGTGTTTCTAATTGTTAATTTGAGTTAGAAACGCAATAAAAGGAAACTTCGAAAAGAAGTTACATCAACAACCTCAGGGGATTTTTATGAGTAAAAGTCTAAGGAACTGGATCATAGTTCTAGCGATAGGCTTTGTGATTTGGGTTTGCCCAACACCGCAAGGTTTGACGCCTAATGCCTGGCATTTGTTTGCCGTTTTTGCGGCAACCATTGCCGGCTTCATTCTTCAGCCGATTTCAATGGGTGCGGTTGCCTTCATTGCACTCACATTCTGCGCCATCACCGGTGTTTTAAAGACCGGTCAGGCTCTGATGGGTTTCGGCAACGGCACAATCTGGCTGATCGTCTGCGCATTCTTCCTTTCCCGCGCATTTATCAAAACTGGTTTCGGCCGCCTTATTGCTTTCCTTATTATTAAGTACATCGGTCGTTCTTCACTGACCCTTGGTTATTCCATCGCGTTATCCGAATTGATCGTTTCTCCGGCGATGCCTTCAGCAACCGCTCGAGGAGGCGGCGTTTTCTATCCGATCGTTCAGTCCTTGGCAAATGCCTTCGGTTCTCAGCCCGGACCCACTGCCGGCAAAATCGGTAAGTACCTGATGCAGGTCGGTTATCACACTGACGCTGTGACCTGCACGATGTTCCTGACATCTATGGCCGGCAATCCGCTGTGCGTCGGTTTGGCTGCTACTGCCGTCGGCGTTGAAATCACATGGATGAACTGGGCAGTTGCCGCTATCGTTCCGGGTTTGATCAGCTTGTTTCTGGTTCCGGTTCTGATGCTCAAACTTTCTCCTCCTGAAATCAGAGACATTCCCGACGCCCGCGATCTGGCTGTCAACGAACTCGAAAAGATGGGTCCGATGAGCCTTCAGGAAAAAGTCCTCGCATTCGTGTTTGTCATGTGCTTGGCTCTGTGGGCAACAGGTTCTTGGACAAAACTTGGTGCAACACCGGTTGCTATGCTTGCCGTCGCCATCATGCTGATTGCTAAAGTTTTAGACTGGAAAGACATCCTTTCCGAAAAAGGCGCTTGGGACGCAATGTTCTGGATGGGCGGCTTGGTTGCCTTGGCTACCGCGCTGGCTAAGTCCGGCTTTATTGCTTGGATCGCCAAACTTATCGGTACCGCAGTTGCTGCCGCTAATATGGGCTGGATTGCATCCTTCGTCCTTATCTCCCTCATTTATATCTATTCTCACTATTGCTTCGCTTCGGTTACAGCCCGTATTTCTGCGATGTACGCAGCATTCGTGGCAGTTGCCGCCGCCTGCGGTGTTCCAGCTATGCTGGTTGCCATCACATTCGGCTGCTTCGCTAACCTGCCGATTTCGCTGACTCACTACGGTAACGGCTGCGGTCCTGTTTATTTCGGTGCCGGCTATGTTTCTCAAGGTGAATGGTGGAGAAACGGCTTTATCATCACAACGATCAATGTGGTGATTTGGCTCACCATCGGTATGGCCTGGTGGAAGTTCATCGGCTTGTACTAATCAAAAGCAAGTTTTGAGTGCTAAATGCTGAAGCCGATTAAAAGGTTTTAACCAAAACAAAGTCCCGTGATTTCGCTCCGGGACTTTTCTTTACCTGTCAGGTATAAGGAAGAGTTTTCTTTGCCATTGCTTCAGAAGTCTTGTCGTTCTTGAGTTCGGGAAAATCCTCAGGCCGTAAAAAGAAAAAACTTTTTCTAAAGGACCGAAATTCTGTTTTTTTCTTGATAATATTTTTCTTACGGATATAACTCAATTTATTTTCTAGCCATGTACTTCAATGTTGCTTCTCACAGTTGGTGGTGGCCCATCGATTTCACTCGATGGTGCTGGAGTAATGCTTAAAAATCTTCGGCCTAGAAGCTAAAGAACCGATCTAACCATCGAGCGAACAACTCGGTGGTTTTTTTATTTTCCCGTTTTTCAATTAAGTAGGTACCTCAAATGAATCTCTATAAATCTATTCTTCCGGTTGATGAAAGGGGCTTTTACGGTGAATTCGGCGGCAGTTTTGTTCCTCCCGAGCTTCAAAAAAACATTGATGAGCTGCAGGAAGCCTACCTTCGCTATGTCGATGATCCCGAGTTCCAAAAAGAATTCAATGATCTCCTAAGAGATTACGTCGGTCGTCCGTCTCCTCTTTATTTCGCTCCGCGTCTTTCTGAAAAGTACGGCACCAATGTTTATCTCAAGAGAGAAGATCTGAATCACACCGGTGCACACAAAATCAACAACGCCATCGGGCAGGCACTTTTAGCCAAGCGCATGGGCAAAAAGCGAATCATTGCCGAGACCGGCGCCGGCCAGCACGGCGTGGCAACAGCCACAGTCTGCGCCTTGATGGGCTTGGAATGCTCTGTTTATATGGGCGAACTGGATATTCAGCGTCAAAGACCGAACGTTGAAAGAATGAAAATGCTGGGCGCAAAGGTGATTCCGGCGATCAGCGGATCAAAAACACTTAACGACGCCGTCAACGAAGCCCTCGAAGCCTGGATGAAAGACCCCGAAAACTTCTATTTGATCGGATCTGCAGTCGGTCCTCAGCCATATCCGGAAATGGTGGCCCGTTTTCAATCTGTGATCAGCGAAGAAATTAAGAAGCAGCTCAAAGAGAGAACCGGCAAAGAAAATCCTGATTACGTCGTTGCCTGTCTGGGCGGCGGAAGCAATGCGGCCGGCGCTTTCTACCACTTCATTAACGAACCGGCTGTTCGTCTGATTGCTGCGGAAGCAGCAGGAAAGGGCGTTGACAGCGGAGAAACTGCAGCTACGCTGACTATCGGTGAAAAAGGCGTTCTCCATGGTTCTCAGACTCTTCTGATGAAAGACGAACAAGGAAAAGTCAAAGAAGCTTATTCTTTGTCTGCGGGCTTGGATTATCCCGGCATCGGACCGCTGCATGCTCATTTGGCAAAGACTGGAAGAATGGAAGTTGAAGCAGTGACAGATGATGAGGCATTAAAGGCCGCATTCATGCTGACGCGCGAAGAGGGCATCATTCCCGCTCTTGAATCTTCCCACGCGCTTGCCGTCTTGGAAAAGAGAAAGTTTGGAAAAGACGACGTCGTTGTGATCAATATTTCCGGAAGAGGCGATAAAGACTTGGATAATTATCTGAACAGCCCTTTCGCTCAAGGTAATCAGGAATAGTATTTTGGAGTGGCCGAAGGGCCGCTGAAAATAAAAAGCCTCGGAACTCAAACCGAGGCTTAAAGAATCTTGGCGGAGTGGACGGGACTCGAACCCGCGACCCCCGGCGTGACAGGCCGGTATTCTAACCAACTGAACTACCACTCCTTCTTTTCAAACGCTCGCGCGTCATCAAAGTGAAACGAATTCTACATAGATTAAAAATTCGTGCAACTCGAAATCGGAATTTTTTGCGTTCTGTTACATCGAAAATTATCAGTAGACTGATTTTGCGGGAAAAAATATTTTTGAGGTCCAACTCAAATCAGTTTTTCTTAACTTGGAGCATGACGGAGACAGGAAACTTTATGCGTACGTGCTGCAAATTTCCAAAAGTTAACCAAGATTCAAGGTTTTTGACGTGAACTTTCACTCAAAATTTGCCGCGGAAGGTAAAATTAGACCTTTGTTTTGTATTCCAATAAGAATCGCTCGCTAAGAGCTTGAGGATCATAATGTTCCAATCTTTTAGAAACCAGAAACGTTGGCTGATGCTTATCGCCATGATTCTGATTATTCCTGCATTCGTCTTTATCGGTATCAATGGCTACAGCCGTTTGAATCCGGATGCAAATGCAATCGCCAAAGTTGACGGTAAAGGTATTCAGCCTGAAGAATTCGATTACCAGAAACGCGAATATATTGAACGCATGCGCCAGCAGGAAGGAGGTGCCGTTGATCCGAGCATCTTCGAAACACAGGAAGCTAATGCAGCAATCCTGCAGAACATTGCAACGAGACGCGCTCTCCAGGCACAGATGGCTCACCACTATATGAATGTGAGCGAAGCTGATGCCATCAATGTGATTAAGAACGCAGATGCTTTCAAGAAAGACGGCCAGTTCTCTCCTGAGCTGTATGAAAACTATCTTGCCGCCCGCGGCAAGAGCGACCAGCAGTTTGTTTATGAACTGAGAAGAGACCTCGTTCAGGACATGCTGGTGAATTCTGTTGCTCAGACAACCTTTGTTCCTAAGAAGACGGTTGCCCTGTTAAACGACATTCTTCGCGAAACCCGCGTCGTTCGTACGATGAGCTTTGATCCGTCCTCCTATATGAAAGACGTCAAGGTTTCTGAAGAACAGATCAAGAAATACTACGACGAACACAAGGACGACTACCGCGCTCCTGAATCCTTGAACATTCAGTTTGTTGTGATGTCTCCTGAAACCGTCAAGATGACTGCTGAACCTTCTGAGCAGGAACTGAAAGATTTCTACGAACAGAACCGTAAGAAATATGAAGTTGAAGAATCCAGACGCGCAGCTCACATCTTGATCGCTCCGGATGCCAACGAAGCAGATAAAGCCAAGGCTGACCAGGATGCCAAAGCTAAAGCAGAAAAGATTCTTGCCGAAGTCAAAGCCGATCCTTCCAAGTTTGCTCAGTTAGCCAAAGAAAACTCTGCCGACCCCGGAACAGCGGAAAGCGGCGGCGATCTCGATTTCTTTACTCAGGGCCAGATGGTTCCTGAATTCGACAAAGCCGTTTTCGGGGCTAAGAAAGACGAAATCGTCGGACCGGTTAAAACCGAATTCGGTTATCACATCATCCATGTGACCGACATCAATCCAGCTCACGTTCGTCCGTTCGAAGAAGTCCGCAGTGAAATTCTCAAATTCTGGCAGGATCAGCACCGTCAGTCCATGTTTGCTGAAAATGCCGATGGCTTTACCAACATGGTCTACGAACAGAGCGACAGCTTAGACCCTGCAGTTGAAAAATACGGTCTGACACTTCATACGCTCGACGGTCTGACTCAGTCCGGTCTGCCGAAGACATCTCCGGATGCTCAGTACATCACGAAGCGCGTCATTGAAGACCTGTTCTCTCCGGACTGTCTCCAGGAAAAGAGAAATACACAGGCTGTTGAAGTTGCTGCCAACACACTGGTTTCTGCCCGTATCGTTAAACACACTCCGGCTCACATTAAGTCCTTTGACGAAGTGAAGGGCGAGATCAAGGACCAGCTCGAACTGGAACAGGCTTCTGCCTTGGCTAAGAAAGCCGGTGAAGCTAAGCTGGCTGAGCTTAAGGCTAAGAAGGATTTGGAAGGTTTCGGCCATGAACTGACTGTTTCCCGTATCAATCCTCAGTCTCAGTCCATGCCTTTGATCCAGGCTGAAATGGCAGTTCCTGCTAAGAGTCTTCCTGCTTTCACCGGCACGACGGTTCCTGATGGTGCTTACGTTATCAGCTATGTGGAATCCAGCAAGATGCCCGCAGCTGATGACAGCCAAGTCGATGAAATTCGCGGAGAAGCCCTTACATCTCAGTCCAGAGTTGATGAAGCTTCCTTCTATGAAGGCTTGAAGAAGCTCTACAAGATGGAAATCCTGAAGAAGGAATATGAATATCAGGCTCCGACAGTTATGAAATAAGGAAAAGAGCGGTGAAAGAAAACACCGCTTTTACTACTTCGGCCGCAGATACAATTGAGCGTACTGCGGTTTTTTCTATTTCAAAATCATGGAAATTTTTGACGTTCCCGGACTTACATTGAGGCATGAACTAAAAGCCGGTGACCTCGGCAGGCTGATTGAGTTTTCCGGAATCTACGGGCATTCGAATTTCGATTATCCGATCGCCTTTGAAGGCTACGTTGCAGAAACTTTTGCAGAGTTCGTCATTAATCCGAAACCGTTGAATCGACTGTGGATGGTTGAAGACGAACAGGGACTTGTCGGTACCATCGGCGTTGTAGATCGAGGAGACACTGCGCAGCTCAGATGGTTTTCCGTCAGACCGGATTGGAGAGAAAACAATCTCGGAAAGTTTTTGTTTGGTGCCGCAATGGAATACATCCAAGAAAACGATTTTCAAAAAGCGTGGCTATCGACATTTTCTGAAAGCGAGATTGCCATTGCGTTCTACAAACGGAGAGGCTTCCGGATTATGGTTGAGACCGATGTTGAGATTGGCGGGAAGAACTACCATGAAATAGTCATGGAAAAGTCATTCCTTACCTAGGTCGGTAAAACCAAACTGTATCGCTAAATCTTTAGTTTGTTTCTGAGTGCTTATTTCGGAGAGATTTTGCGCATTCCGCAACAGTGCGTGGATACATTAACTGACCGGAGGATCCGGTCATGGTTGATTTCATCACCTATTTGTGGGTGGCTTTTAGCCTAGTCATTTTTTGCTGGCTGATATACCTATTTGCGAGGAAAAGAATAGGGAAGGTCACTTTTGTTTGCTTTTTGATCTTTGTGGTTGCCGGAGCAGCCGGTCTCACCGGCTGGCTGCAAGTGGCTTTTCAGGCCACTGTTTAAGTCTCTAAAAGCCTTGTAAGCCAAGCGGATTAAGCCTTTCGGACGAGGCTTTTTCGTAAACTTTTTGCCATCTTTCAGGCGGTATCGTTACAATGTATTTGTAGTTTTTGATACCGACAATTATTCTATGCAAAAGAAAATTTGGCACAAGGTTGCAGAAGAAATCTCGCTCCAAGTTTCTTTAGGTAAATGGCCAGTTGGCTCGATCATCCCCGGAGAAATTGAACTTGCTAAACAATTTAATGTGAGCAGGGATACCATGCGCAAAGCGCTGGCGTACCTTTCTCAGCAAGGATTGTTTGAGCGCAAAGCACACGTCGGAACCCGCGTAAAAGCTAGAACGCGCATAGGTCGGTTCTTAAATGAATACAACGATATTCGAGGAATCGACCATTACGGCAATCTCTATCCACGACACATCCAAAACGTCGAACGTTTGGTTCTCAATGAAGAAACCGCGGATCGTTTGGGTTTGATCCCTGGTGAAGAAGTCATTCGATTTAAGAATATTCGAGTGGCCTCCGAACGCCATCCGGAAGCGGTGGTCGTCACCTACGTTTATATCTATCCGAATGCTTTGGAAGTACTGGATTTGATTAAAAAACGATCCGATGACCTCATCATTACCTTGGCCGAAGAAGTGACAGGGCAGGAATGCGTGGAAGTGAAGCAGGCGTTTTCTGCGACAACGATGCCGAAGGAAGTGTCAGACATTTTCCATGTGCCGGCGAACAGCCCGTCGCTCAGAATCATTCGAAACTATTACGACTCAAGAGGTCTCTCAATCGTCGCCTCGGAATCTTTCCACATGGCTGAAAGATTCTCTTTCTCGGTTCGAAGCGTCAAACGATCCTAAAAGGAAAGGAGGCCGAAGCCTCCTTCCGAATCTTATCTGTTGGCTGAATTAGCCGACAACATTAAGAATCAGTTTTTCCAAAACCTTGACACCGTTTCTGAGAGATTCGGGGTTCATGGTCATGCGCGGATCGTGCAGACCCGGTGTAACGCCGGTACCGACACCGATGTAAGCGGCATGAAGTTCAGGTTTCTTCTGTTTGAAGTAGTGGAAGTCTTCTCCGCCGCCACCGCAGTCTTTAGCGACTTTTTCTTCACCGAGTACTTCGCCGATGGTCTTGCGAACCTGGTCAACCAAGTCTTCGTCGTAAACGGCAGCAGGAATAACGCCGCCCGGGAATGTGATTTCGCAGGTAACGTTGACGCATGCGCAGGCGTTGGTGATCGCTGTCTTGAGTTTTTCAAGCAGTTCGGTCTTCGTTTCATTGTCCTGGGCGCGGATATCAAGAATCATCTTGCCTTTGTCCGGGATGATGTTGGTGGCTGTAGAAGCGCAGTCAATGGATGTGACTTTGGCGGACCAAGCCTTGTTCGGGTTGACCCAGAGAGAGTTCACGGCATTGGTTGCGAGAACGGCTGCTTCAACAACGCTGGCTCCGAGGTGCGGGCGAGAGCCGTGCGCGACTTTGCCCTTGAGTTCGACGATGCAGAATGTGCTGGAAGTATGACGAACAGCAGCGCAGACAGTGCCGTCAGGAATGTCCTGGATCGGACGAACATGAGCACCGAAAGCGTAGTCGACGTCATCCAAGACGCCGTCGTCATAAGACTTCAGAGCACCGAAGAGGGTTTCTTCAGCAGGCTGGAAGAAGAGTTTTACGCGGCCTTTTTTGACGTGGCCGATGAGCTTGGCGGCTGTGGCAAGAACCATAGCGGTGTGAGAGTCATGGCCGCAGGCGTGGATGCAGGCATCTTTTCCGTCGATAACAAAAGGAAGGGCGTCCATATCGGCGCGGAGCATGACTGTGGGTCCGGGTTCTGTACCGTCAATGTAGGCAACAACACCGGTTCCGCCGATGCCGCGGATCGGTTCAAGCCCCATTTCCTTCAGTTTGGCAGCGACGTAGTCACTGGTCTTGTGTTCGTTGAAGCCGAGTTCCGGGATCTGGTGAAGATCGGTTCTCATGGCTACTACATCAAAATCTTTAGTGTCCATTTTATTTTCCTTGTTGAGGTTATCCTCGACGATTTATTAATCAGAAGAAGTTTCCTTTTGAGAGACATCTTCCTTTCGGTTGGATCCCGCTGTCATGACGAAGCGGAAGAAACGGCACTCGAGGGGGCCGTTGAAGAAAACGATTTTTTTAGACTCTTTGAGCCGCATCTGACGAGGCAGCTCACGATCGCTTGTGAGCATCCAAACTGCCCAGCCCGCGAAATTGCGTTTCAGGTTATCAGCCACGTTCTTCATCATGGAAGCCACGCTGGCGGATTTCGGATTGGATTGTTCACCGTACGGCGGGTTCGTCACGATTAAACCCGGCGTCTCAGAGGAGGGCTGAACTTCACGGGCATCGCAAGCCGAGAAGCGAACCTTCCCTTCGTTAACCCACTGAGAAATACCGGCCAAGACGGCATTTTTCTGAGCGCGGTCGACGATTAATGTCGAAATATCGCTTCCGGCCAAATTAACCGGAACATCAAAATTCACCGCCATACGAGCTTCTTTCTTGATGCGCTGCCAAGCCGTGGAATCAAATCCGCGGAAGCGCTCAAAGCCGAAGCGGCGATTAAGCCCGGGAGCCATATTGCAGGCGATCGTGGCAGCTTCAATGATGATGGTGCCCGAGCCGCAGAAAGGATCCTGCAGCGGTTTGTCCGGTGTCCAGCCGGCAAGTCCGAGAAGACCGGCAGCAAGATTTTCTTTCAGCGGGGCTTCGCCTTTAGCTTCGCGCCAGCCGCGCTTAAAGAGAGATTCACCAGAGGTGTCTAAATAAATAATGCAGCTCTTGTCCGTTAAGTGGACATAGATTCGAATGTCCGGGTCGTGCTTTTCTACGTCCGGTCGCTGACCGTCGGTCTCACGAAAATAATCGCAGACGGCGTCTTTGACGCGAAGGGCCGTAAAAGCGACGCTTTTGAGCGGGGAGCGGCGGGAAGAAAGTTCGATTTTGAAGGTGTTTTTAGGCGTGAAATACTGTTCCCAGCGGAAGGATTTAGCTAATTTATAGATATCTTCTTCCGTGCGATAGGGACCTTCGGCTACTTTCAAGAGAATTCTCGAGGCGTAACGAGTCCAAAGGTTAACCTGCATCATTTGGCTCATTTCTGCGCCGAACCAGCAGCCGCCTTTCTCTAAACGGAATTTTTCAATACCGAGCTTTTTAAGTTCCTCAGCGAAGAGCTCTTCTAAAGAGAGAGGGACGACTGCGTAAAAAGGTTTAAGCAAAGTATTCACAAGAATTCCTTCTTCATTTGAATTGAATTGTAGGCCTTTCGGCTTGCGGCCGTAAGATGGTTTACCACAAGGAAAATCTTACTTGCGAAGTTCACCGTGGCCGAAAACAACATATTTTTGACTGGTTAAGCCTTCTAGTCCCACCGGTCCGCGAGCATGGATTTTGTCTGTCGAGATGCCGATTTCGGCACCCAAACCGTATTCAAATCCGTCTGCAAAACGTGTGGAGGTATTGAGCATGACAGAAGAAGAATCGACTTCGCGCAGGAATCTTTCGGAATGCTCAAGATTGTTGGTAATGATGGCATCCGTGTGGTGAGAACCATACGTGTTGATATGGTCAATGGCTTCTTCCAGGGCGTCAACGACCTTAATCGAAAGTACCGGAGCGTTGTATTCTTCGGACCAGTCGGTTTCTGTTACGTCTTTAACCGGACCGAAATTTTCCAGGATGGCTTTAGAAGCCTGATCGCAGCGAAGCTCCACGCCTTTCTTGAAATAGATCGCGCCGATCTTCGGCAGGAACGTTCCGGCAATTTTTCGGTTGACCAGCAGCGTTTCCATGGCGTTGCAGGGAGAATAGCGCTGCGTTTTGGCATTGTCGCAGACGGCGACTGCCATATCGATATCGGCGCTTTCATCCACGTAGGTATGGCAGATGCCTTCGAGATGCTTGATCATCGGAACGGTTGCTTCCTGCATCAAGCGGGAGATCAAGCCCTTGCCGCCGCGGGGAATCAACACATCGATGTATTCGCGGGCGGTAATCAATTCGCCTACCAAATCGCGGTCCGGGTCCGTGATGATCTGAACTGCGTCGGAGGTAATGCTGTTTTCCGAGAGTGCCTGCTGAATAAGGCCTGCTAAGAAAGCGTTGGAATGTTTGGCATCGGAGCCTCCGCGGAGCACGGCAGCGTTGCCGCTCTTCAAACAAAGGGCAGCTGCATCAATTGTGACGTTCGGGCGGGACTCGTAAATAATGGCAACTACGCCGAGGGGCACGCGCATTTTGCCGACTTCAATGCCGCTCGGCTGCGGACGAACATCGGTGATTTCGCCGATCGGGTCTCTCAAAGAGGCGATCTGACGAAGTCCGGCAGCCATCTGGGCAACGGTGTCTACAGAAATGGTCAGACGATCAATAAAGGCTTTAGAAAGACCATTCTTTTCTGCCTCGACGATGTCCAGGTTATTTGCCTTTAAAAGATCTTCTAGATTCTTGCCGAGCAAATCCGTCAAAGTCAGAAGAACATTGTTTTTCTGTTTGGAGGAGGCTTTAGCCATGATCAAAGAAGCAGCGCGTGCCTTTTTGCCGATGACGGCGATTTTGTCGTGAGCCGTTTGGCTGACGTTCGTAAATACCATAGATTATTACTTCCTTTTTAGTGAGAGCATGAGACAGACAGCCTTTAATTCCTGCCAGGCGTCTCCGTCACTGCTTTCGACAAAGAGTCCCTTACTCATACGATCTACATCGCTTAGGCGATGAAGCATCAATTCAAGGAGTTTAGGATTGGCACGGCGAGATGCGCGGTTGAGCGCACTGCGATGGGCCTCTGAGAGTCCGAATGTTCTGACGGCAAATCCTCGATTAAGCAAAAGCAGATTGCGAACGACATCCGTCAGCATCCAGAGAAAAGAAGGAATTTGAACGTTTTCCCCTTGCAGGGAATCGATAATTTTGGACACCTGTCTGGCATCGCCTTCAAGCATCGCAAGAAATAGCGATTCCTGATCAAAACGAGAAACGTCGGAAACGGCGTCGAGCACATCGCTGACATCAATTTCCGGCTTGTTGACGAGCAGGGCGAGTTTCTGAATTTCCTGAGACGTCGCCAAAAGATTCCCTTCGGTTCTTTCAGCGATGAGATTTGCGGCTTCAGGCGTGAGCGTTTGGCCGTTTTTCTCTTTGGCACGCTCCGTAATCCAGCGCGGCACGGCGTTACGGTCAATCGGATCCGTGCGGATACAAACCGACGACTTCATGAGGTGATTGAACCAGTCTTTTTTCGTTGCGGTCCAATCGTAATCAAAGAGCGAGACAACGACCATCTTGTCTTCGTCGGCGTGCTCAATAACAGCTTCCACAGCCGCAGGACCGTTTTTACCGATCGTTGCTCTGGGGAAAACAACCTCAATCAGATTTTTTTCGCCGAAAAGGCTCTGGTCGCCGAGTGCCTCGTAAAGAGGCGAGTAATCGGCGTTGCCTTCAAAAACAAAAGATTTGCGTTCGGAATAACCTGCTTTAAAAGCAGCGGCTCGGATAGCATCCTGAGCCTCGATGGCCAGCAGGGGTTCCGAGCCCAATAAAAACCAAAGCCGAGGAAGATTACCGTTTTCGTCGGGCCTTAATTTTTGTGCAAGAAGACTACTCCAGCTCATGCATACCTTTTTGGACAGTTTCTTCGGAGATGTGAGTCATACGGTTGACCATTTGATGGATACAGGACTGCTCCATTTCTTCATAAAGCAGTCTTTCCTGATTTGCGCGGCCGTTTTCGTCACTTTCGTCGCGAATCAATTCGCGGGTAGCGCTGACCGTGGTCGTGGGCAGAAGTTCTACACCGTTTTGCAGAACGACTCTGAATGTATTCGTTAAACGCAGACTGTAGATACGGGCTCGACCGTCTGAGTTGTAAGCCAAGACATTGGAGCCGCGGGACTGCCCGAGCAACTCAAAAATCGCCTCGGCTTCTTTGCGGTCATTGACAACTTTGACTTCCGTTTGGGCTTCAAGGTTGCGGCGGATGGTTGCCCGAACCGCAGAGTTCTCGCCAAGAGCAATATAGATCGTCTTGAAAGGAACGTTTTGCTTGCCGCGCAGATGCCATCCGCAGCCACTCAGGCCGAGGGCCGAAAGACCGAGAATGAAACTGCGGCGAGTCAGTCCTATGTAATTCATAAGCACCCAGTAAAACAAAAAGAATGAAACCTCAGGCCCTAAGAGGGCCTGAGGAATTAAGCCTTATCAGACCACAATGTTGACCAATTTCTTTGGCACAACAATGATCTTACGGACAGGTTTGCCGTCAATAAATCGCTGTGCGTCAGGGTTGGCCAGGGCAGCTGCTTCGATTTCAGATTTCGGTGTTTCGGCCGGAACGTTGATTTCTCCGCGCAGTTTGCCGTTAATCTGAATCACATACTTCACTTCATCGGCAACCATAGCCTGAGCGTCAATCTTCGGCCAGGGAGCGTCGACGATGGAAGTGCCGAAACGCTGATCGTAGCCCAGGTCTTCGAAAAGCTGAGCCGTGATGTGCGGAGCGATCGGGTAGAGCGTGCGAAGCAGGATGGACATGCCTTCGTTGATCACGGCGCGTGTGCCTTCGGATGTGTTGTCCTTGAGGGTATCAAGGGAATTGAGCATCTTCATGGCAGCCGAGACAACGGTGTTGTACTGCATGCGGTCTAAGTCGAATTCAGCCTGTTTGAGCGCCGTGTAAATATCGCGGCGAACAGCCTTTTCTTCATGATTCAGTTTGGCGACATCCAGTTTGACATTTTCTTTAATGACATCCTGATGTGTGAATCCGAAGTTCCAGAGTCTTCTCATGAAGCGGAACGTACCTTCGGCTCCAGAATTGCTCCAGGCTGCGCTCTGGTCGGGAGGTCCTGCAAACATCACGAACGCGCGGGCAGTGTCGGCACCGAACTTGCCGATGATGGCAGACGGTTCCACAACGTTGTTCTTCGACTTGGACATCTTTTCGATGCCGCCAGATTTGACGGGCAGACCGTCTTCCTTTGCAGTGATCTTCTCGATTCTGCCCTTGGCGTCATAAACGATACCGAGTTCGCTCGGGTAGAACCAACGTTTTCTTCCGTCGGGGAGTTCGCGGTAGAAGCATTCAGCCGTGAGCATGCCCTGAGTGAAGAGGCGCTTGAAGGGTTCGTCAAATTTGACGAGGCCCAAGTCGCGCATGACTTTGGTCCAGAAGCGGGCGTAGAGCAGGTGAAGCACGGCGTGTTCGATACCGCCGATATACTGGTCCATAGCCATCCAGTAGTCATTGCGTTCGTCGACCATGGAAGTTTCACAGTCGGGCGAGCAATAGCGCATGTAATACCAGCTGGAATCGACGAAGGTGTCCATCGTGTCGGTTTCGCGTTTAGCGTCTCCGCCGCACTTCGGACACTTGCAGTTAAGGAAGGCTTCGTCCTGATTCAAGGGGTTGCCAGAGCCGTCCGGGATTAAGTCTTCGGGCAGGATGACAGGAAGATCTTTTTCAGGGACAGGAACCGGACCGCAGTGCGGGCAGTTGATCATCGGGATCGGGGTGCCCCAGTAACGCTGACGAGAAATACTCCAGTCACGCAGACGATACTGAACTTGAAGCTTGCCTAAGCCGAGGGCTTCAAGATCCTTCGCAACGGCGTCGCGAGCCTGTTCGAAATCCATTCCGTCATATTTGCCGGAATTGACGCAGAAGGTGCCTTCTTTTTCGCCGTACCATTCGTGCCAGACTTTGTCATCGAAAACCTCACCTTTCTTACCGATGACTTGTTTGATCGGCAGGCCATATTTAAGTGCAAAAGCGAAATCGCGTTCGTCATGAGCAGGAACGCCCATCACAGCGCCTTCACCGTAGGTCATTAATACATAGTTGCCGATCCAAACCGGAACGTCGGCGCCGGTGAGCGGATGCTTGACGCAGAAGCCTGTCGGAACACCTTTCTTCTCCATCGTGGCCATATCGGCTTCGGAAACGGAGCCTTTGCGGCATTCGTCGATGAAGGCCTGGAGTTCGGGTTTGTCTTTTGCCAAACGGAGCGCAAGCGGATGCTCGGCAGCAATGGCAGCGAACGTGACGCCCATGATCGTGTCAGGACGTGTTGTGTAAACACGAAGTTCTTTCTTTTCGCCGTCGAGTTCGTACGGGAAGGCGAGGTTGACACCGTAGGACTTGCCGATCCAGTGTTCCTGCATGCGGCGGACCTGTTCGGGCCAGCCCTGAAGCTGGTCGAGGTCTTTCAGGAGTTCTTCGGCGTACTGAGTAATTCCGAGGTAATAGCCGGGGATCTCACGTTTTTCAACGATAGCGCCGCTTCGCCAGCCGCGTCCTTCGATCACCTGTTCGTTCGCCAAAACGGTGTGGTCGACCGGGTCCCAGTTCACTGTCTGGGTCTTGCGGTAGGCAACGCCTTTCTCAAGCATTTTCAGGAACATCCACTGATTCCAGCGGTAGTAGTCCGGTTTGCAGGTCGTGACTTCACGGGACCAGTCAAAAGCCAGACCGAGAGGTTCCATCTGGGCCTTCATGTCGGCGATGTTGTCGTATGTCCATTTAGCCGGAGCGACTTTCTTGGCGATGGCGGCGTTTTCAGCCGGCAGGCCGAAAGAGTCCCAGCCCATCGGGGTCATGACGTTCATGCCGCGCATACGCAGGTAGCGGTAAAGGACGTCATTTAAGGTGTAGTTACGAACGTGACCCATATGCAGTTTTCCGCTTGGGTACGGCAGCATCGGGCAAACATAGAATTTTGGTTTTTCTTTACCGTTGGCGTCGAGGGCATGTTCGACGGCGCGGTAGATATCTTTAGCACGCCAGTGGGCTTGCTGGACGGATTCAACTTCCGCCGGATCGTATGTTTCTCTCATGAGAGTTCTTTAGTTAAAGAAGCTGGAAAATGTGTCAATTATAGGTGATGGAGTCGAAAGTTTCGGCTTTGCCGCAAGAAAGCCATTCGGGTTGTCTACTTATATTAGAGAAGCTAAATCAGGCACAAATTTTTATCGAAAACCTCAGCAAAGGACAGATAAAGGCAATATTTTGCTCTGTTGATTGATGATTAGAAACGCAGCAAGGATCCGGGGCTTGAAAGAACTGGAGAAGACAATGGACAAGCTAATAGGAAGTTACATTTTCGGACGGAGCTTGAAGTTAAGCAAGGGTACACCCTTTAACTTTTTGGAAACGTTCGAAAAATAGAGCTTGGGCTTGCGTTTTATTATTGCTAACGTGGTTATATGCGTTGAATGTAACGTCTAATAAACAACAAGCAAGACTGCCTAGCTGGCGGTTATCTGAAAATGTTGTGCCCCACAATTAACAAATGTAATAAAATTTTACAAGAGGAGCTGTTCTAACAAAATTTTTGAGAGGGGAAGGTGATGGTTAGTTCGTGTGAAGTTCTTTTTCAGGAAAAGCTTGTTTGCTGGTATTCGCTTTATAAAGCCCTCCATCACCAAGTGTTATCTAAGAAGGCCACAGATCCTGAACTTAAGCTAACTCATACCATGAGAGCGAATGCCTACCTTTCTAACATTTGTGCGTCAGGTGACGGGGAGAAGTTTCTTAAAGATTTAGAGGCGGTTATTATTCAAACTTTTGATGGTGTTGGACGGCATTACTATGTTTATCTAGAAGATCCTTTTGAGCAGGAAGAGATCCCGGAAGAACTTCATTGCCTGAATAGTTGCTACTGTGCGCTTATATCGAGAAAAAACTTTCTTCAAGAAAGAGATAAAAGAAAAAATGACAAAAATTACATCAAATCGGTCCAATACCTGGACGAAGCCGTTAGTTGTAGCGATTGCTTTTACACCTTAGCGTGCCTAAAAAAAGCATTAGAAGATTTTTCTTCGAAAATTAATTCGCTACCTTATGGTTGTGATTCTCTTTACTCTTATAGTGCCTTTAAAGCAGATCGAAGTGAGCCCTATCCATTCTGCAGGGCATTCGATGAATTATTAGAAGAAGACTTTGATATTCACAATGGGTTCAGACGAATTGAAGGCTGTAAAAAAAAATCTAAAGAATTTCAAAAAGATAAAAACTCGAAAGAAGAAACTTTAGATTTATTTTTAAGTCGTACTTTCTCCACCCCGACGATACCGAAACACATAAGCATTTTTGAAGATTCTCTTGACCTCCCAATGGATAGCGGTCAGGGAGATGACATGGAAGATCTCTTTCCTGTCACTCCCGAAGGAGAGGACGAAAGTGAAGGCCCGGTTTTAGAAGTTTGCAGTTCAGAGGATTTCACAATCGAAGTCGAAACAGAAAAAGAGGAACAAACTCACAGACAGGATGGGTCTTTAAACGATGTCGATATCGTTAGCTTCTCCATTCGAGAGAACAGATGCATTACTCCAGCAAGAAGGGAAGATAAGAAACAAGAAAATAGTAGGGAGTTTGAAGAAAAAATAGACGAAAAACTCAAAGTGTTAGCGAACGTTTCGGTTAAAAGCAGGGAGGCTGCAAACCAATCAGAACTTTTTAAAGATGGTTTTGGTGATAACAAGGAGAACTCTCAATTTTCAAGGTCTACATATGACAGAGATGTGCCGAAGAGGTTGTACGAGGTTTTAAGAACAATCCTCACTTGATAAGCTAGGCAAGAGAACTATGAAAAACGTTGTGAAGCAGAAGAAATTTTGTGAAATCCTCCTTCCTCTTCCTTTCGTAAAGGCTTCGGATGAAGGCAAAACGGTCCTGGACCTTACGATTAATCCGCACATTCTCATGGCGGCCGGAGATCTTAAGCAGCTCAGATTTCTATTTGATTACTGTGAACGCTTTTTTAACGGACTTTCAATGGCCGTCTGTGTAACCAAAATTTCCAAATATGATGGCATCCAAGAAGAATATGGTTTTAATTTGACGACAAGGGGAACTTATGATTTGCGGAATCCTCTGAAAGTCAAAGATTTTTATGAGTCTATGAGTGATCGATTGGAGGAGATGAAAAAGTTTAATGTAAGAGACTTTTGTGACCTAAAATTTAAAAGAAAATCATTACAAAATTATTTATCACCTCAAGATAAGAGAAGTCCAGCCAATTTGGAAGAATTTGAAAAATTTATCCGTAATGGAAAAATACAAATCATCTTAGTAGAAAAAGGAACTTCATTTTTGGAATGTTACGATCCTCTATATAAAGATTTTCTTCTAAAGATTATCCAAAATGGAAGAAGAGCAGGGTACTTCGTAATTGTCGGCGAAACTGAAGAAGGACTTGGGAAGTTAGATCCTTTAATAAAAATCAATCTAACGACGCGTCTGTCGTATGGAATAAAAGAAAAAGAGCTATCAAAGGTATTTCATTTTCATCAGACCCTAAAAAATTACGACAGAGAATCAATATATATGGAACGAATAGGAGAGTATCCTTTTAAAGTTTATAGCTCTCTTTAGGCAAAGAAGATAATAGGCCTAGTAATTGTTGTTACTGACGGAATAAATCTAGCTCTTTTTCAATCAAATTCTTCTACGGACGAAACAATAAAATATAGATTGGATTAAAAATGAAAGCGTTACACGGTTACGAGATTCATCCCAATGGTTATGTTACTACAAGCCTTCCAAGAAAAGAAATTGGCATAAACAGGCTCAGGTTTCTTTGCGGAAAATGTACAACTTCGGTTTTATTTTTCCCAAGAAAAGATTTCAATGAGTTTACTCAATCAGTTGTTAAGCAGATTGAAGAGAAAGCAAAGGCTGCGGAAATTGGTTTTATACCTTTTCATTGCGAAAGTGGTGAAGGCTTATTTCTTTTCGACTGGCTTCTAAGGAGTGGAAGAAATCTATCATTGAAGAGAGAAAACAAGAATAATTTTGTTGGTCTTGTTATCCCTGACCGAGGAAGCTATATGTATTACTATTCATTGCTTTTTTCAACCTTTGGAGGACTTACACATTTTATTTACAAGGATGCAATTGATGATTTTTACTTGATTAAGTCGGATCTAAATTCTCCTAAATCTTTCGGTAAAGCCAGATTTACTCCTTTAACCAGAAAAGAAGCAGACAGTAAACCAATAGCTGAAGAAGAATTTCTACGGATAATTTTGCAACTGAATAGTGATAGCAATATCGAGATTGAAGAAATCAATGTTCAAGAGCATTTATATCGTAGGTCACTGACCACGAACTTACCAAATAATTTACGAGAAGTGTTGGAAAAAGATGTCTGTTTGGGCGACGGCAGAAAAATGATGTATGAAGAAATAATGTCAAATCCTCTTTTCGAAATTGTTTTACGGACGGCTCAACTGACTGACTTTACGGTCTTGTTCGACTATAAGAAAGAATAGTGAGGGGTAATTATCTTATGAATACAACTGATAAAAATTTGAAGATTCCCGGGGGATTCACGCTTTTACCTGACGGCGAAGCTGTAGTAGATCCTCAAGCTAAAAGATGCGGACTAAATCGATTCAAATACTACAGTCAGAGATGTGCAACGGCGTTTCTCTTTTTTTCTAACAGACAATACAAGGATCAGACTGCAGAGGTAGCATTTGCTATTAGTAAAAAGACATTTGCTCCGCAAATCGCTTTTTTCTCTTTTACTTCTGAGGAAGGTATTGGTCTTTTTTTATATGACTGGCTTCTTGACGGAGGAAAAAACGTATATCTCAGAGGAGATGGAAAAGGTGATTTCGAGGTGTTGGTAGAGCCATATCACGGATATTTTTTATTTTATTACTCACTGCTTTTTGCAAACTTTGGAAAATTAAAACAAATAATTTACAACGAACCGTTTGAAGATTTTTATTTGATTAATTCCAATATGAATGCCAAAAAATCGTTCGGAAGAAAAAAATCAAGGCTTCTGACTAGGAAAGAGGTTGATTTATTCGACGGTACTGAAAATGAATTTTTAAAACGTTTACTTAGGGTGAATGAAGATGTCGATTTTGAAATAGGCGATACCTTTATAACACCATCTACCGACGATCCCTACGATTTGTACGAAATGAACCAGGATTTGAGGCAAGCTCTTCATATCGGGACGACTAAGCCGAGAACATATAAAGAGATAAGCTCAAGGGTATTTTTTAAAAAACTAAAAAAAACTGAGGGAATGAGAGACTTTAAAGTAATGTTTGACTATCGAAAAAGCAAGTAGTTTTTTAATAAAAATCTGGATTCCCAAATCAAGGAGTATTAAATGAAGGATTTAAAAAATCTTGAACAAGTCGAATTATCTTTGATTGAAAACATACAAGGGCGAATTGAAAAATTAATTTCATCCTCTAAAAAGATAGATATTTGTTCCGCATGGGTAACGAAATCTGATGTATTGGATAAGATAGGAATAAGAATGGAAGAGTTACGTCCTTCGATTAACGGTGTTTTTTTAAGGATCATATCGGGAATAAATTTCGGAGGGACGGATCCAGAGATTTTTGAACTTGGGAAAAGGGAATGGAAAGAATATAAAGGATGCTTTGAAATAAAAATCCCAAATGCAGAATTATATGAAAAAATCTTTCATCCAAAACTATATTTTTTTATGACGAAGTGGGTGGGACTAGAGTTCTCATCGGAAGTATGAATTTTACAAAGGCAGGACTTTTACAAAATAAAGAACTTCTTGTCGAGTTGAAAGGAAAGAATGAAAAATTGGTTAATTGGTTTGAAGAAACTTGGAAAAATTCTCACGAGATAACGCTAGAGGAGAGGGACCGACTTGGCGCTCAATTTGCAGGTAATAAACTGGTGAACGATGGTCGAGACCCGGATTCAACCGATATGGAGGACGTTGGTAATTGGCTGATGGAAAGAAAATATCTAACGGACTGGAAAAAGTATAAAGATAGTCTTCAAAAAGCCGCGCCAAATTTTAATAATTTTTCTAGAGAAACCATTCTTGGGGATCCTCGCAATGATCCGTGGTCCAATCTTTTCAGTTTGACTGCTGAGTTGCTATCGAGCCGGAGATGGAAGCCTGTATACGGCAATGTATTGGCAGGGAATGTTTTCCCGTACAAATTCTTGGGTTCCCTTCAGGCTCGGGGAGGATTGTGCTCTGTCCTGGTGAAGGATAGAAACCTAGAAGAACGAAAGAAAATAATTAAAATTCTTAAAAGCTTTAAAGAAGTTAATGTGGACGGATTAAGTGTGGATGAAAAAGCAGATGTGGTTATAAGTTTCCTAAAAGAGTTGGACTCTCTTCCAGAAATTGGAGTGGCTTCTGCTTCAAGGTTTTTAGCAATAACCAGGCCAGATTTAGCATTTTCTTACAACGGAGGATCAGTAAGGAAACTAAACTTACTTGGGAAATTAAAAGGTGATTATCCAACAGTTAAAAACTACCAAAAATTATTGCGACTCTTTTACTCCACGGAATGGTATAACTCAAAGCCACCTAAGGCTCAAACGAAAGAGCGTCAAATTTGGAACTCAAGGTTGGCATTGATAGACATCCTAGTTTATGAACCCGAGTAAAACTTATTTTTAAATTCTAATAAAGGGCAGAAGGATCTTGTTCCGTTTGTAATTTATAGATGAGATTTACCTTTATGAAGAAGTAAACGTTCGTCACTGGGTCTGCAGCGAGCAGATGCGTTTGCTAGACTTCTCACTCCTTTGGATGAGAAGAAAAGAATGCAATCCATTACTGAATCGCTTAATAAGCAACAAGCCCAGGCAGTGACTGCCGAACCGAAGTCTGCATTGATTCTTGCCGGCGCCGGCTCGGGGAAGACGCGCGTCTTAACAAGCCGCATTGCCTACCTGCTTCAACAGAATATGGCTCATCCGAGCGAGATTCTTGCGGTGACCTTTACGAATAAGGCTGCCAAAGAAATGCTGGCTCGCCTGCAGAACATGATTCCGATCAACCCGCGTGCTATGTGGGTCGGTACTTTCCATGGCTTATGCAACCGTTTGCTGCGTCTGCATCATCAGGAAGCCGGCCTTCCGTCGACGTTTGCCATTTTGGATATGAGCGACCAGCTCGGCGTGATCAAACGCGTGATGAAGGCAAACGGCATTGATACGGAAGAGTTCAAGCCTCGTGAGGTACAAAACTTCATCAACCGCTGCAAGGAAGAAGGCAAGCGCGCCTCTGAGGTCTATTCAAAGTTCTCTAAAGACAAGGCATATATTCAGATTTATGCCATGTACGAAGCAGTGCTTCAGAGAGAAGGAGCCTGCGACTTTGCGGAACTGCTCTTAAGAGCCTATGAGCTTTTGAGCCGTAACGAAATGATTCGTCATCATTACCAGGAACGTTTCCGTTTTATCTTAGTAGATGAGTTTCAGGACACCAACGTTCTCCAGTATGAATGGCTGAAGCTTTTGGCCGGCTTGGGAGAAAAAAATCCGCCGAACGCGGTCTTTGCGGTCGGCGACGATGACCAGTCGATTTATGCTTTCCGCGGCGCCAACGTCGGCAATATGATGTCCTTTGTTCAAGAGTTCAGAATCGGAGAACCGATCCGACTTGAACAAAACTATCGTTCTCAAGGCAACATTCTTGATGCTGCTAACGCTTTGATTTCCAACAACTCTGAGCGCATGGGCAAGAACTTGTGGACGGATGCTGGCAAAGGCGAGAAGATCAGAGCCAACCGTTCGGACAATGACTTTGATGAAGCCCGCTTTGTTTGTTCCACGATTCAGGAATACATCGACAAAGGCGTCTCTCCTGAAGATATCGCCATTCTTTATCGCTCCAACGCGCAGTCTCGTTTGTTTGAAACGGAACTGACAAGACGCGGTATTCCGTTCATGGTTTACGGCGGTCTACGATTCTTCGATCGTGCTGAAATTAAGAACGCTATGGCTTACATGCGCTTGGCCGAGAACCCTTCAGACGATTCTGCATTCTTAAGAGTCGTTAACGTACCGGCCCGCGGAATCGGCGCAAAGTCCATTGAAAACCTTGTGGATTTTGCGACGACGAACGGCATTTCCTTATTTGAATCTATGCAGTACATCCGTGGAGCGGCGGCCAATAAATTTGCCGCTTTCAAGGAGATCATCGACACACTGCGTGTTGCAAAAGACGAAATGCCGCTTCCCGCTTTCGTCGACTTCACTGTTGAAAAGAGCGGCCTGAGGAATATGTACGAATTGGATCCGAACGGCAGCGAGCGTATTGAAAACTTACAGGAATTAACGTCCGCGGCTCAGGGCTTCATTAAAGAAGAAGCCATCGATACGGAAAATTCCGACGGCACGGCGGTTGAGAATCTTTCTGCTTTAGCAGGATTCGTTTCTCATGCCAGTTTAGAAGCCGGAGAAAACCAAGCTCAGGTCGGTCAAGATGCTGTCCAGCTGATGACTGTACACGCCTCGAAAGGTTTGGAATTCGATATTGTCTTCATTACCGGTTTGGAAGAAGACATGTTCCCGCACTTCAGAAGCAAGAATGACAAAAAGGCCCTTCAGGAAGAACGCCGCCTCATGTACGTGGCGATTACTCGAGCAAGGAAAGAACTTTATCTGACGCTTGCCGAAGAACGCATGCTCCAGGGCAGAAGTTTCTCAAGCTATCCGAGTTCCTTCCTCACAGAAATTCCGGGAGAGACGCTCAAGTGGCTGAGCAGAAATCCGTTCGAGTCACGTTACGAAGCGGAAGATGAAGACTCTTGGGGAAGCCGATCCGGCTCGAATAAAAATTATTCAAGTTCTTATCGCAATTCTTCTTGTGGCGGATCTACAAAACCGTCCGGCCATAGATTCGCTTCAAATGTTCCTGAATGGGCGAAGGGAATTATTGAAACGAAGAAAGAAAAACTCCAAACTCAGAAAATACGTGCTAAACAGAATTCTGATTCACCCTATAAAGCAGGTATTAATATTAATCATGAAAAATTTGGTCCCGGTGTCATCCTTGACACTCAGGGAGCAGGGGACGACATGGTCTTGATTGTTAAATTCAAGACCGGAGGAATTAAGAATCTTTTAGCGAGAATTGCCGGAAAGAAAATTACAATCCTGTAACTTAATACAAAACTTTTGGTAAGGTTCTGTCTTTAAAACAGAACCTTATTTTTTGACTAAAAATTCTATTATTCTAAGTATTTGATACATCGATAGGTTTTATCTAGGCTAGCTAGACAAAATTAATTTTTAGTTTAGAAAGTGTATATCTAGTGTATTTGAAGATCATTTATCTAGATATATAAATCTAGTTCATCCCGATAGATATACGGTCTTGAATTTTTCTTACTTAAAGTGAAGGTTCAACTTCTATGTGATACAAGTAACTATTTGAATTATAGTTAAATAACGCATATAAAACAATTAAACAAGAATGCTGAGATACGCGAAATTTCACTTTAAAAATCGTTAAAATTAAATTGATACAGGCTTTTTGTAAATAAAATATATGAGTTATAGCTTGAAGATCTATTTCATGATGATATACATAGATATATTATTTATAGATTTAAATCTTCGTTGTATATATGATAAAAATAATTCAAGTATTTATTTATAAATTTATGTTCAATCAAATATGTATTGCATATTAATTATTATTGATACCTAACATATAGATCTAGCGGATAACATCTTATCATCCTTTCTGAGGGATATTCTTTCATGATAATGACGTTTCTGCTCATGTCTAAGGACTATAATTTATTTACTTTATAAATGATTTCGGGATGTAATAGATGTTATTAACGATACTCAAGAGTAAGATTCATCGTGCAAAAGTTACTCAGGCGGATTTAAATTACGTTGGTTCTATCACGATCGATGAAGAACTTTTAAGACAATCAGGTATTAATGAATACGAGCAAGTTGATGTCGTTGATATTAATAACGGAAATAGATTAACCACTTATGCCATCTCAGGAAAACCTGGCTCGGGTATTATTTGTTTAAACGGGGCGGCTGCTCGTTTAGTTTCTGAAGGCGATTTGGTCATCATCATGAGCTACGCTCAAATGACTCGAGAGGAATTGAAAGAACATAAACCGACAGTGGTTTTTGTCGATCCGGATACGAACGCAGTAACCTCCGTGGAGCATCAGGAAGTCCACGGGGAGATTCGCTGAAAACTTCGAATGGAATTAATCGCCGGTGACGGAGAATTTCGGGAGCGCGTCTTCGCGTGTCGGAAGCGGCTCTCGTTTTGTTCGACCCGGCGTTCCTTTTTGGTATAAAGGAACGAAGGGATCAATAGAGGCAGGAAGAGGCGAGAAACTATAGTTTTCGCTTTCTAGCAGTTCTATCAATCTCGTGTGGTAGAACACACGGTCTCTTCCGTCTTCAACTCTTTCCAGGATTCCGGCGCGGGCCAGATCATTCAAAATATGACTGGCTACCTGACGCCTTGTTGTGAAGATACTGGAAAACTCACCCGTACGGCATGCCGGATGTTTGAATATCACCGGCAGGAATGCTGCATGAGAGGCTAAACCGATCATCTTCAAGTAGGCCTCTGTCTGAGCGTACAAACGCTGTAAGGAAGCCAAAAGGTCGCCGGAAAGCAGAATTGCTTTGGATAATGTCTTCAGCATGTACTGAAGGTACGGAGACCATTGTCGGGTTCTCAAACCGTATAAACGTTCTTCGATGCCGAAGTGCGCATTGGTCATCAAGGCGCGACCGAGCATCAGACAGGGAGCAGGCGAGTTGATGTTCTGTCCCATCAAGGAGAGCTGCAGAAGGATTTGAGTCACTCTTCCGTTATGACGGTTCAAAGGGGAGATCGCCATAAAGTACAGATTCGTCAAAAGCGCATGAACCAGAGGGTCTAAGTCTCTCAGTTCTTTGGAGTATTTTTCCCATCTGGCCAATTCAACCTGAACGGCTTTGCTGTCGGGAAAGGTATCCGGCTGAAGAAGGATCTGCTCCTCTTCGGTTTGCGGGTTTTGGCGCCAATTAATACCATCTTGCGGGAAGCTGTTGGCAACATTTACGACGGTTTGAACCGTTATCGGACCGTTAGCGGCAGCATCTGCGCAATTAAACAGAGCATTAATGTAGTTATCGATCGTTACGATGTCGGGATTTTCTAAGTCTTTCAGTATTAAAGACAAGAAATAAGACTTCAAACTGACTTTTAAACCCTGACGTTCGAGTTCGTTTTTCGCTTCTACGGAGGCCATTAAGGGCGCAAAAGTCTCCGCCATTGCATCTTTGGCAAAGGCATAGCGAAATCCCGAGAGTTCACGGATGACTTTCAAACATGACTTCAAAACAGCCAAGTCTTCCAGTCCTTCGGAATCCATGGGAGGAGGCAGGCTGATAGTACCTTGAGCGGCGGCACGCCTTATCTCTTGGAAATGCATTTCGGTCGATCAGTCCTTTTTTGTTTTTGTCAGGGTTAACAACGATAATATTTTCGCTATTCTAACGAAGAGCATTCACAGCGTCTACAAGCGGAAAAGGCAAAAAATTGCCCAAAAGCCTTAAGTTCTTGGAGTTATTCGGAATATTTAGCGTGAGCTTTTTTAAACAGGCTGTATTTCGCTCATTGACGCAACTTGTTCTCGTTAATCCTGAAGCAAAATTATCGACTTTCTCTTCTTGTCAGATAAGACAACTAAAGTTTGTTATTCCATAAAAATTTGGTTGCAATTCTTAAGGATTTTCCTAACTGATTGATTAATTTTGAAGTGTCATAGAAGTGACATAATTAGAAAAGATTTCTGCTTCAAGCGGTCGTATTTTCAAATTTGAAGTGTTTATGATTTGCACGCGATTTAGGAGATCATTGTGAACAGAATCGGAGCCAAGCATCGTTGCCCCAAGTTTACGCCCCATCAGACATCTGTCTCTTTGAGCTGCAGCCGCAGACGCTGCCTCTTTATGTTGGGCTTTCAGCGCTATCAGACACGCGGAAAATTGGATTTAAAAGATCATCCGGAGTTGAATGATCTTTTCCATCAAACAACGCACTGATTAGCTGTTTGAAAACTTCGTGACGGTTACCGCAGACGGGCTCTGCGGTTCTTGTGCAGGCGCTTCTTCAGCGCCTTTCTGTCTTTCTGTATATTGCGTCTTAGCGGTTTCTAACAAAGAAAACGGCTCTGCATCTTTCAATGCAGAGCCGTCAGATTTGGTTTTGAAGCCCGCTATTCTTCGCTTAATGCTTTCAAGCGGGCCTGGGCAATTTTCACAAATAAAGTACTTGCCAGCGGAAGCACTTCATCATTGAAATCAAACTTCGGATTATGAAGCGGAACCGTGTGGTTTTCGTCGGCAATACCAATTCTGCAAATGGTTGCAGGCACTTTTTCCTGATAGACGGAGAAGTCTTCGCTGGACATGAAGGGCTTAAAGTCGGGGAAAATTTTGTCTTTACCCAACAGATCCTGAGCGATGCGGACGCCTTCTTTGGTCAGACGTTCGTCGTTATTCACTGAAGAGATAAGACGTTCGTAGCTGACTTCAGCTTTCAGGCCGTGGGCCATGGCGATGCCTTCTGCCATACGCTTGATCGTGTTTTCGACCAAATCCCGAACTTCTGGAAGGAAAGTACGAACGGTGCCGCCCATGACAGCTTCGCCGGGAAGCACATTAAATGTTCCGAAAGTTCCGGCATTCATAAAGCAGACGGAAACGACGGCACTTTCCAGAGGATCAACCTTTCTGGAAACAATTGTCTGCATTGCCAGGTACATTTCGGAGAGGGCAGGAATCGGATCGGCACCTTGATGAGGACGGCCGCCGTGTGTGCCGGCACCAATGAACTTAACCGCAAAAGTATCGGATGCCGCCTGCAGGTGGCCGACTTTGAAGCCGATCTGACCTTTCTTTAAGAAGGGCTCATCGTGCGCACCGTACATTTCCTTAACTTTGTACTTGTCGAGGAAACCGGACTGCACGACGCTTTCGGCTCCTTTACCGATTTCTTCGGCGCCCTGGAAAACACAGACGAGCGTACCGGGGAAATCTCTATGTTCAGCCATGTATGCAGCCGCACCCATGAGCCAGGTCTGGTGACCGTCGTGGCCGCAGGCGTGAGCCTGACCGTCAATCTGGGAGCTCCATTCTTTTCCGCTAAGATCTTTCATCTTGAGTGCGTCGATGTCAGCGCGGAAACCGATGGTCTTGCCGGGCTGATTGCCTTTAATTTCGACGAACAAAGAGCCGGGGCAAGTGGTGTCATCCATGTCTTTGGGAGAAACATTGTGTTTTTCAAGGAATTCCTTGATTTTTCCGATGGTTCTTTGAGTTTCGAAGCCGCAGTCAGGATGCTGATGGATATCGTGACGGTGAGCGACTAATTCCGGGAAAAGAGCTACGAGCTCCGGAAGGCACTTGTCTTTTGCTACGGGTTCAATCATTTTTAATCATCCTCCTTTAGGAATGGCTCGAGCTTAGACGTTAATAGTCAGTTGGGCAATAGTATTACCACCAATTACATTTGCAAGATCTGCAAGCAGATATCGGTTATGTTCCTGGCGGATCTAGGAGTGCGAGAGATTGGAAACTGTTTATGTTTTTGATCCTCTAATGCTGAATCTAGAAGAATGATTGAACGGTATTAACAATTATCTCTCGTGATTAAATGCTCAGACAAATTATTATTCTTTAACTTCTGAGAGATTTGCTACTTTTTGAATTAAATGAAGTAAAAAATAAGGATCGAATAACTTACGCATATCAGAAGTCTAATTAAAACCAAACTGATAATGACCCTTCGATCATAGATTCAAATATAAAAGAACAGGTAAAGCAGAGAGAAGGAGTCTGACTCGGATACTCTTTTTAAAGAGGCTGATTAGATAATGGTATCTTTTATCGGAAATATTTGTTTGTTGGTCCGACGATAAGTGTCTCCGGAGAAACGAAAGAAATTTTAAGTGTTCAAAAATCTTTAAACCAAGATCTCAACGACTAATTAATTTCAAAGACTTAAAAAGTCGTGTTTAATAGTAGTAAGAAAAAACCGCAGAGAAAATTTTCACTGCGGTTTTGATGATAAAGCAATGCGATTAGGCTTTAACGTTGTCGGGTCGAGTCAGTTCTTCTAAGCGAGCTTCTTCGTCTTCTTCCATTGCAACGGGGGAAGTAATACGGAAATCCTCAAGGCTCTTGCCTTCAAGCTCAGCCTGCTGGAGCCAAATAGGTTTGCGGCCGCGCCCCGTCCAAGTTTCGCCTTTGGGTCCCATGAATTTCGGGATCATTGCGCCTTTGCGCATAAGTTTTTTAAGCCCGATTTCTGCAGGCTGAAGGTCGAATTTTTGAATCAATTCTCGGCAAGTATTAATGGCGTTAATACGTTCGCGGCGAGTAACTTCTTCAATTTCTTTTTCTAATTCTTGTTTTTGACGAATCAGATCTTCTAAAGTTGCCATTTGGACACCGATTGATAAAAAGAAATAACAAAATAAAATTAGATAATAAGATTATCTGTTGATGATTATAAGCGATATAGAGATATTTATTTAATTCAAATTTATTTTTAAAGAATAATGTGACCGAATTAAGTTTGTCTCTCTCCTAAACTGTTTTATTTAAAATCGAATGAAAACAATCGGCTATTGGAATTTACCGAGATAATCGCTTCCTCATGATAGTTCTGCAGTTCATCTGGGCAAAATTTCAAGTCTGATTTCTTTTAAAGCAATAAATTAAATTGATCAGTTTCCGGTTTCTATATCCTGCTTTTGGTAGGCAAGTTTAGATACTGAGGCTCAAAGGAATACTTTTTCAAATGAGCCTCTCTAGACAATTATTTTCCTTATCGTTGATGTCTTTAGTGGCTTAAGATCTCGGTTCACACAAACTGAATAACTGTCCATAATTGGCAGAATTTCGTACCGAGTGGGCCATCCTTTGGTACTCTTTCAACTTATGTTCGGTGCACCCGTTGTAGTTAGGGAAAAGGACCTTATCTTGAAAAAAACGCTTCTTCTTATTGACGGTTCAAACTTTATTTTTCGTGCTTACCACGCGCTGCCTCCTTTATCGACATCGACCGGCACGCCCACGAATGCGATTCGCGGCTTCCTCTCGATGCTCAGAGTATTGATGAAGGATGTACCTACGGACTATGTTGCGTGTGTGGTTGATCCGAAAGGAAAAACTTTCCGTTCGGATATCTATCCTGACTACAAGGCCAATCGTCCTCCGATGCCGGAAGACCTTTCCGTGCAAATACCGCTGATTTTTGAGGGTGTTCAAAAAGAAGGCATTCCTTTCCTTCAGATTCCCGGAATAGAAGCCGATGACACCATTGGAACATTGACGAAAAAAGCCGTAGCAGAGGGCTTCAATGTCGTTATCGCCACCGGCGACAAAGACTTTGCTCAGCTCGTCAATGACAATGTTCTCCTTGTGAATACGATGGGCAAGGACAACAGCTGGCTAAACAGTGAGGGCGTTGAGAAGAAGTTCGGAGTACCTCCGGAAAAGATCATCGATTTCCTCGCCCTTATGGGCGATAAGATCGATAACGTTCCGGGCGTTCCCAAGTGCGGAGAAAAGACCGCTGCTAAATGGATCACTGAATTCGGCTCAGTGGACGGCGTGATCGAAAACGCAGAAAAAGTGAAAGGCAAGATCGGTGAAAATCTTCGTTCGGCTTTGGGCTTTCTTCCGATTGCCCGTCAGCTAGTCACGATCAAGACTGATGCTGACTTATCGGCAGAAGTTCCTTCCTTAGAGTCTTTGAAGTTAAAGACGCCGAACCGCACCGAACTTTTGGATTACTACAACAAGCTGGAATTCAGAAGCTGGGCTAAAGAACTAAAGAAAACGGATGTACCCGGTGAAGTCAAACCTTTAGAAACTTCAACAACGGCTCAAAAGAGAGCTGCGGTCGGAGCTGCTCCTGTTGAAGGCGATACTTTGGATTTGTTCTCACAGGAACAAGAATCCGAAACCGAAAGAACGCTTGAAATCATTACTGATAAGGCAAAAGCTAAAGAGCTGGCCGCACATCTTGAAGATTTGGTCACCAAGGACGGCTTTGAATTTTATGTCTTAGCGGACGGATCATCTCAGCAGGAATATATGCCGGTCGGCGTTGCTTTCGGAACTACGGACGGCAAGACGAGTTACGTTCCGATCGACAACGATGTCCTTTTAGCTCAAGGTCTTACTCTAGGTACTTTTAAAGAGATCTTCGGAAGGGTGCTTGAACATAAGAAACCGATTAAATGCGGTTATGACACCAAGTACATGAAACACGTCTTCGCCAATGTCGGTATTAATCTCGCCGGTGTCTCCGATGACGTAATGCTGGAAAGCTATGTTTTAGAGGCCCATCGTTCTCACACTATAGAAAAACTTGCAGCCAATTGGCTTAAATATGAATTAAGAGGGGAAGAAGAACTCTTAGGAAAAGGCGCCAAAAAACTGTCTTTTTCCCAAGTTTCTGTCGAAAAGGCAGCTGAATTTGCTTCGGAAAGAGTCTTTATCGTCAGCCGGTTAAATCGTCTCTTTAAGAAAGCATTGTCTGACGACGCGAAACTTGAGAAAATTTACCGTGATATTGAAATGCCTTTGTCAGATGTTCTTTTCAAAATGGAACAAAATGGCGTGCTTATCGATACGAAACTCTTGGATCAGCAGACAGCCCAGCTAAATACGAAAGCCAGAGAATTGGAAGAGCAGGCCTTTGAAGTTGCCGGGGAAAATTTCAAGCTGTCCAGCCCGAAACAGCTTGGCGAGATTTTGTTCGACAAGATGGGTGTTGTTCTCGAGGGTGCGAAACCGAAAAAGACGATCTCTGGGAATTATTCCACCAGCGAAGAAGTTCTTTCTGAACTGGCTGAAAATTATCCCTTGGCAAAGATCGCCTTGGAGTACCGCACGATCACAAAACTCGTGACGACTTATACGGAAAAACTTCCGAAGATGGTCGATCCCAAAGACGGAAGAGTCCACACGACCTTCGAACAAGCGGTCGCTGTGACAGGACGTTTGTCTTCCACGAATCCGAATCTTCAGAATATTCCGATTCGAACCGAAGAAGGCCGCAAAGTTCGCGAAGCATTCATCTCGGCATCCGGCTGCAAATTGATCAGCGCTGACTATTCTCAGATCGAACTGCGCATCATGGCGCATTTGTCAGCCGATAAGCGCTTGGTTGAGGCCTTTAAGAACAATGAGGACATTCACCGTGCGACAGCGGCGGAAGTATTCGGAAAGGAAAGGGACAAGGTCACACCGAATGACCGCCGTATTGCCAAAGTGATTAACTTCGGTTTGATGTACGGCATGAGTCCGTTCGGTTTGGCAAAGAACCTCGGCATCGGAAGAGACGAGGCTAAGAATTACATCAACAAATTCTTTGCTCGTTTTCCAGGTGTTCATGACTACATGGAAAGGACAAGAGCTTTAGCCGATCGCCAGGGTTACGTCGAAACAACCTTCGGCAGAAGGCTGTGGCTCCCGGAGATCCATGCGGGCGGTGCTCGTCGCGCCGCGGCAGAAAGAGCTGCGATTAACGCGCCGATGCAGGGGACGGCTGCGGACCTGATCAAGCTGTCGATGATTGCGGTTCAAAAATGGATTGAAGAGAAAGGCCTTAAGAGCAAACTCATTCTCCAAATTCACGATGAACTCATCATGGAAGTGCCGGAGGCCGAAGTTGACCTTGTTAAAGAAAATCTTCCGAAGATCATGGATTCAGTCACTGAGCTCCATGTTCCTCTGATCGCTGAAGTCGGGGTCGGAGACAACTGGGAAGCCGCTCACTAACTAAAAACGCTCGGGACCGACCGAGCGTTTTTAGTTGACGGCGCTCAAAGCGCCTGGTCATGAATTAGTTGCAGGCTTTGGCTTTTTCGGGAACCAGACGACCGACTTCTTTCTTGTCTCCGTCAAGAAGGATCAGCTGCTTGTCATCTTTCTTGATGTAGTGTGTTGCATTCAGCATGGTGGTGAAACGCATTTCCTGGTCCATGTACTCCTTAGCGCACATTCTCTGGGTCATGGCCATTTCGGAGAAATCAATCTTTCCGTCTTCACCGATTTTGTAGCGGCCGGACATGTTGTTGCATCCGGGCTCGGAGGAAAGCGTACCGTCTTTATGAAAATCAATCATGGCCGGAAGTTCGCAGGAAGACTTAGTTTGTTCTTCGAGCGGCATCCAAGTATTGGCAGCCAAATCTTCATTAGTCAGCGCAAAAGCGGAAGAGGCGACAGCGCCGAGAGCAAGACAAAGAATTAAGTTACGCATTTCAACTCCAAAAGATTTCTTGTTTTCGATAGCTTAATCGAGAAGCAAAAGGGCCTGCAGATGCAGGCCCGGGAATGTGCAACGAATCATTAATGAAGCGGCGGAACTTCAGACTCGAATATCGAACGCCACATCGGATAAAGAGAGCTGTAAGAAAGTCCTGTGACAAAGAGTGCCCACAGGATGACCAGGATCTGTCCTAGATCGCCCAAGGCGCCGAAGGCAACTGCTCCGCCGGAAGCCAGCAGAAAAAGCAGCAGACCGAGGCAGGCAATGGCGCCGATATTTCTGAAACAGACCACAAGGCTGAAGAAGAAGGCTTTGCCGATAGGCTGTTTTTTCCAGGCAATCAGCATCGGAGAGAAGCATGTGATGCCCAACAGCATGGCGTATAGGACGGCCCCCACGATGAAGCCCAGCCAAGGAATATGGCTCAGGACGCTCTGAGGATCAATTTGGCCCTGAGCATTCTTCCACTGTGCGATGTCACCGGAGGTCAGGAGGCTCACGATCAAGCCGATGACGATAACGCAGAGACCGTAAATCAAGCCTAACAAAATCAGCTTGTTACGAGTGTCCATGTCATTCCAGCCTTCGCCGAAGCAGGAGAAGAGGGTCGGGCGGGAATTACGGGCAAGCTCTCTGCCGCAAGCGGCAAAAGCCAAGGCCCCGAAAGGCGTTACCAAAGAACTTAAGATCGCGCCGAGCCAGGAAAGTCCGAGAAGCTCGGAAGGCAGGTTGGCAACGAACAAAGCAAGCACGTAACAGCCGAGAATGCCGAAAACAGTTGCGGGCGCACGTTTGACAACAACACATGCGCCTCGCAGCCAGTCCATTCCCGTTTTAAAAGGAAGGTGATAATTTTCCATAAAAACGAAGTTTCAAATCAAATCCAAGGTAAATCTTCAGGCGCGGATTCGCGGCGAAGTTTAAGAATACGTTCGAAATGCGCCGGATCATGCGGGGTGAGAAGCGACGCAGGTCTCGGCATATAGTAATCGTAAAGTCGGGAAACCCAAAACCGAAGAGCTGCCGCAGACAGGATATCCTGCCAGAGCTTGTGATCTTCTTCGGTTAAAGGACGAACGCTGTTGTAACCCTCAAGCATGGCTTGAGCGCGTTCGGGTTCGAATTCTCCGGTCTCTAAGTCAATCGTCCAGTCATTTAACGTGACAGCGAGGTCATAGAGAAACGGTGCGTTGCACGCAAAATAAAAGTCAATGACGCCTGCCAAAGATTCGTCATCGCCGTTCTTGTTGATCAAAGCATTATTGCGGAACAAGTCGGCGTGGACGGCACCGGCCGGAAGGGCTTGATATTCCGGGGATTTTTGAAGCTCCAGCTGACGCGTGACTTCTTCTTCGAGCATCTGGTACAGACGATCGGGAATGTAAGGTTTAAGCAGCGGCATGGAGGAGAGCCAAAATGCCGAGCCTTTGGTGTTTTCCTGCGAAAGCGGAAAGTCCTCAACGGCGTTATGCATCTTGGCAAGCATCTCTCCCATTTCACGGCAAGCCTTGGCAGAAGGTTTTTCTACGTAAGTTCCGCTGAGGCAGGGAGCAATGGAGCATGGCTTGCCGTTGATTTCGGAAAGCAAGCCGCCATCTTTGCGCGGAATGGGATAACTTACTGCAAGGCATTTTTTACCGAGATGACTGGTCAGTTCAAGATAGTACGGAAGCTGATCTTTGTTCAGACGTTCGAAAATGGTAAGGACGTACTTACCTTTGTCGGTGTCCAAGTAAAAATTACTGTTTTCAATACCGCTGGCTATACCTTTTAGGGAACGAGCCTGACCGATGTCGTAATGAGACAAAAGCTCATCGAGCTGGGTATTAGAAACCTCAGTAAATACTGCCATTTTGTGCTTTGATCCTCTGCTTAGAAGCCGAAATTAATGAATTTTGGAATGCTCATCGTATTGTCGCTTCCTGTACCGGGACCGCTTCCGCCGGTTTTATTGCTCGGAGCCTCACGCGTCATGACATAAGGAACCTGAGTGGACATTGGAGTGACTTTCACTTCAGTGACCTGATTGTGATTGTCAACGGTCTCTTCAATTTTAGTCTTTGGCCACAAGGAAGGATCTTTAGAACGCTTTTGAGCAGCTTTTAAGTCTTTCTTAGATTGAGCTTCCTCAGCCTTGGTGTCTTTCTTACCAGCTTTGGAATTAACAATATCCGGGTTTTTCTGGTTTAAATCAGTGACTTTTTCCTCAATCGTTTCACCGCTCTTGGACGGTCTTTGAATATTGTCGGGAGCATCGTTGAAAGAAGGGGGAACCGGTGCGTCGAGACCAGCCGCGTAAGCTGATCCGAGCATCAGGCCGGCAGCAGCAATGAAGGCAGCCAATTGAATTTTTTTCATAATTATTTTCTTAATGAAACATACTTGACATAAGTGTACGGGAATTTAGAGGAAAGCACCGACTAAAGGTCTCTTTTTAGTCATTCGGCTTTTTCAAAAAGGCGAAAATTTTCACTTAGAATTTCGCTCAATTTCCGACCTCTTTTTTCCATAGATTATGGCTACACTTACTTCACAAGAAATCCTGAATGCCACTGTGAGCATGGGTCTCTCCAAAGCCAATCAATGCTGGATTGCCCGTGCCGCGAACACACTTCTCGCCGGTATGTATATTGCGATCGGCGGTTTTCTCGCAATTCGTATCGGACTCGCGCTTCCTTGGGAGCAGTGGGGTGGAATGTCAAAGCTGATTTTCGGAGCAGTGTTCCCGCTTGGGCTTATGCTGGTTGTTCTTTGCGGTGCTGATTTGTTTACCGGCAGCTGTATGACGCTGACCACCGCCCAAGCTAAGCAAAAGATTACTTTCGGCCAGACCGCCTTTACGTTGGCGACTTCCTGGATCGGTAATTTTGCCGGTGCGCTTTTTGTTGCTTTCTTCATCGCTTATCTTTCAGGACTGATTTTTGAGAGTGCCGGCGGGACGATGCCTTGGGCAGCCGCTGTCGTGAATTTAGCCAATGCCAAATGTTCGTTAGGTTTTACAGAGGCGCTTCTTCGCGGAATCGGGTGCAACTGGCTGGTTTGCTTAGCTGTATTTGCTGCAGCCGCCTCAACGGAAACGATCGGTAAGATCGCAGCCCTTTGGTTCCCGACGATGGCTTTCGTTGCTTTAGGCATGGAGCACTGCATTGCCAATATGTTCTTTATCCCGCTCGGAATCCTGACAGGAACCGATCCTCGCTACATCGCGTTAGCGGAAGCTGGGAAGGCTGCGGCACTTAAAGCTGATTTTTATTCATTTGTTGCGGGCAATCTGGTTCCGGTGACGATAGGAAATATTATCGGCGGCTCGGTTTTGGTGGGTATGCTTTACCTCGCCGCCAATATCAAAAAGGCTTAAGACGTATCGTTTTAGTGACCGATAGCGTCTTTGATTGCAGCGATATTTGCTTCGCAGCATTTATACCCGGCTCGAATAGCCTCTTCGGCACGGTAAGTTTCTAATAAGCCTATGTCGGTGACTTTCGGACAAAGGATGATCTCGGGAGGATCACCGGCGAGACGGGTTTTAGTAATACGGTCCTGAGCAATATTAATAGAGCGGGAAATCGTCTCAAAGAAATCCGGAGGTTTAGGTTTATCGGACTCAGCCTCCTTTTTGATCGACGGAATCAGATTTTTGGCCTTGGCAAAAATTTTTGCGACTTCGCTCGTTTTTTTTCTGTTGGAGCCTTTTGACTGTTTTTCAATTTCAACCCGCCTCAGGAGGTCGTTATTAAGGTTTACCGCGATCACAACATCGGCTCCCAGAGCCCGGCATAAAGAGACAGGAACTGGGTTAACGATGCCGCCGTCGATATACCACCGGCCTTCAGGTCCCTCAACAGGCGGAAAGACGCCCGGCATGGCCATTGAAGGCCAAACGGAGTCAAAAACCGGACCTTTTGTAATCCAGATTTCTTTGCCGCTCATAAGATCACAGGTCACGGTTCCAAAAGGGGTTTTTAAATCTTCAATGCATTTTTGTTTCCGTTCTACGCCGCTCTTTACGAGGAACATCTGCATTTGATGCAAATTGATCCACCCGTCAATAGAAAAGCTCGGATTAAAAAACGTCGTCCAATTTAAGCGGTTAATAGCAAGGGCTTGTTTACGCAGTCGTTCTAAATGTCCGCTGACATAACAGGCGCCCACTATCGCTCCGATTGATGTACCTGCAACAACATCTGGAACAATTCCTTGGTCCAGCAAACAATCAATAATGCCAATGTGGGAAAAACCGCGGGCTGAACCGCTTCCAAGTGCTAATCCGACTTTCATAAAACTCCTCACTTCAAATAGATTCTAATGATCAATTCTGAAAATCTTTGCAGTGATCTTCTCAAAGTAGTACATCTATTCGTAGTCAATAAATAAGAAATGGACGAAGGAGGAACTTCGACAGCTCACAACATGTAAAAAATGTTGAAATGTAAAAATGAGGGCGTGGCTCGCCTAAAATGGAATTCATTACGATAAAACAATTGCTCTCAAAACAAGGAAAAGAATATGCGGCTTCATTATGGCGTGTGGGACGGTGTCGTCTATGACAACCGCGGCACTGCTGATTACAAAGAACCTGAGGGTCTGGATCTTAAAAATCTTCTGCAGTTCAATAACGGCAACCCCGTTATGACATTTATCTCGCATCGGGGATTCTTAGTTTTCCACCCGCATGCAAACCTGCTTTTTGCCATGAATAAATATTATTCAACGGTAAAAGACAATTCCTGCGGTAAATGTACTCCTTGCCGAAGCGGCTCAATCATCATTTCTCAGGCGCTGGAAAAAGCATTGAGAGGAGACCCGATTAATTGGGAAAATCTTCTCGATATCGCCCGCATGATGAGAAATACGAGTTTCTGTGGGGTGGGTCAGACTTCGCCGGTAGCTTTAATTGAAGCGATCAAAGCTTTTCCCGGAGATCTAAAACTCGTTCCGCTTCCTGATATGCCATGGGGCGGCTATGAAGTAATGACGGCTCCCTGCATCGAAGCCTGTCCGGCGCACGTCAACGTGCCTCGTTATATTGATTACATAAAGGCAGGACGTACGGATTACGCCACGGGTGTAGTTCTTCGTCACTACCCGTTAGTCGGCTCCTGCGGACGAGTCTGCGTCCGTCTTTGCGAAAAGGCTTGCAGACGAAATCGTCTGGAGGGAGCTGTCGACATCAAGAATCTGAAGCGTTATTGCGCTGACTCATTGGGGTACACCGTTGACAAAATGTTCGAAGGTGCCGCTGCAGAACCGAGCGAATTCTCTCCCAGAATCGCAATTATCGGCGCCGGTCCCTCCGGACTCACATGCGCATATCATTTGCTGCTGAAAGGCTACAAAGTTGAAGTGTTTGAGGCACAGCGAAAGGCCGGGGGGATGGCTTTAGTCGGTATTCCTCAGTATCGTCTGCCGAAAGATATTCTATTGGCTGAAGCCAATACGATTGAGCAGCTGGGCGGTAAATTTCATTACGGCAGGCGTTTAGGGAAAGACTTCACATTGGATGACCTTTTTAACGAGGGATTTAATGCTGTGTTTATAGGGGTCGGCTGTGCCAAGGGTATGAAACTTGGATTCCCCGAGGACAATGAACAAATTGAAGGCTATTACAACGGCTTGGATTTTCTTCTTCAGGTTGAACGCGGCGTCGTAGAAGGTGAGGCTCCTTCCTTCTCCGGAGACTTTGTGGTTGTCGGCGGCGGCAACGTTGCAATGGACTGTTCTCGCTCTGCTGTGCGTATGACCGACGGCAAAGTTCATGTCATATATCGAAGAACTGAAGCTCAAGCTCCGGCAGATCCTTTGGAAATCAAGGCGGCTAAAGAAGAGGGCATCGAATTCCATTTCCTGACAGCTCAAAAAGAACTGGTGCTCGAAAACGGTAAAGTTACCGGACTTCGCTGCATCAAACTTCGCGAAGGCGCGCCTGAAGCCAACGGCAGAAGAAAGCTTATCGAGATTCCGGGTACGGAATTTGTCATTCCTTGCTCCAATGTCATCAGTGCTATCGGACAGCGAATTGATCAAAGTATTTTTGAACAGAAAGACAATATTCTGTTTGATAAGCGCGGCAACATTTCCGTGACGGAATCATTGGCTACAAGCCGTCCCGGCGTATTTGCGGGCGGAGACTGTGCCACCGGACCGACCACGCTGATCGGAGGTATGGCTCAGGGTCAAACAGCTGCCGAATCTATTCATGAATATCTAACCCGAGGTTCCGTCGGTTTTGAACCGCGATCACGCATGACTCAGATGATTAAGAAATGCAATCTTCTTGAGGAGACTGAACCCGTTCTTCCGACCATTCATCAGGATCGTCAGCAGATGCCAGAACTGGCGCCCGAAATTCGCGCCCATAACTTTGAAGAAGTCGAACTCGGATTAACTCCGGAAGAAGCTAAGAAAGAAGCGGAACGATGCATGCGCTGCTACCGGCTCTTCGGCGTTGTTACTCAGCTGCCGATTCCCGGTTTTAACCAAAAGGCTCAATAAGAAAAAGGAGAATAGAAATGAGAGCCTATATCAACAACAAACCTTTTGATTTTGATCAAGAAATTACAATTTTAGAAGCGGCCAGACAAATGGGGTTCTTTATCCCGACGCTTTGTGCTTTTAAGCCGCTCTGTCACACACCGGGGACGTGTGCAGTTTGTATCGTCCGTGTAAAAAGGGCCGACGGTCAGGAACTTACGCTCACCAGCTGCAAGACACCTTTGGAAGACGGAATGGAAGTTGACACCATTTCCTCTCAGGTCAAAAAAATGCAGCGAACTCAGGTGGCTTTGATCTTCGCAGACCACGACATGGATTGTGTGACCTGCGGTCGTTACGGTAATTGTGAACTTCTTCAGCTGGCTCGCAACTTAGGAGTCCAGAAGGCGCCTTTCACGGGCAAATTTATTGCTGAACGAAAGGTTGACCATACCGATCCGGCGATCGAGCTCGATGTTAATAAGTGCGTCCGCTGTATGCGCTGTGTGGAGGTGTGCAATAAGATCCAAGGCATCGGAGCGCTTCGTATTGATGAAATCGGAACGAAAGCCGGTGTATGCCTGAACGGCACCAAAGATTGGGTGGATTCCACTAAATGTGTTCGCTGCGGACAGTGCATTATGGTCTGTCCTACGGGGGCTTTAATGTCAACGGATAATGTGGATAAGGCCCGCGAAATTCTTGAAGACGAAAGTGTTATTTCCGTAGTTCAGTTTGCGCCCTCTGTCCGCGCAACATTGGGCGATGCATTCGGAACGCTTTCCGGAACTAATGTTGAAAAACGCATCATTGCCGGGCTGAAGATGATGGGTGCCAACTATGTTCTTGATACCAACTTCTCAGCTGATGTTGTGATCATGGAAGAAGGTACTGAGCTGCTTAATCGAATCAAAGATAAGCACTCAGTGATGCCGATGTTTACTTCCTGCTGCCCCGGCTGGGTTAGTTTTGTTGAACAGCATCGTCCTGAAATGCTGGACCATCTTTCCACCACTCGCTCTCCGCAGGCTGTGCTCAGTTCTCTTGCCAAGACATGGCTGCCGGAAAAAATCGGCGCCGAGCCTTCAAAGATCCGTGTGATTTCCATCATGCCGTGCACAGCAAAGAAGATCGAGGCAGGACGCCCACAGTTGGCCAAAGACGGCGTGCCGGACACGGATCTGGTTTTAACCGTCCGCGAATTGGCAAGACTCTTTAAGAGCCGTGGGATAGATCTGAAAGAGATCGAAGACGGTGAATTTGATACACCCTTTATGAGCCGAGGTTCGGGCGCCGGTGTGATTTTCGGGAAAAGCGGCGGTGTGGCAGAAGCGGCTTCAAGAACGCTTTACCATGTCCTCACCGGAAAAGAGGTGAACAACGTTCCCTTTAAGCCCTCCAACCACCCGCATGTTTATAAAGAAGCGGATATGGACGAAGGCGGCGTGAAGCTGAAAATCGCAGTCGTTTACGGTCTAGCCAACGCCAACAAGATTTGTGATGAAGTGGCCGCGGGAACCTGCGACTATAACTTTATCGAAGTGATGACTTGTCCGGGCGGATGCGTCAACGGCGGCGGCACGATTCGTTTCAGAGGAAACTATTTGAACGCTACTTCGAAGCGCTTCGAAGTTCTGGAACGCGCCGACGAAAACAGTCCGGTTCGTCAGTCTCACAACAATCCGATGGTCAAAGAGCTTTATGACGAGTTCTTGGGAGAGCCGAATTCTCACAAAGCTCATCAGCTGCTCCATACTTCTTACGACGATCGAAGCAAGACGCCTGCCGTTCCTTCCATCCGTCATGTGTGGAAGAAGATCCAGTTAGGCTAATCAAAATTAAAGCTCTTCGAAGAAATTCCTGAAGGGCCTCCAAAAGTAAAAACCGGATTCCGTTTAGGCTCCGGTTTTCTTATTACTCGTTCCGGATTTGTCTTGTAACAGCTCTGAACTGTTCTTTGAATCCGACATCATAAAGGGCGGAAAGAGCAGGCGGCTCGAAAGCAAAGATCTTGGAGATATCTTTTTCTGCATTCGAGATGCAGTCGGCTAAATCTGCGCCGATCTTCATCGTCATGAAGGTATTCAAAGAAATTTCGAAATTCAAAGCGGCTTTTTCACGGATCTCTAAGAGTTCTTTTGTGCGCTTGTTTAAATGACGTGTGTAGAACTTAACGACTTCAAGAATCTCATGGTTGATCTTGACGTTGTTTTTAAGCGTGGCGCGCGCAGCTTCAGAAAGATTAGGAGAAGTGAGTTTTTCTTCTGCTGTGTTGATTTGCTTAAAGGCTTCTTTTTCGATTCCTGCAACGCGCTTCATGTAAACCTTGCCGATTTGATACAAAGCTCGATTTACCGCTTCTAAATAGAGGCGATTGCACATCATGTAAAAACCTGCGTAAGTTTTAGAGAGTTCCGGAGTCGGGTTCGACTCAGCAAGCTGAGACTCCAAACGCTTTAACACCTGACCCACGCAGTCAGCTACAGAAAGAATGGCCGCAAGGTCCTCGCCTTCGGCCGATTCAATCAGGCTTTCCAGCTGCTCGCGATCGATGCGAACGCCGCGTGCCTTCAAAGAACCCAGCGCTTTATCCAAAAGCACAACGATTTGTTTTTCGTCGTATTCGATCTTGCTTTTGTAGCGACTGATCTTGTCCTTTAAATTGCTTTGTGTACTGTTAAGAATGTTCCAGGTCTTTTTCGGAGCCGCGATTAAATCTTTTTCCCATTCGAGGATTTGCTTTTGGCGGCCGCGAATGTCTTTACGGACATTTTTGACTAAGCCGAGAAGAGACATGACTTCATTATTGAACATCTCTTCGAAGCATTCGGAACAAATTCTGCGGGTCGCGGGTTCCTGATAGACATAACGGCGGATGAAGTTGCGGCCCTGAGGGTGAACTTCCTGCGCGATGAGTTCAACGCCTTTTTCAAGTTTCGGACGAAGGCCTGACCAGGTTTTCTCAAAAGTCTGAGAATGAAAAATAGCTCTTTCCATTGCCATGTAAAGAGGGTAAGTCACAATCATACGAACCGGTGCAAGCATTCTTAATATTCTTCCGTTAAAGCCTTAATTAGTCCTTCAGGATTAATTTTCTTTATCTTAACTGATCACGGTCTTAAATTTCGGGGGCTAGCTATAAATCCTGGGGCGATGCATCCAAATGGTTTTCACAAACCATTGAGAAAAAACACACCAAGTACCGATTGTCATTTTCCGCCTGAGACGACGAAGGCTCCGTAGATCGGAGCCCTCATACTGCATTGAAGGAAATTAGTCGATTTCGATCAATTCGTACTGGGTGTTGCCCATCTTATGCTCTGCCATTGCGGTCAGCTGGCGCAGGCCGTGACGGGATTCCATTCTTTCAACTAGATCATGATTGTCTCTATGGTGAGAGTAAACCAAGTCGACACAAGCCTGATCAATAGCGAGGAGGTCGGTAGAAGCCAAAATACCGATATCGGCAATCGTCGGTTTAGCAGCGGAAAGGCCAGCGCAGTCGCAGTCAACAGACATGTTGCGCATGACGTTAATGTAAGTAATTCTCTTGCCGAAATGGTCAATCGTGGCTTTGGCCGAGTCAGCCATCAATTCCATTAGCTTTTCCTTGGCCGGCCATGCATTCCAATCGGCAGGAGGTTCGCCTTCGATGCCATGGACCTGGCGTTTACCAACCTGGCCGGAAGCGCAGCCAATGGCGATATTCTTCATCGAGCCTCCGAAACCACCCATAGCATGACCCTTAAAGTGAGTCAGAACCAGCATGGAGTCATAGTTGACAATGTTCTTGCCCATAGCAACTTCTTTCAGGTGGAAGCCGCCGTTAACGGGCAGGTTGACAAAGCCGTCCTCGTCCATGATGTCGACCGGGCAGAATGTCCAGCCGTTAACCTTGATGGTCTCTCGGTGGCTTTCCGTTGTGTAGCGGTCGCCTTCGTAAAGTGTATTTGTTTCGACGATGTTGCTGTTCGGAATCGTCGCCTGAAGGGCTTGGACTAAATCACGAGGAAGGATATTCGGACCGTGTTTTTCACCGGTGTGCAGTTTGATCGCAACTTTGCCGTAAATTTCGCTGTTCACTAAGTTATAGAGTTTGATGAGGTGCTCAGCGTCAATGATCGGCGAGAAGAAAACTTTCGCCGCAGATCCTTTGTATTTCCCGGGTTCAACCCGTTTGGACCCAATAACGGCTGTAACAACAGGCGCATTAATCACTTTGCCGCAGCCGCAGGAACCAGTACAACAATCGCTCACTTCTTTCTCCTTATTCGCTAAAAAGTTTTGCGGATATAACTTATTAATATTAGAACGATTCAAAAGAAGCGGTTTGTCTATTTTTGCGGCTTGTCTGGAAGGCAAGAACTTCATGTGCGGATACTGTTTGCGCTGAAAGAAAAAACGCAAAGCAAAACTTAGAGAAAACTCAAGAATCTCAAGTAAAGTAAAGAAAAATTGAACACCAGGAAAACTCTGAGGGGTAAAATGAAAGAAAAACTAAAAACCAAACTGAGGAGAAATATGCGCATTCGAACACTCTCTTTACTCACCGTCATGTCGGCCGTTTCCTTGTCAGCTATAGCTGCGGCTCCGACAGTCAGTACTGAAGCAAAAAAAGCTGCTGACATGATTAACGCCGATGCTCCGATGCAGAAAATGTTGGCAGAGCTCACGAGTCCTCAAGGACAAAAGTGGCGATTCAATACTCAAATGGAAATCGTCCGAATTGCATCTCCGTCCCGATCAGAAATGCGCCGTCAGCAGGAACTGATGCGTCGTTTCACCGAAGAATGGGGCTTCTCTCCCGCGCAGGTAATGACGCGTATCGACGGCATCATCAAGGGTGCTGGACTTCAGAAGGTTGACGGTCTGCCTGTATATAACGCCTGCGTCAGAATTCCCGGCACTTATTCCCAGCAAAAAGATGCTCAGTCTTACAAAGGCCAGTTTCCTAAGGTCCTCTTAGAAGGTCACATTGACACAGTGAATCCTGCGGAACTGCCGCCGGCTTCAGCTCCCTTCGTGCCGGTTAAGCTTCAGAAAGCTTCTGACGCATTGGTTAAGACAAAGGCAGAACTTGCCGCTTTGCCAGATGAACTCCACTTCGATAAAGACGGAAAGATTATTGAAGACGCCAATTACAAAAAAGCCTATCAGCGTTATAACGACTATGAAGACGCTTTGGGTCGCGGCGCTCTGAGAATTTATGTTCCTGGTTATAACGACGCGATGATTAACACGGCAGCTGTCATGCAAGCCGCTTACATGCTCAACAAATATAAGATCAAGCCGGTTTATGACATCTGGATTTGCGGTACGACCGGTGAAGAGGGCAAAGGCAACCTTTGCGGCATGAAGCAGCTTTACGGTTATAACCAAGACACCGGCAAAGGCAACAATGCTCTGAACTTCGTTGCTAACTTCGGCGCTGACAGTACATCTCCCGGTTCCGGAACGGTTAACTACTTGGGTTCTTACCGTTTCGAAATTAAATACTCGGAACCTGCCGGAGTGAAGGTCGGCGCAAACCAGCCTTCCGCTTTAATGGCTATGAACCGTGCCATTGAAATGATTTCCAATCTGAAAACTCCCTACGATCTGGATAAAAAAGCAGAAAGAACGACTTACACCGTAGGTGTTGGTTCCTGCACACCGGCGCCGGAAGGTGAACGAAGCAAAGAGTGCACACTTCTCGTCGATATGAGAAGTCCGACACCCGGACCGCTGAAAGATATTCGCAGCAAGATTGAACCTGCTTTCGCAAAGGCACTCCAGCAGGAAAACGCCAAATATGGTCTGAAAGACGGAGACGCCAAAGCCGTGAAGATGGAATTGGTTTGGTTCGGCGATCGTCCCGCCCATAAACGCAAGAATTACGACGATCCTGCTATGCAGGCATTCTGGCAGTCTGCCCGCACAGCCGGCATTGATATTCGTGAAAAACTGAACGAGCGAGCGGCATCGCTCAACGACAACGTTCCTGCAGCGGTTGGCGTTCCGACGGTTAACTTCAACGTTGGTACGAATGCAGGCGGTGGCGGCGGACATGCTTGGTATGAATGGGGCATTCCCGGAAACGGCCAGGACGAAGGCAAACGCGTTTATCGAATGATTCTGATGGGACTTATGGCTGCCGGATACCATACTTCCGACGGAAAGGTTGTTCCGCCGTTGGTTTCTCCCAAAGGCAATCGCACGACTGAAGAGCTGTACAAATAAGGGGGCAGACATGAATAAATTATTAGCAGCGTTAGTTTGCGCCTTTGCAGCATCAGCGGTTTCTGCCGCAACTTATGAAGTTTTCATTACCGGCCCCGGCGGCCATTCCAACGGAAGTTACGGCAACACGAATGCCGTTCACGCCGGAAGCCGAGCAGTTCTTGAACTTGAAAAAGCGCTTCCATGTGCCGTCATTACCGACTTTAAGGGCGGTGCTACGGTGAATGCGATTGCCGGGGACGCGGCTTTTAAGGTCAACACGGCAATGTGCAAGACACCGGAAGTTGATAATAAGGCTTTGATTGAAAAAGCGATCAAAGCCGGTGTCGATAAAGAAAACGCTTTCAGAGGCGTAAAGGCCGGTGACTTGGTGAAAGGATTCCCCGCTGAAATCCAATTCAAAATCAAGTAGTTCAAACTAAGAAGAGGTCAATTCAGTCCGTCCCAGAGGCGGACTGAGTTGTTTTGGCAGCGGGAATTTTGCAGAGCCGCTGATTAAAATACCAAACACTCATTAATAGTTAGTCGAGGAAAAACGGTGAAAGCCATTGTTCTCAGCAGCGGCGGTGTCGACAGCACGACTTGTCTTGCCATGGCCGTCCATGAATTAGGCAAAGAAAACGTCGTTACTCTGTCCTTTGAATACGGTCAGAGACATTGCAAAGAGTTAGAAAGCGCTCAGAAGGTCGCAGATTATTACGGTGTCAGACACGTTGTTTTTAACCTGACTCAGATCTTTTCTTTCAGCAACTGCTCCCTGTTATCTACTAGCACGGAAAAGCCCGTCCATGAAAGTTATGCCGAACAGATCTCTAAAAACGGAGAGGGCAAGGTTTCGACGTACGTTCCTTTTAGAAACGGCTTAATGCTTTCAGCCGGAGCGGCACTGGCTCAATCCTTGTTCCCGGAAGAAAAATGCGAAATCTGGATCGGGGCCCATGCTGATGATGCAGCAGGCAACGCTTATGCCGACTGCTCTGTAGGCTTTAATAATGCAATGGATCAGGCAATCAATATCGGAACTTACGGTTTGGTTTCACTTCGTGCGCCACTGAACCGCTGGAACAAAGCACAGGTCGTTGCTAAGGGCCTGGAGTTAAAAGTTCCTTATGAGCTGACTTGGTCTTGCTATGACGGCGGCGAGAAGGCCTGCGGAGAATGCGGCACCTGCATTGATCGTAAAGCCGCTTTTGAAGCCAATGGTGTTAAAGATCCTATCGAATACGTCAAATGAATGCTATAGCACTGGCGCTGGTTTTCTTCGCGGCCGTACTGCATGCTTCTTGGAACTTCGTTTCTAAGAAGAGCGGAGGAGGTCCGTCTTTTGTCCTGCTTTACGAGACCTTTGCCTTTTTGATTTACATGCCTTTGCTGTATTTAGTGGACTTCAAAAGGCTTTTGTCTCTTCCGCTTGAACTTTGGCTGCTGATTATTCTCAGCGCAGTGCTTCATGTCATTTATACGATTGTTCTCCAAACTGGTTATCGAAAGGCGGATTATTCCGTTGTTTATCCGACCGCCAGAGGCACGGGCCCCGCGTTTACGGTTTTAGTGGCGGTTTTTCTTTTTGGAGAAAAGCTTGCACCGCTGGGGTTTGCCGGAATTGCCTGCGTTCTGTTGGGTATTGTGCTGCTCGCAATGCCGGGTAAAGACAAGCAGCTCAAGAGTTCATTATCCGAAGGATTGTTCTGGGGTGTGTTGACGGGCGTGTTTATTGCTTCGTATTCGAGCTTGGACGGATTTGCGATTCAGCTGATCGGATTGACGCCTTTAATGTATTACGTCCCCGGCATGGCGGTTCGGCTCTTTCTTCTAGGCCCTGGGATTCTTTCCAAGGAATCGGGGCGTAAAAGCTTTAAAGAAGACATTAAAAAGCGTTGGAAGTACGCACTTTACATCGGTATTGCACATCCGGCTGCTTACCTCTTGGTTTTGTTCGCTTTGCTTTACGCGCCGCTCGCATATGTCGCACCAACCCGAGAGGTTTCCATGATGCTTGCCTTATTTATCGGAGCAAAAGCCCTTCATGAAAAGGTTACGCCTTTAAAGACGGCGGGTGTTCTTGCTATGATGACAGGAGTCATCTTGATTTCGCTGGCGCGCTGAGCCTGAAAGCTTTGGAAAGAATTGACCGCCGCGCTGACGGACTTATTTAGAAAACGAAATTAATAAGAAGGAGTCTGTAATGTCCAAACTTTACTTAGGCTTTGATGCGGGAACTCAGAGCGTTAAGGTATCTGTCTATGACGAGAATCTCAAGAGCATCACTTCACAGAGTCTGCCCACGATTCTTCGTTATCCGCATGCCGGCTGGGTCGAAATGGACCTGGATGAGTTTTTGGACATTACGGTTCGATGCATCAAACGCTGTGTCGATGACATTAAAGCGCTCGGCTACGATCCCAAAGACGTGCGAGCTGTTATGGGCGACGGCATTATCTGCGGTATCGCCGGTGTGAACGAAGAGGGCGACGCGATCACCCCTTATATTAATTACCTCGATACACGTACCGATGATGACGTACGTTTCATCAATGACATGAACTTGGACATCTGGGTTAAAGAAACCGGAAATCCGGAAGCCTGCACGATGTTCCCGGCAATGTTTGCCCGCTGGTTCCTGAAAAACAACACCAAATTCCAGCAGCAGGGCGTTAAGTTCATGCACAACGCTCCGTACATTCTTTCTCACTTAGCCGGCTTAAAAGGCAAAGATGCCTTTATCGACTGGGGCGCTATGTCCGGCTGGGGTCTGGGCTACAACGTTATGAAGAAAGAATGGTCCAAAGAACAGCTCGAAATTCTCGGCATCAACGAAAAATACATGCCGCGTATTCTCAAACCTTGGGACATTATTGGCGGCCTAACAAAAGCGATGTCAGAAAAAACAGGTTTACCCGAAGGCACACCGATTTGTGCCGGCGCCGGGGACACCATGCAGTCCATGATCGGCTGCGGAAACTATGAAGCAGGCAAGGGCGTTGACGTTGCTGGTACCTGCGCGATGTTCTGCGTTTCGACTAAGGGCATCATTCCTGAGTTAAGTAAGAAGGGCAACAACCTTATCTTTAATTCCGGATCGCTTCCTGACACTTATTTCTACTGGGGCACGATTCGTACCGGGGGCTTAGCTCTGCGCTGGTTTAAAGACAATGTCTGCCACAAGGCCAATGACGCGGTTTACTACAACGATCTGAATGATCGCGCCGCCCAGGTTCCGGTGGGCTCCAACGGTGTTTTGTTCCTTCCGTACCTTACCGGCGGTCAGGATATCAACAATAAGAAGTGCGGCTGCTTCCTGGGTTTGACGCTTGATGACGATCAGTCTGTGATGTGGCGTTCGGTTTTGGAATCCATCGGCTTTGACTACATGGAAATTTGCGATCTTTACCGCTCTGCCGGTGTTGACCTTCAGCGTTTGACGGTTGCCGAAGGCGGAAGCCGCAGCTCGCTCTGGAACCAAATCAAGTCCGACATGCTCGACGCCGAAGTTGTTCGTTATAAGAATGCGGGCGGCGCTGTTGTGACGAACTGCATCTTTGCGGCTTATGCCGTTAAAGATGTTCCGGAAATCATTCCTGAACTCTCGAAGATTCTTCAGATCGATCAGTCTTACCAGCCGCGTGCTGAAAACACCAAGCTGTATCGTGATCTCTTAAATCTCCAGCGCAAGCTGATTGACGTCGATATGGCGCCGGCCTTTGCCACGCTGTGGAATATGAAGAAGATTCTTCCCCAGAAACAAAATTAAGCCGAAGATCAGTTTCACTAATTATTGAGAGGACGACTAAAACCCGTCCTCTTTTTTCTGCTGTTTTATTTTTTTTCATGACAGTTATAGTGTCATAAACGGGTGTACGACAACTCCGAAGTTTGAGGAAACGTATCTGACAGATTTGATGGAAACCAAGAAAAAGTTCAGTTTGGAGGAATTTTCCGAATTTACGGGATTTTTCCGAACCATTCGCTTTTATAAAAAGCATGTCTTTTGAACGCATAACACATTGAATATCCTGAAGAGAACAAAAAATGCCCTGTGGACCGTTAATAATAAAAGGTCGGGGTTGGAGGCACTAACTGGTTACGTTTAACTTTTTGATTTTTAGAGCCACTGAGTAAGACCTCATAGCTTTGCTTACCCAAGAGGAGTACGGAATTCTATTGTGTACGGTATAATTACGTACAAAATATGAGGTGGTAGAATATGACAACAACTGCACTTGAAAGATGTGACATCCGATTAAGTTCGGAAGATAAAGCTTTTCTTCAATTGGCCGCTTCTTTAGACGGAACCTCCTTATCTGCTTTTATAAGAAAAGCCGCTATCTCAGCTGCGAAAGACACCATAAGCAAAAATGATCGCTATGTTCTTTCCGGTAGAGAAGTAAGGGAATTATTTTCTGTACTCGACAACGGTTTTGTTCCGAATAAGAGACTTCAAGAGGCCATGACAATTGCAGAGCAGATTGAGAAAAACGGAGCTTTGAATGCTGGTTTTTGAAAAACTTGAACCAGCCGTTCATAACAGACAACAGTTTTCCTGCGGAAATGAGGAACTTGACGTTTTTTTGAAAAAATACGCAGCACAAAATCAAAGAATTAGTCAATCAACAACTCACGTTTTGGCTAACACAGAAAGAAGAGAAGAAATTTTAGGGTTCATCACGTTATGCTCTTCATCACTTTCCATTGAGGACTTGAATCCCTCTGATCTGAGGCGTCTTCCCCGTTATCCCATACCAGCAATAAAGATTGCTCGGCTCGCAGTTTCATCAAGGTTTCAAGGTAATAAAGTTGGCTCAGCTCTTTTAGGTCACGCTGTTCGAAGTGCACTAAAAGTTAGAGAGGATATTGGGGTGCGGGCTTTGATAGTGGATGCAAAAACACCGGAAGTGGCCAGTTTTTACACAAAGTTCGGTTTTAAGAAGACTAAAAATTCCCCTCTGTATCTTTATCTCTTTGTATGACAGTTAGCGCCGATTTTTGCTCGTATTAGAGTAAATTTTTTAACGGGCGGCTAATTTCTCTCATTTCTTCGGGCTGGATTATGCCTTTTCTAATTAACCTCTAATGAATAATTTATTGAATTTATAACAATAAGGAAGTAGGGTCATATAGAAAGGACGAATTAAACAAATGAGGGAGCTTGCCTGAATGAAGTTGATTAGAACCAAAAACCGGCGGCGCAGAAAACCAACGAAATAGCCAAAATTGTGTTTATCAGCTTTGTGTGATTGGCAAATAATCTCGAAGCGACAGATCCAAATCCAGACCAAACCAAATTACAGCTTGTTCCGGCGATCGCGATGAAGATCGCAAACGCTGCAAGCGCTTCTGTACTTTGATAGTACGGAAGAACAAACATTTGGATGGAGACGATGGCCGACACCATTACTTTTACGTTTACAAACTGCAGTAACAAACCAGAGAGATACGCTTGTCCTTTTTTCGGCTCAACGGCTTTTGTGTCATATGTACTTCTCAAAATCTTTACGGCAAGCCAGATGAGATAAAGCGTTCCCAGCACCAACATGGGTAAACGGATTTCAGGAATCCATTCGTTTAACTTTGCGCAAAAGAAGGCGCACAGAAGGGTAATGATGCAAAACCCGGTGAGGACACCGGCATTGAAATAAAGCGTTTTTTTGAATCCGACCTTGAGCCCCAAAGACATAGACATGATGTTGTTGGGTCCAGGTGTGATGGACGTTACGAATGTATAAAGCAAAAAGGATGGCAAGGAAAACATGGTTGAGGTCTGTATTTTTGTGTGCCCACTTATGCTCAAAATTATACTGAGACAATTTATCGAACTCCTATACTCGGAACATTTTTGATATGGGAGGAACCATGAGCGACAGATTAAGTTATGCAGAAAAAGAAGAACTTCCGACATCTGTATACGGATTGCCCGAAAGACGCGAATACCCGATGCCTGATGCGGCACACGTCAGAGCAGCTGAAGCTTATTTCAGATATTGCCCTGAAGAATTGAAACCCGAATTGGCTCGTGCAATTTTGAAGAGAGCAAAGGAATTCGGTGTTGATGTCGAGAGCCCGACCGTCCTTCAGTATGCTGAGGAATGATCGTTAATTTAGATCAGAGAGAAGGATTTTTTTGTGGCTGTCATTGAGCAACACCTTATAGTTATCAATTAAAACTTCGGCGCTGAGAAGTCGACCCAGCGCCGAGTTATTCTATTAAGTTTTCCCTTTTCAAGCTGGAAAAATAAAAAAAGCAAGCGGCGATCTCCAAACATGCAGTGTTGACTGCGATGCGGTTGGCATTCATCTCCAGGAGGCCTACTTATCGTGACAAGATGAACATTTTTTTAGTTCATAGTTATGATGGCATGAATAGCAAGTCTCAAGGGATGCCTGATCATCTTTATATCCTTTAGGAGGGGGCGTTGTATGCACTTGATGGCAGTTTGTACATTCCGTCACCTCGCCGTTCGGATCATTGTGGGGCAGGAATACATGCGGGTTTACCGGGCCTGTATCACTTTCAACCTGGATGTTTTTATTCACTAACTCGCTAAATGTTAGACCATGACAAGCCAAACATTGCTCCTTGGTTATTTGTTGTTGTGCGTTTTGCGCAGAAACCGGCCCTGCAAATGTTAGTCCGAGGATAAGACTCAAAAAAAAGAGGAGTGGACGTTTTTTCATGGGTATTCAGGCGGGGAAACCCCGCCTTTTCTCATTGGATTAGTTATTAGTCAAATGCTCTGCAGCAATTTGTCCGACGATCATAGAACCAGTGACACCTCCACCGATACCACCGGCGCTTTCGCCCGCAGCGTAAAGTCCGGGGATAGGTTGTAAGTCAATATCAATGACCTGACCGTCGCCATTTATTGCCAATCCGGCGGAAATGTTATGGACTGCTAGTACACACCTGACCGCATGGAACGGAGCTTTCTCGATCTTCTTTGTCATTGTTGCAGCCGGTCTGCCAAAATCGCTGTCAGCCTTCGTATCGACAAAATTGTTATAACGCTCCACGGTCTGAGCAAGGTTAGGCTGATTGGTTAATTTTCCGAGTTCATCTAAGGTGTTTGCATCAAAAGCTAAACCTTCTTCACAAACCGGTGGTTTGGTACTCCAGCGATATTTCTTTGCCGTTGCGTCGTCAAAAATCGTCCAAATAAGCTGATCCGGCTGAGCCAAGGCTAAGTCATAGAAGTTATATCCCGTGCCCAGATCCCATTTGTCAACTTCCTGAACAAAGCGATCACCGTTTTTATTGGTGAAAATAATTTGATTCCATCGGTTTCCTGCAACATCTAATCCAGGCGCACCATAGGGCGAATTAAGAGGGAAGTTATAGTGGATCGTTCCAAACTTTCGACGGAAATTACTATGTGGGCGATTGCCGTCTCGAACCATAAAGCCACCTGCCTTCACGCCGACTTTGATCGCACTGCCATCCTGGAAGACGAAAGGCTCTCCGGTTGCAATCATGTTTTTTGTCATTCTGGCATCAAAGAGCATGCGCATCGGCACGTTTCCTCTGAAGCCGCCGCCAGCGAGAACCACACCCTTTGTTGCCAGGACTTTTAAGATTTTTCCATTCGGACTGAGTACTTCAACACCGATAACACGGCCGTTAGCATCTTTAATAACAGAAGTTACTTTATGTTCAAGATATATTCTTCCGCCTTTGCTCTCAAAATATTCCTTCAGCGGAAGCATCAAGCCGGCACAGGTCACGTATCCGTCTTTGTTCGGGGGAATCATGTTTCTTCCTTCTCCTCCGTCCTTCCACCACACATGGTGCCACATACCTGGATGCTGTGAATCAACTCCTGCTGTTGTAAGGCCGGGGCGGAATTTAACTCCATGGTTAATGGCCCAGTCTTCAAATGCGGCAGTATGTTCGACTTTCTTAGCCAGGAGTTCCTGGTTTCCCATGCGTTCCGCTCTGCTTAAATCTTCATTAGGATTTGTCAGTCTCTTGTAGTATTGTTCAACAGAATCCTGAATTCCCGCAGCTTTTTGGGAACGTGTTCCGCCTTCAAGCTTCAAGATTCCGGCGCTGATGACCCCGCAGCCGCCGTAATTTTTTCCCTTTTCAAAAATTAATACTTTTGCATTGTTGTCAATAGCGGTCACTGCTGCACCCATTCCAGCGGGGCCGGAACCAGCAACTACGATCTCAGTGCTAAGGTCCCAGGCAGAGGGCAGAGTAGTATTAGCGAAGACTGCTTCTGCAACACCACCTAGGCCCGCGACTGCCGTCAATGATGAAGTTTTTAAGAATGATCGACGTGTTGTCATATGTTTTTCTCCTTAGAGGCATTGGCTCGTTTCTGATCTGAGCACGGGCTCTATTCTTAGCGTTTGTTCTTTTTTCATCTATAGGATGAGTTCGGTCGGGACTTGCATTAATTGCAAGTAAACGGTGTTAAATTTTTGTTAGAGTTTTCGCCCCAAAACGACGAATATCGCTACAAATTTCTTGCCAAAAGAAAACTTCATAATGAACAAACTCGACAACTTAAACAGCTGGAAAATTTTTCTTTCTCTGGCGAATACAAGAAATTTCCAGGTTACCGCTGATTATTTTGAAAGTGATCTTTCTACGATCACACGGAACCTAGACACATTAGAAAAAGCGTTAGGTCAGAAGTTAGTCTTTAGAAAAACGAGACCCTTAGAACTTACCGAGTTTGGAAAAAAAGCCCAGCAGCTGATGAGTCCGCATCTCAGGAAACATCAGCAAATTATTTCGGAGCTGGTATCAGTTAACTATTTATTTGAGGGTGAGATTAGGGTTTCTGTCGCTCAAGGTCTTTCACTTTATATGATTAAGTTGATTACAGAGTTTAGAAAGTACCACCCTAAGGTCGTTTTTAAATTGGCAGGCCACGGTTCCATAGCTGATATCGAAAATAATCTCGCAGATATTGCCTGTGTAACGGGAAAAATATCTTCACCCGAGATCTTTTTAATCCCGAGAGGTAAGGTGACATATGCTTCAATAGCAGCGCCGTCTTATATTAAGAGAAATCCTGTATCTAATGATCCTGCACAGTTAAAAGAGCATACGATTTATCAGTATGACGGTGAAAATCGAACCAGTCCCAGTGCATTAATAAGGGGTGAAGAACGTTTTCTGATCTCAGGCGAAAATGTATTGTTGTCCGCTGATATTTTGACCATAAAGAAGGCCGTTTTAGATGGTGCGGGTCTCTGTCTTGATATGCCGCTCCCTTTATGCAAAGCGGAACTAAAGAAAGGGGAGTTAGTTAAAATTTTGCCTGATTGGCATGTTGGAGAACAACCTACATTTATCGCCATTCATCAAAATTTGCTGACCTCGAGAAAACACAGAACATTTGCATATTGGCTTAGGGATAAATTAGTGGAAATTGACTGTTGAATTTTTGGTCCCGCCGGAAGTTTATATCTGACGAAACATTTACCGTGCGTGGACTCCTTTCAGTGAAATTGTGGGGACAGAAAATCATTTTGGTAAATAAAGAAAGCATACGGCAAATGTCAGCAGGTGCTTCAGAGGATAGGAGCATCACTTGTTATTGGTAATATCGTTCATCGCGGGTATGATTGAGCGAAGCGATTCTAGCTTTCGCTTTATAGTTTCCAGAGCTTTTCTCCCAAAGACCAAGTGTTATGAGTACGCGTTTGAACAAACCTGTTGTCGCTTTTATGTATGACTTTGACGGAACTTTGTCGCCTGGAAATATGCAGGAGTATGGCTTCCTGGATAAGTTAGGCGAGAGTAGTACGGAATTCTGGAGAAAATCCAATGAAGAGGCGAGGAAGTTCGAGATGGATCCGATTTCCGCTTACATGCACTTGATGATCAAGGAAACGGAAAGCAGGGCCCTCAACATTAGTAAGGAAAACCTCATCAAGCTCGGGCAAACTGTGGAGTTGTTTCCCGGCGTTGAAACTTGGTTCAAGCGAATTAATGAATACGCTCACACCAAAGGCTTAAAAGTCGAGCACTTTATTATCTCTTCGGGTCTGAAGGAAATCATCGAAGGAACACCGATCGCTAAAGAGTTCAGAAAAATTTTTGCATCGGCCTTCATTTTTGATGCTTATGGAAAGCCGATTTGGCCAGCGCAGATAGTGAATTTCACGACTAAGACGCAATATATTTTCCGTATCAACAAGGATTCATTAGATTTAGCGGACGTCAAGAAAGTAAATCAATACATTCCGCAAGATGAACGGCGCGTACCTTTCAGAAGGATGGTGTACTTCGGAGACGGTGATACGGATGTACCCTGCATGAAGCTCGTTAAGGCAGAGGGCGGATTTTCTATTGCTGTTTATCCGGCGCGAAAGAAAGAGAAGGCCGGTCAGCTTCTCGCAGACAATCGTTGTTCTTACATTGCACCGACGGATTACTCTCCTGATACGAAAGTAGAAAAACTGGCCTTCGGCATCATTGACTTGATCGCCGCCCAGGAAAACCTCAATAAATTGGCTGAAAAGTAATTCCTGCCGAACAAAGATAAGGCTTTCACGTTAGCCTTGTCCGTCGGGCACTGAATGTGACTTTGCCAACGGACGTTGGCATAAGTCCGTACTAACTCTTTAGAGTTCGTTTTTTTCTTTTAGATAGATTTTGAGCTTTTCGACAACTTCCACGTCAGCCGGAAGCCAAGCAATGGAATCCAACTCATCCGGTTTTAACCATTTTGCGTCTTCGTGCTCAATCAGCTCGATGGTTCCTTTAGTAATGACCGAGATAAAGCAGTGCATCGTCAAGTGGAAGTTCGGATAGTCGTATTCAACAGTATGAAGAAGCTTTTCGGGTCGAATTTCTACATTGAGCTCTTCCTCGATTTCGCGAACAATTGCATGTTCGGCTGTTTCTCCGGCTTCCATCTTTCCGCCCGGGAACTCCCATCCGTCTTTAAAGTCACCATATCCTCGCTGTGTAGCGAGGATCTTTCCATCGTGATGAATAATGGCAGCAACAACTTCAATAGTTTTCATAACTTTCTCATGACTTTGCCTTGGACAGAGGTGATCGCTTAGCGAGACTAGACAGAGCGACAGTTTAATCTCTCTCAAAAGAAGACATCCATTTTAATGAGTGGATATCCCACTCGATTTCCTACTCATAGATGGTTGGAGAAAATTTTAAAAATAATGCATTTGAAGCATCGCGCTCAAGAAACTCAGCGCAGGGAGGACAGCTTTACCACTTCGTAATACACTATTGAAAATATAACTAAATGTAAAACCAATCGCGAAGTCTCGAGGTTATTTATGAGCAGGAATTCAAATTGGAATGAGAGGGAGCTCACACTTGCGCTGGCTCTTTATTATCGTGTTCCTGCCACAAAAATATCCGGAACTAATCCAATGCTGAAAGATGCAAGCGCCTACATTGGAAGGAGTTCTTCTGCCATAGCATTTAAGCTTGCAAATTTTAGGGCCATCGACAGGAACGCAGGAGAAGGGCCTAGAGGCTTTTCTCACGGAAGTCGAACCGACACCGAGGTTATGGAGCGATTCCTAGACCCTGATTCGGGAAGTGTGGATTTGGAAAAACTATCGGATGCCGTTCAATCAATTTTTGGTGCCGTTTGTTCTCCTGTTGATAAAAGTCATGCCTTAGAAGTCATACTTGGTGTAGATATCCTTCCGGAAATCAGAAAGACTGAGGCTGTTTCAATAGTGAAGCGACGAGTCGGACAAGGATATTTTCGCAACGCCGTGCTAGCAAATTGTGGAAATACTTGTCTTATTTCTCACTGCAGGACACCTGAGTTATTGGAAGCGGCACATATTGTTTCTTGGTCAGCCGGTGAAGCTGACAGACTTACGATAGGGAACGGTATTGCCTTAAATCCTTTCTTCCATGAGGCTTATGACAAGAACTTTATGGGAATTTCTCCTGACGGGACAGTTGAGTTTGCAGAAAGTTTAAAGCAACGGTCAACAGAATTTTGGGATAATTTTTTGGAGCCGTTGGAAGGGATAAAGATAGATTTAGATACAAGGACTCCGATAAACAAAGAATTTTTGTCTCTTCATTATCAGGAATTTCGAGCCGGAAAATTTGATGTTGGTTTTTAACTATGGAATCTAAAAAATTTAGAACAATGTGGATGTTTCCTAGAAATATTCGAAGAATCGAACCTTGGAAACTAACACAGATTTCAAGTGCGCTGGAAGTATGCATTGGCGATGTTCAGTCTCAGGATGTTCAGGATGAACTCTATAAACAGCTGAGTGAATTAGGCGTCAAAAGAAAAGAAAACGAAGACGGATCTACAAATCAAGGCGGCTTTCGAACTTACCTTGCTCAGCTTGCCTGCCTCGGTCTTTTTTGGAGAAAAGATAAAAAATTTTATCCAACAAAGGCGGGTAAGTCAGTAATCGCCGGAAAAAATCCGCTAAAAGTCCTTCGCTGTCAACTTCTCAGAATGCAGTATCCATCCGTTTATGGCTTAGGAAATAATGTACGAATTTCTCCGACTTTAAAAATTAAACCTTTTCAGTTTCTACTTAGATTACTGAACGAAGAGCGGCTCGGATACAAACTTTCCTGCAAAGACATTACTGTGCCCGTGGTCTTTGGACATACAGATTCAGATTTTGAATTGTGCGTATCAAAAATTATTGAACTTAGGTCTAACGACAATGACCTTTCTTCTGTCATTACCGATCCTGACCTTGTAAGAACTCCAAAAAGGGATCATTCTGACTTGCTAGATGGAGATAAACGCGATCTTGAGCTTGGCATAGTGGATGCGTTTGAAATTGCGAATACGGCAGTTAACTATCTTCGTGCAGCTCTATTAATAAAACCTAATGAGGACGAAGATAAAACTTTTTCTCTAATCGAGGATTCTAAGCTTCGGAAAGAGATTCAGCCTTATCTAAATGAACAAAAAATTTATCCTCTTGTTTCCGGCGACGAGAGCAGGTGGCAGCAGTTTTACGGCAGGTACGACAGCAAACGAGGAGTTCAGAACGTAGGCGAATCGGAAAAACTCGATGGTCTGGCTGTAATGGCGAGGAATCTGTTCATATCGGCGATGGAGAAAGATCCCTACGGCGTAGACATCCAGAATTTTGTAAAAGGCTTAGCCGGGAATTTAGGAAAACCTGAGCAAGACATCTACTCTCGGATTGAATCAATAATTCCTCGTCAAAGGACGCTCGAACGTGATGTTCTCATAAGAGCCTCCCTGTCTGGAGGAAAAGAAGCTCTTACGCTTGAAAAAGGCGTTACCAATATCCTCAAAAATTTGGGATTTAAACAGTCCCGCCACATTGGTCAGTTGAAGTCAAAGAAAAAACGTGATGGAGGCTTCCCAGATATTTACATCTACGAGGATGGGATGACGGTTTGCGGCTTAGGCGATACTAAGGCAACCTCTTCCTATAGCTTTGGTTTAACCGATAAGAACAAGCTTCAAACTTACTACAAGGATTGTTCAGAAGAGATAGACAACGTTCATCCTTGTGGTTTCTTTCTTTACGTTGCCGGTGGTTTTAGCCGCGGTACGGAGTCAGTTTTATCTTCACTGAAAGACTGCACCGAAAAATTTGGACGGCCGGTTTCGGCTGTGACGGTCAATGCATTGCTTGATTTGAATGAAAGAAGAGAAGACGGATTTTTGAAAATTGGCGATAGGGAGCTTGCCCACGAATTAAGCAAAGTATTTGAAACAGGAGATTATTTTGTTTCATGCAGCCAGATAGAAAATGAGTTGGATCTGAGGGGCTAGTTTATTGTGTTAACAGAAAACAAATTCCCATCTGTAGATCTCAATGCCTGGATCGCAAATGCAGATTTTGATGAAATCATCCCATTCATTCATAGAAACAAAGAGTTATTTCAAGTTCGAGAAGAGAACGAATCTTTTCTTCTGACATTAGCTCAATTTGTTGAGCATTCTCGGCACAAGGATATTCTCGAACCTTGGTTTCAGCAGATTTTATTTCCAGAAATTTACAATATTAGTTTTCAAGTTGCACAAAGGCTCGTACTGAAAGAGGACACTGAGAGACTTAAGAAGTTGTTCAGTGATCCAAGAGTTTTCAGTCTCCGAGCGTCTTTTTTGAATTTTAAAGTGCAGGACTTGTTTTTATGGGCTCTTGAAAAGAAAAAATTAAAATCCATTGAGTTAATGCTGCGTTATGGGGTATATGTCCCGCTGTCCAGGGCAGATCTTGAATCTCTGTGTTTTGACGTTAAGCCAATCGTCAAAAAGTATTATCAAAAACGTGAGGTTTTTGGTGGAACACTCCCTGCTGTTATTCAGGGTGCGGTAGGGATCGGTAACATTTCTTCTATAGATTACTTCATTAAAGAGAACCCAGATTGGAATGAATTCACTGGGTCGTTAGGGTATAACCTCGTAGATCTTTCCTTATTCGCAGAAAGAGAGGAAATGGCAAGTTTCCTTAGGTCTAGGGGCGGGATTGAAACAAATAAATACCTCCAAGAGCTAAGCGGCGGAAACGACAAAAATGGAGGCGAAGAGCCAACAGGCGAGCTGCCTGAAACAAAAAGACAAGGAAAAAGCGTTCCGGCTGGAAAGAATAAATCGCCAGAACCGGAAATAATACCAGTGCTTCCACCGATACCAGAATCACCTTTCGGTGAAACAGGCAATGGAAATCCTGAAAAAGGAAAGAAAAACACCGGAGATGAAATAGGCCCTACTGAAGTACCTGTTGTCCAAGGAACCCCCAAAATACCGCCTTCGCCATTTGGTACGGAGGGTGTGAAGGTTCCTTTTGGTGAAGGGGAAGAGCCAAAAGGGGAGGCTGGATCCCCGGGGCCGGAAGTTATTTCCTGTCCCCCTCCATTGCCCGCGTCCCCTTTTGGTACTGAAGGGATACTTACGCCGATTGAAGGAGAAAAAAATCATTTGAATCAGCTATTTCAGATATGCCAATTACTCAGGAAGCAAAAGAACTATTTTTAGCCTGGAGAAGTCATGAAGAATCAGAAGAAGACCTGGAAAGAAGATTTGGTCATCTTCTGGTCGAAAGAGGAAAGCTTCTTTATGAAATCATGGCTGAATATTTCAGTCGTACGGAGCGGTAAATGGAAGATAAAACCTTTGAGACTCCGCCTAGTCCCTCGAATCTCATAACGTCCCTCTGTTCGATTGGCTATGATCTCAACAGCGCGGTGGCTGACATTCTCGATAACAGCATTGCGGCGGGAGCTAAAAATATTTACGTGGATTTTGCGCTTCATGAGTCAAAAGAAGTCTTTCTCAAAATTGAAGACGATGGATGCGGAATGAAGCGGCTTGAACTATTGAGGGCAATGAGATTTGGTTCTTTTGATCCTCGGCAAACAAGAAAAATATCTGATTTGGGGCAATTTGGTCTAGGCTTGAAAACGGCTTCTTTATCTCAAAGTGATCGCTTGGTTGTAAGGTCTAAAAGTGATCAGGAAGCTTCCTGTTTTGAATGGAATCTGGATTTAGTGAGAAAAAAAGACAGATGGGAATTAATTGAACATTCAAATTGTCTCCCCGAAATGAGGTTTCGATCAGAAGAACAAAGTTTAAAAAGCGGAACCTTAGTTTATTGGCCTGAAGTAAAAGCTTTGAGGGGGAAAGATAAGGAATCCTTCAATGCCTCCTTTATGTCCCTTAGAAGGCACCTTCGTTTAATCTTTCATAGATTCCTAGAAGACGGCGATACGAACATTTGGTTTCAGGGGCAAAGGCTAGAGTCCTTAAACCCATTTAATCCCGACAGCATGGCTCTAATCAGACGGAGCCCAAAAATTGCGTGGCCGCCAATGCCTGAGCAGCCGAAAGTTACCGCAGAAACTTTTCTTCTTTCTCCAGAAATGCTGAAGGTAGATTCAAGTCTTACCGAGGAAGAAATTTATAACATGCAGGGGGTTTACATATATCGTTCCAAGCGGCTTATCAGTTACGGGGGTTGGCTAGGCTTAAAGAACATGCCGAAATCTAAGGAAACATCTCTGATTCGAACGAAAATTGATTTTACTGGTGAAGTTGATGGCGGCTGGAGACTGGATATCCGTAAGAAGAACGCCATACCTCCAATAGAAGTAAAGAAATGGATTGAACCTTATCTCCGTGCGGCAAGGGAAGAGGCAGAGGAACTTTATGACATATCGAGAAGTGTGAGCGGTAAAACTTCTGGAATTTGGCTTAAACAAAGGGGAAAAGCTGAAAGTCTAGATTTTTCTCAGCCGTTTCTGATCATTTTTATGGAGCTTTGTTCGAAGGGAGTTTCTAAGGAGGTAACGGAAGGTTTCTTAGACTTAATTGCCAGATGTTCGCCTTCCAATTTAAAAAGAGCGAGGAAAGAACTTTCTGAAAATGAATTGCTTGCGCTTCATTCTGCGGTTGGAGAAATCAAAAAAGAAGAAAGGTTTCAGGAAGAGGCGGTCAATATTCTTAAATTACCTCCATTTAACTTATACCCCTACGAAGTCAAACAAATACTCAAGGAAATAGAAAAATGACAGGGATTTCTTCGGAACGACTAATTTCTATGCTTTTGGGCAGCGTAGAGCGCGATTGCGAGATAGAGTTACAGAGCTTAAAGGGACAGGGCCATTCAGTTTCCATTGTAGAAATAATTGAAATGGTTACGAAAAAATTAGATGAACTTTCCGACACCCATTTGCTAAAAGGCTTGATGAATGAAGACTTGGTGCGTAAATATATAAAAGAACAAAAGCAAGCCATCATTGCAGGTTTGGGTAACTATGCAATCGTACCCAAAGCTGATGTTATAGTTCCGAAACGCTGTACTAATTGGCTTAGTAAACAAAGAATCTCAGAAAGATATTACTGGCCGCTGTATCGTGAGTTGCTTCAACAGTGGGGTAATTTGAGTATTGTTGAGAAACTTGACGACGAAAGTGAAAGAATTTTGGAAGTTCTTCACGATCCAAAAGATGAAGAGGATTGGGACATCCGCGGCCTTGTCCTGGGTTCAATCCAGAGTGGAAAAACAGCTAATTATTGTGCCTTAGCGTGTAAGGCAGCAGATGCAGGTTACAAAATTATTGTGGTCCTGTCCGGCATTCATAATGACCTTAGACAACAAACACAAATACGGTTAGATCAAGCTTTTACAGGATTTCATAATCGGACATTAGAAGGCGGCAAATTTGATTCCGACCCTGTCGGTGTGGGCACTCTACCGGATTACTCGGATGAAAGAAAACCGAAATCAGCGACTACCTTAGATGATGATTTTAAGGGGACGCCCATAACGGCAGAAGAGCTTCCTTGGCTCTTTGTCGTAAAGAAAAATACGACGGTTTTAGGTAAGTTGGAAAAATGGCTGACGGATCACTCTGATAGACCAATTCTTGTAATCGATGACGAGGCGGACTTAGCTTCTATTAACACGAGTGCTGTTGACGAAGCTACAGCAACTAATCGATTTATTCGCAAGATCCTAAAACTTTTTAGGCGTTCGGCTTTCATAGGATATACAGCGACTCCCTTCGCTAATGTATTCATTGATTCAAAAGCGGACAACGACGAGTATTCCAAAGACCTATACCCTAAAGATTTTATTGTCCGCTTAGCTTCTCCCGCCAATTATGTTGGACCAAAAGAACTCTTTGGAACTGAAAATGAAGAAGGTTTAGGGCTGTACGAGATTTTTGAACCTTCCGAAGCAAAGCAATTCACAAAAGATAAAAAATTCATTTCAAAGACGCTAAAAAAAGCGATTCTGCAATTTATTCTTTCTACTGCTATTAAGTGGAGACGATTTAAAACAAGAGGCGATTACCTTTCAGGCTCCCAAAAGGAACGTTTCGAATCCTCAATGCTTTTCCATGTTTCTCATTTAATTGCAGATCATAAAGACCAAAGGCAAAAAGTTAGTGCGGTACTAGAAGAAATTTCAGCGGATTTGAACGGTTCGATCTTTGGTAATGACTCCCTTGACACTCTTGCACAGCTTTTCGAACTGCAGAAAAATGAAATCACTCCAAGAGTTAAAGAAAAGAGGCACGATGTTGATACAGTAGGTGACTGGAGCTTGCCTGATTCTCTAGACGAAATCATTGAAGATATTCGAAAAGTTGCCGCTAATATCGAGATTCGAGTGGTAAACGGGGAAAGCAGCAAAGGAAAAGAAGAAAATCTTGACCCCGAAGAAACTTTTTCAGAGGTTCCTAAAGCAGTTCTCTTCATAGGCGGGAATAAACTTTCTCGCGGACTAACACTTCCTGGATTGTGTGTGAGCGTCTTTCTCCGCGGTTCCATTATGTATGACACGCTGATGCAGATGGGCAGGTGGTTCGGTTATCGAGACGGCTATCTTGACTTATGCCGATTGTATGCTCCTTTGGAAGTAATTGATCGTTATATCAGCATCACAGACGCCATTTTAGATTTTACGGCGCAGATTGATGAGATGAACTCCCATGATCTCACCCCGGAGACCTTCGGCCTGAAAGTTCGAGCACACCCTGGGTTAAGAATAACAGCAAGAAACAAAATGCTCAGCGCCAGAGTTGTTACCAAGGGGCCAATTAAGCCGGTGTCTTACAAAAGTTCTTTTGATTTGAACTACGACGTTTTTCAAAACAACTGGATTGCCGCCAAAACCCTTCTTTCCAACATAGAAGAATTTGGGGAACGAGCCTATTCTTCTGCAGAGGAAGCCAATATTTTGCCTTCCCCCGTTCCATACGACGAAAACAAAAGACCCGAGGGAAGGTTGTGGAGGAATGTCCCCACATCCATCATCATAGAATTCCTGGATCATTTTCATGCGACAAAGGTAACGGAGGGGGAAGATACGGACCAAGATCAAAAGATGCTGATTGAATATTTAAAGCAGAAGGATGAGAAAGAGAAGATTAATTATTGGACAGTTTGGGTTCCAGGAGATCCCAAATCTTTGGCTACTAAAACTGAGAAAGAGGCTGGGTCCAAATTTGTAGACCGAAGCAAATCTGCCAAGTACTCGTCAGACGATATTGAGGCAAAACAACTGCGCTTTTCAATTTTAAAGACGGGTTTGAGTGAGTACGTTGGTGTTCCCCCGGCGCTTTATCAAGCCGCCGCAGCATCCTCTCAAAAGGAGAACCTTGTCTTTCGCAGAATGAGAAAGTTAGCAAGCGACACTAAGTACGGTGTAAACCAAGAAGGTTTCTTTCAGCTCTACTTGATAACCACTAAAACCATAAGAGAGAGAAAAGACCTCCAAACTTCCGATGGGCATATTCCTTTGGTCTCTTATTTTATGTGGATGCCGGAGGATGAGGAAGCTTCAAATATCATTGCTTTTGGCAACAGTACTATTTCTGAATCAGAAGGCTAGGAGGATGTTTTAATGACAGATCAGATTTATAACGCCTCCTTGATCGAGGCTTTATGGGAAAAAATCGTTCTGGACGGTTACGTCCTTATGGAAGGAGGGCGGCATCCAACCAAATTAATAAGGCTCAAAGATGACATTGTAGGATTGGCTTTTCAATTCCCTAAAAACGTCCGTTTGGGAGAGATCTCCTCTCTGGGTTTTTCCGTGGAACTTAAAGATGAAGGGGATAGCAAAGAGTTAACAATTTTAAAAAATCCAGGTTCAGACCAGAGCATCTTTTCCTCATTGGCAGCAAATTTATTGGGGCTTTCTTTTGATACGAAAGAAGAAAATGCCGGGAATAGATTCAAGTCATTAATTTCCCGAATCAAAGCTTGGCAGAAATTTATGGCTATACGCGGCAGGAAGCTAGATCAGAAGGCCCAAATGGGAATATTTGGAGAATTAACAGTTCTGGAATTTTTATTATCTAATGGGCAAAGGTCTACTGGCTTTACTGATTTTTGGACAGGTCCCTTAAGAGATAGCCACGATTTTAAACTCAGTGATAGCGAGTACTTAGAAGTAAAAACATCTCTGAAAGACAATCCTTTTGAAATAACGGTCGATTCATTGCTGCAGTTTGACCATGGTCCGGAAGAACATCTTTTTCTTGCCGCTGTTCTTTGCAGTAATCAAGAAGATGGTGTCAACATTTCCGATCTTGGCGATAGGATTAAGTCTCGTCTCTCTAACAAGCTTGACGTTATAGAGTTTGAATCTTTATTAATGTCGGCTGGATTGGGACAAATCGAAAAGAAGGAGGAACTTTATAAGTTTGTCTGTAAAGGTATGTCCTTTTACGATGTTTCTAAGCTTCCAAGGATTACTCCCTCATCTATTCATGGAATCCTTAGCGCGAAATACAAAATTACGCTGACCACTGAGAACGGCGAATTTTGGACGCCTCCTTTGTCAAAGGAAGAATATTTACTTTTGTTAAGAGAAAGAGAACTAAATGGCATCAACTGAACAAGTAGAACAATCTTTAAAAGATCTCAATGAGGCCGTTTCCTGTGGAATGGACAATGCCGAGCCAGAAAGAGCCTTCGAGTCAATATGCTTTGCCGATGTGGTTTTAAATAAACTTATTAGCAACAGTGTTATCCAGGTACCCTCCGAGGATGAGCTGAATTACTTCAACGAAATTGATCGATTTGAAGCCGTGTTTCCAGGGTCAGATAAAAGGATGAGAATGGACGGCTGTCTGATTCTTCCAAATGGTCATGGAGAGTTGGATCTCCACATTTTTGTGACCGACTACGAGAGAAGGGTGAAAGTAGAAAAGATTACGAAGGAGGAAGTAAAAAAACTTTCCTCAGAGGCTTACTACTTCATTTATAACGCGGGAGAAGAAAGTTTTAAGAATCAGCTGTCGCGCGAGAGAAGTGCATATGAAGTATGCAACCAAATTATCAAAAATAAAGCTCAGATTTCCTCAGTTTTTATATGGATTCTAAGTAATCGCTTCGCTAATGAAGAATATAGTCAGAGAGCTAACATTACGTTGTGGGGACAGCCTGTAGAGCTGGTCCAACGTGTGGTGGATTTGAGTTATCTTGCAGATTCTGACGCCGAAAGAGCTCACAGTTTTCTCGACTTTTCGCCTGTGGGAGGCATAGACGTTCTTAAATTAAACCTTGGAGATAATAGCCAATTTGACTGCTATCTAGCCTCAATCCCAGCAAATTATCTAGTTCAAATTTATTCCGCGTACGGAACCAGATTAATAGAAAAAAATGTACGCGCCTATCTTGGAAATAAAAAAGCCAATAAAGGAATTGAATCCACAATCAAAGAAGCGCCTGAGACTTTCGTTGCCCTTAACAATGGATTAGTGATGGTTGCGGAAGATGTGGAAACTAGCTTAGGAAAATTAAAGAAGCTAAAAAATTTTCAGATTGTGAATGGAGGCCAAACGACAGCTACTCTTTACTACACCTTTAAAGCAGCCGAAAGAATGAAGAAAAAGGAAGAGGGAAAGAGGATTAAAGATAATTTCGCAAAGATTCAAGTTCCATTAAAAATTGTGAGAATAAAGAAAACGAATCTAGAGTCCAACGGATTTGATTTTGCGGCTCAAATACCCATCGCAGCTAACACACAAAATGCAATTAAGGCCTCAGATCTATCTGCTTCAGTTAAGTATTACCAGGAGTTTGAAAAAATATCCCGAGAACTTACAACCTCAAATGGGGATCATTGGTTCTTTGAAAGAGCCCGTGGATCTTACAAGGCAGAAGAAGCAAAGTTTATTGGCCAGCGGAAGGGAATGAACCTCTTTAGGGCTACATATCCTAAAGAAAAGATGTTTGATAAAACTGATCTTGCCGTTTCGGCTTTGTGCTGGGACTTAAAACCCAAGTCGGCTTGTAAAGGAGCTCAGTTAGCTTTCTTGGAGTTTAATGAGGGAGTAAAAGAACGGATTCCAGATGTTAAGGAGGTTAAAGAATTAATTTGCAAATGGATGGTATTTTCAACTTTAGAACGAAGACTAAAGGAGGACAATTTTAAAAATCCTCGTACGATAGTTAATTACTCAATCTATTTATTTTCTAAAAAATATAGGAATCGGATAGATTGGTCAGAAATATGGAGCCTCCAAGAAGTACCAGAGGAGATCCTATACCCCTTGACAGAGCTGGCTAAAAAGTTAGATCAAATTATTAGAAGGAACATGGGCAACCAAATGATTAATATGTTTGCCAGAAAAGATCAGTGCTTAGAACTCGTTGATAGAGCAGAAATCAGTTTAGATCATCCTTTTGAAACTTCTCGTTATATTCGATAGTAATTATGGACAATAAATCTTCTGAGGCCAGGAGCCTAAACATGTCAAAGATTAGGTCAAAGAATACTGGCCCAGAAGTATTTATACGCTCTGCGCTCTTTAGGCTTGGCTATCGCTACAGAATCAATCGAAAAGACCTACCCGGTAAACCTGACATTGTTCTCCCAAAAAAGAAAGCGGTAATTTTTGTTCAAGGATGCTTTTGGCACCAACACGACGGTTGTTCCCGAGCTGTTTTACCCAAATCAAGAGAAGATTATTGGCACATAAAACTTTCAAAGAACAAAGTCCGCGACTATGAGAACAAAGAAAGACTTCTAAAGGCTGGATGGAGGGTCCTTTGGGTGTGGGAGTGTTCGATGAAAACGAAAGAGGCTAGGGAAAAACTTCCACTAAAGATTGCTGCTTGGTTAGAAGGTTCGGATCAATTTGGAGAAATACCTGAATTGAATTATAGTTCTACGGACCAACGTCAAGAAGCTTAAGATGTCGAGGAAAGAATTCAATTTTCAGGGGGATTTGTTCTCCGAAGAGCCTTTAGATAGGCCTCTTCCCCAATACCAAGGCCCAAGAGAATTAACAGTTGGAGAGATGTTCTCCGGACCGGGCGGTATTGGTTTAGCTCTTAATCAAACGAAAAGAGGAAAGCTTTCTTTCAAGCATTTGTGGGCTACAGACTACGATTCAGATACATGTGAGACGTATCGAAAGAATATCTTCACAGGTATTCATAAAGAGGCCCTCAGCATCTGCAAAGATATTAGAGAAGTCGATATAGCTAAGGAACTTCCCCAGGCAGACGGCTTTCTTTATGGCTTCCCTTGCAATGATTTTTCGAATGTCGGTGAGAGTAAAGGCTTGGATGGTCATTTTGGGCCGCTGTTTTCATACGGTGTTGAGTATATAAATATCAATAATCCGCTTTTCTTTTTTGCCGAAAATGTTTCTGGGCTCCGGTCTGCTAATGAAGGAAACGCATTCAAGACCATTCTAAAAGCATTAAACAACGCAGGAAAGTTTGGCTATAACGTCACGGCTCATCTCTATAAATTTGAGCAATACGGGATTCCTCAAGCCAGACATAGATTTATTCTCATTGGTATTAGAGGGGACCTTGTCTCGCCAAAGAATGGAGAAAAACTTTTCTTCAGGGTGCCCAAAGCTCCTGGAATAGTGACTTCTGTCAAAGAAGCTTTGAAAGACATCCCTGACTGGGCCTCTAATCAGGAAAAAACTAACCAAAGCAAGGTCGTGATGGAGCGTCTTAAATTTATAAGACCCGGAGAAAACGTTTGGCAAGCAGAAGACAGAATGCCCGAACACTTGCGGCTTAAGGTGAAAGGTGCTCGTCTCTCTCAGATTTACAGAAGGTTAGATCCTGATAAACCTGCTTACACGGTCACGGGGTCGGGCGGCGGCGGGACTCATACTTATCACTGGGAAGAACCCAGAGCATTAACTAATCGGGAGAGGGCAAGAATTCAAACCTTTCCTGATGATTTTGAATTTATCGGTTCGAAAGAATCTGTAAGAAAACAAATTGGTATGGCTGTCCCTCCGAAGGGAGCGTCAATCATTCTTAATGCGTTGCTCAAGACTTTTGCCGGGACCAATTATGTGAGTGAAGAAGCCTCGATAGGGACTTTTGAAGCTAAATCTCTTTAAATTTCAGGCTGTTTCGACAGCCTGAAATTATCGCTTAACTCAGAAATTATTTGTTGATCGTTAACTTAAGCAAATCAATGGCTCCGGCATATTCCTCTGGCTCAAGACTTGAATAAAGTCTATGGATCATTCTGTGGCAATTTGAGCAGAGGGGACGAAGATTATTTACATCATTTTCCCTTTCCTTTTCAGAAACAGGAATCATATGATGCACTTCTATGAAATTTTTGCCGAGCTGCCCATAAATTTTCTCAAAATCAAATCCGCAGACAGCGCATTTATACCCAAATTTGTTCAATACAGCAGCTCTTAATTTAGGACTTCTTTCGTAGCGGTAGGTGAAAAAAGTCCTAGGTTTGCCTTCGGGCACTTTGGCTTCGGTATGGAAGTCATCTAGAGGAGACTTAGTTATGTTCGCCCCATGGAGTTCTTTATTTTCCATGGTTTTTGGTTGGGACTTCTTATTGAGATTGCTAGCGGTGAACAGTGAATTGTTTTTCTCTTTGGAATTTACTTTTCCAGTCCGATACAAGCTCATGACTTGAAGAACAAGGTTTTTCAAATGCTCCGGAGAGACAAAATCGCTTCGCACTCCTTCATTAGCGCCTCCGTTGATAAGATCCTTCGGAAAAGCAGTCCAGTTTGAATTCTTTGACTTAAATTCACCGGATTGAGAAGGCCGATGCATGAACCCCTCTAAATGATTTCTTTCGAAGTCAAGCTCAGGGTTAAAACAAACAATACCGCAGATAAGAGGCTCTTCTTTTGTTCTCTTATTGTGCAAATAAATGGTTGGCAAATTGTCGCCTGAAAACTCAATTTGCTTATCAGTAATTTTTGATTGGTGAAAACCAAGATTTGAAAGCATTGATAATACTTTCTCAGTTTCTTGTGGTGCCAATGGTCGGATTGCCTTTGCCATTTTTTACTCCTTGGTAGAACTGGTAAACCATAAGATCTTTTATTCATAGTTTAGTACTAGCCGGTTTGAGGCCCTTTAAACTATTGCCAACGTTTCAAAGTCATAGCTAACAACTTGAATTAAAAGAATTATTCGGTTATTTTCAAACTTTTAAGCAGGAACTGTGGAAAGTTGGAAGAAGTAAAAAGAGATACAATCAAAAATTTCAATTAAAGGTTTCTCAATTATTTGTACTATAT
>NZ_GL883726.1 GCF_000205025.1 Parasutterella excrementihominis YIT 11859 | reverse complement strand
GCTCTTATCGGTCGTCGATAAATTTTTAAAGAACTCAATCAGTTACTGCGTTGTCATCAGTAACGAGGTGCGAATTATGAAGAGGTTTTTTAGGCTTGTCAAACCTTCCTCTCGAAAAAATTTTATAATTTCAGAGTAAAAATATAGCTTTCCTTTTAAAATCAAAAGATTACTGAAATTTAACGAATTGTAATTTAGGGGTTTCTTCTAGTTATGTTTCGTCCAATTAATTGGAGAAATTCCCTTTTGAGTCAGCCATTCATTTGCTTTTCTGAAATGATCATTCCCGATGAAAGGAATCGGGCCTCTCATTGCCGACAGCGGCGACGGGTGGTTGCTCTCTAAGATCAAACAATCTTTATTGAATTTTCGAATGAGCTTCTTCTTTTCCTGAGCCGATTTTCCCCAAAGCATAAAAACGACTGGTCTTCCCTCCGAGGCTACTTTCGCAATAATTTCATCGGTCAGCTCTTCCCAGCCTTTCTTACTATGGCTGTTGGCCGTTCCTTCTACAACTGTAAGAACCGTGTTGAGAAGGAGAACGCCTTGTTTGGCCCAGCCTTCCAACTCTCCTGTTCTGAATTCGGCTTCCGGATACTCCCTTTTAATTTCTTTAAAGATATTTCTCAGGCTCGGAGGCGGCGGTACATCCTTGTTCACGGAAAACGCCAATCCGTTTGCCTGATTGAATCCGTGATAAGGATCCTGTCCGAGAATGACGACTTTTACTTCTCCTGCTGAAAGAAGTTCTAAAGCCCGGTACGGTTTCGGCGGAAAAATTTTCAACCCTTCGGCTTTCTGTTTCGCCAAAAGCTGCTCAATCTTCTTTCCCGCCTCCGAATGCTCGAAATCAGAAAGAACCGGTTTCCAATCCTCTTTGATACTGCTTTCAAGCATGAGCTCCCTCCTTCGCTGGAAGGAGGGCCTGTAAATCCGAAAGATGGTCAATCATTGCTGCCGCTTCGTCACGTTTTGCAATTTCATCCAGCGGCACACCTTCACTCCAGCCCGTTCTCACGAGTATCGATTGGGCACCCGCCTGTTTCGCCGCTGAAGAATCGTTTCCTGAATCACCTACCATCAGAACTTCTTCCGGTGCCACGCCGAGTTTCTCACAGGCATAAACAAGCGGATCGGGATACGGTTTGGGTCTAGCCGCACTGTCGCCGCCCACAACTAAATCCACAAGTTCGAGCAGCCCTTTGCCGGCCAGCGTATCCAGTGTCATTTGATAGGGCTTGTTCGTTACGATTGCTGTCTTTAGCCCCAAATTTTTGACATACTTGATGGTCTCTATCGTATCGGGATACAGCACGCCCTTTGAGTAGCGTCCCGCCTCCACATGTCTTGCCATACTTTTGACGGCTAAGTTGAACATTTCCTCAGGAAACGGCTCGTCCATGGAATCGGTCATCGCACGCCGAACTAAAACAAACATTCCTTTCCCGATGTATTTGCCAACCTTCTCTTCCGAGAGCGGAGGCTTGTCAAAGTCGGAACGCATTTGGTTCACGAGTTCGGTGAGCCCCGGAAGCGTGTTAACAAGGGTGCCGTCCAGATCAAACAGTACCGCTTTCAAATTCTCAAAACGTTTCATCTTTACAGGGACGCCAGCTCGGAGCGCATGTCGTCAATAACAGCTTTGTAGTCGGCCTCGTTGAAAATTGCACTTCCTGCAACAAATGTGTCCGCACCGGCTGCTGCAATTTCTCGGATATTCGATTTCTTTACGCCGCCGTCTACTTCTAGAAGGACCTTGCGTCCGGAAACCTCTGCGTAACTATCAAGAAGAGAGCGGCACTCCTGCAGCTTTCCGATCGTCGTCGGAATAAAGGACTGTCCGCCGAATCCGGGGTTGACGCTCATGAGCAGAACCATATCGATGTTGTCGAGCTCGTAATGCAGATACTCCAGCGAAGTCGCCGGATTTAAGGCCAAACCTGCCTTGCAGCCGCAGTCACGAATCAGCCTCAGCGTCCGATCAACATGACGGCTCGCTTCCGGATGGAATGTAATAATGTTGGCACCTGCTTTCGCAAACAACGGAACGATTTCGTCCACAGCCTCAACCATGAGGTGGACATCAATCGGTGCCTCGGTATAAGGACGAATCGCTTTACATACCATCGGACCGACCGTCAGGTTCGGCACGTAGTGATTGTCCATTACATCAAAATGAATCCAGTCTGCCCCGGCTGCAATCACATCTTGAACCTCTTTTCCGAGATTCGCGAAATCAGCCGAAAGGATAGACGGCGCAATTCTGTATTTTGTCTTTGTCATTGTGACCTCCATCTTTCAATTTTAAAGACTTGGGCCTCGTCCTTGAATGGCAAGACGTCTAAAAATGACCGATTTGATTTTGTCCTAGAATCAGGCGTTCGCAGGAGAGAATTTATGACCAAACGCAGCATCGCTTCCCTTGTTTCGGCTTTAATTTGCTTAGCATTGCTTAACGGCTGTTCCAGCAATAAACAAAAGCCTCAGGAGATTACGGAGCCCACGGAAGAAAGCGTCCGTTTTGAAATCTCTGCCTTCTCCGACACCCCTTCTTCAGAGCAAGAGGATTGGGCAGCTGCGTTATCTGCATTCAAGATTTCCTGCCGCTCGATTTACCGAAAAACAGCCTGGGCTGAAGCTTGCTCGAAAGCATCCGGTACAGACGCTCAGAATGCGGAAGCGTTCTTCAAAAATAATTTCACTCCGTGGAAAATCGAAAAACGCACGATCGGTACGCAAACCGGAACCGTTTATTCCGTTTCTGATACCGGCCTCATGACCGGCTACTATGAACCTCTGCTTACTGTCTCGAAACATCGAACAGAGCGGCACACCACCCCGATCCTCTCTACGCCTGACGACTTAATCATTGTTGACTTAGCGGAAGCCTATCCGAAACTCAAAGGCATGCGCTTAAGAGGAAAAATTCAAGGGAGAAAACTCGTCCCTTACGACACTCGAGCAAAAATCGTCGCTCGTAAAGACCTCGACAAGTACTCCATCGCCTGGAGCGACGATCCTGTCGCCGTCTTCTTCCTTCAAATTCAGGGGTCCGGAAGACTACGGACTGAAGAAGGCGAACTGATTCGAGTCGGCTACGACGATCAAAACGGCCGTCCGTACAAGGCCGTGGGATCTTGGCTTGTCGATCAGGGCTATCTGAAGCACCATGAATTGTCCATGCAGAACATAAGAGCCTGGGCACAGAACAACCCGGATAAGGTGGACACCCTGCTCAACCAAAACCAAAGCTTCGTTTTCTTTAAAGAAAAGAAAGGCGGAGATCCGAACGAGGGACCGATCGGCGCCCAAGGCCTTCCCCTGACGCCTAAAGCTTCGGTTGCAGTAGACAGAAGATACATTTCGCTGGGAACACCGGTACTGGTTTCGGTTTCTCAAACCAATCCGAACCTTAATTTCACAAAGCCGGTAGTCGCGCAGGACACGGGCGGCGCCATCAAAGGTCCGATCCGCTTTGACTTCTTCTGGGGATTCGGAGATGAAGCGGGCAAAAACGCAGGCAGACAAAAAAGCCAAGCTCGCGCCTGGCTCCTTTTACCGAACGGTATCACCCCGGAAAGCTTGTAATACCGCTCAAGCCTAATCAAGCGAAACGGCCGGATCCGGCCGTTTGTGTTTCTTACTTAAAGCTCTTTAGGCTCCTTACCTTCGTCTTCCTTTCCGCCTTCCTGCTCAATCTTGGAGATGAGCTCCATGGCAGTCATAAACCCGTAAGGACCTTCGCCGTCTGCCAAATAAATTGCCGGAACGGTTTCAATACCCAGCTTTTCCAAGAGCTCCATATTGTCTTCAACAGTATTTTTTGCTTCTTCAGTCACTTTTACCTTCGGGCGGTTCTCATTCATGACCCAGTCAGTCCAAGCCGCAGCCGGATCTTTTTCCGACAGAATCTCTGCGGCAAGTTTTTCTGAATCTTCACCGAGAACCGGAGCCAAGTAGACAAAGATCTCCAAATCGTTCAGTTTGTCCGTGTTCTCTTCAAAGAAGCGCTTGCACCACGGACAGTTCGGGTCGGCAAAAACAGCAATGTGATACTTCTTGACTGCGCCAAGCTTAATCGTGAAAGCCTTTTTCTCAGACCAATTAGTCAACGGAAATTTTTTGGTCACCGGAATCTCTCCTCAATATTGATATTTGAAATATACGAGTCTCAAAGGAGAGACCGGGAAAAACCAACTCATTCCGAGAGTTTATCTTTAGCAAGCATGTTTTCCAGGTATTCAATGCTCACGGCGCCCGGGGCTCTTTGGCCGCTCGGAACAAAGACGGTCGGAGTACCCGTCACGCCGAGCTTGCTGCCTAAGGCGATATTGCGTTCGATCGCAGAGACATCGCAATTAGCACTCTTTGCCGGCGCCTGAACGCCGTCGAGCATGCGTGCTCTCCAGGCAGCGCCCTTATCTTTGGCACACCAAATATTCTGACTTTCGGCCAGAGAGGAAGGACGAATCACCGGATAGAGGAATGTGTAAATCGTGACATCCTTCATTTCTTTCAAACTTGCCTCAAGTTTGCGGCAGAAAGAGCAGTTCGGATCGGAGAAAACAGCAATCTGACGAGCGCCCGTGCCGTTCACGATTTTGATGGCATCCGCAAGCGGAAGCTTGGTGAAATCAATGCGGCTGAGTCGATCTTTCGTTTCTGCCGTCAGATTTCTCTGTGTTTTTGTTTCAAACAGCTGGCCAACAATGATGTGATCGGCGGTAGCGTCCGAATACATAATTTCATTCTGCGCTACCACTTCATACACACCTTTAACAGGCGTAACCGAAACCGACTCGACCGGAATACCGAGCTTCCCTTGGAGTGTTTTTTTCAATGTGTCACAAATTTGTTTTTCATCCTGAACGATGGCTGCGGGTGCATTCGGGACCGACTTATCCGCCGCTGCAGCGGCCGGTGCTGTTGGCGTATTCACAGTTGTTTGAGAAAAGGCCGTAAACGGCACTAAGGCTAAGAGGGCCGCACAGAGATGCTTTTTGTAATTCATTCAAGACTCCGGTGTTTGAAACAGGAAGACAGTATTTTATTGCCTTCGCAGATCGGCACATTATTGCAGTATTAGGAGCTTTTGGGAGGTCATTCATATTTCTCCGTAGATCTGATATTTTGCGTTTTTCAGTGATCTAGCC
>NZ_GL883725.1 GCF_000205025.1 Parasutterella excrementihominis YIT 11859 | reverse complement strand
TTAATGACATGGAACCCCTTTGCTCCCAACGAGATAGAGGGAGCAAAATGAAAGTAACAAAGTTCTCATTAAAGGTGATTCCATGTCAGTTAGAAGGATACTCGCAAAAACTATCGATACAGATCTCGAATACGAAGCCATCGGTATAGATTTAGCTAAGAATTGCGTCAGTGTTGCTCTGTTAACAACAGATGGTGAAGTAGTCTGCATCGACCGCCTAGACTATTCTGAACTCGAGAAAAGTGCTCAGGTGCTATGCCCCACGACATTCGCCATGGAGCCGTGCACTGAAATGAATTATTTAGTTCAAAAGTTAGAGGCTTGGGGACATCGCTGCCTAGTTATCGGCGGCAAGAATGTACAGAACTACGTTGAAAATCATTATTCAGGCCAAAAAACTGATTTGAATGATGCTCAAGCTCTGGCTTTTCTAGCCCAAGATACCCAGCTGAGGCCAATCAAAGCCAAAGATATGGAGCAACAAAAGTACGCCAGCTTAACAACGCTGCGGGAACAATATATCAAGCAATACAGACAGACTATTGTGTCTTTAAAAGGGATTTGTCAGTCGTGGGGATTGAATATATCGAAAGGAATCAGCGGGAAAGCTCGATTGAAAGATCTGATTGAAAATCATGCAGCTTTTCCGGAGGAACTGAAGGAAAGTCTCGTTGACATGGTCACACACGCTCAAACAACTCAAAAGGCCTTGAATAAAATCACCAAAACTCTGGAGGAGTTAGCAAAGAACGATAAACTCTGCCAACTAATACAGACGATTCCGGGGCTGGGACCAGTCTGCAGTTGCAGACTTCGTGCAACGATTGGAGACATCAAGAGATTTAAAAATCCCAAAGATTTTCCTGCCTATTATGGTTTAGTGCCAAGAAGCATTGCTACGGGGCACAATGAGAAGAAAGGAAGAATCACCCATCGCGGAGACAAAACAATGAGGTCTTTAATGGTGCAAGGAGCCGGGAGCGTGGTTAACATGGCCACTAAAGGAAAATTGAAATCCAAACAGTTGACGAAGTGGATTTTGAAGAAGCAAAAAGAAAAAATGCCGTGGGGGAAACTTGTATGCGCTGTTGCCGCAAAGCTTTTACGGATTGTTAGAGCTGTTCTTATCAGCAGTAAACCATATAACCCTAAAATAGCAGGGGTCGCGAAATGTTCATTGCCCAAAGGGACCTAAAAATTTAACTTTTACAGTTCGAGCACAATCGTCTACAACTAAG
>NZ_GL883724.1 GCF_000205025.1 Parasutterella excrementihominis YIT 11859 | reverse complement strand
TGCTAGATACCCTAACTTCTGCAATATTTCAGTTTCTGTGCCCTTTTTTAGGCAATAAAAAACCGAGACTTGCGCCTCGGTTTTCTAAAACCTTGCCGAATTACTTCAGTTTGGTTTCTTTGTAGATCACGTGCTTGCGGGCAACCGGATCGTACTTGGACATTTCCATCTTGCCACTAGAATTGCGTTTGTTCTTAGTGGTTGTGTAGAAGTGACCTGTACCGGCGGTAGAAGCCAGTTTGATTTTTTCACGAATACCTTTCGCCATGGTGAACTCCTATTAGATTTCGCCGCGGGCGCGAAGGTCCGCCAGAACTGCTTCAATGCCGTTCTTATCAATCGTACGCAATGCAGCGTTAGTAACTCTCAAACGAACCCAGCGATTCTCGCTTTCAACCCAAAAACGGCGGTACTGCAGATTGGGCATGAAGCGGCGCTTGGTCTTGTTATTCGCGTGCGAGACGCGATTGCCAACCATGGGAGCCTTGCCGGTGACTTGACACACTCGTGCCATCGCTAACTCTCCAGAATAATAACTGTTATAAAAAACTTTTCTCGCGCCGAAATACTGCCTCGGGGAGAACCAAAAACAGCGATTATACTGATTTTTCAAACTTTTTGCATTGGGCTCCGACACTTATTTTCTGATCATAGGTCCGAAGGAGTAAATTGACGGATCAATGACTTACGCTTTTCGAAGACGATTTAGCGCGGAAGCCGTGATTCTTCTTGTCTCGGACAGGAATGACCTCCGTCGTCAGATAAGAATCCGAATCGAAAAATCAGCGTTTCTATTAATTAAAAGAATCACAATTCGACGAACT
>NZ_GL883723.1 GCF_000205025.1 Parasutterella excrementihominis YIT 11859 | reverse complement strand
ACTTCGCAGCTGCGATTTACTAAATATATTTTTATCCGAATCTGTCTCTTTAAATTTCCATTTCAAGCTCTGGAGTTGAGTAATGTCTACTATGGATGTTGTTACCTTCCGACCGCCTCAAGGCTGTCGCGGAGAAGACGGTCCCGCGTTTCAGGGAAATTTCCGCAAAGGCGAACTTCGCGGAATTATCCACATTAACAAAGACAACTGCGTCGGCTGCGACACATGCCGCAAGTTCTGCCCGGTTGATGCTATTTCCGGCGGTTTAGGCGCCATTCACAAAATTCGCGACGATGCATGCGTCAGCTGCGGTCAGTGCTTAAGCGCCTGCCCGTTCGGCGCCATCGAACAGATGAGCTTCGTAGACGACGTCATCGCTGCTCTTAAAGATCCGAAGAAATTCGTGGTCGCTCATCCCTCTCCTGCAGTCCGTGTTGCATTGGCTGAAGAATTCGGCGGCAAACCCGGCGATCTCTGCACCGACCAGATGCTCAACGCCTTGGAAAAGGCCGGTTTCACTGTTTACGACGTGAACCAGACTGCCGACCAGACGATTCTGGAAGAAGGCACGGAATTCATTAAGAAGGTTCGCTACTGGTGCCTGGGCGAAAGAAGCCCTGAAGTCAACATGATGGCTCACCACCCGCTGCCTCACTTCACCAGTTGCTGCCCCGGCTGGGTCAGAAATATGGAAATTAACTTCGCTTCTGCGATTCCCCATGTTTCCACGACAAAGAGCCCGATTCAGATGGGCGGTGCTTTAGGCAAGACTTGGGCTGCCAAGCACGTTTGGAACAAGGATCCGCGCGATGTCTGCATCGTTTCTATTACTCCTTGTACCGCTAAGATTTTCGAAGCCAGCCGTCCTGAATTCATCGACGCCTGGAAGTGGAACGTTGAACACAACGTTATTCCGAAAGACTCTCCTGTCTTCCCGGATATCGATTACAGCCTCACAACTCGTGACATCGCTGAAGTCTTCCGCCGTCTCGGTATCGATCCGCTCAAGATGCCTACTACGCACGAAGTTAAACCGACCGAAAAATACACCGGTGCTGGCACGATCTTCGGCTGCTCCGGCGGCGTGATGGAAGCAGCTCTCCGTACGGCCTACGCACTTCTGGCCGGCGAAGAACTGAAGAACCCGGACATCATCAGCGTCCGCGGTCTGAACAACTCTTTAGTTGAAGCTACTGTGCCTATTCCTTTGAAGGCTCAGGGCGGCAAGATTTTCGAACTTCGCGTTGCTGTCGTTAACGGCGCCCTTCAGGATCTGAAGAATGTCATGAAGATCATCAACGAAGACAAGGATCGCTGGCACTTCATCGAAGTGATGAACTGCCCGGGCGGCTGCGTCAACGGCGGCGGTCAGCCTCTGCAGGGCGCCGGTTCTTCCTGGCTTGCCCCGACAACTCCGCTTCCTGTCAAACTCTAACAAGGTAGGAATTAGAAATGAGTAAATATCAATATACCGAACGCGACGTTCCTGCCATGTTGGGCCGCCGCGGCTTCCTGAAAGTCATCGGTCTCTGCGCTGTTTTAGTTGCCGGCGCCGGTGCTGTGATCACTCAGCTGATCACTTCCCGCAATAAGGTTATTCTCGACAGACAGAACGGTCTGTATGCAGATGACAAGCGTCTGCAGAAGATCAATCTGACTTCTTCTCACCAGAACGACGTTTGCTGGCAGGTCTACAAGGACATGAACGGCAAACCTGTCGAAGGCGAGATGTACAAGCTTAACCACACCCACTACTATCCCCGCTCTCAGCTGGCTATGACGGAGGCAGAACATGTCTAATCCCGAAATGAAAGGCGCAAGAATTCTGCGCTTCCACACTTCCGACAAAGTTTTCCACTCCATCAACGCAATTTGCTGGTACGCCTTGGTCATCACCGGTGCCATCGTTTATTTCGGCCATTGGATGGGCGATATTTCCGATGAAACCGCTAACCTCATGATGGTTTGGCACCTCTGGCTGGGTGCTCTCTTCACCCTTAACTTCGTGGGCTATGTTCTCTTCGCTCCCGAACGTTTTGCCGTGACCCTCAAGAACCTTCTTGAGTGGGACAAAAACACCATTATGTGGTTCAGAAACTTCGGCGGCTATCCGCGTCGTTTCTTCAAGATTCCTTTCGGACCGGTTGAAGTTCCGCCGCAGGGTCGTTACAACGGCGGCCAGAAGATGAGCTATCTCATCTTCCTCGCAGCTGTCGTTTATCTGATCGCTTCCGGCTGGCTGCTTTGGTTGGGTGCTCCCCTCCTTGGCAAGACCGTCTTCTACTGGCTCTTCATCACTCACGTTTGGGGAAGCTTCATTGTGACCGCTATGGTTACATGCGCTCATATTCCTCTGGCTCTCCTGTCCATGGAACACTTCAAGGGCATTTGGAGAATCGGATCCGGCGACATCTCTTATGAGGCCGCTGAGCACCATGCTCCGACTTGGGTCAAACGTGACGTCGTCAAAGTTGTTGAAAAATAATCTTTGACCGTTAAATAAAAAGAGGGGGCTTCGGCTCCCTTTTTTGGTGTGCTCGGCATGAGCATTCTC
>NZ_GL883722.1 GCF_000205025.1 Parasutterella excrementihominis YIT 11859 | reverse complement strand
GGCTTAGTACGTTCGTACTTTTCTTTTGCCATTTTTAATCCTTAAATATTAAATAAAAGAACAGCGTTTAAAAATTACTTCGTTTTTGCTTCAATCACAGCTTCGGCAACGTTCTTCGGAGCTTCAGCGTAATGTTTGAATTCCATTGTGTAGGAAGCACGACCTTGAGTCAGAGAACGGAGCTGTGTAGCATAACCGAACATTTCAGACAGCGGAACTTCAGCCTTAACAGCTTTGCCTCCGCCGGGCAAGTCGTCCATACCCTGGATCACACCGCGGCGAGAAGAAAGGTCGCCCATGACGTCGCCCATCTTTTCTTCCGGGGTTTCAACTTCAACAGCCATGATCGGCTCAAGCAGAACCGGGCTGGCATTGCGCATACCTTCTTTGAAAGCCATAGAACCGGCCATCTTGAAGGCGTTTTCGTTAGAGTCCACTTCATGGTAAGAACCGAAGTGGAGTGTTGCCTTAACGTCAACAACCGGGTAACCGGCCAGAACACCGGACTTCATGGTGTCTTCGATACCCTTCTGAACGGCAGGAATGTATTCGCGGGGAACAACACCGCCCTTGATAGCATCGACGAACTCGTAGCCCTTGCCGGGGTTCGGTTCGAGCTTCAGAACAACGTGGCCGTACTGACCACGGCCGCCGGACTGCTTAACAAACTTAGCTTCGGCGTTCTCAACAGTAGAACGGATGGTTTCACGGTAGGCAACCTGAGGTTTGCCGACTGTGGCTTCAACGTTGAACTCACGACGCATACGGTCGACAAGAATGTCGAGGTGGAGCTCACCCATACCGGAAATAATGGTCTGACCGCTTTCTTCGTCAGTACGGACACGGAAAGACGGATCTTCCTGAGCCAGACGGTTAAGAGCGATACCCATTTTTTCCTGGTCGGCCTTAGTCTTGGGCTCAACAGCCTGAGAAATAACCGGTTCTGGGAATTCCATCTTTTCAAGGATGATCGGATGGTCGATAGCGCAGAGTGTATCGCCGGTGGTCACTTCTTTCAGACCGACAGCAGCTGCGATGTCGCCTGCGAGAACTTCCTTGATTTCTTTACGTTCGTTAGCGTGCATCTGCAACAAACGACCGATACGTTCTTTCTTACCCTTGACGGAGTTCAGAACGGTGTCGCCGGAGTTAACAACGCCGGAGTACACGCGAAGGAAGGTCAGCTGACCGACGAACGGGTCAGTCATGATCTTGAAGGCAAGAGCGGAGAACGGCTCTTTATCATCAGCCTTACGACTAGCGACAGAATCGTCATCAGGATCAACACCTTGGACCGGAGGAATGTCAACCGGGCTCGGAAGCAGTTCAATAACAGCGTCAAGCATGCGCTGAACACCCTTGTTCTTGAACGCTGTACCGCAGAGCATCGGCTGAATTTCGTTGGCGATGGTACGCAGACGCAGACCCTTGTTGATGTCGGCCTCGGAGAGGTCGCCGTCGTTCAGGTACTTGTCCATCAGTTCTTCGTTAGCTTCGGCAGCAGCTTCAACCATGTTGCTGCGCCATTTTTCGGTTTCTTCAACCAGCTCGGCGGGAACGTCTTCGAATTTGAACTTCATGCCCTGAGAAGCTTCATCCCAAATGATGGCTTTTCTCTTGGCCAGATCGATAACGCCTTTGAAAGTGTCTTCAGCACCGATAGGAATAACGATAGGTACAGGATTAGCTTTCAGACGAGTCTTCATCTGATCGTAAACTTTGAAGAAGTTTGCGCCTGTACGGTCCATCTTGTTCACGAAAGCAAGACGGGGAACTTTGTATTTGTTAGCCTGACGCCAAACAGTTTCGGATTGAGGCTGGACACCGCCGACAGCACAGTAAACCATGCAGGCACCGTCCAGAACACGCATGGAACGTTCAACTTCAACAGTGAAGTCAACGTGTCCCGGGGTATCAATAATGTTGATACGGTGTTCGGGATGGTTCATGTCCATACCGCGCCAGAAAGCAGTAGTAGCAGCGGAGGTAATCGTAATGCCGCGTTCCTGTTCCTGTTCCATCCAGTCCATGGTCGCAGCGCCATCGTGCACTTCGCCAATCTTGTGATTAACGCCGGTGTAGAACAGAATGCGTTCCGTGGTGGTTGTTTTGCCCGCGTCGATGTGCGCGGAAATGCCGATATTGCGATAACGCTCAATCGGAGTTTTGCGAGCCATGTTTCTATCCTCTGATAATGGGGAGAGCCCGCCGGGCCTCCCCTATTGAAAAAGAAATTAGTTAAAACGGAAGTGAGAGAAGGCCTTGTTGGCTTCAGCCATACGATGAACTTCTTCACGCTTCTTCATAGCACCGCCGCGGCCTTCAGAGGCGTCGATAAGCTCGCCGGCCAAGCGGAGCGGCATAGATTTTTCACTTCTGCCCTTAGCAGCTTCACGCAGCCAGCGCATGGCCAGAGCCATACGACGGACAGGTCTAACTTCGACCGGAACCTGGTAGTTGGCACCGCCGACACGGCGGGACTTAACTTCAACCAGCGGACGAACATTGTTCAAAGCGTTTGTGAACACTTCGAGGGGATCTTTACCAGACTTGTTCTGGATTTCTTCCAAAGCGCCATACACGATGCGTTCTGCAACGGCTTTCTTGCCGTCAAGCATGATCATGTTGACGAATTTGGTGATCTCAACGGAACCGAATTTAGGATCCGGGAGAACTTCACGTTTAGGTACTTCGCGACGACGGGGCATGTTTACCTCAGTTTTGTCTTCAGTCAAATAATTTGAAAATGCATTTCCATCATGAAAATGCGACTTACTCGGTCATAAAAAGAGACCGTTACCGGGAGCGATCCGGTATTAAGCCTGTTTAGGACGCTTTGCGCCGTATTTAGAACGAGATTGCTTACGATCCTTGACACCCTGAGTATCAAGAGAGCCGCGGACGACGTGGTAACGAACGCCCGGCAAGTCCTTCACACGACCGCCGCGAATCAAAACGACGCTGTGTTCCTGAAGATTGTGGCCTTCACCTCCGATATAGGAGATGACTTCAAAGCCGTTGGTCAGGCGCACCTTGGCAACTTTACGAAGAGCGGAGTTCGGCTTCCTCGGAGTTGTTGTGTAAACACGGGTGCAGACACCGCGTTTCTGCGGGCAGTTGTTGAGCGCAGGGCTCTTGCTCTTTTCAATAGCTCTCTCGCGAGGCTTACGCACTAATTGGTTAATGGTCGGCATAAAGTCCGTATCCGAAACGATTAGAAAAACCACTCTTTTGACGGAGTGGAGGTTAATAAAAAACTTTAAGGAAAATGCGCGGACTCTGCGCGAAAGGACGTGCTGCACGGCAGCCGAGAAAGAGCGCAGAAACCCGGGCGGGATTCCGAAAAGTTCCGCATTATTGCGCAAATTCAACCAATTGTCAAACTTTTCTATTTGGCTGAATAGGTTAGCAATTGTATTCAGCGTTTTTCAAAAACCAAAAAAGCGGCCTTTCAGCCGCTTTTTTGGAGGAGTTAAAACCTAATTAGTTGTGATAGCTTTTGCTCTCACCGGTCACTTCTGCTTCGGGAATCGCAGGAACATCGCTCACGATGTTCTCGTTTCCGACATAAGCTTCGGAAGTTTCGATCTCATTGTCGTACTTGAAAGCATCGCGGTCGTGTCTGGCTCTGTGATAGGCCAAACCGGTACCGGCAGGAATCAAGCGGCCGACAATCACGTTTTCCTTCAGGCCGCGCAGTTCATCACGTTTGCCCATGATGGCTGCTTCGGTAAGCACTCGGGTCGTTTCCTGGAAGGAAGCGGCAGAGATGAAGGAGTCCGTAGACAAGCTGGCCTTGGTAATACCGAGAAGCAGATTGTCGTAAGTAGCGGGACGCTTGTTCTCGGCAAGAGCTTTTTCGTTCTCATCGAGCATTTCACTGCGTTCGACCTGTTCACCGGTGATGAACTTGGTGTCGCCCGGATCGGTAATGACAACGCGGCGAAGCATCTGGCGAACAATCACTTCAATATGTTTGTCGCTGATCTTCACACCCTGCAGACGGTACACAGCCTGGACTTCGTCAACAATGTAGCGAGCCAGAGCTTCGATACCCTGAAGTCTCAGGATGTCATGCGGATCGGCAGGACCGTCAACAATGACTTCGCCCTGGTGAACCACCTGACCGTCGTGAACCAGAATGTCCTTATCCTTAGGAATAAGGAATTCATGATCCTGACCCTGGGTGTCAGTAATGATCAGACGCTGTTTGCCCTTGGTTTCCTTACCGAAGGTAACGGTACCGCTTGCCTCGGCAAGAATACCTGCGTCCTTCGGAGAGCGGGCTTCGAAGAGCTCGGCAACACGCGGCAGACCGCCGGTAATGTCTCGAGTCTTCTGGCTTTCCGTCGGAATTCTGGCAAGCACGTCACCGACCTTGGCTTCGTCACCGTCATGAACGATGATGAGAGCGCCGACCGGCAGCTGAATGCTCACAGGATGCTCGGTGCCCGGAATCTTAACGGGCTCGTTGTTGGCATCGAGGAACTGAATCAGCGGCTTGCCGATCTTGCTGGAAGAAGAGTGCTTAGCGTCGATAACGACCAAAGAGCTCAAGCCGGTAACTTCGTCCACCTGGCTCTTAACCGTGACGTTGTCGATAACGTTGGCAAAGCGAACTTTACCTGCGTATTCGGTAACGATCGGACGAGTCATCGGATCCCAGTTGGCAAGTTCGGTTCCGATTTCAACCTGCTGACCATCGGATGCAAGGAGGTTGGCGCCGTAAGGAATCTTATGACGTTCTCTCTCGCGGCCGTTCGGACCTTCGATCACGATTTCGCCGGAGCGGGAAATCACAACCTTGTTGCCCTTCTCACCGGTCACATAGCGCATAGAGCTTGTGAAGCGAATCGTGCCGGCAGACTTCGTAACGACGTTGCTGGCAACAGCTGTACGGCTAGCAGCACCACCGATGTGGAACGTACGCATGGTCAGCTGAGTACCCGGTTCACCAATGGACTGGGCGGCGATAACACCGACAGCCTCACCGGCGTTAACGAGCTTGCCGCGGCCGAGATCGCGGCCGTAGCACTTGGCGCAAAGACCGTAGCGTGTTTCGCAGGTAAGCGGAGTACGGATCTTGACTTCGTCAATGCCGAGCTTCGTGATGAGTTCGACGTCGTCTTCTTCGAGCAGATGACCGGCCGGAAAGATTTCTTCCTGGGTATCCGGGTTGATAACCGGATCAGCCGTCACGCGGCCCAGAATACGGTCAGCCAGACTTTCGGTCACTTCACCGCCTTCAACCAAGGCTTTCATCAGAACGCCCTGATGGGTTCCGCAGTCGTCTTCTGTAACAACCAAGTCCTGAGTCACGTCAACCAAACGACGTGTCAGATAACCGGAGTTAGCCGTCTTCAAAGCCGTATCAGCCAGACCCTTACGAGCACCGTGGGTAGACACGAAGTACTGCAGAACGTTCAGACCTTCACGGAAGTTCGCGGTAATCGGAGTCTCAATAATGGAGCCGTCCGGCTTAGCCATCAAACCACGCATACCGGCCAGCTGACGGATCTGAGTTGCAGAACCACGGGCACCGGAGTCCGCCATCATGTAGATGGAGTTGAAGGATTCCTGAGTTGTCTTGTTGCCGTGACGGTCGATAACAGGTTCGTTGGAGATTTCATCCATCATCACCTTACCGACTTTTTCTGTCGTACGGCCCCAAATATCAACCACCTTGTTATAGCGTTCGCCGGCAGTCACCAAACCGGAAGTGTACTGAGCATCGATCTCTTTGACTTCCTGTTCGGCTTCGTGAACGATCTCGTTCTTCTGTTCTGGAACGATCATGTCGTCGATAGCAATCGACAGACCGCCGATGGTAGCGAGGTGGTAGCCGCGCTGCATCAGTTTGTCGGCGAAGATCACGGTTTCACGCAGACCGCAACGGCGGAAAGCCATGTTAATCAGCTTGGCGATCTCTTTCTTCTTGAGGGTCTTGTTCAAAACGGAGAACGGCAGGCCCGGAGGAAGAATTTCGGAAAGAAGCGCACGGCCGACGGTGGTTTCGTAACGAACCAGCTTCGGTGTCTTTTCACCGGTTTCCTTGTTGACGTCAAATTCTTTAACGCGAACGGTGCAGCGTGTCTGGAGCTCGACAACCTTGTTGGCCAAAGCGCGTTCAACTTCGCCGATATCGGCAAAGAACATGCCTTCGCCCTTTCCGTTGATACGGGAACGAGTCGAATAGTACAAGCCCAACACGATGTCCTGAGACGGAACGATCGAAGGATCGCCGTTGGCAGGGAACAGCACGTTGTTGGAAGCCAGCATCAGAGAACGGGCTTCAAGCTGTGCCTCTAAGGAAAGGGGTACGTGAACAGCCATCTGGTCGCCGTCGAAGTCAGCGTTGAATGCTGCGCAGACCAACGGATGCAGCTGAATGGCTTTGCCTTCAATCAGAAGCGGTTCGAACGCCTGAATACCGAGACGGTGCAGCGTAGGCGCACGGTTCAGCATCACAGGATGTTCGTAAATGACTTCTTCAAGGATGTCCCAAACGACCGGATCCTGATTCTCAACCATCTTCTTGGCAGCCTTGATTGTCGGAGCCAGACCGCGCAGTTCAAGCTTGTTGAAGATAAACGGTTTGAAGAGCTCAAGAGCCATCAGTTTCGGCAGACCGCACTGATGCAGTTTCAGGTACGGACCGACGGTAATAACGGAACGGCCGGAGTAGTCAACACGTTTACCCAACAGGTTCTGACGGAAGCGGCCGCCCTTACCTTTGATCATGTCTGCCAAAGACTTCAGCGGACGCTTGGAAGGACCGGTCATGGCTTTGCCGCGGCGGCCGTTGTCCAGCAGAGAGTCAACGGCTTCCTGCAGCATACGCTTTTCGTTGCGGACGATGATGTCCGGAGCTTTAAGCTCAAGAAGTCGTTTCAGACGGTTGTTACGGTTGATCACGCGGCGATAGAGGTCGTTCAGATCGCTTGTGGCGAAACGACCGCCGTCGAGCGGAACCAGCGGACGAAGATCCGGCGGAAGAACCGGAAGAACATCCATAACCATCCACTCAGGCTTAATGCCGGAGCGCTGGAAGCCTTCGAGAACTTTCAGACGCTTGGCAATCTTCTTGACCTTAGCTTCGCTGGTAGTTTCGGAAAGCTCTCTGCGGAGATCCTCGACTTCTTCGTCAATGTTGATAGTAGCCAGAAGCTCTTTAATGGCTTCAGCACCCATCATGGCCTTGAATTCGTCACCGTATTCTTCGGTCTTGGCCATGTAGTCGTCTTCGGTCATGAGCTGGCCTCTGCGCAGCTCGGTCATGCCGGGATCAACAACGATATAGGCTTCGAAATACAAGACGCGTTCGATATCACGCAGAGGGATATCGAGAACCATACCCATGCGGGACGGAAGGCTCTTCAAGAACCAAATGTGAGCAACAGGGCTGGCCAGTTCAATGTGGCCCATGCGTTCGCGGCGGACTTTGGAAAGTGTGACTTCAACGCCGCACTTCTCGCAGACGATACCCTGATGTTTCAGGCGCTTGTATTTGCCGCAAAGACATTCGTAGTCCTTAATCGGTCCGAAAATCTTTGCGCAGAACAGGCCGTCGCGTTCGGGTTTGAACGTACGGTAGTTAATTGTCTCAGGCTTCTTTACTTCACCGTAAGACCAAGAACGAATCTTTTCCGGGGAAGCAATGCCGATCTTGATCGCGTCAAACGGCTCATTCTCTTTATTTGTCTTAAAGAGAGAGTTAAAAGCTTTCATCATTTTTTAGAAGATTCCTTATCACGGTCTAAATCAATGTCAATGCCCAGAGAGCGGATTTCCTTAACGAGAACGTTGAAGGATTCCGGCATTCCGGCGTCGATCACGTGATCGCCCTTGACAATGTTTTCGTAGAGCTTTGTACGTCCCGTCACGTCGTCAGACTTAACAGTAAGCATTTCCTGCAGGACATAGCTGGCACCGTAAGCTTCAAGCGCCCAGACTTCCATTTCACCGAAACGCTGACCGCCGAACTGAGCTTTACCGCCGAGAGGCTGCTGTGTAACCAGAGAGTACGGACCGGTAGAACGAGCATGCATCTTGTCGTCGACCAAGTGGTGCAGTTTCAGATAGTGCATCACGCCGACGGTAACCGGACGGTCAAATGCGTCGCCGGTGCGTCCGTCAAAGAGCTGGGCCTGAGTCTTGGAAGGAGTCAGGTGCAGTTTCTTCGCGGTTTCTTCCGGGAAGGCAAGGTTGAGCATCTCACGGATGTCGCTTTCGCTTGCGCCGTCGAACACTGGGGTTGCGAACGGAACACCCTTCTTCAGGTGTTTAGCCAGATCGATGATTTCGTCATCGGTCAGAGAATCAAAGTCTTCCTTCTTACCGCTGCTCTTGTTGTAAATCGTGTTCAAGAACTCACGGATCTCTGCGACCTGCTTGCTGCGCTCGTGCTTGAGCATTTCAGCAATTCTCCAGCCCAAACCGAAAGCAGCCCAGCCCAAGTGAACTTCAAGAACCTGACCGATGTTCATTCGGGAAGGCACGCCCAGCGGGTTCAGAACAATGTCAACAGGTCTGCCGTCGGCCATGAAAGGCATATCTTCGACACGAGTGATGCGGGAAACCACACCCTTGTTGCCGTGACGACCGGCCATCTTGTCACCGGGCTGCAGACGACGCTTAACAGCTAGATAAACCTTGACCATCTTCTGAACGCCTGTCGGCAGTTCGTCGCCCTGAGTCAGTTTCTTGCGTTTTTCGTTCCAAGCTTCGTCGAACTCTTTACGTTTGGCTTCCAAGGAAATGCGGACTTCTTCGATCTGCTTCTGCAGCTCTTCGTCAGCCATACGGATGTCAAACCACTTGTGAACATTGAGGCCGTCGAGGTATTCCTTAGTGACTTTCTTGCCCTTGCCTAAGCCGTCAGGACCGCCCTGAGCAACATTGCCGATCAGCTGACGAGCCAGACGTTCGAAAGCGTCGCGCTCAACAATTCTCAACTGGTCATTCAGGTTGGTGCGGTAACGCTTCAGTTCATCGTCAATGATGGACTGGGCGCGTTTGTCGCGTTCGATGCCTTCACGTGTGAAGACCTGAACGTCGATAACGGTACCGACCATGCCGCTCGGGACGCGCAGAGAAGTATCCTTAACGTCGCTGGCTTTTTCACCGAAGATAGCGCGAAGCAGTTTCTCTTCCGGAGTCAGTGTAGTTTCTCCCTTCGGAGTCACTTTACCGACCAGAACGTCACCGGCCTTGACTTCAGCACCGATGTAAACGATGCCGGATTCGTCGAGACGGTTGATCTGGTTTTCGCTCAGATTCGAAATATCGCGCGTAATTTCTTCGCTGCCGAGTTTGGTATCACGGGCCTGAACAGAAAGCTCTTCAATGTGGATGGAAGAATAACGGTCATCAGCAACCACTTTTTCGCTCACCATCACAGAGTCTTCGTAGTTGTATCCGTTCCACGGCATGAAGGCAACGATCATATTCTGACCTAATGCCAGTTCGCCGAGATCGGTCGAAGCACCGTCAGCAATCACGTCGCCCTTGGCGATATGGTCGCCGGGGTTGACGATAGGACGCTGGTTGATATTCGTACCCTGGTTGGAACGTGTAAATTTCTGAAGGTTGTAAATGTCCACACCAACTCTGCCGGGGACGTTTTCTTCGTCATTTACACGAACAACGATACGGTTGGCGTCGACGTAGTCAACAACACCGCCGCGCTCTGCCTGAACAGTCGTACCGGAGTCAACCGCAACCGTTCTTTCGATGCCCGTACCGACAACAGGTTTTTCCGGACGGAGACAGGGAACGCCCTGACGCTGCATGTTGGAACCCATCAAAGCACGGTTCGCGTCATCGTGTTCCAGGAACGGAATCAGGGAAGCAGCAACGGAAACGATCTGTGCCGGAGCCACGTCCATGTACTGAACGCGTTCGGGACGCATCAGGACGAATTCGCCTTTATCACGGCAGCTGACGAGCTCGTCGCTCAGGTTGCCCTTGTCATCGATGGAAGCGTTAGCCTGAGCAATAATGTAGTTGCCTTCATCGATTGCAGAGAGGTAGGCGATTTCGTTGGTTACGTGACCGTCGATCACTTTTCTGTACGGTGTCTCAAGGAAACCGTAGTCGTTCAGACGCGCATAAAGAGCCAGAGAGTTAATCAAACCGATGTTCGGACCTTCAGGCGTTTCAATCGGGCAGACACGACCGTAGTGAGTCGGATGCACGTCTCGAACTTCGAAGCCTGCGCGCTCACGAGTCAAGCCGCCCGGGCCCAATGCGGAAATACGGCGCTTGTGCGTGATTTCAGACAGCGGGTTGGTCTGATCCATGAACTGGCTCAGCTGAGAAGAACCGAAGAAGTCGCGAATAGCTGCGCTGATCGGTTTGCTGTTGATCAGGTCATGCGGCATCAGATTGTCGGATTCGGCCTGTCCCAAACGTTCACGAACGGCACGCTCGACACGAACAAGACCGGAACGGAACTGGTTTTCTGTCAATTCACCGACACAGCGGACGCGACGATTGCCCAAGTGGTCAATATCGTCAACCTGGCCTTCGCCGTTGCGAAGCTGAACGATAGCCTTCATCGTATCGATGATGTCTTCCGGTTCAAGCGTCATCGGACCGGTTTCGGTACCGCGGTTGAAGCGGGAATTAATCTTCATGCGGCCGACGCGGGACAGATCGTATGTTTCGGGATCGAAGAACAGACGACGGAACAATGTCTCAACAGCTTCTTCTGTAGGCGGTTCGCCCGGACGCATCATGCGGTAGATCGCAATACGTGCGGACAGCTGATCAGGAGTTTCGTCCAGTCTCAGAGTGTCGGAAATGTACGGACCGCGGTTCAGTTCGTTGATGTACAGCGTATCGAAAGAATCGATGCCGTGCTCGCGGATCTTCTCAAGAAGTTCCGGAGTAATTTCATCGTTGGCGTTGGCCACGACTTCACCGGAATCTTCGTCATACAGATTCGTAGCGATGACCTTACCGATGAGGTTGTCAAGCGGAACCGGAAGTTCGGTAATGCCGAGCTTTTCGATTTCACGAACGTGACGGGCATTGATACGCTTATCCTTGGCAACAATAACTTTGCCTTCCGGATCTTTAATATCAAAAGCGGCAATTTCACCGCGGAGACGAGACGGAATGATCTCGAGCGTGGCGCCGTCCTGGGTCAGTGTGTAGTGATCGAATTCGTAGAACTGCTTCAGAATGCTTTCCGGTGTCATGCCCAATGCTTTGAGCATGATGGTTCCGGGCATCTTGCGGCGACGGTCGATACGGAAGTGAAGAATGTCTTTCGCATCGAATTCAAAGTCGAGCCAAGAGCCGCGGTACGGAATAATACGGGCGCTGAACAGCAGTTTTCCGGAGCTGTGTGTCTTGCCGCGATCGTGCTCAAAAAATACGCCCGGAGAACGATGAAGCTGAGATACAATAACGCGCTCGGTACCGTTGATGATGAAAGATCCTTTTTTCGTCATCAAAGGGATTTCACCCATGTAAACTTCTGACTCGCGGATCTCTTTTACAGTAGACTGCTTGGGTTGGTCCCTGTCGAAAATAACAAGACGGACTTTTGCTCTGAGGCGAGAGCAATAATTCAGTCCGCGAAGCTGACATTCAGAGACATCAAAGACAGGATCGTCTAAAATATATTCCTGAAATTCAAGCCTGGCTAAACCGTTGTGGCTGACGATAGGGAAGATGGATTTAAATGCACCCTGCAAACCTTCATCACGGCGCTCTGCAGCGGGAACATCTGCCTGCAAAAATTCGTGGTAGGAATGCAACTGCGTTTCCAGTAAGGAAGGCACTTCAAGTACGCTCGGACGCTTGGCAAAGCTTTTCCGAATACGCTTCTTTTCAGTGAACGAGTACGACATGAACGCTCCGTTCGAAAGAGAAAAAAAGAAAATTCCCCAAAAGCAATAACAGACACGAATAGCCACGCCGAGCCCTCACCAGGGCCCAATGCGCGGCAAAACTCAAATTGTCTAAATTATGCTCCTGCAGAAGACTTTGGCTGGATCATACTGAATGACCCACTCAAAGTTTTCCGATAGGAAAAAAAAACAAGGCTCCAAATATGGAGCCTTGCAGTATAACTGAAAAATTACTTCAGTTCAACCTTGGCGCCAGCGGCTTCCAGTTTCTTCTGGGCTTCTTCAGCGTCAGCCTTGGCAAGGCCTTCCTTAACAGTCTTAGGAGCGCCGTCGACGAGGTCTTTGGCTTCCTTCAGGCCGAGTCCAGTCAGTTCACGGACAGCCTTAATAACCTGAACCTTGTTAGCGCCGATTTCTTTCAGAACGACGTCGAATTCGGATTTTTCTTCAGCAGGAGCAGCAGCGCCACCGGCAGGGGCAGCAACAGCAACAGCAGCTGCAGCAGCGGAAACACCGAATTTTTCTTCCATCATTTTGATGAGTTCGGAAACTTCGAGAACGGACATGGACGCAATTGCGTCAAGGATTTCTTCTTTGGACAAAGCCATTTTGGTAACTCCAATACGTTGTGTAACTAAAAATTAAAACTTACAAAATCAGGCAGCAGCCTGTTCTTTGGCATCGCGCACTGCAGCAAGAGTTCTGACGAAACGTGCGGGAACTTCGTTGAGCGTACGAACGAACTTAGCAACCGGTTCGTTCATCGTGGCCATCAACTTAGCCAGCAATTCATCGCGGCTCGGCATTGTGGCAAGTTTTTCAACGCCGGCAACGTCAAGGACGTTGTTGGGCATTGCACCAGCCTTAATAACGAGCTGCGGGTTTGTCTTGGCAAAGTTAGCCATGACCTTGGCAGGAGCCACAGGGTCAGCAGAAAAACCGTAAAGAAGGGGTCCGACAAACTGATCGGACAAGCCTTCGAACGGAGTGTCTTTGACGGCACGGCGTGCTAAGGTGTTTTTCAAAACGCGCAACTGAACACCATTCTCACGTGCTTCTTTACGGAGTTTGGTGGCTGCATCTACGGTCAGCCCACGGTATTCGGCAATAACAAGACCTTCGGTACCAGCGATGATTTCGCTGATCTCTTTGATCATGTCAGCCTTTTCTTGTCTATTAAGACCCATGGTCTGCTCCACTCAGAGGTGCTGCTTTCACAGCACCGGTTCAAAATAACCGGCTCACTCCGAGAGTTCCAAGGAATCTGTCCGTCAGGACACACAACGCTTGTTCTCTCTTCGGTTGCCATCTACGCTGGTTTTCCGCTTCGGGATATTAAGAATGACACATTCGCCAGCGGTCTTTGACGGCTACAGCCCAGAGGCTGTAACCCAAAGTCCTTTACTTGGGCTTGCGCCCGGTTTCGGATTGCTCTGAAACGAAATTAGTTCAATGTCTGAACATCAACCTTGACACCGGGACCCATTGTCGAACTAACCGCAACTTTACGAATATAAACGCCCTTCGTAGAAGCGGGTTTGATCTTGTTCAGCTGCTCAATGAGGGCCTTGATGTTCGTAAGAAGCTGTTCAACTTCGAAGGAAGCACGACCGACAGGAGCGTGAATGATACCGGCTTTGTCAGCACGGAACTGAACCTGACCGGCCTTAGCGTTCTTAACAGCCTGAGCAACGTTCGGTGTAACAGTACCGACTTTCGGGTTCGGCATTAAGCCGCGCGGGCCGAGGATCTGACCTAACTGACCGACAACACGCATTGCTGCGGGTTCAGCGATCACAACGTCGAAATCCATCTTGCCGCCTTTGATTTCGTGGGCTAAATCTTCCATACCGACGATATCGGCACCGGCTTCTTTAGCAGCTTCTGCAGCAGCGCCCTGGGCGAAAACTGCAACACGAACTGTCTTGCCTGTACCGGCAGGCATAACGACAGAACCGCGGACAGCCTGATCGCTCTTACGAGGATCAATGCCGAGCTGAACAGCGATATCAACGGATTCGTTGAACTTGGCATTGGCAAGAGCTTTGACGAGTTCGACAGCTTCATTCAAAGCGTAGAACTTCTGGGCTTCAACTTTGCTCTTGTTCTCTTTTTCGCGTTTGCTGATCTTTGCCATTATTTCACTCCTTCAACGGTGATACCCATGGAACGAGCGCTTCCGGCGATAGTGCGAACCGCGGCGTCCATATCGGCAGCTGTAAGGTCAGGCATCTTGGTCTTAGCGATCTCTTCAGCCTGAGCACGTGTAATCTTGCCGACTTTGTCTGTATGCGGACGGGCAGAACCCTTCTGAATCTTTGCAGCCTTCTTGATCAGGATGGTGGCCGGAGGAGTCTTCATCACGAAGGTGAAGCTCTTGTCGGCGTAAGCCGTGATCACGACAGGGATAGGAAGACCCGGTTCAACGCCTTGTGTTTTTGCGTTGAAGGCCTTGCAGAATTCCATAATGTTCAAGCCGCGCTGACCCAGAGCCGGACCGATAGGTGGCGAGGGATTAGCCTTACCGGCAGGAACCTGAAGCTTAATAAAGCCTACAATTTTCTTTGCCATTTATTTTCCTTACGGGTAGACGCTTCGGCAATGAAGCTCCCCGAGGTAAAGAGTCCATAAAAATAAGAGGTTTCCTGCTCGGACTCTCAGGCAGAAAACCGATATTCTTTAAGCCTTCTCGACTTCGTTGAAAGCAAGTTCAACGGGAGTGTCGCGGCCGAAGATCGATACCATAACACGAAGTCTGTTCTTGTCATAGTTCACTTCTTCGATTATTCCGTTAAAGTCTGTAAACGGACCGTTCTTGATGCGAACAGAACCGCCGACTTCAAATTCGACACGAGGTCTGGGAGCCTCGGAACCGGCTTCCATTTTGCTCTTGATGGCTTCAATGTCCTTAGCAGGCAGCGGAGACGGCTTGTTTGCACTGCCGCCCAGGAAGCCCGTAATTCTAGCCGTATTTTTGACGAGATGCCAAGTCTCGTCGTTCATGATCATTTTGACGAAGATGTAGCCCGAGTACATACGGCGGGTGGAAACACGCTTTTTGCCGTTTTTCACCTCGGAGATGTCCTCTGTCGGAACCAAAATCTCTTCGAAACAATCCTGCAGTCCCTCACGAGCAATTCTCTCTCTCAGAGCAGACTCGGCACTCTTCTCCATTCCGGAATAAGTGTGCACAACGTACCATTTCATATCGGACATTTTCAACTCTCTTTAGATCAGAGAAAGAAGGACATCGTAAAGAAGAAACTCGATGAGTTTGTCAACGATGAAAAGGAAGAAGGCAATCACGACCACGAAGGCACAGACAATACCGGTGGTATTGATCGTTTCCTTTCTGGTCGGCCAAACAACTCTTCTCAGTTCTTCGTAGGAGGCCTTGCAGTACTTGGCAAATTCTTTGCCGGGTGCGCTGAACCAACCTAAAACAACGCCGACGACTAAGCTGCCGATCAAAATACCCACGCGAATACCGGTAGGTTGTTCCGCCAGTAAGGCAAAAGCAAAAACTCCGCTTACTGCAATAAGGATAGCAATCGTCATCAAAAGGACGCCGCCTTTTGATTCTGTTGCCGGTGTTGCGTTTTGCGTACTCATTTACTGTTTCCGTGAAATCAAACCGCGACCCTAAGGCCGCGGTTCGTTTTTGGTGGCAGGGGCAGAAGGAATCGAACCCTCAACCTACGGTTTTGGAGACCGTCGCTCTGCCAATTGAGCTATACCCCTAAAAATCTTTTATTAGCCGACGATCTTAGAAACAACGCCGGCACCGAC
>NZ_GL883721.1:19470-84902 GCF_000205025.1 Parasutterella excrementihominis YIT 11859 | reverse complement strand
GGCTTTCTCTTAAGATGGCTAGTGTTTAAGCAATACAGAGTTGCTATTTAAAAATCGTATTCGCGTTTCCGTTTTTACTTCTTTTTTGTCCATAAAATGAAACCATTCGGTCTTCATTGAAACTTTGAAAATGAACAGCACATTGACCCACACCGTTAAAGCTTCGCTTCACAGCGAATGCCTTGTGCTGTCCAATCGAATGTGCCGAATGTGAGTCTGACTTTCTGCTAAGGAATGTCTTACTGACTTCTCTATTTGTCTTTCCCAAAATCCATCTTTAACTCGGGATAAGAGTAAGCAGAGTGAAGGTACATCCAAAAACCGCCCGCTTTTCAAGTCCCGACAAAATTAAACAACTAACTTTGTAATAGGTGAAAAGCATGCAACGTTTCCAATTTTTAAAACTGGCTGTCGCAGCAGTGATTGCCGTTCCTCTCCTTCTTTCCGGATGCGGCGATAAAAAAACCGCCGAACTTAAAGTCGGTGCGACCGCAGGCCCTCACGCAGCGAATGTTCAAAAGGCCGCAGAAGTAGCTAAGAAACAAGGCTTAAACGTTAAGGTCATTGAATTTACGGACTACATTTCCCCGAACAAGAGCTTGGAAGAGGGTTCTTTAGATATCGTAATTTATCAGCACGAGCCGTTCCTCAACAATTTCAACAAGCAGCAGGGTACACACCTCAAAAATATCGGTGTAGCTGTTGTTCAGCCGATGGGTTTTTATTCAAAAAATATTCACAGTCTGAAGGACATTCCTGACGGCGCAACGTTTGCGATCCCGAATGACCCGAGCAACGAAGGCCGCGGACTTCAGTTAATTGAAAAAGCCGGTTTAATTAAATTGCAGCCTGGAAAAGACGGCTCTGCAATTACGGTTGCCGACATCATCGACAATCCGAAGCATCTGAAATTTAAAGAACTCGAAGCCGCTCAGCTTCCGAGAAGCTTATCCGATGTTGACATTGCCACAATTCCGATGAATTACGTTATCAGTGCAGGTCTGTCTCCGGAAAAAGACGGCTTCTACTACGAATCTAAAGAAGCTCCTTATGCGCTGATCATCATTGCTGCAAGAGAAAACAATGCCAACAATGCAGACGTCCAGAAGTTTGTGAAGGCATTCCAATCTCCGGAAGTAGCTAAATTCATTAAGGAAGAATTTAAAGGTGCAGTAGTTCCGGCTTGGGAATGATACATAATAGGTAATTTCTTGAATAAAAACGAATTCCGTCGAATCAGCAGTGGTACGGCGGAATTTTTTCTAACACGCTTTTCTAACAAATTTCCGGCTAATCTAACATTTTGAATGTTAGATTAGCGATAGATAAGGACTTTGAAAATACTTTTGTGATCCTTATTTAAGTCTGTACCTGATAGAGCGTACGCCGCCGACGATTTCAACAAAAATACGGCTACTGAGGCCCACGGATTTACGTCCAAGACGCATTCTGCTCTCTGAGCAGCCGATATGCCTCAATGGCCGCAAGCAAGGTGTATCACCGGCCTGTGAAGTGTCCAACAAGGGTAAAAATTATTTAAACCATCGAAAAATTCTCGTTCAGCAGATTAGGATAAGTCACAAACTTTGTCCAACGTATTTCTCAGCTTCTCTAAAGCCATTCCAGCCGGATGATTTTGATTAATTGGTCAATACTGTTTAGTCCGAGTTTTTGGTAGATCCTCCACCGATACCCTTGAATGGTACGATCACTGAGTCCTAATTTTTCAGTAATGGCCTGGGTATCCAGCCCATGCAACGTTAGCTCGAGAACTGTCCGCTCCCGATTGCTTAAAGTTGAAATACGTTCCCTGTACTCCTTTTCGCTTCCTCCGATAATGTAGAAGTCCAAGGCTTTATTGATGGCTTCGAAAAGTTTGGCCTCTTTGACGGGTTTTACTAAGAAGTCCACGGCACCCTTTTTCATTGCCTCGACTGCCATCTCGATATCTCCGTGACCAGTGATAAATATTATAGGTATATTAATTTGGCGCTCCTTCATTTTGAACAATAATTCCATTCCGCTCATACGGGGCATTCGAATATCACTTAGGATGCAGCCGGGAACGGAAGGAGCGACAGATATTAGAAAATCTTCTGCGTTGTCGTAACACTCGGATTGATAACCGTTTACGTCAAGCAAGAGAGCAAGGGAGTCCAAAACATACTGCTCATCATCGATTACTCTGATCAAAAAGTCCTGTTTCTTATGCATTTCTATTGCTCTCTACCGGTGGGAAGGCTATTTTTACTGTCAGTCCGCCTTGCGGGTTAGGAAGGAACGAGACCTTAGCGTGGTGCGCTTCAGAAATGGATTCAATAATAGAGATTCCTAGGCCAAGGCCGGATGGTTGGGAGGTTGTGAGGGGTTGACAGAGTTTTTTGATTTCAGCCTCCGACAATTTTTTTCCGCCGTTTGAAATAGTTAAGAGGCAATCGTTTTTCTCTTTCCTGAAAGATACTTGGATCGGTTCATCTTTAGGAGACGCGTTAATTGAGTTATTCAGCAAATTCTCTAAGAGAAGTTCAATTTCAAGCTCTTCCCCCATAATCTTAAGATCTTCTTGCGGAAGCTCCAATTTGATCTCTGCATATTTTCTTTTTCGAACAACAGCATTTTTTACTATAGGCGCTAAAGAAAAGACCCGGTCTCGTTTTTGACTCGATTTCGTATAAGAACGAACCCGATCAATGATGGACGTCATTTTTTCTGTCTGAGCTTCAATTGACTTTCTACATTTCGACAGCTTTTTTAAGTCAGGATGTTCTTGTCCGAGAAGGATTTTCATGGAATCGGTCGAGTATTGGGTGACTGCCAACGGCTGCTTTAATTCATGGGCAAAAAGTGTTGATAATTGGCTGACGATATTAAGTTTGTGAGCTAGCATCAGTCGGTTTCCGATTTCTCTTGCATCTTTTTCAGCAGCGACACGACGTTTTATTTCATCCGACAAGGCTTGAGTTCGCTTGGCAACGAGATTTTCCACCCTCCAAACATGGAAGAGAAAGGCAATAAGGCCAAGAAGAGCACAGATAATCAAAGTGTTATGTTCCTCCCAAACCCTTTTTATTGTCCATTCTTTCAAATGGCTGTACGCGTCAGTTTTAAGCAGTCTAGCCACTTGATTAACCTTCTCGAAGTCTGTGACGAGGCTCCAAGCTAATTGTTTTTCCCCGTCTGGAGGAAGGTTAAGAAGCGTTTGGGTCAATTGTTTGATTACTTCCGGGTCGAGACCCGAAGTGGCGGCCATTGTCCAATTTGGATAAAGATCGGTGCTGTGGGCACACTTGAATTCGGGATCTTTCTGTTCGTTGAGGATTTTGAAATAGTTCTGCCAATCAGGGAATTCTGACTCAAGAATGCATGCCCGAAGAACACCTACATCTGCTTCTCCCGACCTAACTTGTTTGACTGTTTCAAGAACAGGGAGGTCATGGTGGTAAATCTTGGAGAAAAATCTTTCAGGATCGTGACCCTTTCCGGCAATTGTGGCAAAGCCCAGTTGATAAGCCAAGAACATATTTTCCAAACCTGCTGAGGCTACCTTCCCTCTGGCGTCTTCCAAGTTATTGATGTCTGTCCTATCTTTCCTTGTGAAAATAACACCTGCCACTCCCTTATTGGGATTGGGGGCTGTGGAAGAAACAATGCTGGCAATGTCCCGAACCCCATATTGTTTCATTTGCCAAAACAAACCGCTGCTTCCGAGAAAGATATCGACTTCTTTTTTCGCAATTGCTTTCATCAAATCGTTCATGCGGTAGAAGCGCGTTTGTATTTTCAAATTCGGCAAGTGAGTTTGAAGTTTTTGAGCTATCTCTGAGAGGATTTTGTCTTCTTCCTTAATGTGAGTTGTGAAGCCTGTCGAGCCTTCAAAACTCATGATTCCGAGGCGCAAAACTCTATCTTCAGCTGCGGCTGAAGTGAATGGGCTAACCACAAGAACAAACGATAAAAGAGAAAGAAGAAAAAATCTTTTATTCATTGCGCTTGAAAAAATACCTTCAGAAGAGACTCCTGAAGGTATCGTAAAAGAAAAGATGTGAATTAGTAATGCGACATTTTGCTTACTTCAATTAGTTCTGAAGCTTATTTGCAATCGCGTCAGATACCGTTTTTCCTGTGGTAATACACCAGGCGACATTCGCTCCCGGTGCAGAATCATCGCCGTGTACTGAGTTGGCCAGTTCTCCGGCAGCATAAAGATTCGGGATCGGTTTGCCGTTTTTATCGAGGACTTCCATCTTAGTTGTGACTTTCACGCCGCCGAGGGTTGTGGCAAACCTCGGTTTTTGTTCAACAATATAGAAGGGGCCGCTCACGTCAATGGTTTTTGTCATGAATTTGACTGGTCTATGGAAATCCTTATCGTCTTTGTTGACGACGTAGCTGTTGTATTTTTCAACAGTGTCCAACAGATTCTTCGGGTTGATTCCTGCTTTCTTTGCGGCTTCTTCAATTGAATTTCCCTTGATGAAGAGGGGAGGCTTTTTGCCGTCTTGGGCCAGCCATTTATCGATGTCCTCGGAAGAGATGCCGTTCTTTTTAGCGTAATCACGGAAGCCGTCAAAGCTCTTTTGATCCAGTGCCAGATAAAGGGTTGATGCAGGCTGTTTGGTTTGAATGGCAACCATATCCTTACCGGAGCCTTTTTCGTTGATAACACGATTTCCGTTTTTATCAACCATGATGCCGGCTTGGTTGTATGCTCCGATGTTGCCTTGGAGAGTTGATTTCGCAATGCCCGGAGCTACTTCAATTCCCTGCGGATATAATTTGCCGTAGTCCATCAGCTGCATGGCAGCTCCCGCATTCTCAGCCATTTTGTGGCCGTCTCCGGTCGAGGAAACCGGACCGTAGTAAAGTGCATCCTTCAGGCTTCCCTTGAGCATTTCTTTGTTATAACCGTAACCTCCGGTTGCCAAAAGAACCGCTTTTGCGTTGATGATGTATTTGGTGCCGTTTTTGCCTACTGCGGTGATGCCGGTAGCAGAGCCGTCCGTCATATTTACTTGTTCGGCCTTGATAGAAAGAAGAACATTTACCTTAGCGTTTTTAACAAGTTCTCTAAGCGTTTCAGCAAAAGCCGGGCAGCCCCCTTTGAGCGGAACCATTCTCGACGTTCTCCATTCTGCTCTGAAACTGAAATCTTTTTCAAACTTCACTCCTTTTGCAACAGCCCAGTCGATACTTTTTCCGACATTGTTGACATAAAAAACGAGAGCGTTCATGTCATTTTTTTGATGTCCGTTGTCAAGAAGGTCATAGGCAAGTTTCGCGGGAGTATCGTCTTTGACGCCTAGGTCCTTCTGCAGTTGTGAACCTTCCGTGACAACAGAGCCTCCGCAGATTGCAGAAGCGCCGCCCAGGAAGTTCATTTTTTCGACAAGCGTAACTTTCAAATGCTGGTCTGCTGCGTTAATGGCGGCAATCATACCTGCCGCGCCTCCGCCAACGATAACCAGATCAGTATTGATGGTTTCGGTTTTTGCAATCACCGGAGCGATATTTTTCTTTTTTGTTAGCTGAGCTACATCGCCCTTAGCTTTTTGTACACATTCTTTAATCCCATCAAGGAGCGCTTTGGAAGTAACTGTAGCGCCTGTAACATTGTCAACTGCCAGGGATTGGGTTTTAACCACTTCCGAAGAGATCGACGCAATGGCGTTCTGACCGATGCCCACTGTCTCTTTATTCGGATCGACTTCAATCTTTTCAATCTTATCTTTTGAGAAAGTTACCTTCACCGGAACCATTCCGCCGATCCCTGGATAAGAGGCTTCAAAGGTACCGGCCTCAAAAGCAAACGAAAGAGAGCAGCCTGCACAAAGGCAAATTGCCATGGAAAGTTTTGAGAGTTTCATCATTTCTCCTTGGAACGAAATAATGATCAAATTCTCTCAGCTGACCTTCTTAAGTAGGTTGATATTAATCAAATAAGTATCATTTTTACGCCCACAGAGGTTAGGGAACTCGTTATTGTGACAAATTCAGAGAGGACCGAAACACAAATTTTGTTTTCTCAGCTGGAACCTTCAAGGTTTTAGTTTTCCGTCTCTTCGTGGGGTTCTATATATATCGAGGAAGTTTCAAACAACGCTCTATACAGCAGGTCAGCTAAGAATTTGCAGCCATGGAGCTGCGAATACAAAACAATCATCAAGCTTAATAAACTATCCAGACGCCTTGTCGGCAGTGTGAATACAGTTTCCTGTAATGCCGGCGGAGACTATATTTTTTAGGAAAAGGAGCTCGGTTGGCTCGTTGAGTCTTTGAGGAAGAAGCGGTCACGGCCTAAGAGAAAGCTTTCAGGCTTAACAGAAGAAAAATCATTGCGATGACTTTTGATAACGACGACGCTTCTCGGGAAAACGATAAGATGGTTTGTGTCCAAATGTATGCAAAGACAAGGATTGAAGTTCTAAGATTAAAGAATCAGGTAGAGGTGCAGACTTTATAAGTAGTTGCTTCCTTTAAAGGAGAATCGGGAGGCAGCCAAAGGAAAGTTTGCCGAAGGCCGATCGATCTCTCCTAAATTGATCGGACCTGGGCCGTCGAAAAACATTCGGCGGACTGTCACTGAACAGTGGAGCGCTACCCGAGGTCTCGAACCTTATTCCTTTTGATATTCCCTTTAAGGTCCGGATGCTCGAGGAGCTCCAGAATGAAACATAACAATATCAAGAGGACGAAATGTCTCAAACCAACTCAAGTTCCCGCTTAGCACCGTGGCAGGCTATGACCATGCTTGCTGTAGGTATTGCCATAATCTTTTTCGGATTGATGGCTTTAAAGGTTAATGCCCGTATCGTTCTTGCCGTTGACGGCGCCATTATGTGCTTAATGGCTTGTGCCTTCGGTATTTCTTATGACAGCGTTCAAAAAGGCATCAAAGATACCATCGCTTCGATGCTTGTTGCAATGCTGATTCTTTTGTCCGTCGGTATTCTCATCGGCTCTTGGATGGCCTCCGGGACGATTCCGGTCATGGTCTACTACGGTATGCAGGTGATCACTCCGGCCTTGTTCCTCCCGGTTGCCTGTATTCTCTGCACGTTAATGAGTACTTTAGCAGGAACCTCTTGGGGTACGCTGGCTACAGTCGGCGTTGCATGCATGGGCGTGGGCGAAGGACTTGGTATTCCCGTTGAGGCAGCCGCCGGTGCAGTCTGCGTGGGTGCTTTCTTCGGCGATAAGATTTCTCCCTTAAGCGACTCTCCCGTGATCACTGCCACCGTGACGGATACACCGTTAATGGAAGGCATTAAACATGCTCTGATTTCCACAGGTCCGGCTTATCTGATCAGTTTAGTTTTCTTCTTTGCTTACGGTCTGGAATTCAGCGGCGGCTCTGCAGCTGAAAGCGCAACTTACGTTGAAATTTTAAGAACGATTGAGAAGAGCTTTAATCTTAATCCAATCAGTCTGCTTCCGGTGTTTGTCGTAATCGGCCTGATCGCTTGGAAGAAGCCGACCATTCCGACATTTGTCGCCGGTATTGCTGTTGCTGCATTCTTAGGTATGTTCCTTCAGGATGTCAGCCTCAAGAATATGATGAATTACATGTACAGCGGCTTTAGCATCCACACGGATTCTGCTTTTGTCGACAAGATGCTGAACCGCGGCGGCTTCACCAGCATGTTAAGCACCATCGGCTTATTGATGACAGCTGCTATTTTCGGTGCTCCTCTGAGAACCGCGGGCGTTGCAGATGTTTTACTCGACTACGTCAGAAAATTTGCCCGCAACAGCCGCGTCATGGCCTTCTGCGTCATGTGTCTGCACACACTCTTCTTCATGATCACCGGCGCTTACTACGTCAGCTATCCGGTTGTCGGTTCCATGACTAAGGACATGTTCCCGAAATATGGTCTGCAGCGTAAGAATCTGATGCGCATGATGCTTGACACCGGTACGGGCCTTGCTCCGTTGGTTCCTTGGTCTACTACGGGCTCTTACACAGCTTCTACGTTAGGTGTTGCCAACATTGCTTTCTTTGCATTTGCTCCGATGCTTTGGCTCTCCATCATCCTGTCCGCGGTTTATGCACTGACCGGCATCGGTATGGCCAAGCTTGAAGAACAAACAGCCGAGCAGGAAGAAGGTTCTCGATTCAACGGCCAGCTGGCAAAGGAGTAAATCATGGAAAAACTTTTTCAGCGCTGGTATGACTTGATTTCCATTGATTCCGTATCCGGTCACGAAGTCGGAGCAGCAGACTATGTTGCCGAAGTTCTGCGCTCCATGGGGCTGGAGCCTCACTACAGCTATTTCCCGGAAGATACCGACAGACAGCGTCCTTCTGTTTGGACAGTACTCGATAGCGGCAAGCCCGGCAAAACCATGCTTCTTATCGGCCACATTGACACTGTTGACGTGAACTTAAAGAACTGGAAAACCAATCCCTTTATGCCAACCGAAATTGACGGAAAAGTCTACGGCCGCGGCTCGATGGACATGAAAGGCGGAGACGCCGCAATCCTTTCGACAGTTGAGTACTTTGCTCAGCACAAAGATGAGTTTTCCGGAAAGATCTTGGTTTGCTTTGTCGCCGATGAAGAAGGATTAAGCAAAGGAACCTATCAGCTCGTTGACGAAGACGTGGTTCATGCGGATTACGCCATCATGGCGGAGTGCCGCTACAACAATGTGGCTGTGGGCTTCCGAGGTCGTTTCAGCTTCGAAATCACGGTTAAAGGCAAGGCAGGGCACGCCAGTCGTTACCCGGAAGTCGGAGAAAACGCTCTGATTTCTGCCGGTCGCTTGGCCGCTGCGATTGAAGCACTCCCGACACTCTCGCATCCCAAACTTCATCACGGCACATGGTGCGTCCGTTACTTAGCAGGCGGCAATTCCGGTGCTCTGGTTGTTCCAGACAGCTGCTACATGTTTGTGGACCGCTATGTTGTTCCGGGAGAAGATGAAGCGATGTGCATCCGTCAGATGCAGGAGGCTGCAGAAAAACTCGGCTTGGCAGACAAAGTTGATATCCATTTGAAACCGCGCAACAGCCCCTACATGAAGTCTTTTGCTGTTCCTGAAGATCATGAACTTGTTGTCAAACTTCAGGAAAGTTTCAAGGAAGTCACCGGCGAAGATCTTCCGATTGATTATGACCCGTCGGTTTGCGACTCTAATATTCTGGCAGTTTCCTGCGGAATTCCTGTTGTCACGTTCGGACCTTCCGGCGGAAATATGCACGGAGACAACGAATACGGCTATCCGTATCAAGTTAAAAACTGCTACGAAATTTATAAGCAGACGATTAAAAAACTACTCTCTGCATAAATCCAATTGATAAGTACTGCGTGACACAGCGCGCCTCAAACCATAAGCCTAGCGAGAGCCTCAGCAATAAGGCTCTCGCTTTATCACTTTAGGAGAACTCCCAAATCAGGTCGCTCTTGTAGTCTTAATAAATATTTACGCAGATCTCCTAAAGTACCCACATCACCAAGTTAAACCCTTTGAGCTTTCGTTATTTGTCCTCGTTGTCTTTTCTGCCGGCGTATTTTCCCAAAACCGCATGGAGCTTCTTCAGGTCAATCGGTTTGGAAATATGATCGTTCATACCGGCATTTAGGGACTTGGAAACGTCTTCGGAAAAAGCGTTGGCTGTCATTGCAACGATCGGAATGGTATGTGCATCTTCCCTGAGCAGGCTTCGGATCATTTGCGTAGCTTCCAAACCGTTCATGACAGGCATCTGGATATCCATAAAGATCATAGAGTAATAACCGGGTTCATGGGTTTCAAATGCTTTAACGGCTTGTTCTCCGTCGCCGACAACTTCTGCCGTGTATCCAGCCATATCCAGGAAGTCTTGAGCAACCTCAGCATTAAACTCATTATCTTCGGCTAAAAGAACCCGTCTCTTCTTCGTATTATCTTGAACGACGATTTCTTTATCTCGTCCTTTATGTTCTTTAATGCTTGGGTCGGAGAGCCAGTTGTAGAAGGAAGAGCTAAAGAAAGGTTTAGCGATGAAGCCATTAATGCCGATTTCTTTTGCCTTACTTTCAATCGGTGACCAATCGTAGGCGCTGATAATAATAATGAGAGTTTCCGGACCAACGATTTTACGAATTTCGCGGGCTGTTGCTTCGCCGTCCATTTCCGGCATTTTCCAATTGAGGAAACAGATGTCAAAAGGATTATTTTCTTGGATGGCTTTTTTGATTTTTTCTAGGCCTTCCTTGCCGCTCAAGGCATATTCCGTCTTTTGTCCTAGCTGATCAAGTAGGACACACGCATGTTCGCAGGTATCTTTATCATCGTCAATTACTAAAGCGCGAAGTTCAAGCAAACTTTCGGAGTGTTTGGCCGAGTCCTTAGAAATTCCGAAAGGAAGATCGATCGTAAAGGTACTGCCTTTACCTTCTTCACTTTGGACGTCAATACTGCCTCCCATCAAATTAACGAGATTGTGCGTAATAGCAAGCCCCAAGCCCGTGCCACCGAAATGCTGAGCGATCTCGGCCGTCTCCTGTTCGAAGGGCAGAAATACTCGGCTTAAGAACTCTTTTTTCATGCCGATTCCGTTGTCACTGATGACACAACGCAAGTGGATATGTTCCGGACTTGTATGCTTTTCCGACAACCTCATCGTAACTTTGCCGCCCCGAGGCGTAAATTTAACGGCATTGGCTATAACATTGATAAATACCTGATTGACCCGCAGCGGGTCGCCAACCAGACACTCCTGACGGATGTCGTTTGTAATGATTTCGAAACTGACGCCTTTTTCTTTGGCCTGAGGCTCAATTAAGTTATAGATGCAGTGAACCGTTTCTTGGAGGTCGAAGTTCTCATAAGAAAGCGCAAGCTTATTACTCTCAATCTTTGACATATCCAAAATGTCGTTGATTAAGCCAAGCAAGTGCCGGGAAGCAAGAAGCGTTTTCTTCAGGCAGTCTTCAACTTTTTGCTTGTCACCGATTCGAGATAAAGCAATTGTTGTCATACCGATGATGGCATTCATCGGCGTTCGAATTTCATGCGACATATGAGAGAGGAAGTCGCTCTTTGCTTGACTTGCATTCTTAGCCGTCGTTAGAGCGTCAGCCAAGTTTTTTTGGTATGCAATTTGTTCTGTTTCATCAAATAATGAAACTACCGTCCAATCAATCAGCCCTTGGCGAACTGGATAGACGCTTAACTGAAAGTTCTGGCTGCTGCCCTTAAGCTCAATATTTCGCGTCGCAGTTTTAATGATGGTTCGATCATTCAAGATATTTCTGAGCCAATTTCTATCCTCATCGTAGAAACGGTTCAAAAGTTCTTCTTTGTTATTTGTAATTGCGTCTGGATCGAAGCCCAAAATTCGAAGACTATTGTCGCTGACATATTCGGGTTCTTTTTTCTCGTTGAAGATAATAAAAACATCATCAACGTTGGCATAGAGCAATTTAAGTAATTTATCCCGCTTGAGTCCTTTGACATATGCACGGTTTAAGTCTTTCGACCCAGTGTAAATAAACCATAGGAGCAGAATGCCCATGATGATCGTACCGATTACGAATCCATAGATGTTCCGATCGGATTTATCGTTGATGTCGCTGCCTCGCTGATCAGCGTTAGATGCGATCCGATCAAGAATATCGTCAAAATGAATAAATGCAGGTTCTACGATTTGGTTATAGCGTTTAATGACGTTTTCGACGGTGGGATCTTCGCGAGTGAGTTCCACGAGCTCGCGTCGGCGCTGACCGATATTTTTCAATGCATCTTTTAATTCCTGCAGTTCTTCCGGGCTGCCGCGATAGCGATCTTCAATAATCGTAATGCTTTGTCTTTGAAGCGTTTCCTGAGTTTTTAAAGCGCTTTCTAACTGGGTTGAATTCAAGTCTTTTGAAGAAAACAATACCGGCGTTAGGCTTCTAAAGTCGTAGAGACGGCTCTTCATAATTCGCGCCTGAGAGGAAACGAGGTACGGAAAATCGTAAATGTCCTGTGTGTATTGATTGACTTGAAGCAGAAAAACGATACTCGTAATCGTATACACCGCTACGAGGAAGCACATGACTATTCCTCGATTTTCTTTTTTCTCAACGCTTTTGCCGAACATGAAGGACCTTTCTCTTGGGAGATTTTTCGTAATGACGAAATCTTCTAATGTCTTCGCCATATCTTTGATGTATTCAATGATTTTAAACTTATCCAAAATCGATTCTATGAAGCGCTATTGAATGGCGCTGGATGGTAGAAGCAGAGAACCCTAACGATAGGGAGTGGTTTAACCATATGCATGTCTTGAAATGAAGGTACGATTATGTTCCAGCAAACCGTTCAGTTCGAGCACTACGTCAACCTATGACTAGCTGAAAGCATTTTAAAATAATGGACTTGTTTCGAAGAGGTTCCTTAGCAAAAGGCTGTAAGTTGGATTAAACTACCCTTGCACCCTTGACGAAAATTATTTAAGAAAGCTGATAGGGAAAGTATAAGGAATCATAAAATGTCATTGCCTCACTTACCAAGAGTTCATAAAAATCGAAGTTCTTGTTTATCAATTTTTCCACTGTGTTTGCTAGCGTTTTCACTTTCGGAAGCCTATGCTGATACGATAATTGTGCCGGATAGGGGGGGGGTATTTACAATATCTACAGCCTGCTACTGAAGGGGATGGCAATGTAATTCTTCTAAAAGGATCTGCTCAGGCTGCGACAGGCGGTCCTTGGGCACTTGCTGGTGGCTGGGCATATACGGGGGACGCCAGTAACAATCAAATTCATAGCGATGTCAGCGCTACTACCGCTATCAGCGGTCCCATTTTCGGTGGGTACGTAGACGGGCCAAACGGGACTGGAAACGCTAATAACAATCAAATCGAGTTAAAAAACAGCGTAACCACAACTATCGTTAGTAGCTTTATTTATGGCGGCTATGTCAATTCAAGCGGCAATGCCAATAATAATAGCATTTCTCTCGTCAGAGTTGAGGGTGCCACACAGATCATAGGTGGTTATGTTTTAGCCCCCGGGAATTTGAAAGAGGGCAACGCAAAAGGAAATAATGTTGAGCTTCAAAATTCCTCGGTAGCGGGTTTTGTTTCGGGGGCTTTGAGTGAAGCTGTCGGAGATCTTACGGGCAATGTTGTCAAGATTGAAAATAGCTTAATAGCTGACTATGTTGCTGGTGCTAACCTTCAGATGGCTGGGAATGGTGACACAAACGACAATCAGGTACTGATCAAAAATACAAATATACAAGGGTCGCCTAATGGCTTGGGTGTTACTGGGGGATATAATATATCGATTGCTGGGGGAAGTGCTGACGGGAATGTAGTTGATGTCATTGCTGATTCTGAATATGGCGAGGCTAATTTAGTAATAAATAAATTTATTTCTGGTGGTTTGATCGGATCTGTGGGTACCGCTGATCGAGTTGGAAATACGAATAACAACCAGGTAACACTTACAAACACTAGAGGCAATGGCAAACTTGAAATTAATGGGTATGTCGCAGGCGGTGCCAACTTTGCAACTGGTATTGGTGATGCCAGTGGCAACAAGGTATTTATTAATCCACCGCAGACCGGTGAAAATTACCTAATTGATATTAAAGAATATGTACTGGGGGGATTAGTTGGAACCGCAGGAACAGGTAAAACTAATAAGAACCTTGTTTCTATTCAGAATAGTCATGTCACGCAATATATTACAGGGGGCTACAACCAGGGAGCTGGTCAGGTCTCTGCAAGCGAAAACGAAGTCTATTTGAAAGGCGTTTCCCTATATGATTCGGGAGTCGTAAACGGTCGTTTTGTTGTCGGAGGACTTCTTTCTAATTCTGAAGGTACGGGTGACGCTTACAAGAATAAGGTTGTTCTTGAAAAAAGCAAATTTACCGGTAAATATATTGCAGGCGGTGTGAGCCAGGGAACAGGACTGGTTGATCTTAACGAGGTCAGTCTAGTGGATACTGATGTCGTAGGATTTGTGGCAGGTGGTCTGGATTGGTACGGAAAAGATGTAACGCTTACGAATAATAAGGTGTCCGTAGCTGGCGGTTCAGTAGTCGGGCGCGTTGCAGGAGCACGCTCTTGGACTGGAAGCGATGTTAATTTTAATTCTGTCTACGTACAGAGCGCTAAGATCAAGGCAGGGGGAGAAAATGAGGGGCATGTTCTTGGAGCAGCTAATCAATCTGGCGGAAACGCCCTAAATAATTATGTTCAGGTTCAGGATAGCCAAGTTGATGGTTATGTGGCAGGCGGATTTATTGAACACTATGAAGGGGGCCACTATAACGGAAAGACTGATAACAACAACGTAGTTATTGAAAATAGTAATGTTTACGGCAATATTGGAGGCGGATACAACCAAGCTGGAGGTACTCTCAGCGCCAGTGGTAATACCGTTGTCGTAAAAATTCTTTCCACGGCTAGCGAAATATCTTTTGAGGCGGCCGGCTTCATTGCTGGGGGAATCATAGGCGACAACCAAAAAGGGGCTGGCGTCACGAATAGTAATACAGTTAAGATTATCAACTCCAGCTCTGAAAATTCTTTTGAGATAAATGGTTACGTTGCGGGTGGTTATAACGGCGGCGTAGGAGAAGGCGGTGCTAGCGGAAATATAGTTTTTATCGATACGGCTAGAAGTCCCAATGGCTCCAACTCTTTAGTAACTGTCGGTGAGTTTGTTCTAGGGGGATATATTGGTTCAGAGTTAGCCGACTCTACTCCGAACGGGGACACAAACAAAAATTCAGTTAGCATCCAAAATACACAGGTCACTACATATATTGCGGGAGGGTATAACCTCGGTAAAAAAGGTAATGCTGTTGAAAACAATGTCTACCTAAAGAATGTAACTCTGTACGACGGCGATGATATCGATGGCCACTTTGTAGTTGGAGGCCTAATCGGAGAAGGAAGCTTAGGGAATGCAACTAACAACACGGTTACTGTCGAAGATAGTAGCCTTAAAGGAAAGTATTTGGCTGGTGGTGTGAGCCAGGGAAACGGCCTTGTAGATAAAAATAAAACTATACTTACGAACACGCATGTCCAAGGCTTCGTTGCTGGAGGATTGGATTGGGGTGACCATGGCAATGTGACTCTAACTAACAATGAAGTATGGATGAACGGAGGCTCTGTGAGTGTAGTTTCCGGAGAGTCACTTACTGGACGTGTGGTTGGCGCTCGCTCAAAAGGATCAGGGGATGTCCTGAATAATGCAGTACATCTTAGAAATGTGACTATTGAGGACGGAGTCCGTGGTGGAGTCTCGACTGGAAACGGGAATGTTGCTCAAAATGTTATAACCATTGAAGATAGTGAAATCACCGGATGGTCTAATCAAGGAGGTTCTGTTGCTGGTGGTTATATAGAAGCAGGAGGCAATGGAAATACCAATGAAAATAGCGTTTCTATAAAAAATACCAACGTTGCAGGAAATGTTGTAGCTGGATTCAATCAGGCAGTCGGCTCGTCGGATTCCTGTAATAATCTGGTCCTATTCGAAGTTGATCCTTCGTCAACTGATCCTTCTTATACGGCAGGCGGTTTTGTTGCTGGCGGTATTACTGGTATGCAATCAGAGGGAGCCGCTAATAACAACAAAGTTACTATTATCAATACAAGTTTAGTTGCAGAGCTAAACGTAAAAGGATACGTAGCCGGTGGTTTCAATGACGGAACAGGGAATGGCGACTCTAGCGGAAATACTGTTTGGCTTGAAGCGGCATCGGTCAGCACTTCAAAACTTACTGTAGATAATTTCGTAGTTGGAGGCTATCTAAGAAGCGGGGAAGGAAGCACAAACGGGAATACAGTTGTTATCAAAAACGCTGCCGTCTCTGGTTCTTACATTGCAGCAGGACTTAATGAGGGTCTGGGCCAAGCTCAAAACAACTCAGTTATTCTTGAAAATGCAGAGGTTTCTGGAGGTGTGACCGGAGGCCGAGTGACGGCAACCCCACCGACATCCGGCGGCCGCAGTCTCAATGCTGCTAATTCCAATATCGGAGAATCGTCAGAGAACTATTCTGCTTTAGTACAAAACAATACCATCAATATCTCCGGCAAGACTTCAGTAGTGGGACGGGTTGTCGGTGGCGAAAGCCTTGCGGGCAACTCTGTCACGGAAAAGCCTGCCTATATCCAAAATAATACTGTAGTGATTGATGATGGTTACGTTGAAGGAGGAATATCCGGTGGAGCGGCTGTTGCCGGTAATGTTATCGGCAATAAAGTATTCCTCAATGGAGGAACGATTAAAGGCTTGGTATATGGAGGAACGAGCGCCGGCGATGTTAAGAACAACGTCGTTTATCTAGATGGACGAAAAGGTATAGATGTCACGGGAGCCTGGATTTACGGTCGGGGGAGAGCATCGACAGGGACAAATGGTAATACGCTGAATATTACTAATTTCAAAGGGGCAGTGCAGAATATCGGGAACTTCGATCGGATTGACCTTGATCTAGCCGGATTGATGGTCAGAGAAAAAGAACCGATTATTTTGTTGACGGAAAACCAATCAACGAATTTGGATAACAGCACTATCCACATTCACAGCAGCAGAAAGGCAATTGCTGTTACTGATGACTCTTCATTAGCCGATCGTTATGAAGTAATCAAAAACCAGTCGGGTAGCCTTACGGCATTTAATGTCATTTACGAAAAAGATAAGCTCGTTGTGGTTCATGAACGAGGCACAATGGAAGGGTTATATCGAGTTGAATGGGATGGCTACCCTGATCAAATCGGAGACAGTATTGATCTGGTCCTTGAGCGAGTCGAGGAAAGACCGGAGAGCGGGACCTACATTTCGAACTCTTTAGCATGGTCTCGCATGCATATGAGATTGCACGACAGATTTGGTCAAGCTTACTATATCGATCCTTTCAGTGGAGAAGAAAGGGCAGCCGCCGGATGGGTTCGCCAGGTTGGGTCTCATTCGCATTTCCGGGCCGGTTCTGATATCAAGACCCATTCTCGAACCGCTGTAACCCAAATTGGCGCCGACCTCGTCAGAAATGAGTTCAATCAGGATGTCAAGTCTGTCTGGGGTATCTTTGCAGGGGGTTTATACAATCGATCCAGCGCTAAGACCTACAGCTCTGCACAAAGCCGGTCAGATGGTTATGCCCTAGGCGTATACGGCACACTTTATACCGGGAACAGCCCGGATGACGGTTTCTATGTGGATTCCTGGCTTTTATTCGGCCACTACAACAACAAGCTTTGGAGTGAGGATTTAGCCAACTTCCGATATAAATCTAATGGGTGGGTTTGGTCGGTGGAAAGCGGTTATACCATTCCACTTTCTCAATCTGGCTCTAAAGACTTTAATAAACTCATTTGGACCTTCCAGCCTGAGATTCAGTTAGTGTGGGACGGTGTTAAGGCAGATACGACAGTCGACAAAGATACGGAAACGCGCTTTAAACAACTCGGAACCAATAATGTTTCTTTACGTATTGGTGCACGGCTTCATGCAAATCACATGAATAAAGGTCTCGGATTTATCGAAGGTAATTGGATCCACAATACCAAGAGGGCCGGAGTACAGATGGGAACAGGTTGTAAATATATTAAAGGAGGCAGGAATTTAGCCGAATTCAGGGCCGGTCTTGAGGGCCATGTGACTAAAAATCTGCTTGGGTGGGCTACCGTCGGCGTGCAAGCCGGACAGTATGGTTATCACAACGAAACTGCACAGATCGGTCTCAAATATATGTTCTAACTCGACCCAAGTACCTGAGAGGAAAGACCATAAATCGTTTCCGCTCGGGCGACTTCCCTGTTATTAACGGAATTAAGAAATGCAGATAAAAAATGCTTTTATAGTCATGCTTCTAGCAGCTGTGACCTTAGGTTTGAGCGCCTGCGCTTCCTATGATCACAAAGACTATCCTCGTGAAAGTTGGTTTGCACCATCTACTCAAGTGATTTCAGCCGATCAATTCAAGAAGGTAGAAACTCCTTTGAAGGTGGCTTTAGTGGTGAATTACACCTGGGAAGGCCGTCCTATTGTTCAAGAGCCCTTCGAAGAGCGTCCAGCCGATTGGCGAGAGCAGTACGGTCTGGAATTGGCTGCTGCACGCTACCTGGAAAAAACCGGCAATTTCATCATTGTCGATCCCGACGACAAGGAGAAGCAAGGCGTCATATCAATTGATGTCACTCGTCAGATGGACGAAAAGACTAAAGCCGTACTGGCCTCTAAGAAAGCTAACCAGAATGAATATCCAGAAAAGATCGTCTATGAATATGATATGACAATGAAGATGGAACTGTCTTTAACAGATGGTAAGAAATTTGAAGCCATCCCGAAAACCGATCACATGTTCATAGGCCATGAAGAATCAGAGGAGAGAAAAGTAGGAGTTAACCCAAAGCGTTTCACCTTTTCCTATTTCAACAATATGGACTTCCACACCGAATTTGTTCGCCGCTTCTATAAACAGATGATTTTTGAAGGGGTTCAACAGATAGAAAATGAGTTGCAGTAGGCGTTCTTTTGAAATTTATTGTTTGTTGTATTTGTAGTATTTAGACAGAAAACAAGCATCGGAGCTTCCTCGGAGTTCCGAGCGCTTTGTCGGAGCCTTGATTTGGAAAATCAGGGCTCAATTTTTTTCAGAGAAGAACGCCTTCTGCACTTTCAATTATAGGTGTGACGTAAGGTAAGAATTTCGTCAGTTTTAACGTAAGGCTTTCTCTCACATCTGCGAACAGTTAGCATATAACCATTTTTTAATCGTTGGATTGTAACTTTTGGGCCTATTTATTTGAAAGGACCCTTTATAAGAAGACTTGTCCCAATCGATTGGAACTTTATCTAATCCTCTGCTTCTCTTGTTAATTCCTTTCAATTTCATATAATTCGCGCCGTCCTCATGCGATTGATTAATACAATAATGGAATAAACATAGAGTCCATGGAGGAAAAATTGAAAAAATCAGCTCTTGTTGACGCCCTTCTCTTTACTGCTTTTTCCTGCGTAAATGTTATGGCTGCGGAAACTGTCCCTGCTAATTCTCAAATTTATAAAGAAGCAAAATCACTTTCTAAAGTCCCTGCGAACTCTAAGGTATTTACAGGTAAGGCAGAAGTTATTCCGATGAGCCAACAAGTTCCCGGTATGCCGGTTCACAACGGAATTGTGATTTTCGAACCGGGAGCCAGAACATTTTGGCATATCCATCCGGCAGGTCAATTCTTTACTGTCCTCCGTGGTGAAGGTAGAACCGGAGTATATGGAGAAAAAGCTCGAGTTGTTAAACCTGGTGACGTTGTAATTTGTCCGGCCGGAGTTAAGCATTTCCACGGAGCTGGTCCTGATACTCAGATGGTTCAGATGACGGTAACCGGAGATCATCCTGAAGGCAAAGGTGTCACTTGGCTTGAAGAAGTCACAGACGAACAGTACAACAAGATTGAAAAATAGAAACCGAAAGTTCCGATCTGAGAATTCAAATTCCTAAGCGAAACCGGGCGAGAAATAGCAAAATATCATTGCAAGCTAAACAACGTGAATTTCCGCCCTATTCTTTTCCAATCTTTATAACGACTCAAATTTATTTGATTTTAATGAAGACCTGTAAAAATCATAAAAGTACGCAATATAATATTAATTATCGTGCGTACTTGGAATTTTTAACATGTTTCAGCCGACTCCGATCCAACCTTCAAACTTTGGCGCAATAACTGCAGATCAAAATTTGATCGAAAATCCTGCGCTGATGTATTTAGCTACGCTTGGCAGTAAGGATTCCTATCGATGCATGAAAAGCAAGTTAAATAAGTTCGCCCGATTTTTCGGCTACAAAGGTTTAGTAGATTGTGATTGGAAGTCAATGCAGCCGAATCATGTCACTGTTTTTTTGACAGCTCAGAGTTGGGGCTCTGCTAGAACCTATAACTGTTATCTCTCAGCACTTAAATCCGTGGCGCTAAACGCCTGGCGAAATAAGCAAATTGATCTAGACCATTTCCAAAGAATTAAATCTTTAAAACAGCGAAGAGTTTTTAGAGCCCTATCGGGAAGAGCGATTTCGTCTGAAGAATCTGCATCGCTGATCAAGTCGCTAGAAGCAAATTCCTTGAGGACGGTGAGAAATAGGGCAATTTTCTATTTGATGTTAGGTTGCGGATTACGCAGAGCCGAAGTCTGTGAATTGAGAGTAAAACAGGTTTCTTTTAAAAATAGGTCCGCCAAAATTATCGGCAAGGGCAATAAAGAAAGAACTATTTATTTCCCAGATGTTGTTCTTGATGTTCTGAAAACTTGGTTTGAATTCAGGCAGTTAAATAAAAATGAGATTGATGCCGGTTTTGTATTTGGGCGTATCGACAATAAACTGCGGCTTTATTTGGACACGGCACTTGATCCCTCTTCCGTTTCTCGAATAATAGAAAAACTAGTCACCGAAACCGAAAATCTGGACAGCAGACTCACGCCTCATGACCTGAGAAGAACTTTTGCTACTCGCCTCATTAGTAAAAACGTAGATATTGTGGAAGTGCAAAAACTCATGGGACATGCCAGCGTCGCAACGACAGGAAATTACGTTCGCAAGGATGAGGAAAATTTGAGGAAGGCGGCTGAAAAAGCAGAACTCTGAACCTTCAAGAGGAATGCTTCTCATTGCCCAAGATGTCTTGAATAACTTAGGAAAGATACAACTCAGCTGACTCTCTAAGGTAGAGACCTCGATAAATGTAGCATCACCCTTTATAGGTTATCTGTCTTGTCAATTTTATTCGAAAGTAAACTACCTAGAAAAGATAGTTAATCTCATTATCCGAATCTCATAAGTTAAATTACTTTGCGTTGAAAACTTAGCTAAAAAATAACTGGCGATTTGGCAAAGAGTAGGAAGTAAAAAAGAAGTCTAATAACACACCTCAATTTTAAGAATTATGTTATTTTCATTACAAATCAATCCTTTTTTAACCTAGGTTAAGAAACTTTGATTGCTTTTCTCAACTTTCAAAAATTTATGAATATGGATCTAAGAACTTTTTAACGAAAGTGACTTCCGGATTTGAGGCTTTTTGACTTCCGAGTTTGAGGCTATCTCACTTCCATATTTATAGGCCTCTTCGATTGGCAAATGCTGAGCTTTACTAGAATTAGTTTGTTAATTTACTCCTATTGTTTACCATTTTTAATTATTTTTATTGTTAGATATTTGAAATTATTTAATTAACCCTTTTTTCGTTATATTAGCCAAAAGGTTAAGATTAGTTGCTTCGCATTGTTTGCTTCTCATATATAGTTGGGTCGAAAAACACATGTTATTTATAATCGGAATCTAAAATTGGAGGCGTCCGTGGTGTCAAAGGAAATAAAGCGAAAATTTTTGGTGATTGATGATTTTTGAAAAAAAAGAATCAGTCGGAGTGCTTTAACGACAGTGCACCAGGAACATCTACTCCATTACCCCATCCTTACAAATCAAACTCTATCCGCGATCAAAACGGCAAAAAACTTAACAGCTTTTGTACATCTCCACGAAGTAAAAAATAAGTTTGCAGGAATCGTCGGCAATCCCTGCAAAAATACCTTTCTAAGTTCTTGTCATTCTTAGTTGGCTGTTGGATCTTAACTGCAGTCTCTAACACCTTTAGAAGTCAAATTGTGGCGGAGGTAGGTGCTGAACCAATCATTGATTGATGCTAGCTTTCCATCATTGATTTCACGGCAATTCTTCCAAAGGCCATTGCCTTTCCGATGGATGACCCTGTCATGTAAGCAGCTCCATGAACGCCGCCCGTCATTTCACCGCATGCGTACAAGTGTGGAATTTTTTCTCCGAAGACGTTTAGAACTTCTGCTTTAGTGTTGATTTTGACTCCGCAGTAGGTGGCAATAAGGCGAGCTGTGGCCGGATAGATATAAAAAGGTCCAGTTTCGATTTTTACTAATTCTCCTGATCCCGAGTTAATACTTGTTCGATTGAAATCTGGATCGGGTATTTTGTTGTCTATGTTGGAGTTGTAGCGAGTAATCGTCTCTTTTAGGCCTTTTGGATCGAGGCCAGCTTTTATTGCTACTTCCTCGATTGTGTTTCCTCGAAAAGCGCATTCAGGCTCTTTACCCTGATCATAGAGTTCCATCCATTTTTTCTCTACCAGCTTCGCTTTCATTCGTTTTTGTCTGATTGGTTCATCAAAAACGATGTAAGCAATTCCATTTTCTTCTTTTAGGGCTGCGTCCCCTAAGAGTTTGTAGGATACTGATTCATCGACGATTCTCTTGCCTTTTTTGTTTGTGATAATTGCGCCGCTCCAGAAAGCCTGGCAGCTTCCGGAATGACGAGGATTTGCCGGATAGCAGAAGGTTGCCTTAATGTATTCAGTATCTAAGGTATCGGCTCCATAAGCCATTGCCATTAAGATCCCGTCGCCCGTACAACCTCCTCCGGCCCTTGCCTGTGCTTTAAGCATCAACGGGTTAAACCTTTGGAGCATTTTAGGATTCATAGCGAAGCCGCCGGCTGCTAATAAAACCCCTTTCTTTGCTTTGAAGTAGAGAATTTGCCCATCCTTGTTTTTTGCTTTCACACCGCCTATGCCTTCCAGCTCATTATCCCAAACAAGGCGTTCTGCTGGCGTATTGAGTTTGAGATCGGCTCCTTTCTCCAGCACGTATTTTTTCATGTCGCCGACCAAAAGAGGAGGAGGAAAATTATGAGCTCTCGGAACAGTCGAGCCTCCGCCATGAGTGATTTCCGTGGGTTTGATGCCTCTTTCAAGACGAATGAAGTTGTAGTGTTCTTTCGTTTCCTTAAGATAAGCCTTGATGAGTTCGGGATCGTTTTTATACTGCCCAGTCTTCAGCATATCCGCCAATGCCTTCTCGTCGCTGTCAACAATACCCCTTTCATGCTGATCGACCGTATCTGTAACAGCCCATTTTCCTCCGCAAAGAAGGGAAGACTCGCCTACGATGGCTGTTTTTTCCAGAATGAGCGTTTTAAGGCCTTTCTGCATGGCCAAGCAGCCGGCAGCAAGACCGCCGTCCCCCGCACCGATAATGATAATGTCATATTCAGCGTCCCATTTTTGAGGAGCCGGAGTAAAGGCGTGGGCTTGAGAAGTTGCTGCAAGCGTAGAGATAACGCCGGTTTTTAAGAAACTGCGTCTATTGAGCATAGTTATCGACCTTTTGAAATATTGATTTCGCCTTTCTTCTCAAAGGTGGCGAAGATACAAGACTCATGATTTCTCGGAATTGGCTTTCTTATCCAATCCCGAGAACTGGTTCAGCACCTTATGATCCTCTTCGGAAAGAATCATTCATTTGGAATAGAAATGTTTATATATTTCGGTGCAACTATTGACGAACGATTAGCTGTTTGCGATATCCAGTGCAGCCAATCTGCCGAATGAGAAAGCTTTGCCTAGAGCCGTGCCTGTCATATAAGCTGCACCGTGGACTCCGCCGGTTGCCTCCCCGCAGGCATAGAGTCCGGGAATCGCTTCTCCGAAAACATCAATGACTCGTGCATTCGCGTCGATTCTTAAACCACAATATGTGGCAATACATCTTGGTTTTGTGGGATAGAGGAAGAAAGGTCCCTTCTCAATTTTGAGAGGCTTGCCGAAACCTGACGTGAGTGAATCACGTCCGAAAACACTGTCTTTCCCGTTCATTTCAATATCTGAATTATATTTAGCAACCGTCTCTTTGAGATTTTCAACGTTTACGCCTGCTTTTTTCGCGACTTCTTCGAGCGTTGCGCCACAGAAGCAGAAGGGAGCATCTTTTCCGGCGTTGAGGAATTCATTGTTCAGAACCATCGCATTGCGGGGATGCTCTTTAATTCTGCGGTTTCGAATATTTTCGTCAAAGAGTTGAAAGGTGTATTCGTCCGGCTGAGCCAAGGCAGCATCGCTCAGCAGTTTGTAAGATTTGGATTCGTTCACGAACCTCTTTCCTTCATGGTTGACGATAATTGCACCCGCGTAATAGCAATGGACGGAATCCGGATAATTTCCGAGCTGGTAGCCGAATGTTGCTTTAATGTAATTAGTGTCAAGCACATCCGCGCCGTAAGCCTGCGCCATTTTTAGACCGTCACCTGTATTTCCTTTGCAGCCGGCGGGTGTGACTTTAGCCATCAGCGGGTTATATTTTTCCATTAATTCTTTAGAGTACTGGAATCCGCCGCTTGCAATGATGACACCTTTGAGTGCTCTGATATATAAAACTTCAGAGCCCTTCCTGGCTCGGACGCCTACAATTCTTCCTTCATCCCAAATTAGCCTTTCCGCCGGTGTGTTAAACAAGAAGGGGACACCCTGCTGATCTTTGACATAGGTAAAAATTTGAGTCAGCAACTTTGAAGGGGGATAATATAAATGCGCCCTCGGCACACTCATTCCGGAGACAGCATTGACGGACTTTGGTCTCGCCCCGAGAGTGTTGTGAATGAAATTGAAAACTTCTCGGATACTTTTGATGTGAGCTTCGACAAGAGCCGGATCGTTTTTATTTTGACCGACTTTTAGCATTTCTTTTTTAAATAGTTCTTCGCTGTCCTTAATTCCTTTTTCTCTTTGGATTGGGCTGTCAGCGATAGAGAGCTGGCCGCCGCAAACTGCGCTGGACCCTCCCGGGAAAGCCAATTTTTCCAAAACGACAGGTTTGAGGCCCTTCTCGGCAGCATAATGAGCAGCCATCATGCCTCCGCCGCCTGCCCCGATGATAACGACATCATAGGTTGCGTCCCACTTGGCAGGAGCATTAACGGGTGTCGCTTGAGATGTCCCGGCCAGAATAGCAGCGCCTGAAAGAACAGATGTTTTTAGGATATTTCTTCGAGTTAGTTTCATGATTTCTCCTTTTCGTTTGAGCCAACGATAAAGAGCATAAGTCGAAGGACTACGCGCGTATGTGTGCAATTTACAATTGAAAAACAAGGACGGATGCAATGCTTTCAAATCTCGGGATTAGTCTTACGACGGCCGGCTTCTTGTTAACAGCCTGCCCTTTGATTTCTGCTGAACCAACTGATGTGCAGACCGCGCCCGTATATCTTTACGGAGTTGAATTTACTCGGCCCTCATTCGAGCTCAAAATTGCCAAAGAAACCTATGAGCTTATTCAGAAGTCTATAGAACCGAGGAAACTCATTGTAAGAAACGTTACTACCTCCGGATTGGATGAGGCCATCAAGGAGAGAAAAGCCGATATTGTGATTGCCAACAGCGGTATTTATCGACGTTACTTACAGAAAGGATGGAGAGACGTCCTGACTTTGGCAACCGGCGTTCAGCCCAATCCCGACCTAGCTGTCGGAAGTTTAATTTTGGCTAATAAGAACCTCGGGGTAAAAACGATTGAGGATTTGAAGGGGCACTCGATTGCCTTAAATACCCCTTCTGCCTTTCAAGGGACACTCACCATCAAAAAAGAGCTTTTGGATCGCCGCTATGACCCGGATTCCTTTTTCTCCAAAATTCTCTACCTGGGCACAAATCCTCAGAAACGTTTGGAAGCAGTAAGAAACGGAGAAGCCGACAGCACATTTCTCAGTGTCTGTTATGCAGAAAGACACAAAAGAAAGACGGGGATTGATTTAACGGAAGGATTGGACGTTGTGGGAGTGAAACCGAACTTGTCTTCTCATTGTTTAACTTCAACGGACCTTTATCCGAATTTTTCTCTTCTGGTTTCTTCAAACTTAAGCTCCCAAATGATTCGTCAAATCGCCGAGAATCTCTTGAGAATTAAGCCAAATGCTGACGGAGAATATTGGACCTTCGCAAGCGATTACGATCCGGTAGACAAGATGTACGAAGCTCTAAAGGAAGGCCCCTATCAGCACCTAAAGAGTTGGACGCTGACAAGAATTTGGAATGAATTTAAAACGCTGATCCTGTTGCTAATTCTGTCACTTCTTTTTGCGATATGGCATATTTATACCACCGGAAAGGCAGTATATAAAGCCACCAACGACATTCTTAAAGCCACACAGGATCAAAAGAAAAAAGCCGAAGAGATTCAATCTATTAAAAATGCTTTGGTGGTTTCCAGCCTTTCGAGTGTTATCGCACACGAGTTAGGTCAGCCTCTGGCGGCCTGCCTTTTTTACGCCAATAGTTTGGACAAGCTTCTGAAGAATTGGACAGCCGCGAAAAAGGCGATGGCCTTAGAGGCTGCGGAGGCTCTGCAGCAGCAGTTAACTCGCGTTACAGATATCCTGAGCATTGTCCAAAATTATGCGGCCAAGAGGAAAAGTAAAAAAGAGTTCATCTATCTTAATGATTCCATAAATAAAATCGTCGCTAACTTCGTTCGCTCTCAGCCGGCCTCGGAAAAGTTATTCCGATTAAATCTTTGCAAAGATGAGCTTAAGGTCAGTTTTCCTCAGCTTGAGTTTGAAATCGCAATCAGCAATCTGATTAGGAATAGCTATCAGGCGCTAAAAGATAAATCCGATCCGGAGATCCGGATTAGTACAAACAATTCGAGATCCTCGGGCTTTGAGATCTGCATTACCGACAACAGCGGTAAGTTCACAGAAGAAGTACGCTCTCAATTAGAGCGGCCTTTGGCTTCAAAAAAAGAAGAAGGTACGGGATTAGGGATAAGCATTGTTAAATCCATTCTTAGAAGACATGGATTCGGGGTGAAATTTCAAAGGTCCGATGACCATAACCTGGTGTGCATAATCACCGTCTTTCCCAATGAAAATAGCCCGACATCCGGAGGAAAGAATGAATAAAAACGCCCTTATTCGAGTTGTCGATGATGACGAAGCATTATTGAAAGCCATTAAATTTTCGTTAGAGCTTGACGGGTTTTCTGTAGCTACCTATGGTTCAGCTGAAGCTTTTTTAGAGAATGACGATCTGGAAAGGTCCGGCTGCATAATTTTGGATTACCAAATGCCGGGGCTTAACGGGATAGAGGTCCAAAGACTCTTATCCGAGCAAGAGATAATACTTCCCATTATCTTTCTTACCGCACACGCAGACGTGAATATGGTTATCGGGGCTTTTAAGGGAGGTGCATTTGATTTTCTTCGCAAACCGGTTGTACCTGAACTGTTGACTCAGGCAATAGAAAAGGCCGTTGAAGAAAATGAACAGACACTCGAAAAACTAAGGGAATCGGCTCCCGAGAAACGCTATGAGCATCTCTCTGAACAACAAAAGCAAGTCGCTAAGCTTATCGCCAGAAATTTAACGAGCTCCGTAATCGGAGAGCGTCTGGGTAAAAGCCGAAGAACTATAGAGAGACACCGAGCTAATGTGCTGCATTTGCTTGGCGTTTCAACTCCCTCGGAATTAAAGGATTTTCTTATGGCTATTAATAAATTCTAATTTCGCCCGGCGAATATTCTGGAGGACGTTAGATCTCCTCCCTTTCTGCGCGCACAAATCATTCATCAACGCATGTATCTTTTTTCATGGACACCTCGTTAAAAATTTTCTTTTGATAGCTAATAAGTCTTAATCAAGCCATCGATTTTTCGTCTAACGACAACCTACATGAAACCTAATAAGAAGTACTTTTATTCCCAAGCAAATCATTAAGCAACGCGGAAATCCTCTCCGTTATTAGACTTTTCGGAAGGCTTCTCCTGCAGAAGCCTTAATAGGCGGCAAGAACGAACCCTTTTTAAAAATTAATTAATCTTCCGCCGCATGGGCGGACTGAATTAATTCGCTGATTGTGTGCACTTGAAGTTTTTTAAAGGCCCGCGCGCGATGAACTTCCACTGTGCGTGTACTAATTCCAAGTCTCTCTCCGATTTCTCTGTTCAACAAGCCCTTAATAAGTAAAGATACGATTTGCGTTTCGCGCTCAGTTAATTCCTTGTATCGTTCTTTGATTTCTTCGTGATCAAAGGAAAGTCCTCGCTTGATTAGATCAAGTTTGACAGCTCTGGAAATGACCGGAACGAGCTTGTCTTCTTGAACAGGCTTGGTGAGAAAATCAACAGCTCCCTCATGAAGCGTTTTCACAGCCATTTCTATATCACCGTGTGCCGAAAGAAATACGATCGGAATTTGCCGCAAGTGCTGCTTGAGTTCACCTTGTAGTTCGATTCCGGTCATTTCCGGCATTCGTACGTCCAGGATCAGGCACCCCGGAATTTCCGGGTCATCGTTGAGAAGAAAATCTGCGGCACTGTAATAATCGGCAACTTCCCAGCCCTCCGACTCTAACAAAAACCGAATTGCGGCTCTCAGGTCAGAGTCATCATCGACGATACGAACTAATACCTTTATTTCTGAGTTTGGCATGCAAATCCGTCCTTTGCCAAAGGGAAGCTGACTGTAACCGTCAGACCAACGTCGCTGTTTCGCTTGAAACAAATCTTTCCTTGATGAGCTTCCACAATTGTTTTAACTATCGTCAAACCGAGCCCCATCCCGTTTTCCTTGGTTGAGGTCAGCGGAACCTTAAGTTTCTCAAATTCTTCTTCCGAAAGGTTTCTGCCTTTGTCTGAGATCGAGATTTCAACTTTGTTATCCGCCCACGTTACTGAAATTCGTATAGGTTCCGATACATTTCCCTGAGCTTCCGAAGCGTTTCTCAGAAGATTTACGATAACCAGTTCCAATTCCAAACTATCTGCCCAAACGAAAGAGCCTGTTTGGAATTCGGTTTTAACCTTGACGCTTCCGTTTTTCGAAGTTTCAAAGTTCTCTACCGCAATTTTGGCAATCTCCGCGGCATCGATCAGTTCGTGTTTTGTCTTCTTCTGCTTGGCGTAGCTTCGGACCTTTTCGATAATGCTCTCCATTTTGACGCACTGCTTATCAATGAGGCTGAAGGCAGAAACAATTTTGGAGTTTTCCTTCGTGTTTTCAAGCCCTTCTATGACCCTCAAGCCTCCTCTTGTATACATCTGAATGGTGGCCAGAGGCTGACGAAGTTCATGCGAAATGATGCTCGACATTTGACCGATTGCGCCCATCTTTTGAAGGGAATCCAATCGCTCGGAAGCGCTCTTTGCTCTTTGCAGCAGCTGGGTTTGGGATTTGTGGGCAAGCTCGAGTTCTTCGGTTTTGCGTCTTACTAATATTTCGGTTCTGAATCCGTGCGCGATCAATCCGAAAATGCAAAGAAGAAACAAGGCCAAAAACGGCCAATAGGTGCTCAAAAATCTGTTGACAGTCCATTCCCGCAGATAGTACCAAGGTCCGAGTTTGAGGTCTTTGAAAAGGGAGTCTACGCCGTGGTAGTTTGATGCCAGCCCCCAAAAGGCGCCCTTTTCCGTCGGGGAAATAGCCAAAAGGACTTGGAGCACTTCTTTGGCTTTCTCCGGAGAAATATGCCTTGTTGTTGAAATAGTCCATGAAGGATAAAGGTCCGTGGAGTGAGAACAGTTAAGCTCCTTTTTTCGATCTCCGATAATCCTCAACTGGTTAGGATCGGTCTCCTTCGGATCAATCATGTCTTCGAAGTAGCAAAGCCTTAAAAAACCGACATCGGCTTTCCCATCCAAGACTGCCTGCACGACTCCCTTCATTTTCTCTCTTTCCCCGGTGAAAATTGTTTTGGAGAAAAAACGTTCAGGGTCGTAGCCGGCCTTAAAAATTTCGTACAAGCCGATTTGGTATCCGGAAAATCCCGTCGGAGAATTAGCAGCGAGAATTTTTCCCTTCAGATCCTTGATGCTCTGAAGGTCAGTCCGGTCATTCCGAACGATAAATGCGGTGCCTTCGCTGTGATTCGGATCTGGGAATCTCGGAGAGGCAAGTGCCACGAGATCTCGGACTCCTTCAGAGGACATCCGGCGGTAAAGACCCGCGCTGGAAAGAAAAATATCTACTTCGCCCTCTTTGATCGCCTCTACTAAGCCGTCCAACGAATAGTGAACAATCCGAAAATTTTTCGGACCGAAGTGGTCCGTAAGCACGCGTTCGGTTTTGAGAATCAGGTCCTCGTTGACGTTCGGAACGCGGGAAGAAACGCCTAGTGTAATTGTGTCGTTAGAAGCTTGAGCGCAGGGTATGATTGCGCTCAAGCTCAAAGTCAATATCAATCGTTTTGATCGTGTCAAAAAGCTCATTTCGGCATTTCGAATTTGAACTGATGACATTCCGCACAAGCTAAAGTCTGCTGCTTATGAACGCCGTGGCATTCTCTGCAGTCTAAATCGCCGAGGTGGTTGGCATGAACATTGTTGGGTGTCATTTTGGCAGTTCTGGCGGCTAACGCCTCATAATTGCCGTGACACTCCTGACATTTTGCAGTCTTTACACGCTTAGCCGGCGGAGTCTCCGTATGACAGGCCTGACACGTGACACTTTTGCTCATATGCGCTTGTAAAAGAGCATCGTCGGCGCAAAAAGCGCTCGAAGAGGAAAGCGCCAAAATAAGAGCCAAATACACAAATCGCATGATTTCACCTGTTAGTACGACTCTCGAAAGAGCGTTTACCCTCCGATAGCTAAGGAGGGCAAACAGTTTTAACGGGAATTAGCCTTGTTTAGCACCGGCTCGAGCCGCTGCTTGTTCGCCTGCGATTCTTCCCCAAATAACGGCAGCTGTCAGCTGAGAGCCGACGATATAGTCATGGTAGAAAATACCGCCGAGCGCATTTCCGGCTGCGTACAGACCCGGAATCGGTTTGTCGTCGTTATTTAAGACTTCCGACTTAGCTGTAATCATCGGGCCGCCGAAAGTTGCAGTCATGCCGCCCTGGAATGGGAATGCCATGAAAGGTCCCTTTTCGATCAGACGCGGTTTTTCGAGGGTGTTCGGAGGTGTCAGCGTGTTGGCTTTGCCTGCCTTCACTGCATCGTTGTATTCCTTAATGACAGAAACAACCTGCTCAACCGGAAGATTGGCGGCTTTGGCCATTTCTTCAATGGTGTTGCCAGTATAAATCGGAGCCTTCGCTCTCTTATAACGGTCGATACGGGCTTTAACTGTCGGAACATCGACAACCTGGCTGTCAATGATGATGAAAGCCCAGTTGTTCGGAATGATCTTCGGCATCTTCTGTGCTACGGAGACGTAAGTCTCGGCTTCGTCCAGGAATCTGGTGCCGTCTTCTTTAAGCAGAACGCCGTAGTTAACCATTGTGGAAGGATTAGCGCGTGTGGGTCCGTGGATAGGACCGGCATGGAACTGGTCCATATTGACGTACTTCGGATTGAAAGGCATTGTCAGAGTGATGTTTTCGCCCTGAAGAACGTTGGATCCGCGAATCGGCATCCAAGCAACGTCACCGCCCATGTAGCGGCATACCATTTCTTTGTTGGCATGGAAGCCGCCGGTGCAGATGACTACACCGCCTTTAGCCATGAAGTCAACGGCTTCATCATCCTCATTGACGGCTCTGCAGCCTAAAACATGCAGACGGTTGTCGCCGATCAAAGAAATTACTTTGGTATTAAAGAGAACTGGGATCTTCTTAGCTTTAACAGTGTCGAGCATCTGTTTGGAAAGCTGAGCTCCGCCCGGTTTGAGCTTGCCGTCAACCACGTGACCGCGGTTCAACCCCGGGAATACTTCCACAACGATGGGTTTGAATTTGACGCCGCATTCATCTGTCAGCCACTGAATAGCGCTTCCGGACATTTCGCAGTACTGACGGGTTAGAGCTTTGTCGCCGCGCTGCTGGGAGACGATCATCATGTCACGATAGAAATCGTCGATCGTGTCTTGAAGTCCCTGCGCTTTCTGGACATAGGTGTTGGTGGCGTTGAAGTGACCGCCGGCAAAAATCGTGTTGCCTGCCGGACGGGACATCTTTTCCAAAATAACGACTTTAGCGCCCTTATCGGCAGCTTCAAGAGCAGCAGCCATGCCTGCGCAGCCGCAGCCGATGACAACAACGTCATATTCTTCAGTTTTGACAGGAGCAGCAGCTTGGGCCTGTACTGCAACAGGGATCACAGAGGCACCTGCGGCAGCCATTCCGAAAATGCTTCCTTTGAGCAATCCGCGACGGTTAATACCGGTCATATCATTCTCCTTGGTTTTGTGAGCCGCTTATTGTTAAGCGGTTATGTTAATTCTAGGTTTAGACGATACGTACGTATCCCCCAAAAAAGAACGATCGCTATCCCTAATTGCCTACCCGATTATTAGTAAGGCAGAGCGGCCGGTGTATCCCTTTTAACCGAACACAATTTGTGTGATAGCGATTGCACCCGGATCGATAAGCTAAACGGATTCCGCATATAGATTGATTTCTGCTGTTGACCTAGGATTACTGTGTAATTTATCGATATAAAAATAATTATATTTTTATTAGTTTATCCTATATAAATAAATAGTTAGTTAATTCATCTAACTTCGATTTTCTGTTTTTTCATTAGCGTAATCAGCAAATTTATCGATAAAAGAGACTCTCTAAACTTTAATTAAGGAAAGAAATTTTCCGGGATCAACCTGATCATTCTTTTGGAGAAATATATGTCTAACAAAATGTGGGGAGGACGATTCGCTGAGGTTCCTCCTAAATTCGTCGAAGAATTCGGAGCCGTCATCAAAGTCGAAACCCGCTTATGCCCGTATGACATTCAGGGCAGTCTCGCTCATGTCACGATGCTGGGCGAAACCGGCATTCTGAAAGCCGAAGACGTCGAAAAAATTAAAGAAGGTCTGAAACTCGTCGGCAAAGAAATCGAAGAAGGCAAGTTTACTTTTAATGCCGAAGATGAAGACATCCATATGGCAATTGAAAAACGTCTGACGGAACTTATCGGACCGGCCGGAGGAAGACTGCACACAGGTAGAAGCCGAAACGATCAGTGCTGCGTAGACAGCTATCTCTATTTCCGCGACGCTGCCAAAGAATGTCAAAGATTAATTGTTGAAATCCAAAAATCCCTTTACGAACAGGCAGAAAAGAATTTCGGTGTGATTATGCCGGGCTTCACTCACCTGCAAGTCGCTCAGCCCGTCTTGGCTTCTCATTGGCTGATGGCTTACTTCTGGATGCTCAAACGCGATTACGCGAGACTTCAGGGATTCCTTGACCGCCTGGTCGAGTGCCCCCTGGGCGCCGCGGCTTTAGCCGGGACAGACTTCCCGATCGACCGTTGGTCTACCGCCAAGCAGCTGGGATTTGAAAAGCCCACCGAAAACAGTATCGACACGGTTGCCGACCGAGACTACTGCATGGAATTCGCGTCTATTGCCGCGATGAGCTACATGCACCTGTCGAGACTATGCGAAGAAATCATCATATTCGCAAGCCAAGAGTACAAGTTTGTCGAGCTTTCCGACGACTTTACGACGGGCTCTTCCATCATGCCGCAGAAGAAAAACTGCGACTTTGCTGAATTAATTAAGGGTCGCACCGGCCGCATGTACGGCTACCTGCAGGCCATGCTCACTATGATGAAAGGTATTCCGCTTGCCTACGACAAAGACATGCAGGAAGACAAGTTCCTTTCTTATGAAACGATTGATCTCTGGCAGAGCACGATGAAAGTTATGGCGCCGATGGTCCGCAAGATGAAAATCAACGGCAAACGCACTTATCAGGCGGCTTCCCACGGCTTCTCTACGGCAACTGATATGGCCGACTACCTCGTTAAGAAAGGCATGCCGTTCAGAGACGCTCACCGAGTCGTCGGTCAGACCGTCAGATACTGCGTTGAAAACGACAAGACTTTTGATGATCTGACGCTTGACGAATTTAAGGCTCAGTCCGAACTCTTTGACAAGGATATTTTCGAGGACATTTCTCTTGAACACTCCGTCGGAGCGAGAAAGTCTTACGGCGGCACGGCACCCGAAGCAGTCAAAGTGCAGATGCAGCATGCCGAGGAGTTCTTAGATAAAGCCCACAAAGACTTGGAATAAACCCAAAAATGTAATTTAGAACGTTAGCCCTTAAGCCTCAACATGACCAAAGCAGTAAATACAAAACAAGTTCAGCCCCTAGTCGCTCTTGGGATCCTCTTTTCTTTATTAAGCGCGATTACGTATGGTCTAAACCCCATATTTGCGAAACTTGCTTATTCGTGTGATTTATCAGGCATCGAAATCCTGCATGCCAGATTCATATTTGCGGTCGTCGTGTTAGGGCTTATGGGGCCGTTCCTTCAGAAAGATTTTTATCGGTTCAGCAGATCACTGATAAGAAAGTCGCTATTCATAGGACTCCTGATACTGCTCCCCTTGAATCTTCTCTATGTCTACGCTCTCAAGGATATTCCGGCATCCATGATGAGCTTGATCACTTATGTCTACCCGTTAATCATTTTGGCAATCAACGGCCTTATTTTCCACAAAAGTATCCGGGCGAATCAGATTGTATCCATTACGTTTATTCTTCTAGGGTGCCTCTGTATTTTCTCGGATGCCTTTAAGGCCAATATCACTTACACGGCGCTGGGCTTAGGTTTTCTTTCGACCTTCATGTATGCCGTATATCTGCTGTCGCTTCAGCAGCTGGCGACGAATGTGTCTGCGTACCAAATCACTTTTTTAACCCTTCTATTTTCAACTATCGGACTTTGCTTCCTTCATAACCCTCTGTTTATCCTCAGGTTCGATGCCATGCAGCTTGGGACGACGTTCGGTTACGGCGTTGTTTCTACCGTCCTGTCCACCATTTGTGTCTCCAGAGCCGTTCAGCTCTTGGGCGCAACGCAAGCCGGAATCTTTTGCTCTTTCGAGCCTGTCTTCACGATCGGATTTGCGGCCCTATTGTTAGGAGAAAGCATCCCTGCCTTCCGTTTGGTGGGAATGGTTTTCCTGATCCTGGGCATCGTCATTCCCAATCGAGTAGCGATATTCAAGATTTTCGAAGCAAAGTTCATCTCATAGGAGAACAACGATGGACATGATGTTTTGGATGGAACTAGCCGTCGTCATTATTGCCATCTTCATCGGTGCAAAATGGGGCGGTGCCGGTCTCGGCGCAGCCGGCGGTATCGGTTTAGGCGTTTTAGTATTCGGTTTCGGTATGCAACCGGGTGCGCCTCCCGTCAGCGTGCTGCTCATCATCACAGCCGTCATTACCTGCGCCTCGATTTTGCAGGGCTCCGGCGGCTTGGATTTCTTGGTGAGCATCGCAGAAAAGCTCTTAAGGAGAAATCCCAAGAACATCACTTTCATGGGCCCGCTGGTCTGCTACCTCTTTACACTCTTCTGCGGAACCGCATATGTGGCTTTCTCGGTCTATCCCGTGATTGCCGAAGTTGCTATCGGAGCCAGAGTGCGTCCCGAACGTCCCCTGACAATGTCCGTGATCGGTGCTCAATCCGGCATCACCGGCTCTCCGATGTCGGCAGCAACCGGTGCCATGATTGCCCTCTTGGCGGTTAAAGGCGTTACACCTTTGCAGATCTTCTCCGTCGCCATTCCGGCCTGCCTCTTAGGCGTGCTGATCGGCTGCGCCTTCATGTTCAAAAAAGGTAAAGAATTGGCTGACGACCCCGAATTCCAGCGCCGCGTTATGAGCGGAGAATTCCAGGACAAGCCCATCAATACCGACAGCCGCAGCTACTCTTCCAGCGCTAAGAAAGGCGTGATCGTGTTTGCCTTAGGTATTCTTGCCGTCGTCTTCTTCGGCTCCTTCCCCGACTTAATGCCGTCTTGGGAAAAGGCCGGAAAAGTCACACGTCTTTCCATTCCGAACATGGTCCAAATCGTCATGCTTTGCTGCGCCGGCTTGATCATGGTGATTGCCAATGTCTCTCCGAAGAAGCTCGCCGACGGTTCCGTCTTCCGCTCAGGTTTAATCGGCATGGTCGCAGTTTACGGCGTGTCTTGGTTAACGGCTACTTTCTTCAATTTCTACAAACCGATGTTTGTTGCCGAGTTCGGAAACATGATCCAGGGCGCACCAATCCTTTTTGCGGTTGCCTTGTTTATTTTGTCAGCAGTGCTCTTCTCTCAGGGCGCAACCGTAACGGCATTAGTTCCGATGGGTATCGGCCTCGGAATCTCTCCGGCAGACTTAGTCTGGATGTTCCCGGCTGTCAGCGGTTACTTCATGATTCCTGCGGGCGGCGCCATCATCGGCTGCGTAGCCTTTGACCGAACAGGAACAACTCAGATCGGTAAGTTTGTGTTTAACCACAGCTACATGCTCCCCGGGATTGTGACGACTCTTAGCCAGTTGACTATCGGCTACGTCATTTCCAAATTCGTTTTCTAACGAATATAGAGCATCAAAGAGCCGGAACGAAAACTTCCGGCTTTTTGTTACTTACAATGATTTAAAAAATTTGGAGCTGTCATGCCACTTTCTCCGCAATCTAAAGAATTCTCTAAAGTTGAAAGATACCTTTTTCGAACCCAGCCCCAGCCGGGAGATAAGGTTGCCGGAGAAGACGAACTGATTCAAGCTTTGGGCTTGACTCGTTATAAGGTTCGGCAGGCGCTCGACCTCTTGGTCCAGATGGGCGTTTTAGAAAGAAAAAAGAAGCGCGGTACGTTTGTCAAAAGACAAGCGACCAACGACATGACCTACAACATTCTCGAGCAGCTTAAGTTAGCCGGCTTTGACGAGCTGGAATTCAACGAGGCGCGGCTCATGATTGAGCTCTCGGTTTTGCCTTTTGTGATCCGAAGACTCACGCCTGCCACTCAGGCTCAAATGAGAAACTTGGTCAACGGAATTAGGCTCAATGCCGGAGACCCTTTGAAAGCCGATGCGATTCTGATGGATTTCCACCTATTGATGCTTCATTGCTGCGGAAACCGCGTCATGGAAGTCTTTGCCAATGTCGTCAGAACCTACTTTCAATCCACTAAGAGTTTAGTCAAAGACATGCCGAAGGAATTTTTTGAGGAGAAGGCCACACTTCTTGAAGGATTTTTAAAGGCGTTAAACCGCAACGACCTTCCTGAGGCAACCGAGTTGCTGAGACAGTCGATCGAAGCAAAACCTTCTGCCTTGAAGGAATAGACGCGTCCTCCCGCCGGACTATTTTCCCCGGCAGGAAGATCGCCCTTTTTCGCAACTTTTCTTACTGCTGTTTTCTTTCCATTAGTTTTCTGGCCCAGAGTCTCACCAACTCTATTGAAACCGGTCCCTTCCGAATAAAGTCCTCAAGTAAGCGGGAAAATCTTATCTGTGCGATCACCGGGCTCACGGAGACACCAACGGCGCACTCCCTCATGAACTTCATGACTTTTTCTTTGTCGATGGTTTTCTTCAATGAATCAAATCTGCCATAGGCATTTAGGTTCCCGTCGGTGACGGAAGAATTGATGAAGTCAACGAGCTGCTTTTTATCTACTCCTGTGATTTCGACAAATTGATCAATTTGCTCTTCTTTTTGATCCTTAAGATATTTTTCGAGAAGGTTTTCCAGTGTTTCATTTCCTTGGACGACGATTTCTCCGCTTTTTATTTTCGCGAGAAGATAGTCGGCGGCCGCCTGTTGCTCTCTTGATAGCAGACAGTAGTGCCCATGAATCTCGTTTAGAAGGCTCTCCTGGTGATCTTCAGGATCTTTATCTTGGACGGCCTTTAGAAACACCTTGAACCGGCTCTCAATATAATCCAAATCAATTTTGAGGGAATTTATGTTGAGCTGACCATCAATACTTTCCAACGGGCTCTCTTCCGGCCTGGTTATCGGATCCGAAATCGTTCCGGCTAATGCCTCTTTTAATCGCAGCAAGAGGACTTCATACAGCGTCTTGGTTAGCCCGATATGAACGCCTCTGGCTTCTCCGTCATCTTTAAACGTGTAGTCCTGTTTTTCTAATCTGTATCCCTGAACGGTTGCCAAACGAATCACCGACATTAGCTGAGACATTTCTTTAATGAATTTATTTTTGTCTTCTTCCGCCGGCGGAACTTTGCTGAAGTCCTCTATACCGGCAGCCGCGAAAATATTGACGATCTTTTTAAGTATTTCATTGAGATCAAAGAGATTTTTCTCAAGCTTGTCAGCAAAAATTCCTGCGGAGTGACCGTTGGTGTAAAGCTTTACTGCTTCTGCCACTCTGTTGTCCATCGTGAAAGGTTTTCTGTAATAGCGAATCCTTCCGAAATCTTTATCATCGTCCAGAAGCCGATTCGTCCGGGAAAAAGCCTGGATTAAGCCCTCGTATTGAAGCATCTTGTCGAGAAAAAGCGCGTTGACCCACTGAGAATCAAAGCCAGTCAGCATCTGATCAACAACGATAAGAATGTCTAACTGTTTACTCCTATCTTTGTCTATCCCGCGATAATTTTCCTTATGAGAAAGTCTCTCAGCAATATCTCTTTTGAAGTCGGAATCTCGCTGTAAAGACAGACCGAAATCCTCATTGTATTTCGCATGGATTTTGTCAACCCATTGAGTCTTATCAAGCTTAGAGTGATTAATATCCTGATCACCGTCCGAATTATCAATAGAGGGGTCAAACAAAGCAGTAATTTTGAGCGCTTCATAGTTTGGATTTCCCTGCCTGCGCTTATCTATTTCCTTTTGAAAAAGATCCCAGTAAGCAATCGCGTCTTCGATGCTTGAAGTCGCAAAAATAGCGTGGAATTGTTTTTCCGTTCCGAACGGATGGGTTAGTTTTGGGAAGTCATCAAGGATATTTTTGACGACTATGTTTCGATGCTTTTCCTGCTTATATTGTGCGTCGGGAATGAATGATTCAATTCCCTTTATTATCTTTCCTTCGCCGTTAACGGACTCTCCCATGGGAAGAGCCATGACCTCGTCAAAGACGTCTTTTTTCTTTTTGTCTTCAATTAGGTCCTTTTCGTCTTTGGCATCAGCTGCCCGCATAGCGACTTGCTGACGCAGTTCTTGCTCTTGAAACGTAGAAACTCGGTCTATCTGGAAGCCTAGGACATTCTTATCTCTTATAGCTTCGGCAAGCGTGTAAATGTGAATCGTGTCTCCGAAGATATCGCTGGTAGTAGCTCCGACTTTTTTATTGGTTTCGGTAATCGGCGTTCCGGTGAAGCCGAAATAAGTTGCTTTGGGGAAATTATTGCGGATATCTTGCAGCATATCTCCGAATACCGATCGATGGCACTCGTCGATAATGAATACGATTTCTTTTTTCTGTAATTTTTCCAAGTCCGGCAGAGAAATAGTCCCACCTTCCTTGATCCGGCTCATTTTTTGGATGGAGGTAACGATAAGTCCGTTGGAACCGGTCCCTTTGTCTTTAAGTTTTGCAATGAGTTCCGCCGTGGAATCCACAGTGTCCACGCTGTCATCGACCAGGGACATATTGTTATAGGCAGTATGCGACTGAGTCCCTAGCTCAATTCTGTCTACAAGAAAGACGACCTTATCCACCTTTCCGGAAGAAGCAATGAGCTGGGCGGCTTTAAAACTCGTCATCGTCTTGCCGGAACCTGTCGTGTGCCACACAAATCCGCCTTTGCGGTAATTGTCTACATAGACTTCGTTCTTTTTTTCTTCTTCGTAGTACCGATGAGAGATGCCGTCGGCTGCGTAATATTGGTAGCTTCTCATTACCTTGAGAATATTGTCTCCTCTGTCGGCAACCGTAAAGAAGCCCACCATCTTATGCGCCATCGGAATAGACAAAAAGTCTTCGGCGATCTTCCGCCAATCGCTAACAATATTATTTTTTTCGTCCGCCCAGTGGAAGACAAATTTAGGGTTGATCGGTTTACTGCCCGGATGAGCGAAATAACTCATCTCGTTTGGATTCATCGCGACGAAAAATTGAACAAGCGAAAAAATACCTTTACTGAAAATACCATGCCTTAAATAACGCTGGATTTGATTTTTTGCATCATGAATGTCAATGCTATTAGCTTTTAATTCAATGTGAATAACCGGCATCCCATTGATAAGGAGCATGATATCTCCTCTTTCCTTTTTGGAAACGTCGCCTTCAAAAATAGGCTGTTCGGCGATTTGATAGCGGCTTCTTCCTCCGGCAATTTGATTATGATCAAATATGACTAAAGAAACGTATTCCGAAAGCTGAGGCGCTTCCGGATTGTCTCTCAGAATTGACATAGAGGAGCCATTAATAAAAAGATTTTTATCAAGCGGTAGAGGTGAGCTGTCCACTTGCTTGAGAATTTGATCCATCTCGGAATCTGATAACGGAACGCCATGCAGGACATCACGATTATTCTCAAAAATAATCTTTTTCCAATTCTCGATTAAGTCCTTTTCTGTCGGCCGATAAAAAACATCCCCCTTCCAACCTTTATTTTTCAGGGTGTTAATTAAGGCCTTTTCGAATTCTGCTTCAGATTTAAATAAACTTCCGGTCATAATCATTCTGCGTTTGAGGGTGGAAACATGCTCAGTAAAAGACTTGACTTGATCTGCTTGAGAAGGTCGGCTTGACGCTCAAGAAGAATGATGCAGTCGTCTATTTTTTGAAAAAATTCTCCGATTTTTTGTTGTTCTTCCAGGCTAGATGGCAACATAACGGGAAGACTAAGAAAATCTTGAGAAGAGACGTTTAAAAGTCCGTGATTCCTAGCACCTTCTGCTGCCCTTTCCAAAATCCAACTGTGCCAACCTGTAGTTTCAAAAAAATATGACAAGTAATTAGGATCAACATGTTGCGGATCAGTTATTGAAAAAACCAAATACAAAGTAGATAGAACCCCTTCTTCATAGTCGACCAAACGTCTAACGGCACCTACAGGAGCATCTTTAGATGTACTTCGGTTGTAGGCAAATTCCCCTTTTTTTATCAGATAGTAGTTGCTAACATCTTGGGCGGCTACTCGATTATTGAAATAAACCGTTTGATCAACAAGCCCGTGTTGCGCTGAGATGGTTAGTGGTCTGTTATTCTGTTTTTTAATATTTTTTCTTGTTATCCGTACGGCAAAATTCTGAAGTTTTTCCTGCTCCCAATCGGCGTTGAATCCCGTTAATCTTATCGCCGGCTTCGTTTCTCCATTCTTAGGGAACATTTTTTGAAGAAAAGTTGTTCGAATTTTTTGGAATCTGTTCAATTTACGCTGATGAAGAGTAATAAGCTTGTCGACCTCAACCATACATGAGGAAATCTTTTCCTGTTCCTCCAAAGAGGGAACAAAGATCGCTTCCTTTAAGAAGTCTGTTTTGGTTATACCCTTGATGGAAGTCCCTTGGACCCTCTGAGTAATTTTTTTCAATAGCGAATAAAGAGAGTATGCCAAGAACCTAGAATTTCCTTTGATTCCAGAAAGAGAAAGAAAATCTTGGCTAGTTGCAATTTCTTGAGTATTAACGACTAATTTTCCTACGCCGACCCTAGTAACGATAACTAGAGAGTTTTTGGGAATAATTTTTGCGGCTGAATTCTTCAATCCTTCCTGCGAGATGTGTTTTTTAACTGTGAGAGATAAAACATCATCTTCCTCAAGATCTGAGCTTTGAATCCAGGGGATCTCGCCATTCCAATAATTAGGATTGGAAGTATTTGGCGTTCCACCTCCAGTGAATTTTGACGCTAATTCTTCTAACTTACGCTGTTCCCACGCTTCGGTGAAACCTTTAAAGCGAATTTTTACCGATTTGTTTTGGTTCACGGCTCTACCCCTTAATTAACTCTTGGAGTGCCTTTAAAGCCTTAGACTGAATTTCATCGGCCTGTAATTCTGACAAAAGACTGGAAAGCTCATCAGAAGTTTTCTTAATTTCTTCCTCAAGAGCAATAAACGAGGAGCTATGCTTTGCCTGTAAAGTTGAAAGTTTTTCCGAGAACTTAAAGACGAGGTCGTCCCCCATTCTCTCCCAGCTCTTTACTAACGGATAGATCCATTTATTCGTTAAGATTTCTTCAAATTCTTCTTCTGTGAGACTTTGCTGCTTTTTCGAAGTTTCCCCATCGAGTTCTTCATAAATTTTTTTAGCTTCTTTGCGTGTCTTATCCGCTGCTGAAATTTGTGAAGCAACTTTTTTTAAGAATTCCTGAGATTCTGAAAGAGTAAGGCCGGCCTTTTCGTCTTTTGCAATCGCCTTAGAGAGGGCTTTGATTTCCTTCGGAATAAAGACTTCTTTATCTTGATCGATTGCAGAATCAAACTCAAAGTCTTCTGGAATTTCACCGTACAGTTCTTTCAACTCTTCTTTGGCAAGCTCGGCGCTCCTTTCGGCGGAACTTAGTTCTTCTAACTTAGTCGGAAAATAACGCTCCTGAATAAAAGTTCTGACAAAAGCGCCGAGTTGAAATGAAGCTTCCCCGTAGGAAGTTATTTCTTCTTTTCCTAACTCAGGATTGTTGCGTTCATCAGTTTTTTCCTGTCTTTGCTCCTCCCCGAAAACTTCACTACCGTCCTGGGAAGAGAGAGCTTCCATATCATTTGTTATTTCTGTCCAATGTTGGGAGAAGAGTTCAAATGCTTCGTACTTATCGATTAAGGGCAGTTTTTCTGCTTGTTCCAGTATTTCTGAAGCAATTGATTCAAACGCCAAACTCTGAGAAATTACTTGACGCTCTGCTATAAGTTTTTGTTTGAGGAGAGGAAAAAGCGCCTTGAAAGACTCATGAACTTTCTTTTTAAATTCTATGATTGCCGGAAAATTTTCCAGGATTTCTTTCGCGTTTTCCTTTAAGACAAAATAGCCGTCTTCCCTTTGGTTGAATAATTTTTCTTTAAGCCCTTCAAACACGTTCCAAAACGGCTGTAGAGTGTCAATCTCCTTCTTTGGTATTCCGCTGTAAATTAAAGAATATAAATCCGATCTCTCCTCTTCAGAAGAAGCGATGTAACGTGGAATATTCAAGTTAAATCCGTTGTTTTCAATTTCTTCAAAAGAAACCCTACGAGAAAAACCTTCCAGCTCTTTGCGATCTTTCCATACCTCTACGGCTTTTCTAATGTCCCGCGCTCTTAATTTATTTTTTGCCGTGACTTTTTCAAATCCTTTTGAAGCATCAATAAAAAGAACGTCTTTTTGCTCTCTTGACTTCCTTAACACCATAATGATCGTCGGAATTCCAGTTCCGAAGAAAATATTGGGCGGCAAGCCAATGACAGCGTCAATTTGATTCAATTTAAGAAGCTGTGTTCTGATACGTTCCTCTTCCCCTCCCCGGAATAAAACCCCATGAGGCAAAACAATGGTGAGAATACCATCGTACTTCAGGTGGTATAGATCGTGCAGAAGAAACGCGAAATCCGCAGCGCTTTTCGGCGCTAAGCCATAATTTTGAAAGCGCGGATCAGCTGCCATGCCATCAGGGTTCCACTTTAAGGAATAAGGAGGGTTAGAGACAACTGCGTCTACTAAAAGCGGCTCATCTTTAAGCGTATTTCTTGGCCAATCATTGCGCAGCGTATCGTTGTTGCTGGTCGAAATGTTGTCTCGAATAATGCCTCTCATGACAAGGTTCATTCGAATTAGGTTGTAAGTCGCCTCTATGATTTCTTGTGCGAAATATCTAATTGAATCTGTTGATTTTCCCTGCTTTTCAATCGCTTTACCAATGGTAATCAGGAGAGAACCCGAACCGCTTGTCGGATCATAAACAGAAATGCGTTCTCTATCTTTTAAGGAGTAAGCAACAATCTCGGCCATCAGTTCCGAGACTTCGTGCGGTGTATAGAATTCCCCCGCCTTTTTCCCGGCTGAGGAAGCGAATTGGCCGATTAAATACTCATAGATGAACCCAAGAACATCATACCCCCCCCGCATTTTTCATCGGAATGTTGTCTATGAGACGGGCGAGTTTAACGATCATCTGAGAGCGCGTGGCATCGTTTTCGCCAAGGCTCATGAGGCCCGCATTAAGAGAACGAAAAATATTGGAGAACAAGGGATTTTCAAGCGTCACTAAATTAAAATTACTCAAAGCAGCCGAAAGACTCCCGATATTCATTCCCTTATCTTTTCCCATCATTGAGGAAAACAGATTTTCTTCAGGGATGTAATAGCCGAGGTTGTCTATAAGATAAGTTTTGACGTCCTCAGCGGCCAAGTCTTCTTTAGATGCGCCCAAGTTGTCTTTGAGATATTTGACCTCGTTTTCCGAAAGGAATTTATAAAACAAAAGCCCTAAAATGAAATCTTTATAGTTCCCGGCTTCTATTTTTCCCCGCATCTCATTTGCGCCCTTCCAGATCTGGGCGGCCAGTTCTTGTTTATTCATCCGTAGTACTTTCCTCTAATATTTTTTGAGGAATATTAGTCGATTCGAACGGAGCATATCGAAAAAATACTGTTGTCGTGAAAAAATGTGCTTTTGACCACAATTTCTTCTCTTCAACTGCAACTAGAAAGTGTTCTCCTTTACACGAGTCTTCCAAAACTTTTGATTTTTGAAAGCTGCCAAGCATCTACAAGCCTAAAGAACCGATATTTAACCGAAACCTCTTCATAACCTTAAAACTTGTGGTCTTTTTCATATTTTTAGTTTGCTGCTTAGCATGTTCCAAGGATTGCGCTTGGGTTAAAAACAAAAATCCCGAGCACCGACTTTATTTGTCGATACTCGGGAGTTTTACTTAGCTTCCGGCCTTAATGTACTTAGCCGGAAACTTTCTGCAAGTTTCTAGAGATTAGAACTGGTAGCTATATTTAGTTTTCAGCATCTGATCCAATCTGCCGTCGTTGGCGCCGTCTACGGAATAATGAAGTCCGAAGGAGTGGCTGCCTTTAACGGCATTGACGCCGATTGTACCGTTTACCAAAGCGTTATTGGTAATACGTGCGTCGAACGAATCAGAAACAGCAGTGTTGCGCAAACCGACCTTATTCTTAACCTTACGATCACCAAAGTTCGGTGTCGCCGTCACGTCTACGAACGGCTTGATTCCAGCGCCGCCGGCAGTCTTAATATCGGAGCTCACTGCGACACCGACCAGCAGTTCAAAGAGGTTAGCGCTCTCGTTCTTATAGGAGAAGCCGCTTGCATTGAAATCGTCAACCTTAACGTGTTTATAACGGAGACCAACGTGCGGAGTAACCTTTACTGCCTCAGTAACGGCAAACGGTTTTTCAGCACGAATGCCGGCAACAAAGGTCTTACCGTTGGGTTTTGCCTTGTAGCCCTGAGACTTGATCTCGTTTTTGCTCTGAAGATAACCGACAGAGCCGATCAAATTCACATACGGATTCGACCAAACGCCGTAAAGGTTGAGTCCGAAGTAATCAATGTTGTTCTTGATTCCGGCTCCGGTGTTCTGACCTCTGAGAGAGCCTTTACCGAAGTTGGCCGCCAAGCCGGCTGCTAAACCATTACCGAAGGCATAGCCGCTTCCCACGGTAATGCCTGAGACATCACTTCTGTAGCCGTACTCAAGGGGAACCTGCAGAATAGTGACGAGCCTTGCTGAAAGAACCGTTGACATCAATCCAAAGGTCGGCGCCCTTGCGGTCATGAGCGTGGCCGACAAGCACGGATCCGTGAGAATCGATCGTATCCAGCTGAGTGTTGGCGATATTGACAGCCATGGTCTGAGTGCCGGATGCAGTACCCATCAAAGCGATTGCGTTCAGTTTTGCTGATGCCCCCTGAGCTGTCGCGTTTGTGGTAATACTTTCAATTCTGTCTTTTGCAAGACCGTCAGCGGTTAATGCGAAGTTCACAGGGTTCTGGATCAGGATATCTGCACTGAAAACATTTTCTGCCTTAGCGGTAACAACCTTATTGTCCACAACTTGCTTGAGCAGATTGTCTGTAGAGAAAAGGTAGTCCTCGATCGAGTCATCATCTTTAACCGCAAAGACGGTGGTGCCTTCCTTAACTGCTGTGGCATTGAGCAGAACAACGCTGCTGCCTTTGGCTGCATCAACTTTGTCTACGACAACCAGAGGAGAAGATCCGTTATAGCCTTAAGCGCCTTGATGAGGACTTTTCCGTCGGAAGCAACGGTCAAAGTATTTGAGGAAGCTGCACGTGCGTTGTCGGCGTTTGCGTTTAGTGCGCCCACATTAATGGATCCGGCAACAGTCGTTCCTGCAGCGAGCAATAAAGCGGAGCCGCTGACATCAGAGAGCGAAGAGCCGATTTGATCCTCTGTCATGGAGTAAGCAGCTTTGCCTTCGACGTTTAAAGCACCGGTCTCTTGCGAGGAGAAAAAGGCTCTAATCGCATTGTGACTCACGTCGGCATGGTGCATTTTTTCTAACCTCTTGCCTTTCAAGGCAGTTCTTTCTCCTACCCGGAGGTTTTTCAATGAGCACATTAGACGTAGTAGATAAACAAAAAACCGAATCCTCTCCCAGCCGAACAAATATCTGCTCTGAGACCTTTTTGGGAGAAGGCAACATACCCATTGATCTTTTGATAACGCCTGAGGTGCCGAAACAACTCTTAAGCCTGATTAAAGAGTTGGGAAGCGAGAGAGCACTGCAAAAAGACGAATTATTTTTACGTAAAGGATTCCTGCGTTCAGAGATTAGCTGTCGTTATAGATGGGATTAATGGAAAGGTATTATCTGATCCTCGAGACATAAACACGGGTATATACGCTATTGCAACACCCTTGCGTGTAGCGACGGGGTATATGAACTTTTTCTCCGGTCGACCCTGTGGACAAATTTGTGTTGCATTGACTCCTGCCAGAATCCTAGAGTGCGACGTTGGCGCTTTGAGATCAGAACTCATGAAAGATCAAGAATTGATTTTTGAAACAGCCGAGTATTTCGAGAAGTGCGCGGATTTGGAAAACATCACGATTTCTGCTCGACATCTGCCGAACCTGAAATATAAGAAAGACTAGTATGGGTAAATTCAGGACTTGTTGTTGCCGAAATAGATGCCCCTTGAAGAAGTCAGGTTTACTCGAACAGATTGCTTCAGAAAAAAGTTTCTTTTGCTGCGCGTTTTTTCTCCAACTTAGTTTCTAATCTAGCTAACACGTGAAAGCGATACATGGACTACCGCAGGCTTACGGCTACGGCATCTTTGGGACGCGCCCAAAATTCTAACGACTTCCGTCCCCCATAGGAGTACGAATCACCGTGGGCGTGTTCACAAATACGCCCTCATCGAGTCCGAACAGTTTTTGAGCCGTTCATTCCCGAATTCTTTTAGCCGGAAAAAAGTGGATTGTGCGGAACCGGCAGGCCTCACAGGGCGATTCTATCGCGCGAACCTTATCGGTTCGCCTCCTATCCATCCCCGCGTTACGCACGGAGAATTTCGCGGAATTTATTAAAAACCGAATTATTTCGGGCTGAAGAGAATTTTTGGATCAGAAAAATAATGGAAGGAGCTTCAACCATAAAGGGGAAACCTCCCCAAGTCACTCAACATACTGAAGCAATACTTACCTTGTTAACTAATGAGAACTAACAATTCTTTGAAGTCATAGACAAAGCCTTCAAGTCAAGCAAAAATTATGCGGCCGGAGAGAAGTCTTCAACGATTGAAAGGTTTTAAATGGTACACAAGTTTGTTTGATTAGTTAATTGATCTTTCTCGGCAGAATGCAAATAGTTGCGAATGCCTTCGTTGTCCTATACTGGTTAAGTAGTTGTAAAGGCGAGGACAGAGATTAGCGCTTTTACAAACAAAATTTCTATTAAAACCCTCGACAAACCGTTAAGAAGCCGCGTTGAACCTACGGCTCCTTTCTCCTTCAAGTGTAATTACTTCAAAGCAGATTGTCCGGAGATTCTTCCGAAAACCATCGCATCAGCAACGCCATTCCCGCCGACACGATTAGAGCCGTGAACACCTCCAGTGGCTTCGCCTGCGGCGAACAATCCTGGAATCACGTGCCCTGCCTTGTCTAACACCTGAGCTGCAGAATTAATTTGAATGCCACCCATTGTATGGTGAACTGCCGGTACCATTGGCGTGGCGTAGAAAGGACCTTCTGTCATCGGCTTATCATCCTGAGTGAATTTCTTAAAACCAAGATTATCTTCCTTAATCTTCCCAGTAACGACGTCGTTATAGGTGTCAATCGAGGCGCGAAGTTTTTTCGGGTCCATACCCGTTTTCTGAGCCAGCTCTTCAATCGTGTTGCCGGAGAAAGCTTGGCCAAGCTTGATCATTTCGCCAATCGTTAAGTTCTTCGACTGATAGTCAAGCGTCGGGTACTTAACGTGATTAGAAACAATCCAGTACTTGCCGCCTTCCTTGAAGACAGCCTTGCATAAAGTATCTCTCGCTGCATCTTCGTTTACAAAACGGTCACCCTGCGGCGTGAGGAAGATGCGGTTTCTTCCGCTGGGCCAGCTGGACATAATGCCTGTTTTCGGTGTTCCGCCGGGATGCAGCTGGATATCATCAAGGTTGATGACATTGGCACCGACCTGTTCGGCAAGTTTTAACCCATCGCCTTGAGATGCTTTGAAATTGTTCGTGCAGGGAATGTTTTTATCGAGCGTAACTTCTTTCCATACACCGGTATTTTTGGCTTGCCTCATTTCTACATTGGAACCAAAACCACCGGTTGCAATGATGACGCCTTTGCTCGCCATGAAATTGACGTCTTTACTATCATGCTTACCCAAAACACCAATCACCTTGCCTGCCTCATTCTTAATGAGTTTCACAGCCTGAGTATCGGTGAATACTTTCACTTTATCCGGATAGGCTTTAATGAACTTTTCCAACACGCGGATATAGCCATAACCACCTCCTTCGGCACCATGACCACGTGGATACAAGCCACCGACAATCACTCGTACCTTCGGCCCGAATCCAAGTCCTTTGCCTTCCAACCAATGCATCGTTGGCGGAGCTTCTTCAACCAGTTTCTTCACCAGCTCCGGATTGTTTTTGTTGTGACCGCCTCTCATCGTGTCTTGAAAATGTCTGTCGATGCTGTCGTCGATGTTTTGACGATTTTGTCTTTCGGGATCAACCGCGTTGTATCCGCCCCCGGAAACTACTGTGGAGCCACCTAAATAACCCAGCTTTTCAACAATGATCGCTGTTCCGCCAGCTTCGATGACTGACGCGGCAGCCGCAAGACCTGCCCCACCGCCTCCGACAATCACCACTTCACTGCTATAGGTATCCTTGAGCTGAGCCTTCGGAAGTTTGGTCTGAAATTTAGAGAGGTCGGCACCGGCAGCCTCAAGATTCTTCTTGACGGCATACTTCAACGCCATACTGGTCACGGAAGCGCCGGTTACATTATCAACATTGATAGTTTGATTCCTGATTATTTTCTTGGAAAGGTTAGCAATAGCCAGTTTGCCGACCCCTGGGCTCTCTCTGTTGTCTGTGAGAATATTGGCAATTTTTCCGTCTTTCATGATTACGTCGACGGTCATCGGTGCATTGTGTGCTTGAACCGTGTTGGAATAGACCTGGTTTGTTTCAGCGTAAACAGAAGAGGCAATCAGCACTCCAAATGCAGCTGCAGTCAGATGAAATTTTGCTGTTGTATTCATGAGATTCTCCTTGGAATGAAACACTGAAGAAATAGTAGAAAAAATTAAAAAATCAGGAATTTTCAAAGAATTCATTTCAGCTAAAATTGATAGAATTATCAATAAATATTGAAAAAATTCTCAATTTACTAATGAAAGCTTCTAATCAAATTGAGGTTTGGAAGTTATTTTTAGACCTTCGTCATTCAGGCAGCATTCGCAAAACCGCTGAACAATACGGACGTGATTCGGCGGAGATTTCCCGTACTCTAAGCAAATTGGAGAAAGAACTAAAAGTTCCTCTGTTAGATAGGCGTTCTCGCCCTTTTCGTCTAACGGAAACGGGAGAAGAACTCTTTCCTCTAGTCGAAGATATGGTCGGACGGTATGAGGAGCTCTTGGGAAAAATAGAACAGAAAGCGGATAAAGAGTCCGCCATAATAAAGATCATGGTCCCGAATACTTTCGTCTCTATCTCACACTCACTTTTCTTTGAGTACATCAAGTTCTTTCCGAAACATAAAATTCGCGTTATTACTCCTGTAAATACCGAAGAGTTCCAAAAAGGAAGCGCTGATATCGTGGCTGTCACAGGCCATGTCACACTTCCGGACTCTATTCTCATCCCTCGCGGCAGAATGATCTTTGTACCGGTTGCCGCTCCTTCCTTCATTGAAAAATACGGCCTTTTGGATCATCCAGACCGTTTAGCCGAAGTCCCGGTCGGACACACATTTGGCGGAGACAAGTTTTCGCATACGCCATTTGACAGCGTATGCAAGCAAGGAAAGCGCTGTCACCTTCATTTGCGCCAACAAATTGAGTGGTCCTCTCCAAATTTGTTGTTTGAGTCCGTATTGGCCGGAGAATGCGCATCTCCTGGAATGCCGCTCTTTTATTGCATAGACGCACTGCGAGCCGAAAAACTTGTCCCGATTCTTAACGGCTGGCACAGAGCTTCTCAGTTCAATTATCTCGCATGCCATTCATCACGTTGGAATGTTCCCTACATACGAACCTTCATGAATTGGTTTGCCGAAAGATTTGCTGAGAAAGAAGCCCATTATGAAAAAGAATTTGCAAAACTCTTCGGAGAGGAGCTTTTACACGAGTTGATGACTTCCTGAAAGTCATCGGTTTGAGCAGCTTCTGATGACCAGAATATTAAATAGAACCCGGGGCTTATCGTCGCTGAAGAGCTCGAGTATCTGCAAATCCCTGCCAGGGATTTTGCTAGACAGAGCAATGTCGATCCAAACTCGCTTTTAAAAATTCTGAGAGGCCAAGCGTCCATAACTCTTGACATTGCTGAGCGTTTGGTGAAGGCTTTAACTGGCCCTGATGCGGTCAGGCAATGGTAGCTGCCGGGTTCAACAAATCGCGCTCTGCCTCTTCTTCTCCTTACAGTAGGAGCAGTCTTTCCGGTTTGTCACTGGGATATGCGTACCCGTTTACCAAAAGAACAAACATTTATTTTTTAGTTAATGCTGCGTACGCGACACAAAAGAATGATGGCCCTAAAAAGTCAAGAGCATTCGTTACCGAGGAAGCTATCAGTCTGACACACTTTTTTTGATCATCGCTTCGTCCCCGCCTCGTCGCCAATTCACGTCTAACTTGATCATTTGAGAGAAGAAACTATCGCAGGCTGCGAAACTCAATGGCATTTGTTATGCAGATACAGAGGACTTCTCCGCGGGCGAGCCCTGAGATGGATAGCGGTCGTTCCGGTCGGAAAGGTCCAGGTGATAGAACTGCCGTGTGAGGCTTCTTAGAGGTGATACTACCCGTTATGCAAGATCTGAACTACTCACCACCGGCGTTCGTCGCGCTCGTAATCCACCTTTAGGCATTTTTGCTGAAGCGGCCGGGCTCCTCTTCGTTTACATGAAGAGGAGGAAGTCAATGACGGGCCGGCTAAAGTTTTCTATCCATTCTCATCCTCAAAATTCATACCTCAAGCCGATATCGGCCCGGAACTCTTGGTTGAGCTTACCTCCAAAAGAGCGCTTGATCTGTGCAAAACCTGATGTGTTCTTAGACAAATGCATCGTCCCTCCAATGCCAACATCTAACCAACTGTCTTTTAGGTTAACTGTGCTTCTGTTATTGGCAGTTCCCCCGATCATGTGATAGTCGGCACGATACCGAGCAGTAAACTCTCTCAGACCGTCCACCTTGACAAAAGCGCTGCCAAGACTTCCTTTGTATCCGCCGGAAAGCCCAACTCGTCCTATCACGCTATTAATGGCTTTTGTTCTAACACCGACAGCGGTGTCCGTATCAAAGCTATTTCCCTTAATCCGACCGTACAAAATTTGGAACTGCGGCTCAACAAACCAATTTTCTTCCTTTCCGAAACAAATACGTTTCCCGGCTTCTGCGCCCAGCTGAATCGCATAGTTGTTAAAGCGACCTCTGGAAATGTAGTCATAATTATCGGAAACGGCAGTGAACTTATTGTGCATCCGGCTCAATTTAAACACTAAATCGACATACATATCGTTGTTCCAAAGGAACGTTCCGTAACCGCTTAAACTGGCCATATTATTTTTCTCAGAACCGCCGTTAGATAAGTCCGCGTTTCCTCGAAGAACAGTTAACCCGGCTCCCGCCAGCCACTTTCCGTTTTCTGTATGCGTTACTGTTTTATCTAAGCCCAATTGAATGCCTCCAAAATCGTTTCGGAAATAAACTCCATTTTTATCGTACTTATTCCTTCCGCCGATTACTCGGACCCATGGACCTTCTGCACTTTCATCATCCCTTATTTCTCCGAGTCGCTGATAAAGCGTCTCGTTATCTTGGCGCCAAATGAAGTATTGAGTCAGTCCGACTCCGTCAATACTTGTCATTGTTGAGGTCTTGTCATTAATAATTTGCGGCTCATCGGTCCCGTGCGAATCTCCTCCTTCGATACTTCCGACGATCTCTCCTTCGTATTGATAGCGGGAAGCTGCATCTCCGCTGTTTGCTTCGCTTTCAAATCCGATTTCCTTGACTTCGTCGGGGTTTCCGACCGAACCAATCGGTTTTAATGCATATGCCGCCCTATATTTATTGATCAAGCCCTCATTAATAGCCACTGTTCCGTGTTTGACCTCTCCATTAAGTTGGCTCGTCTCCAAATTTTCAGCACCTGTATCTACAAAAACTCGACGTGCTGCTGAGCGGAGAACTTTTTCTGCACCCTTGATTGATAATTTATCTGGATCTTCCCCCATAACGGCAAGATTAATTCGAGATAGCGACCCGTCCTCTTGTTTCTCCACTTGTTTCAAAAAGACTCCGCCGGAAGTTACGTTGTTTCCCTCTCTAGAAAAAACAAACAGTGCATTCCCCCGGAATCTGCCCTGGTTATAAAGACCGCTGTGATCACCAAAACGGATGCGGTATGGAGTTGCCTTTATTCCAACCGAAAGAAGAGAATTTTCAGGATTTGCCTTCCCCATCAACGACCGTCCGATGAAAATATTTACACCCGGGTTCAAGGTAAGCTCACCACTGTTTGACGGTGAATTTTCTAACTTGAGAACCCCAAGATTTGTATTCGTTCCGGCCGCGTATAAGGATCCCGACTCAATGGTAAATTTTCCTTTTAACACGGTAACCGCATTAGAAGCGTCATCATAATCGGGTTTCACAGAGCTAACATGAACAGCTGCGCCTCCTGCATATGTACCATTCTGCGTTTTGGAGCCCACTCTAATCCTCGCCCCATCTTCATTAAGAGACTCAATAACTTGAAGTCCGCCTCGGTTTGCAATGCCTACGGTTCGCCGACTAAAGCCTTCCTGTCCCTCAACGCTTTGTTGAGGTAAGTCTGTAGTGGCCTGAATCAAGTATTGAATCCCGATGTATTGATTAGGCTCTCCGTCCTCTCTGATTTGATTCCAATTCAGTACCCCGAAGACAGGCCATGAATTCCTTATCTCCGTTCCCCCATTTCCGGGATCATTGATCTTTTCTGCTTTTTGCTGCAAGGAATCTACAATCACGCTGCCAATCGATTTTATGATTTGTCGGCCGTTAAAAAATTCATTTGTTCGATTATGCGGACCTGACAAATCATCGATTCCACTTAAGATACCAATTGGATTCGCGTACAGGACGCCTATGGACTCAATATATTGAATCCCCTTGCCGCGCTCAACAACGCCAAAAGTAAAGTTTTGTTCCGGCGACCCTATTGAATCAATTCTTGAAAAAATTTCCTGATGGCCTTCTGTTTGCCCGGCGCTGTAATTAGCAATCGCGCTTCCTCGATTGTTGTAATAACTCATGGAGTCATATGAATGACCGCTGCTGATGGCAATGGAAGAAATCTTATCGTCCTTTTTACCGATAATTTGGGTCCCGCTCCAATTCGTAATGACTGCACCGTCATAATAGACTGAATTGGAGAAATTACCATTCAAGTCAAGTTGATAGGCATTTCCAACATTTGCTAACAACATACCGAAAGAACCGGATATTTTTTGAGGAGATTCCCCAAAACTGTTTCCGTGTTCAAAAACCGTTCCATTTGCAGCGATGAGATTCTCACCAGGCTGGGAAGCATGATAAGACCCCGCAATTGGCTCCGAGAGTTCTTTCGCACCCAAATGACTCCAAAAGCTGCAGCCGAGAGCTGAGGCTATTGCCAAGCATAAATATTGGTTTAATTTTTTCCTTTTCAGATCAAACATGAATGTACAACCCATCGTAATATTAGTGTAAGTAACTCAAAACAAGTTATATAAGATTGCAGATGGTTAAATTAATAAGTTAAAACGGGTGGTATTAATTAACCAAAATAGGAAATCAAGGGATTAATCCGAAAATTATTTAGTAACGTCTTCATGGATATACAAAGGGATAGTTACCTAACGATATAAGGGGAAATTGATATTTGAAACTAAAAGTTGCTTTTTTGGACAACAGAATCCCCGCCGGTTAAATGGACTGTAAAACCACAGGGCTGCACGTCTTCAACCAATTTCGGTACTTTCCCTCCTTAAAAATCTCGATTCGGGCCGTGATAGGCCTTTCCTCTCTTCCGGAAATCAATAATGGCAATAGAAACAATCGGAGGATGCATGAGCTCGATCACAGACGTCTATAGTCCAAGGACGACATTTCGTTGTACACGCCTTCGCGGCGCTAAGGTCGGGAGTTCCGTCTGCCAATTTTGTGCAGTCGGATGTTCTCAATTGGGCTTTTTTAAAGACGGAAAATTAATCGATGTTGAGGGAGATCCTAGAAGTGCCGTTAACGAAGGCAGACTTTGCCCCAAGGGCTCTTCTACGTATGCTCTGAATGAGAACCCTTATAGAAAGGTCAAACCGATGTACCGCGCACCGGGTTCTGATCATTGGGAAGAGGTCTCTTTGGACTGGATGCTGAATACGGTGGCAAAACGTATTTGGGACACTAGGAATAAAGGATTTGTAGAAAAAGATCCGACAACCGGCATTACGGTCAATAACTGCGCCAATATCGGCTTTATCGGCGGTTCGGCGAACGACAATGAAGAATGCTATCTTTTCAGAAAACTCTTCACCGGCGGCCTCGGTATTCTGCCGGTTGAGAACTCTGCTCGTTACTGTCACTCGACGACCGTTGCTGCCTTAAGCCCAACCTTCGGTTTCGGTGCCTGCACCAACCCGCCTCGTGATCTTCTCAACAGCGACTGCATCCTAATCATGGGCTCGAATATGGCCGAAGCCCACCCTTGCGCCTTCTATTGGCCCATGCAGGCCAAAAAGAAGGGTGCGGTAACCATTCATGTGGACCCTCGCTACACCCGTACGAGCGCGGCTTGCGATCACCATGTGCATATTCGCCCGGAAACCGATATTGCTTTCCTTTCCGCGATCATTCGCTATATTCTGGAAAAGGACTTATGGTTCAAGGAATATGTGCTTGCTTATACCAATGCCTCAACCATTATTAATCCGAAATTTAATTTTGATCAAAACACGGGCTTATTTAACGGTTGGGATCCGACTACCCGTTCTTACAGCAAAGAACCTAATTCTTGGGACTATGAGTACGAAATAAATCCTGACGGTTCCCGTGGAGCGCCAAAAACAGATCCGACTCTTCAGGATCCTCACTGCGTATTTCAGCTGCTCAAAAAACAGGTGGAAAAGTACACCCCGGAAGCTTCGGCCAATATTTGCGGCTGCCGCCCCTGCGACATTATTAAAGTCGCCGAACTTTTGGCTCGCAATTCCGGGCCCGACAGAACCTCGGCGTTCTGTTACGCTACCGGCTTTACACAGCACTCGGCCGGTTCTCAGATCATCAGAACCTGTGCAATTCTTCAAACACTGCTCGGAAACATCGGAAGACCGGGCGGAGGCATCCTCGCTCTTCGCGGCCACTCCAATGTCCAGGGTGCAACGGATATCCCGACATTGTTTGCCGATCTTCCGAACTACATCCCGCTGCCAAAGGTTGCAGAGGGGAACGCCACGCTCAAAGACTATCTCGCCAACGGCCATGGATTCAGCGGTGCGAGAAACAAGTCAGATGGTATGTGGAAACTCGAAACTGAACGCGGTTCATGGGCTTCTCTTCCAAACTACATGGTTAGCCTCCTAAAAGCCTGGTACGGCGACTATGCTGTAAAAGAAAACGAATACGGATATCAGTGGCTTCCGAAACTCGGCGGCAATGAGTCTTTAACCGTCACGATTGAACGGGCAAAGAAAGGCGAAGTCGACGGCCTGTTGGTTTTTGGTCAAAACATTGCCGTTACGAACCCCAATACCGGTTGGGGGCGCGCCGCGATTCGCAACCTTAAGTGGCTGGTTGTCTGTGATTTATTCGAAAACGAAACCGCTTCTGTCTGGTATGCGGACCCGAATGGTCCTAAACCCTCAGAAGTTCAAACCGAAGTGTTTTACCTCCCGACAAATTCCTGCTTAGAAAAGGACGGCTCTGTCAATAATACAGAACGCTTGATGCAGTGGCATGACCGTATTAAAGCCGCACCCGGAGAATGCCGATCAGATGCCTGGTGGACTTATCAGCTTGGTAAGAGACTCAAAGCTTTGGCTGAAAGCTCCGGTCTTCCAAGAGATGAAGGTTTACGCAGTCTCACGTGGTCTTATGATGTGCCGCAGGGTAAGCAAAATGAAATGGGACTTCCTCCGATCGAGGGAGACTGTGACTTGGATGCCGTCGCTTTTGAAATGAACGGCTTTGATACGGCTACCGGGCGACCTGTTCAAGGTTCCTCTGAACTTAAGAGTGACGGGACAACTGCTTGCGGCTGCCGCCTGCTTGCCGGTTTCATCAACGAAGCGGGAGAAAACCTCACCAAACGGCGCGACGGCGGAACGGTCGATCATGAAATCGATCTGACTTATCGTTTTGCTTGGCCTACCAACTCCCGCATTCTCTATAACCGGTGCTCTGCCGCACCGGACGGTCATCCGTGGTCAGAGAGAAAGAAGCTCGTCTGGTGGGATGAGCACGAACAGAAGTGGGTCGGATATGACAAACCGCAGTTCGACGCAACTAAACCGCCTAGCTACCGGCCCGCTCCCGATGCCAGAGGCGGCGCTGCTCTGGACGGCACCGCTGCATTCGGCGCCCACTCGGACGGCAAAGCCTGGCTCTTCGTTCCCTATGGAATTAAAGAAGGACCCTTCCCTGTCTTCTATGAGTCCGTTGAATCGCCATATACCAATACTCTTTGGAGCACGAGCCGCGTTCCGGATGTCACAATCATCGACGATCCGATGAATCCGGTAACCGAGCCCGGAGATCCGGCCTACCCGACAGTGATGACGACTTACCATATGGTCGAACACTGGATGTCAGGCTCCATGACGAGAACCATTCCCTGGCTAGTAGGCCTGCAGCCGAGATCTTTCATCGAAATATCACCGGAATTAGCTGAAAGCATAGGAGTCACGACAGGAAACTATGTTTCCGTCAAGAGTCCGAGAAATGAAATTCAAGTGAGAGCTCTTGTCACACCGCGTTTGAGAATCGGCGTTATCGAAGGGCGCCAGGCGAGCATCGCCGGCCGCTTTGTCTGCTCGGGTTATAAGGGTATCGTCTGCGATCCGATTACTAACGACTTAAGCCCTGCGGATATGGCCGGTGACGGGCTAATCCCGAGCTCAAAGAGCTTCGTGGTGAAGATTGATACGCCGGATATGAGCAAAATTGAAAAATTCAATGAATTCCCTGTTGAATACCCGAAAGGAATGTCGGAGCCGATTCCTGAGACACCATGGGCCGCACAACCGGAAGAGAGGAACTAAATATGAAATCCATCAATTCCAAAAACATCTTTGACGTCGTCAAAGAGAAATATGCGCCCGATCAGCCGAAGAAGAATCACAAGATTGATCCGATTTACAGCCTGTTTGATCGAAATGATCCGCTCCCGAAGTGTCAGGAATTGGCTTTTTTTACTGATACTTCTATCTGTACCGGATGCAAATCCTGCGAAGTAGCTTGCAAGCAGTGGAATCAGTTGGAGTCGGATCCTTATCATTGGTCCGGAGATAGTTACGATAACACCGGCGACCTTTCCGCAAATAATTGGCGCCACGTAAAGTTCATAGAACGATTCTCTGAAAAGAATGCAGTTGATCGTCCGGCTCCGGCTACGATTGATGCTCTTCTTAAAGAACCTAAGGCCGGGAAATGGCTGTTCATGAGCGACCAATGCAAACACTGCCGAACCTCTCCCTGCCATGAGGCTTGCCCAACCGGTGCAATTGTGCGCAACGAATTCGGAGGAGTGTATTATCAGACAGATATCTGCATGGGCTGTGGAATGTGCGTCGCAGCATGTCCCTTTGGAGTTCCTGAAATCAGTCCTAAGTCAGGGCACTCCATGAAGTGCGCGGAGTGTTATGACCGCTTAAAAGACGGTTTGCGCCCCGCGTGTCAGGAGGCTTGTACTACAGGAGCAATTCAATTCGGACCGAGAGAGCTGATGGTCCGAGAAGCGCGCGACCGAGTGAACTATCTGATCACCCATGGGCATCCGGAAGCTCAGCTCTATGGTGTCGATCCGTTTGAAAACTACGACAGCTTGAATTCCTTCTACCTCTTAATGGACAAGCCCGAAGTTTACGGCTTACCCTCCGATCCGGTCACGCCGACAAAATACATGCCAGGCGATTATCTGAGAGGAGCTGCAACGCTCATTCTTTGCGCTGCAGCTATCGCGGCCTGTTTAGTCTGAGGAGGAAAAGATGAACATGACCAACATGAATAATCCTAAACCTTGGGCTGAAGGGCATCCCTCCCTTTATCAAGGACACGATATTACGCATCGCCCCGACTGGGGAAACATTATTGTTTGGGATGCTTTCTTTAACAATCTGACTGCTGGCTTCATGGTGTTAACCGGTATCGCCTGGTTTGCCGGTCCTCCTCTTTTTGCCGCAATTTTGCCTTTTGCATTAACACTTGCGCTGCTCATCGTGCTGGTAGACCTCGCGTTGTTAGTCTTTGACCTCGGAGATCCTCCCCGCTTTATCCATGCAATGCGCATACTGCATTTCACTTCGCCGCTTTCGGTCGGTGTTTGGGGACTCGCTTGTTATGCAACTTGCTTAGGCTGTGCAGTAGCCGTTTACTGGCTGTCTGTTTTTTCAGTTGCGACAAACGACTTTTTAGGACCTTACATCGGCTGGCTGGATATTTTGATGCGGCTCTTTACCGTACTGGCTTTCATCGGCGCAGTGGTTGTCATTTGCTATAAAGGCGTTGCATTTAGTTGCACATCACAACCTGGTGTTAAAAAAGCTCGCTGGCTGACTTCCTTTATGGTCTCGGATGCACTTCTGATGGGCTGCGGTCTTTACGCCATTCTTGCCGGCTGCTTGGGATTTTGGGATGCATGTGCCTACTTGTTGATGCCTTTCCTCATTCTCGAAGTCGCTAGAACCGTTGCTTTCAGCCTGCTTTGGATGGAAACTTCAGAAAGAGCTCGGCGAGTTTATTCCGGAGAAAACACTCTTCTGCGTATTTGGGTATACCTCATCGGAGGTCTGCTTGCCGCTGTTTTAGCTTTCTTTGGTGTGTACGGGATATGCGCCGCCGGGGCTTTAGTGCTGCTGACCGGCGTGTTTGAACGCTATTGGCTCATCGGTATCACAAAGAAGATTTAAGAAGAAGAAACCGGGTCGGAGTTAAGACCTCGGTTTCCTCCTCTTGTCTTCGAGTGAATAAATGCTGCAGCAGAAGGCTTCCTGAAGTATGTAGCCGTTTTGCCCGCGGCTGCACCCCAAGAATCGTATTTATATTATCCGGTTAAGTGTTTGATATGTGGCGATTGATTTTCCCGATTTTTGGCGCGATTTTATTCGGGGCTCACTTGTACTTTTGGGGAAATTACCTCCTTTTGCCTATCCCCGTAATCTTATTGATTTTGTTGTTTATTCCTTTCCGGCCCGTTTGCTGGATTTGGGAGATCTGTTTAATTTGTTTCGGCATTGAATGGCTAATTTCCGCTTACCAGCTTTATTTGCGCCGCATTTCAGCGGGAATGCCTTTTGTTTTAGGAACATCCATCCTCGTAGCCTGTGGGATTTTAACCATCGTCACTGCCACTGTCTTTTTCAGCAGACAGATCAAAAATCGTTATCCGCTGCATGTTTGAATCCTAACTTCAAATGACAACGACGGCATATTTACACAAAATACGCCGTCGATAAAATAAAAAATCAAAAATTTTTAAAACACGCCTTCTGAACGCATTTTTGTCAGTTCATTTGCGACATAGGCCATCTCCTGCGGCGTACCTAAGGAAATGCGGCACCAATTCATTGCAGGCGGGAACGGTCTGCCGACGATGATGTTTCGAGTAGCCATCTTCTTCTGGAATGCACGAATCGGTTCGTTTAACTCAAAGAACATGAAGTTCGTGCTCGAAGGGAGGTATTTAACCCCGAGCTTATCTAAACAAGAAGCTAAAATCTTTCGGCTCTCTAAGTTCGAAGCTCTGGAATAAGCCTGGAACGGTTCATCATCTAAGGAAACCAAAGCAGCAGTAACACCCGGATAGTTCAATTTTTCACCGGCTACCTGATCTTTCATCATCTTGATAATGCTCGGAGCGCCGACCGCAAAACCAACCCGCATCCCGGCCATAGCATATAGCTTCGAGAATGTCTTTAAGAGAACTACGTTGTCCAGCCCGTCCTGAATTAAACCTGCCATCGATTTGAATTTCGGATCGCTGACATACTCCGCATAGGCCTCATCCGCGATGAACAGGGTATTGTCCGGTTTACTCTTGACCCAAGGTTCGATTTCAGAGGCAGGTGTAACAGTCGACGTCGGGTTGTTGGGGTTGACGAAATAAACAATGGAGAAGCCGTCGAAACCGTCCACTGCCTTCTTGAGCCCTGCGACATCGACCTTCCAATCCGCGAGCATCGGAACTTTTACAACAGGAACGTTATAGAGGTTCGCAAAGTGCTCACCGTCGCCGTAAGTCAGTTCCGGAATAACCAACTGGACTTTGGGAAGACGGGAATATGCGCCCATTAGAGCTCTGATCCCTTCAGAAGAACCGTCCGTCAAAAGAAGGAAATTCTTTGGAACTTTATACATATCGCAAAGCTTACCGTGGAGCTGTGTAATCTCTGCTTTAGCGTAACGGTTTCCTTTTGCGACGGCGTCGCGTGCAGCGGCCTGTGCACTAGGACTCATACCCAGGGCGTTTTCATTAAAGTTAATGCGAATTGGATTATCTGCTGTCGGAGCGATGAAAGAAACATTCGCCGGTGCCTGTGCAAAAGCTTTGACAGGAAGGGCGGCACTGACTGCAGCACCTAATAGGCCGAAATTAAGGAAAGTCCGTCTTCTTAAAGCGAGAGAGTTTGACATTTTGGTTCTCCTGTTTGTGTTCGAATGCACTTGAACTACACGCATATTCCGTGCCAACTTTTTTGAGGTGTGATTAGCGCTTTAAAGGGAAACAAACAGAAAAACGGCAGAAAAATCCCCGCTTTGTGCACAACTAAGTAGCAGCGAGCACAAAAGCGGGGCAATTTTTAATTGAAATATCGGAATATTTCGATAACTTTCTATTAGTGGAGCAACAGCATCACAATAAAGAAGACCGACAACAGGTACATCTCGATGCGAATCTTCTTAAACTTGCCGGAGATCAAGTTAATCAGCACATAACTCAGAAGTCCAAAGACGATGCCGTTTGCAATGCTGTACGTAAGCGGAATCGTGATGATGCAGATAAATGCCGGAATGGCTTCCGCATAATCATCCAGGTCAATTTCCTTAATGCAGGAGATCATTAAGAAACCGACCAATATCAAGACCGGGGCAGTGGCCTGTGCCGGAATCGATAAGAAGAGCGGTGCAAAGAAAAGAGACAGAAAGAAGCAAACCGCAATCACAAAAGCCGTTAATCCGGACTTTCCTCCGACGGAAACTCCTGCTGCGCTTTCAACGTAAGTGGAAATCGCGCTCGTTCCCATGCAGGCTCCGATGGTTGTACCTACAGCATCTGCAAAGAAGGACTCCTTCATTCTCGGCATCTTGCCGTCTTTAACGAATCCGCCCTTGTATAGGAGGCTGACCAGAGTTCCTAAAGTATCAAACAAGTCCATGAATAAGAAGGAGAAGACAACCATCACCATATCCACGGTGAAAATGTTGTGCCATTCGAACTTCATGAAAATCGGTTCAACAGAAGGCGGAGTAGAGACAAAGCCGTCTAAATGGGTCAGGCCGAATGGTATGCCGCAAATCGTTGTAATTGCGATACCGATTAATAAGGCACCGGGAATATTTTTAACCAGAAGGACGGCGGTTGAAATTAAACCGACGATAACCAGCAAAACGCTCGGCTGGAAAATTTGACCAAGAGCCACCAGTGTTGCATCGTTTTTAACCGAAATTCCCGCGTTTTGGAGACCGATAAAAGCGATAAAAAGACCGATACCTACACCGATCGCCTTTTGAATACTCGGCGGCAAGGAATAAACGATCTTTTCTCGGACATTGGTCACAGTAAGGAGAATAAATATCAGACCTTCCAAGAGCACTGCGGTCAGCGCAAACTGCCAGGTATGCCCCATCGAAAGACAAACGGTATAGGCAAAGAAGGCATTGATACCCATACCCGGTGCAAGTCCGAAGGGCATCTTGGCATAGAGCGCCATGATAAGCGTCGCAATGCCGGAGGTAATCGCCGTGGTAGCAAAAAGCGCTCCTTTATCCATTCCCGTAATGCCAAGAATGGCTGGGTTTACAGCCAGAATATAGGCCATTGTGAGGAAAGTGGAGACGCCTGCGATGATTTCAGTTCTGATCGTCGTCGTTGCAGGATCAAATCCGAAGTATTTTGGGAGAAGCTGGTTCATTTCAACAAACGGTGTTTGAAGAGCAGGAAAATTAAACAAAACTTGAGAATTAAAACCGTTGTTCTCAAAGTTTTTGGCGAAAGATCCGGATTGTAGAAGAAAATTTTCCTGATTCTTTCCCCGCGCGCCCAGCTCAAGAACAAAATGGTTAACAAAGATGGAAGAGCTGAACCTCTAGCCTAGGGGAGCGATCGTGGACATCGGATTCCGGGACTGATCGAGGCAAGTCCGGTTGTAAGACTTTTGAAGCAGCCTTAATGAATTAACAGCCCTATCAAAATTCAACACGCGCTTAAGTAGAAGCAGCAAAAAGCTCTCTAGCAATAAGGCCCATAATCATTCCGTAATGTTCCTAAGGAAAAGAATGCTTCTAGAATGCGAGCTATGGCTACGAAGGATAAAAGAACAGAGCAGCTGTTTTCTCTTATCAGAAACGGCGCGCAATTAAATGTTTGGGACCAAATCGAACTCGTTTGGCGCTTGAGCCTGCCTGCGATTTTTGCTCAGATTTCTTTCGTGATGGTCCAATACATCGACGCGGCAATGGTCGGTCACCTTGGCGCAAACCCTGCGGCCTCGATCGGCTTGGTCTCTTCCTCCCTCTGGCTCGTATGGGGACTTATCACATCCGTTACAGCAGGCTTTACGGTTCAAGTCGCACAAAGAATCGGCGCAAAACAATTCGATGAGGCACGATCTGTACTCCGGCAGTCATTGTTTGTCGGCGGTCTTATCAGCATAGCAATTGCTATTGTCGGCGTTGCTCTTGCCCCCTATGTTCCGACATGGCTCGGAGGCGCCCCCGAGCTTTATGCAGATGCTAGAACTTATTTCGCCATATTTTGTCTCGGCACCCCTGCCGCCTTTTTAGGCTTTGTTGCTTCAAGCATGCTGAGAAGCACGGGAAATGTGAAACTTCCGAGCATGATTAATATCGGGATGTGCTTCTTGGACGCCATATTTAACTTGCTGCTTATCTTCCCGACTGCCACTTACAAGATTCTGGGGCTTAGCATTACGGTTCCCGGAGCCGATCTTGGTGTTGCCGGTGCTGCTTTAGGAACCATCCTGGCGGAGTCGGTCAGCACATTTTTGCTTCTTTGGTTCTTGGTTGTAAAGTCCGACAAAATTGCCCTCGTCGGCCACCCCGGCTCTTTCCTTCCTGAGATTTTCTGCATGAGACGAGTCGCCAGAATCGGCTCTCCGATCGCCTTAGAAAGAATGGCCATGAGCAGCGCCCAAATCGTCACGACGATGATTGTGGCGCCGTTAGGACCTTTATCTTTGGCGGCTCATTCTTTTGCCATAACTGCTGAGAGTTTATGCTATATGCCAGGTTACGGGGTTGCTGATGCCGCTTCCACCATCGTAGGCCAAAGCATCGGAGCAAAACGGCCGGACATGGCAAGAAGATTTTCCAAGATCAACGTCATCATGGTCATGGTCATCATGTCGGCTATGGGCGTAGTGATGTATTTGACAGCTCCTTGGATGATTGGGTTTATGACAACTAATCAATCCATTATCGAATTAGGATCCAGTGCTCTGCGAATTGAGGCGTTCGCAGAGCCGATGTTTGCTGCCGCTATTGTTAGCTGCAGTATTTTTGTGAGTGCCGGATTCACTTTGTTCCCAAGTCTTATGAATTTAGGGAGCATGTGGCTCATTCGTATTCCCTTGGCTTACTACCTGGCATCCCGAATGGGATTGGATGGTGTCTGGGTTGCGATGGCCTTTGAATTGTGCTTCAGAGGTGCGATCTTCTTATTTGCCCTTTCAAGGTTTGATTTTTCGAAGCGTCGGGGTATTGAAGATTAACAACCTTGTCAATAGGCAGAATGCCGGCGTTAAGCCGGCATTCTTTAAATCGGAGCGAGATCGATTTCAGTTTCGACTATCAATCTCTCAATGTAACAAGCACGTTCCGATTAAGGACCTTAAAACCGTCTTTATCTGCAATGAGACCTCGAACATCGTCAAGAGACGCAGGGAGAGCAAAGGCCTTTACAATCATCTCGTTCTTCGGATCAATCTCAAAGATGCAGTTGAAGTTTTTACTTACCGCAAACAGTTTTCCTTCATACATCGACAAGCCCGTGACGTAAAGTTCACCCAAACTTCGTCCTTCTTTCAGTAGATTAGTTTTAGGGGTAAATTCGCCCGATGTCACCATGTCTTGCATGAGCTGTTTACTAATCACAAATGTTTTGTGGTCACGGTTATTCGGAACGGTTGCCATATAGTTATATTCTCCTTCGGAAGCAGCGCTCATGACATGATGAAACTTAGAGCGAACAGTGTCCACACAGCCGCGTCCCAGAGCCAAGAAATGATCTTCTCCGTTATCAGGAAGCTGTACAAACCTGTACATCACTTCTCCGTTCGCTCTTCGATGAAGCTGAACGGGGAGATTCGCTCACAACACGCGCTTCATCTGAAGTCCTGTCGGTAACGGTTTCGTTCAATAATTTCCAACCGACGTGCCGACCGTCCAGTACTGCTTTCACCCGAGACGGAGACATACCTTTACGGATCTCCTTATCTCCTAAACGGCCGAGTATGTTTAACGCAGCAACCAAGTCAGCATGTTCGTGGTATCCGCAAGACGAGCACTTAAAGACATCCCCTCGTCGGTTCTTTTTGTCCGTGCAGTGACACCGGGGGCATTCTCTCGAACTGTGAGCAGGGTTTACTTCGTTTACTTCTATTCCATGTTTCTTTGCTTTATATCTGATCCTCTCCTGAAGGTATCCTCGCATCCAGCCGCTCAGCCGTCTATTCCACTTTTTGCCAAAGTGAGCCTTCATCCGAGCACTTAAATCTTCAACGACTATCGCCCTGATCGGGTTTATCTTCCGAGTGAAAAGAAGATTTAGCTCTCTGTTAACGAGGGTCTTAATGATTCCAATATCCTGGATATATCTAGCCCGCTGCTTCTTTCTGCCGAGGTTATGTTT